>QWOP01000011.1 GCA_003669605.1 Planctomycetota bacterium
GAAGCGCCAGAGGGGGGGGAAGATAGCGAAATATGGCTGGCCACCCAACGGCGAAACGCCCGCTGTTCCGGGGTCTCGATTCGGCCTTGTGGGGCACAGGCCGGCGTGGGGATACTCCGGGCGAATTGCCCGCCACTCTCCGGCCCTGCCGTGCACGTCTCGAGAAGCCCCGGCCGCCCTCCCAAACAAGACCAGCCGCACCCATGCCTACCGTTTGCTTCGCCGATGGCACTTCCCGCGACTTCCCCCAGGCCCGCCGCGTGGCTGACATCGCCGCCGGCGTCACCGGTGGTGGCAAGAAGAAAACAGCGCCGATCGCCGCGCTCCTCAATGGGAAGACGGTCGGCCTCGATGCCCCGTTCCCGGAGGAGGGCCAACCGCGCGTCGAGTGGCTGTTCAGCGGCGACCCGCGGGCGTTGCCCGTCATGCGGCACTCTGCCGCACACATCATGGCTCGGGCGGTGATGCGGCTCTTTCCCGGCGTCGAGTTGGCCTTCGGCCCGACCGTCGGTGCGGGCTTCTATTACGACATGCGGGCCAGCCGTCCGATTACGGATGAGGATCTTCCCCGGATCGAGGAGGAGATGCGGAAGATCATCGCCGCCGACGAGGTCTTCGAGCGGGTCGAGGTGCCACGTCTCGAGGCCGCAACCATCGTCCGCGGGCTCAAGCAACCACTCAAGGCGGAGCACATCGAGACCGGCCTTGCCGCCCATCCCACGCTCTCGTTCTACCGACAGGGGGAGTTTGTCGACCTCTGCCGCGGTCCCCATGTGCCGAGCCCAGGCTGCATCGGTGCCTTCAAATTGACGAGCATCGCCGGAGCCTACTGGAAGGGGGACGCCAACAACGCCCAACTCCAGCGACTCTACGGCACTGCCTGGTTTACCCAGGAGGATCTCGACGCCCACCTTGCGGCGCTGGAAGAAGCGCGGAAGCGCGATCACCGCGTCCTCGGCAAGCAACTCGATCTCTTCACGACCAGTCCGCTTGTCGGTGCGGGGCTGATTCTCTGGATGCCCAAAGGGGCGCTGGTGCGGAGCACGCTGGAGGCATTTGTCCGCGAGGAGCTCTCCGCACGCGGTTATCAGGCTGTCTATACGCCGCACATCGGCAAGGTCGATCTCTACAAGATCTCTGGCCATTACCCTTACTACGCCGACAGCCAGTTCAAGCCGATTGTGATGCAGGAGGACGAACAGTATCTCCTCAAGCCGATGAACTGCCCGCACCACACGATTATCTACAAGGCGCGTCCGCGGAGTTACAAGGATCTCCCCTTGAGGCTGGCGGAGTTTGGCACCGTCTACCGCTACGAGCAGTCCGGCGAGCTCGGTGGGCTGACGCGGGTCCGTGGCTTCACCCAGGACGACGCCCACATCTTCTGTATGCCGGAGCAGGTGGAACAGGAAGTCGAGGGCTGCATCGATTTCACCCTCAAAGTCCTCAACAGTTTGGCGTTTGAGAATTTCTCCGTCCGGCTCGGCTTCCGCGATCCCAAGAGCGATAAGTACGTCGGCCCACCCGATCGCTGGGACGAGGCCGAGGCGGCGATCGAGCGCGTGGCGCGGCGGATGAATCTCCCCGGCTGTGAACCGGAGGCGGGCGAGGCGGCTTTCTATGGCCCGAAGATCGACTTCGTCGTCCACGATTCGCTCGGCCGCAAGTGGCAGTTGGGGACTGTGCAACTCGACTACAACCTCCCCAGTGCCGAGCGCTTCGACTGCGAGTACATCGGCGCCGACAACGCCCGCCACAAGCCGGTGATGATCCACCGGGCGCCGCTGGGAAGTTTGGAGCGGTTTGTGGGGGTGCTCATCGAGCATTTTGCCGGGGCGTTTCCGCTCTGGCTCGCCCCCGAGCAGGTGCGGGTGCTGCCGGTGAGCGAGAAGAGCGAGACCTACGCGAAGAGCGTGAAGGCCAGGCTCGAGGCAGCGGGCCTGCGCGTCGGGCTCGATCTGGCCCCGGAGAAGCTCGGCGCGAAGGTTCGCGCGGCACAACTCGACCTGATCCCGATGATGGTCGTCTGCGGACCACGCGACGAAGCCGCCGGCACGGTGAGCCTCCGCGACCGGCTCGACGGCGATTTGGGCGCGATGAGCCTGGAAGCGGTTGTCGAGCGGCTCCGTGAGGAGAACGCCACCCGTGCAGTGCGCCATAAGCCGAAGCCGCTGGTGCTGCCGGGCGACACCGCCGACGACTCGGACGACTACTGATTCGGTAGCGGATGAGGTGGCTGCCGTCGCCCGTCGACAGCGGCCCGTCGAGCGGAAAGAATGACCCCATGCCCCGGTTTATTCTCCTCCAACACGCGTCCGCTCCCGACGACCCCGCCGGCCTGCACTACGATCTGCTTCTCGAAGCAGGTGCGATGTGCCGGACTTGGCGGCTGGCGGAGATTCCACAGGCGGAGGGCGACGCGGTGCCGGCTGAGGAGATTGCTCCGCACAGGCTGGCCTGGCTCGATCACAAGTCGGGTGAGGTCTCGGGGGGCCGCGGCTTCGCCCGCCGCGTCGACGGGGGACTGTACGAGCAGGCGCTCGAGAAGAGCGTCGCGGGGTCTCCTCAGGAAAGCCTCCGCGTGCAACTTGTGGGTGCCCTGTCCACGCGGCTGCTCGCGCTGTGCCGCGGGGCCGATGGTTGGACCGCCCGCATTGTCACAGACCGCTGACAGAGAAAGGGAGCCGGTGGGCGCTTGCCTGGAATGCTCCGAGCACGATAGCGCCGATTCGACCGCGCCAGCCGCTTTCGTGCTTGAAGGATCGCTGGGGCATCACGCCATGATGGCGTCGATCGGCGTGCCGTGGTCGATCGCCAGTCGCTTTCGCCCCGGGATCTCCAGAGTCCGCGAGTCGAGGCCGAGCGCCTTGAGGATCGTGGCATGGATGTCGGTGACGTAATGCCGGTCCTCGACGGCATGAAAGCCGAGCTCATCGGTGGCGCCGTGGACCACGCCCCCCTTGATGCCGCCGCCAGCCATCCAGACTGAAAAGGCGAAGGGATGGTGATCACGGCCATCAGCGCCTTGCGTGCCCGGCGTCCGGCCGAATTCACTGGCAAAGAGGACGATTGTCTCATCGAGGAGACCGCGGCGGGCGAGATCTTCAAGGAGTCCGCCGATCGGTTGATCGACGGCGAGGCTCAGCCCTTGGTGGTTGGCCTTAAGGCCGCCGTGGGCGTCCCAGGCCCCGGCGCCCCCTCCGCCGTGCTGGATCTGGATAAAGCGCACGCCCCGCTCCACAAACCGCCGCGCGGCGAGCAACTGCATGCCGAAATCGCGGCAGTGGGGGAGGTCGAGGCCGTAGAGCCGCTGCGTTTCCTCCGTCTCGTCGGCGAAGTCGACAACCTTCGGCACGCTGTGCTGCATGCGGAAGGCGAGTTCGTAGGAGGCGATGCGGGCGGCTGTCGCCGGATCGTCGGGATATTCGATGGAGGTTTGTCGGTTGAGATGGCCGACGAGATCGAAGCCGATCCTCTGGGCCTCGGGCGCGAAGGGACGCTGCGGATGGCCAAAGTCGAGGGGATTGGCGGGATCAATCCTCAGCGGCACCGCGTCATGCGCGGGGCCAAGATACATCCCGTCCTTGCGGTTCCAGTACTCGCGGGTGCCGATGGAGATGAATTGTGGAAGATCGTCGTTTACCGACCCGAGTCCGTAGTGCACCCAGCCACCGAGCGTCGGTTGCACCGGATCGAGCATGTGGCGGCCGGTGTGGAACTGCGTCTGCGCTCCGTGGTTGGAATCGGTCGTCCACATCGATCGGACGACGGCGATCCGGTCGGCATTCCGCGCGGTGTGCGGGAAGAAATCGCTGATCTCCATGCCGCTTTGCCCATGCCTGCGGAAACTGGTCTGGAGCGGATAGAGGACATTGCGTTGCAGGCCGTTGGCGTCGGGAACGGGGGCGCGCTCAAGGGCGAGTTTCGCCGGGTTCTGGACGTCGGCATACGGAGTCTCGGCGATCGTCTTGCCGGCATGTTTTGTCACCTCGGGCTTGTGGTCAAAGCTTTCAAGGTGGCTGACGCCGCCATTCATAAACAGCCAGATGACGCTCTTCGCCTTTGGGGTGAAGTGCGGTCTGCCGTCGGGGGGAAGCCAGGCAGCGGGGGAGCCGACGCCGTCGCGGGAGAGCATGGCACCGAGCGCCAGACCGGTGAAGCCGAGGCCAAGGTCGGCAAGAAAGGCACGCCGGGGTGGGGCGCCGACGCGGGGTGGGGCGACGACGCGGGGTGGGGCGACGATGCGGGAAGGGAAGCGGATGCGGGAAGGGAAGCGGATGCGGGAAGGGAAGCGGATGCGGGAAGGGAAGCGGATGCGCATGGGGATCACCTCAGGGTGACAAAGTCGGTGTGGTTGAGGAGCGCCCAGACGAGGTGGATGCGGGCCGGTTCCACCGACCCGTCGGCCGGCGCCGGTTCGAGGTTCCGCCAGCGCCCCACAGCCGCAGTGGAGGCGGCCGCTTCGGCGGCCTGTGGCGGTCGGCCAAGGACCGTGCGGAAGGCGACGTCGAGAAACGTACTGTCTTCGCTGCCAAGCCCGCGCTGACGCGTCTGAGCCTCAATGCCGGCAGCGATCCGTGCGGCGGCGTCGTGGACGAAGCCGGCGTTGGCAAGCGCCAGCGCCTGCTGCGGCACGATGCTCCGCTCGCGCTCGTAGCATTCCTTCACGCCGGCGCCGTCGAAGGTCACCAGGAACGCATTCCGATCGGGATCGGTGTGGTGAAAATAGAGGCTCCGTCGGGTCGATGCGGCCTGCTCGCCGGCCGGCACAGGTGCTCCGCCGATCCGCGTGTCGAGCATGCCGGCCAGCGCCAGAACGCCGTCGCGAATCACCTCCGATTCGAGGCGCACTGGCTCCCGCCGCCACACGAGCCGATTGTCGGCATCGATCCGCAGCGCCTCGGGGTTGCCCGCCGTCGACGACGATGCCCGGTAGGCAGCGGAATTCACGATCAACCGATGGATCCGCTTCATGCTCCAGGGCTTGGCGTGGGGGCCAGCCGCGGTTCCCTCGACGAGCTCGCTTGCCAACCAGTCGAGGAGTTCGGGGTGGGAAGGTGGCGTTCCCTTGCGCCCGAAATCGAACACCGTGGCGACCAGCGGCTGGCCCATGTGCCGGGCCCAGATGTGGTTGGCCGCCACGCGGGCAGTGAGCGGATTGCGTGAATCGGTGATCCATCCGGCCAGTGCCGAACGCCTGCCGGTGCTGGTCGTCGGGAAGGGAACGGTGGGATCATCGGCACTGGAATTTCTGAACCGAGTCGGCGTCCAGCGGGCCCCGACCAGGGGGGTGAAAGCCTCCCCCGGTTGTGCGACTGCCGTCAGTGCCTGTTCGTAGGCGTTCCGGGAATCGGCCACCACCTTCTCGAAAGCGGCCTTGGCATCGTCGCTCGCCGCAGCGAGTTTGACTTCAGATTCCAGCAGCGTTCCCTGGGCCCGCACCGCCACGAGCTGCCGCTCGGCCCGCACCGCCTCGGCGGCAGATTCCTTGGCGGCGACTTGGCGGGGATCGTCGGCGGCTACGCCCGACGAATCCTCGACTGCCCAGGCCGAGCGCATCGCCGTGCCGCGGCGTTCAACGGCGGCCAGTTCGGCAACGGTGACGGCGACGGCTTGCTCGGTGAGTGGCGTGGGGGTGGCGGCATGGGCGGCACTGGCCGCATCGAGGTGCCTCTGCGCTTGGGCGACATGGGCCTCAATCACCCACGGGCGCCGCTCGGGCTCTGATTCGCTCTTTGGCAGTGCCACCGGCAGGATCATGATCTCGTGCGGAGCCAGGGGGGCGGGGACGCCGGGGAGGATGGGGCGCGACGTGTCGGGCCGTTGATCCTCGCCGCGGATGAAGCGGTAGGTGACCACCTCCGGCACGCCGTCGAAGATCCGCGCGATGCCATCCTTCTCCAGATCGGGTTCGCCGGGGAGCACGTCGATCCGGGCATGGAGCGGCTCGAAGAAGGCCCGCAAGCGATAGTAGTCCTCTTGGCGGAGTGGGTCGTATTTGTGGTCGTGGCACTTGGCGCAGTTCATCGTCAGGCCGAGCAGCCCCTTCGAGACGTGCTCCACGGTCTCGTCCATCCATGGAGTGCGGTTGAAGAGAAACCAGTTCCGCGCCAGAAATCCCGTGGCCCGCAACTTGGGGAGGTCGTCGGGATGGAGCTCATCGGCGGCGAGCATCAGCCGGACCATCTCGTCGTAGCCGGTGTCGTCGTTGAGTGACTCGATGATCCAGTCACGCCAGTGCCAGATGTGTTTCTGGCTGTTGCGGAGCTGGTCACCCAGGCCCCACCAATCGGCATACCGCCACACATCCATCCAATGCCGCCCCCACCGCTCGCCATGCCGGGGATCGGCGAGGAGCCGCTCGACGAGCAACTCGTACCAGTCTGGGGAGGTGTCGGCGAGGAGCGCCGAGAGTTCCTCATGGGTCGGCGGCAGGCCGACGAGGTCGAAATACAGCCGGCGAACGAGGAGCTGGCGGGGGGCTTCTGGTTGGGGTGCGATGCCTGCCCTGCCGCGGGCGTCCTCGAGGAAGGCATCGATCGGGTTCCGCACCCGGTCGGGATGCGCTACCGCGGGCACCACTGGCCGGACCCGCGGTCGGAAAGCCCAGTGGTCGCGCGGATCGCGCTCCGGCTGCTCATCAGGCGGTGCCGGACAGCCGGCAGCGATCCAGGCTTTCAGCGTCTCGATCTCCGCTGGCGACAGCGGTTCTCCTTCTCCCTCTGGCGGCATCCGCTCCGCCGGATCGGGGTGGGTGACTCGGGCCAGTAACGAACCGGCCTCCGGATCGCCCGGCACGACCACCTGTCCAGAGGCCCCGCCGGCGACGAGGGCTGCGGCGGTGTCGACACGGAGCCCAGCCTGCTGGGCGAGAGACCCATGGCAGGCGAAGCAGCGATCGGCAAAGACTTTTTTAAGCCCATCGCTCCACAGCAGCGCGGGGGCAGACGCGTCGGCCGCAGGCAACGCGGCTGCACAGAGGAGGGCCGCCCACACCGCCAGCATTGTGCTGGTCGCCGCGCGCACGGTGGTCATGGCTCGGGGCCCCCTGGAACGGCAGACAAGGATCGTCTCGAAAGAGATCGGCTCGACAGAGTCTACCCTCCGCCGCTCCCCCGCCGCCGGTCACTCCTCCTGCGGGCGGGCGTCTTCGCGGGGGAAGTCGATGTCGATGTAGCCGATCATCATCTCTTCCCACGTCTGTTCCCCCCAGGTGACGTTTCGGGTGGGATCGGGGTTGGCGAGGTTGGCAGGGGAGTTGTCAAAGAGGGCGTCGCACACGATCCGTGTCCCGGTGGCCAATTCGCGGGCCGCGGTGAGCGTGTAGTAACTCTGCCAACCGAAGTCGTAGGCCGGCACGTCGAGGAGCACCTCCGGCGCGCTTTCCGACTGCTCGAGCGTGTAGCGGAACGCCTTCCCGCGGAGGTGCATGTGGGGCATGAATGCGAGCAAGCGAGCCGGCTGTTTCAGCACATGCTGCGACTGCACCGGGTGGGCAGGGGCGCCCGCCGGGATCACGAACCGCGGGTTGGCGATGCCGACGGTGAGGGCCTCGCGCGCAGGGGGCTCCTTGGCGAGGATCAGACCGACACTTGAGCGGTCGGTGGCCTGCAGGCCGTTGGGGGTGTAGTGGATCTGGAAGCGGAGCGTGCTCCCGGCGGGGATCCGCTTGGCCGTACCGGGGGGATAGATGCTCGGCATATCGCCCGGGGCATAGCCGCAGAGGTGGCCGAGGCCGTCGGGGCCGCGGCCACGGCGTTCGCCCGGGGCATCGACGTACACGATGATATGGTGGACGACGCCGTGGTTGCTGGGACGGGCCTCGGCGGCTTGCACCCAGACGTCCGCGGTGAAGTTGGTCGGCACTGAGAGATTCACATACGGCAAAGTCCCCTGGGCGGGAACGGTGGTCTCCTCGGGAATCTCAAAGACGATATCGGGGGTACCGATCGTCCAGCCTGCGGGGAACTGCCGCGGTGAGGGCTCCAGTCCCGTGCCGCGGGGGGCTCCGTCCTCCACCCACTGGAGAAGTTTTGCCCGGTCGGCCGCCGTCAGCCGCCGGTCGTTGGCAAAATGACCGTGGCGCGGATCGGCGTGCCAGGGGGGCATCCGCCGATTTTCCACGACCTCGGCGATCATCGCCGCATGGCGGAAGGCGTCGTCGTATTCAAGCAGCGAGAAGCCGCCGACCTGACCGGGGCGATGACAGCTCTGACACTTGGCCTGGAGGATTCCCGCTACGTCGTCGCTCCAGGTGACCTGACCGACGATGGACGGGGCGGGGTCATGGTCGTCGAGCCAGGCCGAGATCTCGGAACTGGTTGGCCGCACCCGGTCGAGTTCGGCCAGCGGCGACTTCTTCGCAGCCACCTTCGTCAGCCGGCAGCCGGCCACGGCCGTGCCTCGGGGATCGATCCGCTTCGGTTGGCCATCGAGGACGGCGTCGATCGCGGCGGTGAGAAAGGTCTGCCTCGGCTCGGGGAGCGAAGCATCGTAACCATGCTGGTCGTCGATCGCCCCCCGGTAGCGGATCACCCCGCGGATGTCGACGAGAATGGCGTCATTCGACCGCTCCACCAACAGCGCATCGGCGATCGCGTTGCCCGGATCGTGGAGGATGGGGATCGTCGCTTGCCGCTCGCTCGCCCAGGCTTTGAGCGTCTCGGGTGTCTCACCGGCCCCGGAGGCGATGCCGAACACCAGTACCCCTTTCTCCGCATAGGTCTTGGCGATGTCACCCAGCCGGGGGAGGTATTTGTCACCCAGTGGGCAGCCCGGAGAGACGAACACCAGCACCACCGCCTGCACCTTGCGGAGATTGAGGACGCGGCCGAGGAACTGGTTGCCAATCGACAGACCGTACAACCACACCTCATCGCCGCTGGAGACGTTGGTAAGGCGGAAGTCGCCGACGCGGGTGCCGACGAGCCGGTCGGCGGCCGGCGTCTGCGCGTCGAAAGCCAGTGCGGGGAGGGCCGCTACGGCGAGAAGCGCGACGGCGAAAAGCACCAGGGCGAAAAGCGCCGGGGCCGCGACCCTGGAGCCGGGATGGCGGGGGGAAAGCATGGGGATGTCCGCAGAGAATGAGGTGAACGGGCAACGATCCGGAGCCTGAATGGTAGACCACCTCTGGTGGGTATGAAATGCCGGCTGGTGGGGCATTCCCCCTTCGGCGGCCCGGCGGGGGAAGGTGCGTATGATGGAGGCCCCGACCGATCCCCCGGTGCCGATTCAAGCCGCAGGAATGCCGATCCCATGAAGCCCCGCGAAGTGCTGGCGATGTGTCGCGAGAAGGAAGTCAAGGCAGTCGACCTGCGGTTTATCGACTTCCTCGGCGTCTGGCAGCACCTCACGATCCCGGTGGGCAAACTCGAGGAAGACACTTTCAGCGACGGCCTGGGCTTCGACGGCTCGAGCCTCCGTGGCTGGCAGAGCGTCAACGAAAGCGACATGCTGCTGGTGCCGGTGCCCGACACCGCGGTCGTCGATCCGTTCACGGCTCTCCCCACGCTGTCGATGATCTGCAATGTCCAGGATCCGATCACCCGCGAGGACTACTCACGCGATCCGCGCTACGTGGCCCGCAAGGCGGTCAATTATCTCAAGAGCACCGGGATTGCCGACACCTGCTTCATCGGCCCGGAGGCGGAGTTCTTCATCTTCGACGACGCCCGCTTCGACCAGAATGCCCACGAGGGCTACTACCATCTCGATTCCCGCGAGGCGGAATGGAACCGGGGCCGGCAGGAGGGGCCGAATCTCGCCGGCAAGCTCCGCTTCAAGGAGGGCAACTGCCCCGTGCCGCCGGGGGATCAGATGATGGATCTGCGCAACGAGATGATGCAGGCCATGATCCATTCCGGCATCGACGTCGAGGCCCAGCACCACGAGGTGGCCAGCGCCGGACAGTGCGAGATCGACATGCGCTACCAGGAACTGGTGCGGATGGCTGATCAGGTCTGTCTGTACAAGTACATCGTCAAGAACGTCGCCCGTCGCAATGGCCGGACCGCGACCTTCATGCCCAAGCCGATCCATGGCGACAACGGCTCCGGGATGCACGTCCACATCTCGCTCTGGAAGGAAGGGCAGCCGCTGTTCGCCGGTACCGGCTACGCCGGACTGTCGGAGATGGCGCTGTTGGCACTGGGGGGCATCCTCCGCCACGCCCCGGCACTGCTGGCACTGACCAACCCCACCACCAACAGCTACAAGCGGCTTGTGCCCGGATACGAGGCGCCGGTGAACCTCGCCTACTCGCAGCGCAACCGCTCGGCAGCCTGCCGGATCCCGATGTACTCGACGAGCCCGAGGACGAAGCGGATCGAGTTCCGCTGTCCCGACCCGACCTGCAATCCCTACTTCGCCTTTTCAGCGATCCTCCTGGCGGCAATCGACGGCATCCAGAACAAGATCCACCCGGGTGAGCCGCTCGACCGCGACATCTACGACCTCCCGGCCGAGGAACTGCGGAAAGTGCCGCGGACGCCGGGCTCACTCGAGGAGGCGCTTGCGGCACTCGAGGCCGACCACGACTTCCTCCTCCGTGGCGACGTCTTCACCCCCGATGTCATCGAGCACTGGGTGCGGCGGAAACGCGAGGACGAAATCGCCCCGATGCGGCTCCGGCCACATCCGTATGAGTTCTGCCTCTACTACGACGCCTGAGCGGGCTGTGGAGACACTGCCCGAGCGACCGCACGCGGTGGTCGTTCCACACGCGGTGGTCGTTCCAGTGGCCTGATCTCTTGGATCTCTGGGCGGCGGTCATTTCCTGCAGCCGTCGGAGACGCCTCGTCAGGTGTTACTACCTGACTTTCTTCGACAGGCTCTCACCCAGCCGGCGGATGGTGGTGCTGAAGTCGTCGCGGGCGAGGAAGACGCGGATCAGGCTCATGGCCTTCCTGTCGGCCAAGCCCGCCACCAGGGCCTTGTCAAAATCCCCCTCCGTCCGCACCTCGTAGCCGGTACCGCCGCCGAGCAGTGCCGGCAGGAGTTGGTATTCCCAGGGATTGATGTCGTTGAAAGCACCGTCGAGGAGGGTCCGTTCGGTACCGTAGCCCCCGTTGTCGAGCACGATCAATGTCGGCGACATGCCGCGGGCCACGAGTGTCGAGGCCTCCATGCCGGTCATCTGGAAGGCGCCGTCACCGATCAGCGCCACCACCTTCAGTTCGGGTCGACAAGCACAGGCACCGACTGTGGCCGGCGTCGCGAAGCCCATGGAGGTGTAATAGGCCGGTGAGATGTATTCGGTCTGGCCGCGGATCACCAATTCGCTGGAAGCAAACAGCGCATCCCCCACGTCGGCGATCACGATCGTGCGGTCGTTGAGCGCCTGATCAAGGCGGCGGATGAGCCGGGAGATCGTGATCGGCGCGTCGGCTTGGAGCGTGAATGGTCCGTGGACGGCTGCCGGGCCCAGCGGCAGTTGCCGGGGGTTGGCCTTCGGCTTGGCCCGAGCCAGTTCGCGGATGAAATCCTCAAGGAGCACGCCGCGGAAGTGGTGGTGGCTGATCCGCAGGTCGTCGCTGGTGGCGTGGATCGTCCGGCGCGGGTCGAGGTTGGCGGTGAAGATGCCAAGGTCGATGTCGGTGAGGATCGTGCCAAGCAGGATCCGGCAGTCGCTCGACTCCACAAACTCGGTCACCTCGCGCCGCCCCATGCCCCCCTCGTAGAGGCCGATATAGAGCGGGTGGATCTCGCTGATGGCGCTCTTGCCGAGGAGCGTTGAGGCGACGGCGATTCCCGCGGCCTCGGCCAGCGCGATCGCGTCGGCCTGGAGTCCGAAGCGTTGCAACTCAACGCCGGCGATGATCACTGGCGCGTGTGCCTGCTCAATCCGCTCTACCGCCTCCCGCACTGCCTCGGCCAGTGCCGCCGGATCGCTGACGCGCGGCGGGGGGACGTAGGGGCGAATCGATTCGGGGACGACATCGATCATGTCGCGCGGCAGTTCAATGTAGACAGGGCGCTTCTGCCGGAAACAGACGTCGAGGACCCGATCGATCTCCCGGAAGGCGGTGTCGGGATCGGTGATCTCGGCACAGGCCGCGGTGACTTTCCCGAAGACCTCGAGTTGCGTCGACCATTCGCGGACGCAGTGATGGAGGAGCGGTTGGTCGCTCCGTTCGCTTAAGCCCGGAGCCCCGGAGATCACGACCACTGGGCTCTTCTCCGCCCAGGCACCGGCGGTTGAGTTGACGACCGACAATCCCCCCACGCCGTAGGTGACGCACAGCGCCCCCATGCCGTTGAGTCGGGCGTAGGCGTCGGCGGCGTAGCCCGCGCAATCCTCGCGGGTGCAGTTGACCAAATCGAGCGGGCTCTTTTCGAGCATCGAATAGAAGCCGAGCACATAGTCGCCCGGCACGCCGAAGACGTGGCGGATTGAGTAGTCGCCGAGGCGGCGGATCAGGTATTCGCCGATCGAGAGTTGCGTGATGCTCTTGGCCCGATCGACGGACGGGTGCTGGCGGTTGGCCATGATGCGTCTCCCGGAAGTCACAACTCCGCCGGAGTGGGACCGGCACCGCCGACTACCACACCGTCTTGCCGCCGTTGACGGCGATCGTCTGCCCGGTCACGAAGGCCGCTTCGTCGCTGGCGAGATACGATGCCGCCCAGCCGACATCTTCCGGCAGCCCCCAGCGGGCCGCGGGGACCGTCGCCAGATAGGCATCTTTGTCGGCCTGGGGATCGCTCTGGTGCCGCTCGACGGGGATCCAGCCGGGCGCGATCATGTTGACCGTGATGCCGTGCGGAGCGACTTCGCGGGCCATGCTCCGCGACCAGCCAGTCTGGCCCCCCTTAGCGGCGACATATGCGGAGAAGGGGGCGACACCCAAGAGGAAGACTTCGCTGGTGATGTTGATCAATCGGCCGGTGCGGCGCTCCTTCATCGAGGGGAGGGCGCGGCGGGCGAGGAGGTAGGGGCTCTTCACGAAGAAGTCGAGCATCTGCTGGTAGAAGGCCCAGTCGTATTCCTCGATCGATTTTTGTGGCTGGGCTGGCGTGGCGTTGATGACCACGATATCGACGGCCCCAAGCATCCGTTCGATTCCCATAAACATCCCGTCGACCTCGGCGGCATCGGTGACGTCGGCCCGGTAGAGATCGGCAGTGACGCCGGCAGCGCGGACTTCTTGGAGCCCCTTCTCGGCGCGGGACTGATTGTTGGCGTAGTTCATCGCCACCTTGGCCCCGGCGAGCCCGAGGCACTTGGCGGTGGCGAGGCCGAGGCCGGTCGTCGCACCGGTCACGAGGGCCACCTTGCCGGCGAGTGAGAACGGTGGACGGGATGGGGCGGGTGAAGGTGCAGACATAGTTTGTGCGCTGAGGATTCCTGGTGACGGGAGCGGCCCGAGGCGGCGTGGAAGCCGCAGGACGCTTGCATGATAGCGGGCCTGTCGGGGGCTTGCGCAGGGGTGGTGCCCGAGAGGGAAGCGGGCCAAAGCCTCGGCCGGTGAAGGAGAGTAGAATGGAATCTCCCTTTTTGGCAGGAGGTGCCGTGACGATTCACCCTGTGCGACATCCGTGGGCTCTGGCTGCCGTCGCGGTCGCTTCGTTCCTGCTCTTGGCACCGGCCGGCCGGTCGGCAGCCGCCGATGCGGTCGACTTCTCCCGCGAGATCCAGCCGCTCCTCGCCCGGCGCTGTTTTTCCTGTCACGGCCCCGATACCCAAGAAGGGGGCCTACGCCTCGACTCCGCCGCTGGCGCGACCGCAGAACTTCCCTCCGGTGGCCGGGCGATCGTGTCTGGAAACGTCGACACGAGCCTGATCCTCGAGCGGATCGCTTCTGCCGATCCCGATCTGCGGATGCCCCCCGAAGGCCCGCGGCTTTTGCCCAAGCAGGCGGAGTCGCTCCGCAACTGGATCAGTGCGGGAGCTGAGTGGAAGGAGCACTGGGCGTTTCGGGCCCCCTTCCGCCCCGCCGTCCCGGCAGTTGACCCCGAGATGGTCCCAGTCGACGGCGTGCCGACGACAGAGATCGATGCTTTCATCCTTGAGGGCCTCGCCAGGAAGGGCCTGGCGCCGCCGCCGCTGGCGGATCGGCAAACGCTCCTCCGCCGCGCTACCTACGACCTCACTGGCCTCCCCCCCACAGCAGCCGAACGGAAGGCGTTCCTGGCTGACGACGGCCCCGGGGCCTGGGAGCGGGTTGTCGATCGGCTCCTCGCCTCACCCCACTACGGCGAGAAGTGGGGGCGGCACTGGCTCGATCTTGTCCGCTACGCCGAGACCAACTCATTCGAGCGCGACGGCGACAAGCCGCACGCCTGGCGCTACCGCGACTATGTGATCCGCTCGTTCAATCGCGACACGCCGTTCGATCAATTCTCGGTTCAGCAACTCGCCGGCGACGAGATCGCCGACCCCTCCCCCGACGATCTCATCGCCACCGGCTACCACCGCCTCGGCCTCTGGGACGACGAGCCGGCCGACCGGCTCCAGGCCCGCTACGACTGGCTCGACGACCTCGTCGCCACCACCGGTCAGACGTTCCTCGGGCTGACGGTCAACTGCGCCCGCTGCCACGATCACAAGATCGATCCCCTCCCGCAGAAGGATTACTACGGCCTGCTGTCGTTCTTCATGAATGTGACGCCGATGGGTGGCGGCGGAGAGCAGGTCGAACGGCCGCTCTTTCCCGATCCGGCTTCGAAGGCCGCCTACGACGCGGCCCTGGCTGATCTCGTTCTCCGCCGCAATGCCGCTCAGGCCGAACTTTCGGCGATCGAGAACCGCTTCCGCGACGGCTACGAACAACTCACCGCCGCGGCCGTGGAGGGGAGCGACCTCGACGACCTCCAGTTCCGCTTCTACCGCGACAGTTGGCAGACGCTGCCTGACTTCGACAGCCTCAAGCCCGAAGACACCGGGGCCGTGCCGGGCAATCTCCTCGACATTGGCGTCGCCCCGTCGATCCGCCCCGACTTCTTTGGCTATGTCTTTACCGGCGTGCTCAAGGTGCCAAGCAGTGGCGACTACACCTTCACCCTCGACTCCGACGACGGCTCGCGGCTGACCCTCGGCGAGAGTGTGGTGGTCGAGTATGACGGGATCCATGGGGAGGGAGCAGCCAAGTCGGCGACCGTGCCCCTTGAGGCGGGCCGGGTGCCCTTCCGCCTCGACTACTTCCAGGGGGCCCACGGCAAGGGGCTCATCCTGGCTTGGTCGGCGTCAGACGCTGTCGCGCGGCCCCTCTCGGTGCAGGCGAAGCGCCGTGGCCGGAAGGGGAATGACCTTGTCGCCGCGCTTGCCGCCGAAGGGGAGCGGATCCTCGGAGTGGAGGGGAAGAAGGAGTATGACGCCAAGTTTGCAGCCCTCGAAGGGCTCAAACGCGAGCAGGTACCGGTCGCGAAGGCGCTGGTCGTCAGCGAAAACGGGCCGACCGCACCAGAGACGTTCATCCTCTACCGTGGCAATCCCCACGCGGAGACCAAACCGGAGAACAAGGTCGAGCCGTCGTTCCCTGGCATTCTCCGCGCCCCGGCGCCAGAGATCGCCGTTCCGGCCGCCGACGCCAAGTCGAGCGGACGGCGGACGGCGCTGGCGAAGTGGATCGTCTCCCCCTCAAACCCCCTCACCGCACGGGTGCTTGCCAACCGCCTTTGGCAGCATCACTTTGGCCGCGGCATCGTCCGCTCGTCGAGCAATTTTGGCCTCATGGGGGATCCGCCGACCCACCCGGATCTGCTCGATTGGCTGGCCGCGGAACTCGTCGACGGCGGCTGGCACCTGAAGAGCCTTCACAAGAAGATCATGCTCTCGCGGGCCTACCGGGCCAGCTCCCAAGCCAATGCCGACGCCCTGGCCGTCGATCCGCTCAACGACGCCTTCTGGCGCTACGACATGCGCCGGCTCTCGGCCGAGGAGATCCGCGATTCGATCATCGTCGCCAGCGGCCGCTTCAATCCGAAGATGGAGGGCCCCGGAGTGACGGTCGACATCCCCAAGGAGATCCTTGCCGGCCAGTCGCAGCCTGGCAGTGGCTGGGGCACAGCGTCGGAGGAGGAGCAGGCCCGCCGCTCGGTCTACATCAAGGTGAAGCGCTCACTGCTGACGCCGATCCTCGCCGACTTCGACATGGCCGATACCGATTCCCCCTGTCCCGTCCGCTTTGTGACCACGCAGCCGACGCAGGCCCTGGGGATGATGAACGGCGAGTTTCTCCAAAAGCAGGCAAAGGTTTTTGCCATGCGGGTGAAAGCCGAGGCAGGGGGGCCAGACGCGGCTGATGTCGCCGCCGAGGTTTCTCTCGCGTACCAAATCGGCCTCGCCCGCGACCCCAGCGCCGACGAAGTCGCCCGCGGTGTGGCCCTCATCGATACGCTCGAGGATGCCGATGGCGTCGGCCCGGGGCGGGCACTTGAGCTTTTTTGTCTGATGCTCCTCAACACCAACGAATTCGCCTATCTCGACTGACCGGAGATGAAACGCATGGCCCATCACCACGACTCCGGCGGAGGATTCTGCCGTCGCACCCGCCGAGAATTCTTCTGGGAGTCGGGGGCTTCGTTTACAGGGCTGGCCCTCTCGGGGCTCCTCGACGGCAGCTTCTTCGCCACGCAGACTCGCGCCGCCGACGGCGCGCAGGCCTGGGTCAATCCACTGGCCGCCAAGGCCCCCCACTTTGCCCCCAAAGCAAAGAGCGTGATCTTCCTCTTCATGTACGGCGGCCCGAGCCACGTCGACACCTTCGATTACAAACCGAAGCTCTACGACCTCGACGGCCAGACGATCGAGGTGAAGACAAAGGGGCGCGGCGGGGAGAAGAGCCAGGGGCGGGTCGTCGGGCCGAAGTGGAAGTTCGAGCCCCGGGGGGAGTGTGGGAAGATGGTCTCGACGCTCTTTCCGCATCTCTCGAAGCATGTCGACGATATTGCCTTCCTCCATTCGATGACCGCCGACTCGCCGATCCACGGCTCGGCGATGCTGCAGATGAATTCCGGGAAGATCCAGTCGGGGGCCCCCTGCCTGGGGTCGTGGGTCAATTACGGCCTGGGGAGCGTGAATGAAAACCTCCCCGGTTTTGTCGTCATGCTCGACCCCACCGGCGGCCCGATCTCCGGCGCCAAGAACTGGTCGAGCGGCTACATGCCGGCCACCTATCAAGGCACGCTGCTGCGCTCCAAGGGGGCGCCGATCCTCGACCTTGCCCCTCCTCTCGACATGTCGCTCGAGAGCCAGCGGGTCCTGCTCGATGCCCTCCGCGCGGAGAACAGCGCCCATCTCCTGTCGCGCGGCGACAACTCCGAGCTCGCCGCCCGGATCGCCTCCTACGAGCTTGCCTGGAAGATGCAGGAGCATGCCCCGGAAGCGGTCGATCTGGCCCGTGAGACGGCCGAGACGCAGGCCCTCTATGGCCTCGACAACCCGCGGACAGCCGATTTCGGCCGCCGCTGTCTCCTCGCCCGCCGGTTGGTGGAGCGGGGCGTGCGCTTTGTACAGCTCTATTCCGGCGGTGCCCACAACGACGACAACTGGGATGCCCACGGCGACTTGGAGAAAAACCACAATTTCCACGCCGGTAACACCGATCAGCCGATCGCGGCGCTCCTTGAGGATCTGAAGCGCTCCGGGCTCCTCGACAGCACGCTGGTGGTGTGGGGGGGAGAGTTTGGCCGGCAGCCGACGGCGGAGTATGCGGAGGGGACTGGCCGCGACCACAACGCCTACGGCTTCACGATGTGGATGGCCGGCGGTGGCATCAAGGGAGGGGTGAGCGTTGGCGAGACCGACGAATTGGGCGCGGCGGCGATCGCGCCAGAGCACGATGGCCGGACCGGCTTCCATGTGAAGAGCCTCCACGCCACGGTGCTCCACCAGCTCGGCTTCGATCCCAACCGGCTCTCCTATTTCTTCGGCGGCCTCGATCAGAAGCTTGTCGGGGTCGAGCACGTCGAGCCGATCCGCGAGATCATTGGATAGGTCTCTCTCCTGGGCCGATCGCGGCGTCGTGTGGCTGCCCCAGCCAGTCGCTCCCCGGGGGGGGAGGGAGCGTATACTCGACCTCGTTTTCCAGTCCTTTACCGCGGCCCGCCAGGTGGCACGCTCAGAGGCCCGCGAGGCTCTTTCATGAATCCAGACCCAGTACCACCAGAGGATCGCAAACCTCCAGCGCGGGAGAAGCAGTCGCGGTGGCGCCCCAGTCGGACCGCGGTCAATGGCCGGCGGGCGACCCTTCCTGCGCGCCTCGGATGGACGCTCGCCGCAGTGGCACTGATGGCCATGGTGCCGTATCTGGTCATCCCGCCGCTGTTCATCTGGCACGCGGCGGTCGTCGAACTTTCCATCGATGAATACGCCATCGGCACACTCCTTCCTGTGCCTTTCGGCAAGGAGGATGCGGCGGCCATCAGCAGCGCCGTCCGCGGGGGACTCTCCCCGGGGATGGGGCGTGAGGTGCTGGCTCTCGACTCATTCACCTCGACTCCTGCGCTCCGCGACGAACTCGGCGCCCGAATGGCAGCCCTGCCGCTGCGGCAGCGCGATGTGCTGATTGCGATGATCAGGGCGCAGACGATTGTGGCGGCTGCGGCGAACGACGGCCGCATCAATGACGGGACGCGGGCCTGCGTGCTCGCCAGCGATCTGACCCTCTCCGGCAATCTTCCCGAGCAGCGGGTGTCCTGCCGGGACATTATCGGCAGCTTTGCTGAATCAAAAGCGCGGACGATTCTCGTGACGCTCGACATGGGGGACATCCGCTGGGATCCACGCCTCGGCGTGCTCTCAAGCGTCGTGCCGGAACAATTGGACCGCGAGTTCGCCGTCCCTTTTGCCGATGACGGCGGCTCACGACGCGATTGCTGGGTACTCGGTTCCCACGACACCACGCAGTTCTCTGGGGTGAGCCTCACGGCCCGGCGGAGTTTCTTCGCCCGGGGGCTCGAATTGGCGCTAGCCGGTGAGGCCGACGACCCGCAGCAGGGGGGCAACGGCGACGGTGTCGTGGAGCTCGACGAATTGGTCGGTTTCACCGCTGCCTGGACCAGTGCCTGGGCGATGCACGAGAGCCACGCCGAATCCAACCAGTGCCCTGTGCTCTGGAAGGTGGGGACGGGGCGCGTGCCCATCGATGCGGTGCCCCGTGGCATTGCGTTGGTCCGGGTGATCCGAACTGCGAACAGCCCGACATGGCTGCCGAGGTTGCAGATTTCCGCTCCCCCTGCGGGCGAGGCCAAGCCTGCCGTCGCTCCCCCACCGGCTGCGGCTCCCGCGGAGGAATCGTCGCGGCCTGATGCCGACAGCGGCGCAGTGGGGGGGATGTGGGCTCTGCTTGAGCAGACTGCCCGACGCCCAACCGAGGCCTCCTCTTCACCGGTTGACTATGCCCCCCACGCGTGGCGGCAGGTGATGGCCTTGGCGGCGATGTCTGCCGAGGCACAGTTTGGAAATGCTGGGGACGGCAAGCGAAACGCAGGCCTGGAGTTGCAACTCGAGAAACGGCTGGCGGCCTTCAATGCGCCGCAGATTTCGGACGCCACGGCAGGGGATCTCTACCCGCTGGAGCAGTTGACGGAGGCCAGGCGGAGGAGCCAGGAGGCAGGTTGGCCAGCCGCTTGGCGGCGGTGTCCCACACCGGTCATTCAGGCGCTGACGATGCGGAACGATGCCATCGAGTTGTGCTGGGCCAGCGTGGCCTGGACAGGGATGGTGTCGGGGGGGACGGGTGCCGCTCCACTGGCCGGCGCCATCGGCGCGCTCATCGACAGTGTGGCCGCACTCCAGCAACAGATCGAGACCATCGTTGATCCGGCCGGTGGCAGTCTGGAAGATCGCTCCGAAACGTTGGCCGCGGGATGCCAGGCTGTCGAGGTGGCAACGGTCAGCCTGAGGAGCGGATTCGATGCGATCGTCGAGCGGGTCTTGGCCCGCGGCCGGCGGACGGCAGAACCGCTCTCTTCGGCGGAGTTGCGGTGGCTCGCCGCGTCCCGTCTTCTCACACCTTCTCAGCGGCGGAGCCTGGAGACCCTGGTCAGCGAACGGACCACTCCCCCCGCGGTGCCCGAGGCGGGGGAAAAGTCGTCTTCGGCGCAGTCGGCGGTTGACCGCTGGCTGCCAATCACACCCTCCCGGCCACGGCGGGCCGTCTCGGTCAACCTCCTCGATCGTTCCGACATCAATCGCCTTGCCGAAAAGCTCCGTATCACGCACCGTTTGATCGCCATGGGGGGGAATGCCGGTCCGAGAATGGCACGATCGCTGGCCGAGATCGATGCCGGCGTCGACCGCTTGGTGATGGCTGCCGAGGCCGCCGATCGGCCCGCGACATTGGTGGATCTTGTCGGCGTGGGGAAGCAGTTCGCCGAGGCGATGGGTTCGATTCCGTCCGACATCGAAAGCCTGATGGGGGGGCGCCGGGACGAAACAGCTGCCGTGCGGCAACTGATCGACAGCCTTCTACGTCTGGCAGACCCGCGGGATTCCCGGCGGATTCATCCCGATGCCCAGGGCTTCGTGCCGGAGATCAGGGCCGTGCCGCAGTCCGCCTTTGTGGTGGCTAGCGATGCGCCGCGTCTCTCGCTCACGGCGCCGCGAAGCGCCACAGTGTCGATGGTCTCTGGCCATTCCTTTCCCCCCGATGCCCTCTTGCGCCTTGTGTTCGACGCCGACATCCTTCGGGTCGAGACCGCCGCGGGGCGGCGAATCGTGTCTGGTGAAGCGATCGATGCCGTCGTCGACCGTCCTGGCGACCGGATCGGCTTTGGCGTCACCGCGGTTCGCCCTGCCGGTACTGCGGGGCGGGCTGCCCCCCTGACAGTGGTGCTGGAGAGCGGATCACGCCGCGACGAGCGGACATTCGATTTTGAATTACCGAGTCTGGAGATCATGCAGTTGGCGGTCCGTGGGAAGTCGGCGGCCATGGAGGGAGTTGTCGATGCCGATGGTTGGTTGCGGCGAGCGATCGAACCGCTCATCTCCCCCGGCCCTGTGGCCGATCGACTCGCGGCCGCTGCCGCGGGGAGAGCAACGGGGCCGGTCTCGATCGAGCTGCGTCCCTTCCCCGGCCATGGCTCGGCGTGGGAATTCGCACTCTCCAATCAGACCGGCGTTGCCCGCCGGGTGGCCGTCGATCTGATCACGTGGCAGGAGACTTCGGCGACCGCCGATCCCATTGAACATGCCGATCATCCTGATCATGCCGAACATCCTGATCATGCCGATCGGGACCGTTGGGCAGGCTTGGCAAAAGCCTTGAAAGAAGGGGACGCTCTCCCGGAGGGATTCACCCGGATTGCAGCGGTCAGCGATCTGAGTGTGCCGGCGGAAGGCACGCAGATGGCGCTCGAACTGCTTCCCCCCATGGCTCCACCCCCCGTGTCTGCTACGCCGGCCGTGGCGGGAGCGTCGCCATCAAAGCCGGCGGAGGCGGTTTCCGCAGAGAGACTGATCCCTCCTCAGTTGGCGCTGGTGGTGCGGGACCGAACCGCAGTGGAAACCGGGCCACCGACCGATGGGGCGCCGGCCGATGCCGGTGGTCTGGTGGCCGTTGCCAAGGAGGATGCACGGCTGTGGCTGGTGCCCATCCGTCTGCGGCCCCAGCATCCCCGTCGCTATGTCGATGCCACAGCACGCTGGTCGCGCGAAGATCGCTCGATTGTCATCGACCTCCGGCCGCGCGGCGATGAGACGGGAGTGCTGCCTACTGGCATCACGGTGATCCGCGGAGAACCGCTCCGCGCCGAGGTGGCGCGGGGCGAACCGGTGATGCTGCGGAAGCCGGAGGCCGCCCTCTCGGTGGCGCAGCCCACCGATTTCCTCCGTGCCCAGTGGGATGGCGTCGAGGATGCACTGGCCTGGCTGTCGCTCGACATCGATGGCTATCCGCGTGCCCGGGTGTTCCGCGTGGCCTGCAGTGCAGCGGCAGTAGGGATCGAGCAGCGCCCCCAGGAGGATTGGCGACAAGTCGAAATCGTTGAGCCGAAGGCCGACTACGCCGCCTACCGCGCACCGGCTGCGGCGATCCGATTGGCGTTGGCGATCGACGGGCCGGCGGATGCCTTCCTCCGAGGGCGGGCCGATGAGGCGGTTGAGGTCTCGGTCCGCGAGATCCGGGATCTGGAAGGGGGATTGCCCGACCAGGAACAGATCGTCTGGCGCGGTGCTGCCGATCGGCAGGTGGCCCTGACGCTTAAGCCTTCCCAGCCCCCCCATCTGCTGACGGTCGTGGCAACGGTGTCCGATCTGGAGATCCCCCTGGCGCTGGGGTACCGAGACGTCGATGTCGTCGTCACGGTGCGGCTGCGGGTGCCCGGAGAAATGGAGCCGCGGACGGCGAGCCGCCGTATCGTCCTCGACGGTTCCCCCCCGCGGATCGATGTGGCGAAGAGGTTGCAAAGTGAAAAGGGGAAGGAGGCGGTGCTTGCAGTCCGATGCGAGGATGGTGTCGAAGACCTGCCGCTCTTTGCCGGGAGGCGTCCTGGTGCCAGTGGGGTCGACCGAGTGGAGTGGGGGATCGACGCCAAGTTAAACGCCGCGCCCGAGAAGTGGCTTCCGGCGACGATCGACAACGACGGCGTCTTCCAAGTGGCGATTCCCACCGACGGGCTGGCGGTGGGGCGTCACCGGGTGGTCGTCCGGGCGTTCGACCGTGTCGGCTGGGAGAGTGCCGCCGAAACCTGCGAACTCGAGGTCGTGGCCCCGCCTCCCCCACCTCCCCCCGCGTCCGCGGCTCCCGCCGACCCGCGAAACTCGATCGCCGGGAGCGTGACGCTGGCCGGGAAGCCGCAGCCAAACATTGCAGTGATCGTGGCCGGCCCGGATGGGTCGACGACGGTGCGATCGGGCCCGGATGGGAAGTTTGTCGTCCCTGCGCTCAAGCCGGGGGAATATAAGCTCAGCGTCCAGCCGATCGCGATCCGTAACAAATTCCACAAGGTCGTGGAGAAGCCGGTGATGGTCAGTCCTCCACCGGCGAAACCGGCCAGTGTGGTGTTGGTGCTGGAGTAACGGCAGGTGCTCGGTCTGTGCAATCGTCACAGAACCCGCCGTCGAAAAACTCAAGGCTCGAAACTCAAGGCCGTCGGCCGAGAGTGCCGAAGACGGTCCTGTTTGCCCGGGGAAGCGGCATCCCCGCGGTCGGGCTGCGATCCTGGCTTCACGCGATCCTGGCTTCAATGGACCGGCCCTGGCCCGCGGTTGGGTTCCGCCCCGATTCCTCAGCGACCAGCCGGGATCTTCACATGGCACGCTTCCTGCGGTTTCTCTTGGCGACAGGGCTCGTGTGGTGGCTGGCGAGCGGATCGGGCGATTGTGCCGCTGCGGGCGAACCGGCAGCGGCCGTGGGGCTGGTCGTGTCCGCCGGACGAACGATGGGAGAGCCGCTCGGCGATACAACGCGGTTTGAGGCTGTTCGCGAGGGGGTGATCGACGCGCTTGAGGATATCGCCACGATGCAGACAGCGTCGGTCGGCATCTGGCTCTACGGCCACCGTCTTGCCTGGCAGTCGGGACCAACTCCGGGCATCGACGATAACGCCGAATACCTTGCGCAATCCAATGGCTTTGTTGCCATCAGCGGGTTGCTGCCCGGCGACGACATCGAGCAGGCGCGCCCCCTTTCGGCGTTTGACGGCGGCCACCTTGCGGCGCTGCGTCCGGCGCTCGACGTGGTCAGGCCCTGGGGAGAAGCCCCGCTCCCTGCCGCCGTGCGGGCTGCCGAAACCGGATTTGACGCCGCCGCCACTCCCCGCAAGGGCATCATCCTCATCACCGACGGTACGGTGTCGGCCCGACTGGCGAGGCGACCAGCATCGTTCGACGACGCTCTCTCGGCCTGCGATCGTCATGGTGTTCCCATCCATGTCGTGCTGGTGGGGGGTTCCGCGAGCCCGATGGAGCGGCATGCCCTCGAGGAACTCGCCCGGCTTTCGGAGGGATCGTTGCAAACCTGCGACACGCCTGCCGCTGTCCGCAGCGCGATCCCCCGGGGGATTCTCCGGGTGCTTCGTGGCGGCTGGGAAGCGGATGCCGAGCCGGAGGTGCCGGGCCGAGGAAAGGGGGGAATCACCGCCGTAAAACTTTCCAACTCGGCCGACAACTCCGCAGGGGAAGGGGGGGCAACGCCGCCAGTCCGCGGAGCAAACACCTCCACGAGGGTGACTGGCGTGGTCCTCCACGGCGGAAAGCCGGTGCCGCGGGCCAAGGTATCGATCGAAGGGGTCGAGCCGGATCGGGTGACCACCGACAGGGAGGGGCATTTCGTCTTCGAGGCGGTGCCGGATGGGATCCACGAGATCGTCGTGGAAGGAATCGCCCGCAACAAGATCCGTGAGTCCCGCAAGCGCCTCGTGCTGAATTCGCCCCTGCCCGCCAAGCGTACGGTGCAGGTGCTACTCCCTTAACTGGGCTCTGCGGGAATTTCCGTGGCACGCCGCGGCCGATTCTTGGTGTGCGCCCACCACCGCCATCCCCTTGCCGGGGCCAGAAAGGCCTGGGTTAGACCGCGGTGAGACCGGGGCTGGAGGCCGTGGGGCCTACTTCCGCCCCAGTCGGCGCTTGGCTCGCTTGATCGACTTCGCCTCGGCACGGTGCCGC
>QWOP01000084.1 GCA_003669605.1 Planctomycetota bacterium
CGATTCCGCCCCTGTCCATTGAACAAACGTTCACTATCTTGCAATCCCCGGGGAAAACAGCGGTTTCCTCGGGGATTGTGTCGTTTCTGCTCCCAACTTGCAGAAGAGTGCAATTCCCCGCAGGAGCCTGCTGCGCCGCCTTTTGCGCCGCTGCGCACGCTTGGAGCGAGTCCGGCACCGGGAGTTGCACTTCGTAGCCCGGAAGGTGGGCCGGGAGCTGTTTGTTGCGGGCTGCACCGATCGACGTGCTGGCAGCCACCCGCGGCTGATCGTCAGGCGACAAATCGCAGCGGTGACGGGGCGGGGGGGACGGTGATTGGCCGACCCTCCCCCTGGCCACGGGTGAGGTAGTGAAGCAGCGGATTGATCCCCGATTCGGCGACGTCGAGATTGTCAGCCAGATAGGCCCTTGAATCGAACCCCGGCCCCGCCGCCCGCCCCTCGAATCCCCCCGTGATCAGATAGTGCACCACAGGGTCAACGCCCCGCGCCGCCACGTCGGGATACCGTTGCTGATACCACGCCGCATCGAAGAGCGATGACTGGCGGATGAGGGCCAGCTCTCCTGATCGATCGTCTGCCGGGAGCACAGCCGGCTTTCGCCCCCGGAGACGCCGCAGGGCTCGCTCCAAAGGGGCAGTCAGAGGATGTGTTTTTCGGGGAGCCGGACGCAACCGCCCCGCGCGGAGGGCTGCTGCCCGGGCCGCGAAGCGGCAGGCGGTGTCGGCCAAGGCGTCGCGCTGCCGCTGGAAGTCTTGTTGAGCGGAGGCAATTTGGCCGTCCTGGGTCTGGACATGGTCCAGGGCCGCACGCAGTTCGGCTTGCAGCCGTGCCCGCTCCTGCTCCGTTTCTGTCGCGGTCAGATCGCTGCGAGAGAGCCGCGCTGTGGTGGCGTCGAGTTCTGCCCGGAGCCGCTCCCGATCGTCTCTGAGGGCTGTCTTGAGGCGTTCGAGTTCTGCAGTCTGCGCCGCGGCCGCGTCCAGACCGGCCCGCAGCAGGGTGCGCTCCGACTCTGCGGCCCCAGCACGTTCCTCAAGGGCAATCATCTGCTCCTGACGCATCGATCGTTCAGCCACGAGACGGGCTTGTGCACCCTCGGCATCCGCGACGGCGCTCTCCAAGAATGCCAGCCGTTCAAACGCGGCCTGGAGTTTTTTCTGGAGCTCCTCCTGGATCTGCCGGGCCAGGAACTCCGATGCGCTCGCAGACTGTTCCAGATCGGCAATCCGCGCACTGACAGTTGCTTCAGCCTTGCTAGTGGCATGGAGACACTGCTCGCCCAACCGGCCGGCCTGTCGATCCATCACCGCCAGGCACTGCTGGAGGCCGACGATCGTGTCGCACGACCGCTCGAACTGACGCTGTGCCTGGGCTGACTGGGCTTCGATCGCCGCTGCGGACTGCTCGCGGATGGCGCTCTCCTGCAAGCTCGCCGCACGGAAGGCCGTGTCGCGCGAGGCCAGGGTCCTGATCGCCGAGAGAGACAGACTCTGCGGCACCGCCAGAGGGTTCGAGGGATCGGCGTCGATCGCCCGGAAGAGATCGACCTGCGGACTGTTGGCCCAGGCCTGGAGGTCTTCCCGCTGCCAGTGCTCGCGGTGGAGTTCGGGTGAGATGAAACCGGCGACCTCGTCCGCCGTTGGCATCCGCAGTCCTGTCACACCAAGGGCCAAGAGTTCCGCGACGACCCTGCCGAGAGTGTCGTGAGGCCTGGTGAGGAGGTCATGGTGGCGGACGCCGATCCAGGGCAAGCCCGCCGCCGCCTGACGGGCGCGGACAAGATGGCATTCCCAGAGAGCCAGTCCGGCCTCGATCGGCAGGCCGTTGCGCCGCTGCAGGCTCGCGGCCACCTCCAGCGGATGACGGACGATGCTGATGCAGACTGGTGCTTCCAGAATCCGCAGCCACAGCGGCAGCAGGAGGCACATTCGCGGGTCTTTGATGAACCACGGCTGCTGCCCATCGAGTTCGGATGCGATCCGCGCCGCCCGCATGAGAAACTCGGCGCGGACCGGCGCCGGGAAACCGTCGGTGTCGAGCGACAACGGCCTGTCCCACGCACATCCGCTGACATGCAGAGCCCACTGGTGGAGTTCGAAGACGTCTTGCCGCTCTTGAAATCCACGCGGGTTGTCGGCGCTTGCCTGCATGGCGGTGCCATCGGCACCGAAGTGGCAGCCAGCCATTTCCAGGAGACCCGCCAGAGCGGAGGTTCCTGAGCGGTGCATTCCAAGAACGATCAATTGCATGGCATCACTCACACGAATGGGGCCGATTCCGGCGATTCTTTTCAGCACGCACGCCTGCCGGGGGGGGGAATCGGGGCCGGGTGTGTACCACGCTGCCCGGTCCCGGGCCAGATTCGTTCGCTCGTCGAGGGACGCAGGCGGGGCGAGTGGGGGATGTGGGGCGGGTGGGGCAGTGGCGCCGCAGTCAGTCTTGCCTCCGGATGGGGATTGTTCTACCAATCGCCCCCTCTCGTCCCGGCGCCATCCATCACGGGTCTCCTCCATGTCGCTGAAGCCGCATCTGCGTCCCTACTTTGACCGGTCCTGGTATCTGGCGCGGTACGGAAGGAAGCAGTCCGTCACCTGGATGCCATGGCGGTACCACTGCCGCCGGGGATGGCGGAAGGGCTATCAGCCCCATCCACTCTTCGACACGGCCTGGTACCTGGGGCAGAATCTCGACATCGCAGCCGGGCAGACAGACCCACTGGCGCACTATGTCGAGCATGGCTGGCACGAGGGACGCCAGCCTCATCCGCTCTTCGACACGGCCTGGTACCTGAGGCGGAATCCAGACGTGGCGGCGTCGGGCAACGAGCCGCTGCTCCATTACCTCACCCAGGGCTGGCGCGAGGGTCGTCAGCCCCATCCTGCTTTCGATGCCGCCGGATATCTCGCCGATCATGCCGATGTGGCCGCCGCCGGGGTTGAGCCCCTTGCCCACTATCTCGGCACCGGATGGCGGGAGGGACGACAGCCGCACCCCCTCTTCGACGCCCGCTGGTATCTGGATGAATACGACGATGTGGCGATGGCGAACGTCGAACCACTCATGCACTTTCTCACCCGCGGCTGGCAAGAAGGGCGCGATCCAACGTGGAGGTTCTCGGTCCGGGCGTATGTCGCACTCCATCCCGAACTCGCCAACCGTGGCATCAACCCGTTCCTTCACTTCCTCCGCAATGAGTACGCCGCCGCCGCCGCCGCCGATTCACAGGCGGTCTCCGCACTGCTCGCCCCATTCAGCCCGGCCACCTTGGCCTGGGGGGCCAATGGGAACGGAGAGAACGACCAGTCCAACGAGAGCCAGAAAGCTGCCGCCGGCGACACCGAGGGAGTTCTCTCCATCGCCATGTACCTTCCCCAGTTTCACCGCATCCCGGAGAACGATGCCTGGTGGGGGGAAGGCTTCACCGAGTGGACCAACGTCCGCCGCGGACGACCGATGTATGCCGGCCATCAACAGCCCCACGTTCCCCATCCCGACATCGGCTATTACGATCTCGACGACGGCGCTGTCCTCGAGCGCCAGGCCGAGTTGGCCAAGCGGTATGGGATCCACGGATTCTGTTTCTATCACTACTGGTTCGACGGACGGCGGGTGCTCGAGAAGCCGGTGGAGCGATTGCTCCGTTCCGGCAAGCCAGACATTCCGTTTTGTCTCTGCTGGGCCAACGAGAACTGGACCCGGACGTGGGACGGGATGGAGAAGGAGGTCCTCCTCGCCCAGAAGCACTCGGCTGAGGGCGATGAGCGATTCATCGAGGACATCCTGCCGGCGCTCTGCGATCCGCGGTATATCCGCATCGACGGCGCCCCGCTGCTGATCGTCTACCGTCCCGGACTGCTCGAGGACGCTGCCGCCACGGCGGCGCGGTGGCGGAAATACTGCGCTGCAAAGGGGTTGCCGGGCCTCCATCTGGCGGCGGTGCAGAGCTTTGACCGCGACGACCCCCGGACGTACGGATTCGATTCCGCAATTCAGTTCCCGCCACTGCAGATACCTGCTCAAAACCTCGCCCGCCAGCCGGGATTCCCGGGGCTGGAGGGCTTCCGTGGCGCTGTCCATGACTACCGCGAAGCCGTCGCGCACGCCATGCGGCAGCCCGCTGTCGACTACCCGCTCTTTTGCGGAGTGATGCCGTCGTGGGACAACACCGCGCGGCGGATGGAGCGAGGCACATCGTGGGCCAATGCCTCGCCAGAGCTCTACGGTCGTTGGCTCCACGCCGCCGCTGTCCGCACCCGCCGCTCACAGCCGCCAGGCCGGCGCTTGGTGTTTATCAATGCCTGGAATGAATGGGCCGAAGGGGCCCATCTCGAGCCCGATGAGAAGCATGGCTATCGCTACCTCGAGGAGACCCGCGATGCGCTGCGGACCAAGCAGCCAAGCGCGCCGGAGATCGTCCTCAATGTCACCGCCAGCCGGCACCCCGAGATCCACGCGACCCGCTGCCAGCGGTTGCGAACGATATTCGGCGGCACCGTGCCCTGGACCACGCACGCCTTCCTCGCCGACCATCTCGCCCTGCTCTCGCAATTGACAAGCGCCGGCTGCGAATTGGCACTGGTGGCGGGACGGCCGGTGTGTCGCGTGGACGGCGTCGAGATGGCGATTGACGACCGAGCGGGGCTCGCCACATCCCACCGGATCGCCTGCGGAGCCTCCTCGGCCCCCTTCTGCTTCGTGATCCTGCAGTACAACAAGCCGGAAGTCACGGCTCGTTGTGTCGAGTCTCTGCGCCGCCTGCCGATGGCAGGACGGGAGCTCAAGATCGTCATCGTCGACAACGGCTCCACTCCCGAGACGGTCGTCCGGACGCACTCGCTGTTTGGGAACCAGACTGACGTGATGGTCCTCTACACCGGCGAGAACCTCGGCTTTGCCCGGGGGAACAATGTCGGCTACCGCCACGCCCGCGATGTTCTCGGCGCCGACTTCATCGCTGTCATCAACAACGACACGGTGATCGAGGACAGCGGTTTCGTTACCAAGTGCCTGGAGCAGTTTCAGACGTGGTCCTATTCCGTTCTCGGGCCCGATATCGTCACCCCCGATGGCCGGCACGAGAATCCATGGAACGATTCGGTGTACGACACCGCGGGGTGGAAATCACTGCATGGCCTGTACCTGGACCAGCGGCAATCGTGGCGTGACACAGGCCGGGCCGAATTCCGCCGCCTCGGCAGCACCTCGCCTGGCGCGCGGGCCATCCTCGACCCGGTGCTCCAGGGTGCGGCCCTGGTGTTTTCCCCGGTGTTCACTGCGGAGCGTGAGCGGTGTTTCGACGAGCGGACGTTTCTCTATGGGGAGGAGTTCCTCCTCGCCACCGACTGCCTCATCTCTGGCCATCTGATGCTTTACTGCAGTGACCTGCGGATCAGGCATGAGGAGGGGGTCTCAACCAGCCAACTCCCAGACAGCCGCAAGATCGCCTATGGGTATGACGCGGTGGTGGCCGCCACGGGGATCTGCGTCGAGCGACTCGAGCGCCATTCCCAGGCTTGCCGGGGAGTCTGTCTCCCCGCGGCTGCGGTCAGTGGTTCGTCAACGATCCAAGACGGCCGCCGTCACGTGCTCGCCGATCTGCTCTTCTGCCAGCCCGGTTTTCATGGTGGCGGCGAGTACGGCAAGGCGGTGTTGAAGGCGCTGGTGGAGTCGGCCGCCCGACGCGGCGATGTGACGGTCTGGGCGGCCCTCGACCCGCGGCTGTTTATCGACGGTTGGATCTGGGAATTGTGCCGCCACCACGCGGTGAACCTCGTCAGCGTGGAGACGTTTGACGATGTCGCGGCGCTGGTTGACAGCGGCCGATTCGACGCCTTCTTCGCACCGGCCATCGTGGTCTACACCGGCTACGAGTACATGAAGAAGGTCGGTGGTGGGCTGAAGTTTGACGCGGAAGTGACCCGCGTTGTGGGAACACTGCTCGACGTCCGCGACCATGAATTGGCTGCCTCCTGGGAGCAGATCGCTGCCGCCCGTCGCTCTGCCGGCTGCCGCCGCGAAGCCGCTCTCACGCCCCTCCAGTGGGCCGCCGAGGCCACCCGGCAGGCGCAGCATGCTGAGCAGTTGCGGGGGATGTACCGTGGCATCTGCGCCAGCCCCGCGATCGACACCCTGGTGACGATCTCTGAGTATGCGGCGAAGAGCATTCGCACCCGGATTGGCTGCGAGCGGCCGATCGAGATTCTCTGGGCTCCACAGAAGGACCGTCCGATCGCACAGCCGCCCGGTGTCCCTGGCGGCGGGTGGCTTGAGGAGCCATTCGCGCTGGTCCTCAATGCCGGGCGTGAGGAGAAGAACGCCGCCTCCGTGTTGGCGGCGTTCGAGCGCCTTTTCTCCAGCCCCGCGTTCTCTGCGAGTCATCCCCGTCTCCGGGTGGTCTTCACCGGGATCGGTAGTCTCGACAACCTCGGCCTTGCCAAGGTGGCACACCCCGGCCGGTTTGTGGCCCTTCCTGAGCTCGCGGCCGCTCACCTTGAGCATCTGCTCCGCGAGGCAGTGGCGCTGGTGTATGCCTCCTTCAACGAGGGGTTTGGGTATCCCCCCCTCGAGGCGATGACCTACGGGACTCCAAGTGTCGTCGCCGACATCACATCGATACCGGAGGTGGTGGGGGACGCGGCCATCCCCTGTGATCCGTATCGAATCGATTCCATCGTTTCGGCCATCGAGCGAGTGCTCGGCGCCCCTCCTGCGGCGGAAGAAATGCGCCGTCGCTTGGCACTGGTGTCGGCACGCCAGCACGCCGACATGGGACGACTCGTGGACATCATCTGCGGGCGGATCGCCGGCAGCCACACGGCGGCAGCAGGGGCACAGCGCGAGCGACGGACCGCGACCGTCCCCGAGGTACGGGCCTCCTGAACGCCTCAGTAGGGAAGGGCCATGGCCACCACCATCCATCAGATCTTCTATGACCAAGCCCAACTCCCGCGGCTCGATCGAGCGTTTGTGCCCTACGACAACCGGGCGAACCCTGCCCCCGAATGGCGGGAGTACCACGTCTTCAGCCGTGCCTACCGCGGTGGGCTGTGCCCAGCGGGCGACGTGACCGGCTTCGTGTCCTGGAAGTTTGGCATCAAGACTGGCGTGGCAGGGGAAGAATTTCTCGGTTTCATCGCCGACCGACCGGGGTGCGACGTCTACTTCCTCAACCCGCCGCGGCTCGAACGGCGCCGATACCGCAATATCTGGTATCAGGGCGAACGCCATCATCCCGGGATCCTCGGGCTCACCCAGCGAATCCTTGCCGAAGTGGGGGTGAAGATCGACCTGGAGGCACTCTGTCAGCCACAGTCACAGATTTTGTTCTGCAACTACTGGGCTGGGACGCGGTCCTTCTGGGACACCTACATGGCATTCTGCGAGCCGATCCGGGAATGCATCGAGCACCGCCTCTCGGCTGCGGACCAGGCTCTCATCCACTCGCGCGCCGACCGGGTGATCGATGCCACGTACGTGCCGTTCATCATGGAGCGGTTGTTCAGCACCCTGCTCTCGCTGCGGAGCGATCTGCGGGTCGCAGCCTGGGTGGATCCTTCTCCGCAGGCGAGTTGGTGGCGCGTTTTCAGGGGCCGGCGGGTCGCTTGAGTTGTTTCCATCGGTCCACGATTCCCTGAGGTCACCCGGCATGCCGTCACTCCAACCGTTCCCCAAGGCGTCGATGACTGCGGGGCGTGGCTCCGAAAGGCTGGCGCTGGTTGCCGTGGCGGTGGCTGCGGTCGCGCTCGCGGCCAGGGCAATGACGCTGCTGACGCCCGTGATGGCAGGAGATGCCTACGCCTATCTCGCCCACAGCCGGTGGCTGGGGCAGTGGGATGTGATGCACGCCGCCGATCCAGGGATCCAACCAGTCAGCAACCCGGTCTTTTTCGGGATCGGTCGTCTGGCCTGCCTCCTGGCCGATGGCGACGGCACGCTGCTGGTTCGGTTGATGAACATCGTCCTCTTCGTGGCGTCGGGGCTGGCGTGCTACGCCCTGGTCCGCCGCGACTGCCGGCCCCGGGATGCCACCGGTTTGCTGGTGCTGCTGTTGGGGCTTCCCTCGTCGATGTACTGCATGTGCTTCATGCCGGAACTGCTCTATCAGGCGCTGGCCTGCCTGCTTTCGGTGGTGGTGGTCTGGCAGTGGGAGGGAGCAGGATCGTCCGTCCGCAGCGCGGGGCTGATGGGAGTCATTGGACTCCTGCTGGGCCTGCTCCTGGGGAGCAAGCCACATGGCGTGTCGTTGATCGGTACCACCGCCGTACTGGTTGTCCTCCGGGGAGTGCTCCCCTGGCCACGGCGGGCGGGGGCGCTCACCCTGGCGCGCGACGCACTCCTGCTGGTGGTGGGGCTCGGTTTCGGATTCCTTGTCGGCCTGGTGGCGATCCACGGCACATCCCTCCCCGCACCGGCTGATTTGCTGGGAAGGGTGTACGCCGGTTTTCTCAGCGACGGCATCCGTGGCCGGGCCGATCCTCGGGTGGTGATGGGAATCCTCGGCCGGCATCTGCTGGTGAACATGATGGTGTTGGCTGTGCCAGTGCTCCTTTTGCTGCGGTGGATCGCCTCGGAGGCTGTCATCAGCCCCTCGCAGCACGCCCGCACCGGCGCGGGCCCACGGCCTGTCGCAGCGTTGGTGATGGCACTGTGGTCACTAGGGGTGTACGCCAGCGCGGTCCTCTTGAGCGTGTCGTTCACCGCCCTCGTGGCGGTCCGCAATCCAGGAGAGATTCCTCGCATCCATTCCCGCTACTACGCCTACGCCATCCCCTTGGTGATCACGGCCTGGGTGTGGGCGTTCCCCCATCTCCGCGCCAAGCCTTGGTTCGCCGCCTGGGTCCGGGGGGCGGCTTGCGCGGGCGCTGCCTGCGCCGTGGGATATGCCCTCTGCGGAGAGTCGCTGATTCAGATCTATCCCTGGGATTCCCCCGACTTCCTCGGATTCAGCCGCTGGAGCGGCTTGGGACCGGCAGCTCGTCTTCTGCCCTGGCTGCTTGTGGGCGCAATCTGCGCGGCGGCGGCGGCGATGCTTGTCGTTCCCCGACGGGCTCCTTGGATCGTGGGCACGACCCTGGGGTTGGTGTTCCTCGCCGGTCACTGGAACGTGTCGCGCTGGCTGCATGACAACACGGTGGAGTACGGTCAGATCACCCGTGAAGCCCGGGCCGTGGCAACGCTCTTACCACAAGCCTCGCGGGACCGCGGCCTGGTTGTCGGAGAGAGTCGCTATAGCCGGACCGCATTCGCCCTCTATGGACTGCTTTGCAACAGCAAGGTGTTGACCCGTGCCGCGCTCTCGACGTTGACGGCCAAGGATCTTCCCCCGGGAACGGAGTGGATCCTGCTGGTCGATCCCATCGCGCTCGACATCCCCTACGACACGGCTATCGAGGGACGGCAGACGACATTCGTCCGCCTCATTCCAGACGGCACCGAGCCGCCCGACGCCGGGTGGGGGAAAGGGCAGGGGGAGGGAATCACCATTCATCCCAGCGCCGTCGCGGGCGGGGCCAACTTCGTCGGCTTCCACTCCCCGGAAAGTTGGGGCCGCTGGTCGGCGCTGCCGATCTCCCGGGTCCATCTCCCCGCCCACGTCGAGGGGGATGTGGCGGTCACCCTGGCGGCAAAGGTTGCCGGGACAGCCCCGCAGCAATTGGTCCTCGCACTCGGCGATGGAGTGGCGGTGGTGGAGTTGGGGGGCGAGGTCCAGCGGCAGACGTTTGTCATCCATGCAGGGAGTGGTGGCAGCGTCCTCACGCTCCGGGGAGTCGTGCCACAGCGGAACAACCCCTGGGAGCGTCCGCTGGGAGTAGCGATCGAGTCGCTGGAGATCGCCCCTGCCGGAGAACCGGTGACGTCCCCGTAACAGACTGTGAGAAAAGGTGCGGGATGACTTTTTCCACCGACCGGTGAGGAAACGCCGATTGCGGTTGACTTGCTTCGATGATGCCGACTACTTCTTCCCTCCGATGTGGGCCGCTTTGTCAGCCTTCGCACCCCCCAATCAACGTCCTCTCCCCGTCGGCAACGTCTGCCTGCAGCGACCAATGGCCCGATGCCAGAGGGACCACGCACCATGAAAGCACCCCGGATCGCCGTCGTCATCCCCGCCTTTCGCACTGAACGGCACATCGCGGAGGTGATCGACACCCTCCCCGACTTTGTGTCGCTGGTGGTTGTGGTGGACGATCGGAGTCCCGATCGCACCGCCGAAATCGTCCGGGCGCTCCAGCCGGCCGATTCGCGGATCGTCCTCCATTGCCACCCCACCAATCAGGGCGTCGGCGGCGCGGTGCTCAGTGGTTATGCGGTGGCCCGCGAGCACGGCGCCGAGATCATCGTGAAGATGGACGGCGATGGTCAGATGGATCCGGCGCACCTGGCGAGGCTAGTGGATCCGATCGTTCGCGGTCGGGCCGACTACACCAAAGGCAACCGCTTCCTCCACGCCCGCGAGTTGCTCTCGATGCCACCGCTGCGACGGATTGGCAATCTGGGGCTGTCGTTTCTCACCAAGTTGGCATCGGGCTACTGGAATGTCTTTGATCCCACCAACGGCTACACGGCTCTCCATGCCGGTGTGCTCGACTGCATCGACACTGATTGCATCGGTCGTCGGTATTTCTTTGAGTCAAGCATGCTGATTGAACTGGGGGTTGCGGGAGCGGTGGTCGAGGATGTTCCCATCCCCGCTCGTTACGGCGACGAGGTCAGTAGTTTGTCGGTCGCCAGGACACTCAGCGAGTTCCCCGGGCAGTTGCTGCGTGGCTGCCTACGGCGCATTTGGATCCAACATTTCGTCCGCGATTTTAGCGCCCTGGCACTCCTCCTGACAGCCGGACTGGGGCTGGCAACTTTCGGTGCGCTATGGGGGGCTGCGTGGTGGCTCGAATCGTGGCGGACCGGGGTGGTGACGTCCACCGGCACGGTGATGCTCAGCGTCTTGCCGCTGATCCTCGGAGTGCAGTGCCTGCTGCAGTGCCTGCTCCTCGATCTGCAATCTGTCCCGCGGGGAGCGGTGCACCGCATGGCCGCGCGGACACCGGTCTTTCCCCGCATCGTCCGTCCTGAAGATCAGCCGGGCGAAATCCCCGTGGGCCGGCTTGAAGAGGGGATGCACGGCGCGGTTGGCTCAGAATACCAGGTGAGCGGAAGGAGGGCGGCATGAGCGGTATCAGTGGCATGACGACAGCCGGAGTGGTCCCTGGAACGGCCTCCAGAGAGAGGGCCCGGGGGGGAATCCAGAAGGTGGCTGATTTCGTCACCTTCCCCCTGCGGGCTCTGACGTTGTTCCATGACGACCGCTTCGGTCTCTCCTGCCAGGCCACGGAGCGCTACGACTACGCCGCCTCGCAGGTGGCAGGGCGCTGTCTCGACGTTGGTTGCGGCAGCAACCGCTTCGTGCGCGAGTTCCTCCATGGCCACGGTGTCGGGGCTGACGTCTACCGTTACCCAGACAATCCCGACGGCGTGATTCTTGAAGACCCAACGCGGTTTCCCTGGCCGGATGCGTCGTTCGAAGCGGTGACTTTTCTGGCCAACATCAACCATGTTCCCCGCGAGCACCGCGATGCCGAACTGGCGGAGGCGCACCGGGTTCTCCGGCCGGGCGGACGGATCATCGTCACCATGGCATTGCCTGCCGTGGAGGTCGTCGTGCACCAGGTGATCTGGGCCTACGACAGGCTGTTCGGCACGAAACTCGACCACGACAACGAGCGGGGAATGATCGAAGGGGAGGAGTACTACCTCACCGGCAAAGAAATCCGCACGCGACTCTCCCGGGCTGGTTTCACCGCCATCGTCTACCGCCCCTTCTGGACGCAGTGGGCCCTCAACGGGATGTACATCGGCAGCAAGCACAACGGCTGAATGCACCGCAGACTTCCATCACCCCCCCGTCGTCGGGGGCACACTTCCTGGATCGATCCATGCACACACTCACCTTTCCGGCCTATAAGTCCGCCTTCCGCACCGCGATCCGGACGGCGCTTTCTGAGGCCCAGCGGGGGTCGCTCGACGAGGCGGCCTTCCCTGCCTACACCCACAAGAATCCCCTCATCAACTGGCTGTTCTGGCAGCGACTGCGGGTGGTGATGAAGTACATCGAGCGGATGGGGCCGTTTGACCGGGTGCTCGATTTTGGCTGCGGCAGCGGCGTCATGCTCCCATTCCTGGCAGCCCGCTCCCGCAACGTTGTTGGTTTGGATGTTGATCTGCTCGCCTTCCGGACGATGAGCCGCCGACTGGAGTTCCCGTCCAACATCGAGGTCCACGAGGCCTCGCGGATGACGCTCCGCTCGCTCCCCGCTGGCGGTTTCGATCTGGTGACGGCACTCGACGTGCTTGAGCATGTCGACGACTTGCCGTCGACGCTCGACGACCTCCTCCGCCTCCTCAAGCCAGGGGGGCGATTGGTGGTCTCCGGCCCCAGCGAGAATCTGTTTTACAAGCTCGGTCGACGCCTCGCCGGTCCTGAGTATTCCGGTGCCTACCACGAGCGTGGCATCCCCGAGGTGCGGATCGCGCTGGGGGAGAGGGTGCCGGTGGAGACGGTGGCGAGGCTCTATCCGCCGGTGACGTTGTTCGACATCTTTGCTGGCACCTGCCAGGCGGCCTAAGGGCTGGGATGATCGGCGGGCGGTTTTCAGGAAATTCCCGCGGGGAAATAAAAAGGGGCAGCGTCCTTCCGGACGCCGCCCCTCTTTGTTGTCCGCTCTGCCATCGGCCCCGCAGGGGATGACACGATCAGTCGCCGGCTTCTCAGCCGGAGACCATGGCCTTGAGGTTCTTGAGTGCGCGGACGCGGACCTTGACGCTCGCTGGCTTCGCGGGACGGTCCTGCAGCTCACCGGTGAAGGGGTTTTTGACACCCTTCTGGGCGGGGCGGGATGGCACCTTGCGGCGCTCGATCTTCACCAGGCCCGGGATTGAGAACACCCCGATCCCCGAACCCTTGAGCGACTTTTGGATCTCGGTGGTCAGCGCGTCGAGCACCGCGACGACATCCTTCTTGGGAAGGTTTGTGGTCTCGGAGATGCTCCGCATGATCTCAGTCTTGGTCAGTGGCTTGCTTCCCGACTTCTTGGCCATCGCCTCGTCTCCTGAAGGTTGTTTGCGGCAGGATCCCCCGCCGCCGTCTGGTTCGCCCGGCAGCGTGTGCCGCTTAGCGTGGCTGATTAGAGGCTCTGGAAATGAAAATGCAACCGAAGAAACCCGATTTCAGGCCCGGAAATCCCGCTCCCAGAGGAACCCTGGCAGCGGGAGACGCTGGCGGCGGTTCCTTGCCGCCTGCGGGGGAAGGGCCCTAAGATGGTCGGTGGCGTCGTGGTTCGTCTGATCTGGGGCCTGCGGGAAACCGCGGCAAAACCGGCCCGGTTGCCGTCGGGGCCGCCCCCATCGGCGGAGTGGGGAGCGAGATGGCACGGTCTTTCCAGGGGTGGAATACAACGCTGGCGGCGGTCCTGCTCGTCGCTGGCATCATGCCTTTGGCCGGGTATCCCTTCGTGCCCCGGGGAGCCAGAGGACAGCCTCCGGCAGATGGTGTGCGGCCTCTGGACAGCGACGCGGCGGCGGCGGCGGCTGCGGCCGACCCGCCCGATGAAGCCCAGGGGGACGACGAGAAGGGGGATGACGAGACTGGCCAGATCGATGACGGGGGAGGAGTTGCCCTGCCGACCGACCGTCTCAAAGAGAGGCAACTCGACCGCGTCCGCCGGCTGATCGCCGACGGACGCTTGAGCGACTCTGCCACGCTCATCGACGAGATCCTGGGGGGTGACCGCGACTTCTTCTTCCGCCCGGCCAGCGGCGAGAGCACCTGGAGGAGCATCAAGAGCGAGACGTCGCGGATGCTCGGAGCCCTGCCTGCCGCCGGGAGGGAGGCGTATGAATTGCAGTTCCGCTCAAGAGCCGAACGGCGCCTTGAGCAGGCAATCGCCGCCGGCGACTCTGCCGGAGTGGTGGCGGTGGCCCGTCGCTGGTTTCACACCCCCGCCGGACGCCGGGCGACGCTCCTGGCGGCGATCGAAGCGTTGGAGGGGAATCAACCGCTGGAGGCGGCTGCCTGGCTTGACCGTCTCGGAGCTGCTGCGGGGAGTGACGAGTTTGAACCGACGCTGTCGGTGATGCGCGCTGTTGCGTGGTGGCGGGCTGGTGAGCGGGCGACTGCGGTGGCGATCATCGACAAGACGCGGGCCGAACGTGGTGGTGCAGTACGGATTGGTGGCCGCGACGTGATCGTGTCGTTTCCGGCCGGCGGTGCTGCGGCCTGGCTAGAGTCTGTCGCCGGCGGTCCTGCCAGTGGGCATGGTCGCAAAGCCAGTGAGTGGTGGTTGCACCGCGGTGATGCAGCCCGCAACGCGTTGGTGACGGCCACCCGCCCGCTGCTTGTGCCGCGCTACCGCGTGCCGCTGACGCGGCATCCGGAAGAAGCCAGGCTCTTGGAGCAGCGCCGCAAGCAGTTCGCCGACCGCGATCTCCCGCTGCTCCCATCTGGCGTGCCATTGGCCGTGGATGGGCTTCTCCTGGCACACACGCCGATGGGACTGCTGGCGGTCGACTTCGAGACGGGCAAGCGCGTCTGGCTCCAGACCGGAGGGGCCGCGGCGTCGTTCTTTGAGGCTGATCAAACCGGCGGCGACGGCGATGACAGCGGTGATGGCCAGACGCGGGGAGCGCTGCGGGGAGTCTTTGAGGACTCCACCAGCGGCACGCTTTCGAGCAACGGTCGGTTGGCGTTCGCCGTGGAGAGCGATCCGGCGTCGCTGACGGGGCCCAGTAACGTCGGCTTCAACGGCATTTTTCGGGGGCAGGCCCCCGTACCGCAAAGCGCCAACGTCCTCTCCGCCTACCGCATCGACCGCAAAGGGGAACTCGCCTGGCGCCTGCCTGCCGCGGAGCCGGCTGCTGTCGGAGTGCCGGGGGGTGGTGGCGGGGGAGGTCTGGTCGGCGGAGGTTGGTACATGGGCGCCCCTTTGCCAATTGGCGATCAGTTGTTCATCCTCGTCGAGGAGAAGGGGGAAATCCGCCTCGACGTGCTCAGCGCGGCGGATGGGAGGCTGATCTGGTCTCAGCCGCTGGCAGAACTCGACGAGGACCTGGCGATCGGGAATCGCGATAGCCACCTCCGTCGGATCGGCGGGCTCTCTCCGGCATTCTCCGAAGGCGTGCTTGTCTGTCCCACGGGAGCCGGAACTGCGGTGGCCGTCGACCTCGCCACCCGAACGCTGCTCTGGGCCTACAACTATCCCCGGCCTGGAGAGGCCAATGAGATGCTCCTTCCCAACGGCGTCCGCATCCGCAGGGGGAACGTCGCCGGGAACATCGCCGTCTTTAACGGCCAGATCACTGGCAGCCAAAGAACGACCTCCGGGTGGCGGGACTCTAGTCCGATTCTCGCCGGCGGACGGATCGTCCTCACGCCCCGTGAATCGGAGGAGATTCATTGCCTCGATCTCCGCTCAGGCGCCGTCTCCTGGAAGCGACCCCGCCGGGACGGAATCTACGTGGCCGGCGTGGTCAACGGACAGGTGGTGGTGGTCGGTCGACGTGGTGTGGAAAGTTTGGCGTTGGCCGACGGCGCGAACTCCTGGGAGAAGCCGCTGGCGTTTACCGGAGGGGGTCCCAGTGGACGGGGGATCCTTGCCGAGGGGAGGCTGCACCTCCCCCTCGACACCCCGGAGGTGATCGAGATCAACCTCGCCGATGGTACCGTGGCCGGACGCTCGGCAGCCCGGGGCGGCGCGGTGGTCGGCAACCTGGTTGCGTACCGCGGCGAGGTGGTCTCGCAGGGGGTGGACTCGCTCGATGTGTTCCACCAGTCAGCGGCGCTGCTGGAGAAGATAGACACCGCCGCCAAGGAGCGTCCCGCAGACGTGCGGATGCTGCAGTGGCGAGGGCAACTCGACATCGACAGCGGCGACATCGGCCGTGGATTGGCAACGCTCCGTGCTGCGCATGCCGCTGATCCGGCAGCGGTTCCCCTGTCGATCATCCGCGACGCGCTGCTCCGGGCACTGGAGCGAGACTTCGCCACTGCAGTCCCGCTGTGGCGCGAATTCTCTGACACAGCCGGGGGCGGTCGCTTCCCTGAAGACCGGATCATGCTCCGCGTTGTGGTGGATGGATTCCTGAAACGCGGTGACTTGCCCGATGCCTGGGCTGCCCTGCAACGATACCTCCAGGCGGCCTCCGCCGGGGCAATGGCGCCAGAGGGGGGGGCGGGGGCAGTGCCTTTGTCTGGACGGGATACGGGCCCGGGCGAGCTGGTGCTCCATGGCAGCGATCCACTGGTCGCGGTGACCGAACAGCGCTGGGTGCAGGGGCGGCTCAAGCGTCTGTTCTCGCAAGGGTCTGTGGATGTCCGAGCGGAGATCGATCGATTTGGTGATGCCGCGCTTGCCGCTGCCCGGAACGCACCGCGATCGGCCGAGCAGGCGGCGGGGCTCGCAGCGGTGGCGACGTGGTATGACGATCACCCGGCAGGGGTCCGTGCCCGGGCAGAACTGGTGGGATTGCTCCCTGGCTTGATTGATTTCGCAGGCCCCGCCAGCGACACTGGCCGCGATCTGGCAATCCGGCGGGAGTTTCTCACGCTCGGGCTCCGTAGGCAGGGCATCGCGGTGGAGCGGGAGGAGGCAGGCCACGCGCCGGTCGACGTCGATGCCGCCTGGCCGTTCGGCCGGATTGTGGAGCGGCGTGGGCCGGCTGGACGAGGCGGGGGCGACGAGGCGGTGCGTATTGGGCGAGTGGTGCCAATCCCTGTCGATGACGGTGGTGATTCGCTCTTTCCAGGATTGCGCCTGGCCTACGACATGCAACAGCCGTCGCTGGTGGCCAGCGACGGATTTGGGCGCCGGATCGGTGAGGCGTTCGGTTTCGAGACGAACGGCCGGTTTGACGGCATGGTGACCATGTTTCAGCCAATGGCCACCGAGGCGTCGGTGGTGGGGCGGGTGGTTGTGGCCCGGTCTGGATCCCTCGTGGCAGCGTTTGAGTTGTCAGCCACGCCGGGGCAGAAGCATCGCCGGTTGTGGAGCCGTTCGGAGGCTGCTGGAAATGGCATCGAAATGCAGATGCCGTTTATGGGGCGAGCGATCGGTGGCCGGCAGGGACGCTTGGCAAATATCCCGCTGGGAATGCGGATCTCGGAGCCTGACGAGGCGCTGCCCCAGGTGGCGGTGCAGGGCGCCAGGGCTCGGCTTGTGGGCGTGCCGATTCTGATCCACTCCTCCCTTCAACTCCTCGATCCGGCCAGCGGATCAATTCTCTGGGAGCGTCACCGTCTTCCCGCTGGCGGTGAATTGATCGGTGACGACGACTACGTCTGCATCTGCCCCGCCAATGGAAAACAGGCCGCTGTGGTGTCGATGACCGATGGCGAGTTGGTGCGGGTCTGCGACATTCCCCGCCGCGATCGGCGCTTGATGGCCTGTGGAAGGCGGATCGTGGTCATGGCTGATGGCGGTGACGGAGCAGGAGGCGCCCCGCCCTCACTGGAGGGAACGGGCCTGGCGATTTCGCTCACTCCGGTGGCACTGCAACTGCTCGATCCGGCCACACTGACCACCGTGCCTCTGGGGACGTTCGCGTCTGAATCGCGAGTCGCGCCGGTTGGTCCGGAGCGTCTGGCGGTCCTCGAGCCGTCGGGATCGTTGACAATCCTCGACCTCGTCAATGGCACCGTCTGCTTTCGGTGTGACCTTCCCGATATGCCGCGCGGATTGGAGCAATTGCGGGTCATCCCGTGGCAGGACCGGTACCTGGTCTGTATCGGTCGCCAAGAGACCGCGGAGGAGCGGGCCTTGATGGAGAAGGTGGGGGCGATCACGAACCTTCCCCAGCAGGCATCCGTACGGGACGTCAGTCAGCCGGCGACTGGGGCAGTGTGGGCGGTGGATCGAACGACCGGCGCCATGCTCTGGCCCGTGCCGGCGACGGTGCTGCGTCACTGCCTCCATCCCAACCAGCCAGAGGGGCTGCCTGTGCTCCTCTTTGCCCGCCAGATCCAGCCTCCCCGCGGAGGTGACCGCTCGCGGATGAGCGTTTTGTGTCTCGACAAGCGGACCGGGCAGGCAGCCTGCGTGGACGACAAGATCGCCGCGCAGTCGCACATGCTCTTCGGCTGCGACATGATCGGCGATCCTGCTGGCCACACCGTCGCCATCGGCCGAGGAGGGAGTGAGAATGCCGACGTGATTCTCGAATTCACTGCCCAACCGACGGCGCCCCGACCGCCGTTTCAGGCCGCCGCCCGCCAGCCGGCGGCGCGGGATGTGCTCTCAGAATTGGAATATTGGATCGAAAAAGCCTTTCTCTGGCCCGCGCAGAACTAGGACGAGCCCCGCCGGTCTCACCGTGGAGTCCCCCCGCATGCCAGGAATCATGGTCTCTCCGCAGCATCGTCACCTTTCGGTGATGGTTCTGGCGGCACGGTTGATTGGCGTCGGGATCGTCGCTTGGGCGCTGTGCGCTGCGGCGCCGTGCAACGCAGCCGGTGACGAGGCCCGCGATAAGGTTGTTTCTCGGGGCTTGGACTGGCTGGCCAAGAAGCAGTCGCGGCGCGGGAGTTGGTCGGCGAACGAGGGCCGCTATCCGACGGCCATGACGGCGCTAGCCGGGACGGCGATGCTCATGGAGGGCTCCACCACCACCCAGGGGCGGTATGCGGAGCCGGTCCGTCAGGCGGTTGACTACCTCGTGAGCCGCTCGCGGACCAACGGGCTGATCGGTGATCCCAAGGGGGACGACCGCTACACCTACGGCCACGGTTTCTCGATGCTCTTCCTGTCGCAAGTGCTCGGAGAGGAAGAAGACGAGCGGAGGCGTGAGGAACTGGTGCGGGTGCTCGCCAAGGCGGTGGAGTTTTCCGGCCGCGCCCAGACCGCCGACGGCGGTTGGGGATACGTCAGTGCCAAGGACGGCAATAATTTCGATGAGGGTTCGACCACCATCACCCAGGTGCAGGGGCTGCGCGGCTGCCGCAATGCCGGCATCCCCGTGCCGCGCGAGATCATCGACAAGGCGATCGGCTACATCCACAAATGCACGATGCCCGACGGCGGCGTGCAGTACAGTTCCAAGGGGGGGGGAGGACGCCCGGCGATCTCCGCGGCTGCCATCGCCTGCCTGTTCAATGCCGGGGAGTACGACGATACCCACGTGCCGCGAATGATCGATTACGCGGAGAAGCATCTGGGAAACATCGCCAACAACGGCTTCGGCCATTGGCATTACGCCCACTTCTACTACGCCCAGGTAATGTACCGGGAAGGGGGCAAAAAATGGCAGTCGTACCGTGACCAGATCAACAAGCGGCTGGTCGGCGAGGCCCAGGAAGACCGCGACGGTCTGTTTTGGCCGCAGGGATATATTGGACCGGTGTACACCACCGCCACGAACCTCACGATTCTCCAGTTGGACAAGGGCACCCTGCCGATCTACCAACGTTGATTTGCCGCTTCCCCGCCAGCCCCGTCCAGTCGGTATCGTTGTCCGAGTCCGACACAGGCCACGCCGGCAATCAGCCGTCCCCGTCCCGGAGCCATTCATGACCGCGTCCGACAGCCCTCATCCCAGCCCCGCCTCCGCAGTCGAGCGTCTCCATGAGGCCCACGACAGGATCACCACCCAGCTCTCGCGCGTGATCGTGGGCCAGCATCAGGTGGTGGAGGAGTTGCTGATCACGCTGTTTAGCCGGGGGCACTGCCTCCTTGAGGGAGTGCCGGGGCTCGCCAAGACTTTGCTGGTGAGCACGCTGGCGCGGAGCCTCGATCTCTCCTTCAGCCGCATCCAATTCACCCCGGATCTGATGCCTGCCGACATCACCGGCACCGACGTCCTTGAGGAGGACAAGGCCACCGGGAGCCGGCAGGTGCGTTTCCTGGAAGGGCCGCTGTTTGCCAATGTGGTGCTGGCCGACGAGATCAACCGCACGCCGCCCAAAACACAGGCGGCGCTCCTGGAGGCGATGCAGGAGCGGCAGGTGAGCGTGGGGCGGGGGCGGCACCGCCTGGTCGATCCATTCTTCGTGCTGGCGACTCAAAACCCGATCGAGCAGGAAGGCACCTACCCGCTGCCTGAGGCGCAGCAGGATCGGTTCATGTTCAAGGTGTTTGTCCGCTACCCGACGTTTGAGGAGGAATTCGAGATCGCCCGGCGGACGACCGGCTTGCCGGCCGAGGAGCCCCGCCCGGTGCTCACCGCCGAAGACATCCTCGCGCTGCAGCGGAGTGTCCGGGAGGTGCCAATTAGCGATCACTTGGTGCGCTACAGTCTGGCACTGGTACGGCAGACCCGCGCCGGCGAGAAGGGAGTCCCGGAATTCGTCTCCGATCAATTGTCGTGGGGGGCTGGGCCGCGGGCGGTGCAGTTCCTCATCGTCGGCAGCAAGGCTAGGGCCCTCCTCCAAGGTCGCAGCCACGTCACCGTCGAGGACATTCAGACACTCGCTCCACCAGTGCTGCGGCATCGGATCGTCGTCGGATTCGCCGCCGAGAGCGACGGCGTGACTCCCGATGCGATCATCCGTCGGATCATCGAGAACACCCCAGCCAGAGAGGATGAACTGACGCGTGACCCCCGCTTCCAGACGATTTTTGCATCCTGAGGCGATCTCCCGAATCGCGCGGCTTGAACTCCGCGCCCGGGCCGTCGTTGAGGGAGTCTTGGCTGGCCTCCATAAGAGCCCCTACAAGGGGCAGTCGGTGGAGTTTCTCCAGCACCGCGAGTATGTGCGCGGTGACGATCTGCGCCGTGTCGACTGGAAAGTCTGGGGGCGTCAGGATCGGTTCACCGTCAAGGAGTTTGAGGAGGAGACGAACCTCCGCCTGACGCTGCTCGTCGACGGTTCGGCGAGCATGAACTACACATCGGGGGCGCTTTCCAAGTACGACTACGCCGCGACGCTCGCCGCCAGTCTCGCTTGGTTGGCACTGTCGCATGGCGATGCGGCCGGTTGCGCGGTCTTCGACGACAAGGTGCGGGCAGCGGTGCCGGCCCGGACGAAGCGGACGCAGTTGACCAGTATCGTCGAGGTCCTCGAGTCGCCGCGGGGGGGCCGACCGACGGCCTTCCTCCCGGTGCTCCGCGGGCTGGCCGAGACCCTCCCGCGCCGTGGAATGGTGGTGATCCTCTCCGATTTGTTGGGAGATCGTGAAGGGATGTACCAGGGAATGCAGTTGCTGCGCAAGCGCGGCCATGACATCGCCATGCTCCACGTGATGGCCGACGACGAGATCGATTTTCCCTTCGAGGGGCCGACGCGGTTTGAGGGGCTGGAGATCCCGGACGCCATCGCCTGCAATCCTCGGGCCCTCCGCGAAGGGTATTTGGCTGCGGTGGGGGAGTTCCTTACCGCTGCCCGCCGCCGGTGCGCAGCGGCGAAGTGCGATTACTCACTGATCCGCACCAGCGAACCGGTGGACACGGGCTTGGTCAAGTTCCTCTCCAGACGATCGAGCATGGCGGTCTGATTTCCTTCGTTCTTAGCATGCTTTCTTGAGGTGTCTCTCCCTTTTGTTCTGCCGCTTTTTCGCGGAGTCACGGCTTGCCGACGTTCGATTTTTTTCCGCTGCTGTGGTGGGGGCTGCCACTGGTGGCAGCGCCGATCATCATCCACCTCATCAACCTGCTCCGGCATCGCCGCGTGCCGTGGGCGGCCATGGAGTTCCTCCTCGCCAGCCAAAAAAAGTACCGCACCCGGGTGCTGCTCAAACAGTTGCTCCTCCTGGCGCTCCGTGTGCTGGCGATCGCCGGGATCGTGTTGGCGATGGCACAGCCCCGTTGGACCCACGCTCTCGGACACCTCCTCGGCGGCACTCGCACCGCACACGTCGTGCTCCTCGACGACAGTTACTCGATGGGGGACCGCACTCCGACGGCGGCGGCGGCGGGAGGCTCGGCCTTCGAACGAGGCGTGGGGGTCGTGGAGCGGATCTGTGGCGAACTCTTGGCCACGCGTGGCCGGCAGGAGATCGCCGTCGGTCGGTTGACGCGGCTGAGCCAGACGAGCTCCGGGCTGGGCGTGGCCGATCCGCCCGCGGACGCCGAAGAGCGCTTCGACATTCCCCTCCAAGCGGCAACGCCGGAGGTGGTGCAAAGGATCCGCGATGCACTGGCCCGCTTCGCTCCGTCGTCGAGCGACGCAGGGCCCCGTGGGGCGCTGGCGGCCGCAGCCGAACTGTTCGGTTCCGGGGGGGGAACGAAGACCGCTCATGTGGTGTGGTTGGTGAGTGACTTCCGTGTGGCCCAGTGGCAGTCCGCGGACGACACCGTCGCGCTGGTCCGCAGGCTCGCTGCCGATGGAGCGGAGATCAGGCTCATCGACTGTGCTGCCGATGGCCCGGCCGCGGCGGAGATTTCAGGCGGCGGCGAGGACGCCACGGCAAGCGCCCGGGGGAACCTGACGATCGAGCGCGTGGAGATGGTGGGAGGGGTCCCGGCCAGTGGCGTTCTGGTACCGATGGAAGTGGCCGTTCGCAATAACGCTCCTTGGCCGGTGCGTGGAGTTGCTGTCGATCTCCGCGAGGATGGCGTTCCGCGGCCGGGGGTGAGGCTTGAACTGGTGCCTCCCGGTGCCACAGCGGTGCAGCGGTTCGACGTCCGTTTCCCCAAGGCCGGCGGCCATACAGTGGAGGCCCGCCTGCCTGTCGATGTGTTGGCCACCGACAACGTCCGCACCGCCGTCATCGAGATCGTCGACCGGGTCGATGTGCTGCTCATCGATGGTGCCCTCGCAGACGGCGTGGCCCCCGCTGCGTCCCGTGGTGGCGACGCCTTTTACCTCTCCACGGCCCTGGCTCCAGGCGCGGGAGCGCCGACGGGACTGCAGCCGCGGGTCGAACCCCCGCGGTCGCTGGCGACGCTCGATCTCAATACCTTCGACTGCGTGTGGCTCCTCGATGTGGAGCGGCTTGACGGCCCTGAGGTAGCGGCCTTGGAGGCGTATACAAAAGGGGGCGGGGGAGTGGTGTTCTTCGTCGGTCCGAGAACGAAACCCGAGACGGTCAATCGGACGCTGTACCGCGATGGGGCCGGTCTCTTCCCAGCGCCGCTGGCAGGTGCTGTCGATCTCCTCGCTGATACCGCCGAGCAGCGGCCCGACGTGGCCGTCGAAGAGCATCCGGTGGTGGCTGTTCTTTCCGGACAGCGCAACCCCTTGCTCGATGCTGTCCGGATCGATCGCTTCATGGCGGTGCAGCGGGGCTGGGAGCCTGCCGCTGGCAGTGGCCTCCGCCGCCTGCTGTCACTGCGCAATGGCGCCCCGTTGATGCTGGAGCAGTCGTTCGGAGCCGGGCTCGTCGTGGCGGTGTGTACGACGGCCTCGCCATCGTGGAACAACTGGTCGCGTGGCAATCCCAGTTGGGTGGTGGTGATGCTCGAGTTGGAGAGCCACTTGGCACGGGGCAGGCGCCGGGCAGAATCCCTCCCTGTCGGCGCTGGGATCACCGTGGGCCTTGATCCGGCCGTCGATGGCTTGGAAGTTGATTTTCTCCTCCCCCCCGATGGGACTGTTGTCCATCAGGTGGCCCGGGAGCGAGGAGTGGAGCGAGACACGGGAGCGAGTCGGAATGGATCCTCGGCCCGGATGGCAGCCACGCTGCCGATCACCGACGTGGCGGGGGCCTATGCCGTCCGCTGGCGTCGTAGCGATGGCCAGGAACGGGAGCGGGTGTTTGCCGTCAATGTCGATCCCGAGGAGGGGCGTCTGGAGCGGGTTGGACGCGAGGGGCTCGATGCCTCGTTGGCCGGTATCCCTTTCCGCTACGAGAATGCCACGCTCATGGATCCCGGCTCCAGTGCGCTTGCGGGAGTGTCGTTGGTGACCCCGCTGCTGTTGATCCTGCTGGGGCTGTTGCTCTTGGAGCAGGTTGTGGCCTACTCGGCGAGCTACCACCCCGCCCGCCGTCCATCCTCCGCCTGACCCACGCCATGACTGCACTCCCCATCATTTCCAGCCCAGTCCAGCCGCTGGTGTCCGCCATTGGAGGCGTCCAGCATCGCATCGCAAGCGCGCTGGTCGATGGATTCTCGCAGTGGTGGCAGATGCCGCTGTTGGTGGTGGGATTGGTGGCGGTGGCGGCGTGGATTTCCTGGATGTATCGGAGGGATGCAGCGGAACTCCCGCGCGGCGTCGGTCTGCTCTTGGCCGCCTTGCGGCTCGGCGCCATGGCGGCCTTGGTTGCCGCTTTCTTTGATCTCCAGCGGACGGCTGAACACGAGATTGTTTTTCCATCCCGCGTGGCCGTGATGGTCGATTCCAGTGCCAGCATGACACTCCCCGCCGGCCTCTTTCAGGATGGCCCGTTGCAGACTCCGGTGGCCGGAGAGACTGCCGCCAACCGGGCTCAGCGGGCGCTTGATGTCCTCCAAGGTGGTGGGCTGCTGGCCGCTCTCGCCCCGCGGCACGAGGTCTCTGTGTGGCGGTTCGATGCCGACGCCGAATCAATCACGGTCCTCGCGGTGGCAGGTGGCGAAGCAGCCTCCGCTGGCGAAGCAGCCTCCGCTGGCGAAGCAGCATCCGCTGGCGAAACAGCCTCCGCTGGCAGTTCCACGGAGAAAGATCGGGGAAGCGACGAGCCAGCGACCGCGCCGGCGGGCGATTGGCGAGCGCAGCTTCAGCCGCGTGGATTTGAGACGCGAATCGGCGAGGCGCTTCTGCGGGTCGTCGATCAGGAGCCAGCCGGGGCGCTGGCTGGCGTGATCCTGCTGACAGACGGTGGGAATAACGCCGGGGTCGATCCGGCGGCGGCAGCCGGGGCATTGGTCAAAGCGCAGGTGCCGCTGTTTGCCTTCGGCGCCGGCTCCGAGAGGTTGCCAGCCAACGTCCGCGTTGCCGACATCCTCGTGCCATCGAGGGTCTTTCCCGGAGACCGGTTCTCCGTGCAGGCCTACCTTCAGTCGCAGGGACTTGTGGGCCAAACGGTGAAGGTCGAACTGGCTGAACTCCCCGACGCGGTGCCCTCCGGTGCCAGGCCAGTGGAGGGGGGGCGTGTGCTCGATGTCTCCGAGGTGGCCTTGGCTGCCGACGGCGAATTAGCCGCGGTGCGTTTTGACATTCCCGGCCTCGAGACACCGGGAAGACGGAATCTCGTGATCCGCGTCACCGCACCGGCGGCTGACCAGAATCCCCTCGACAACCAGCAGACGGCCGAAGTGGAGGTTGTCGATCGGGTGACGCAGGTGCTCCTCATGGCAGGCGGCCCGACTCGGGAGTACCAGTTCATGCGGAATGTCTTGGAGCGGGACAAGAGTTTTAGCGTCGACGTGCTCTTGGGGACGGCAGTCCGCGGAGCGTCGCAGGATGCGCGGCGGATTCTGGAATCGTTTCCGGCCACGGCCGAGGAACTCTCGACCTACGATTGCATCGTGGCCTTCGACTTCGATTGGCGGTTGCTCGATGCTGCGGCCCAATCGCGTCTGGAACGCTGGGTGGCGCGGGAGTCGGGAGGGCTCGTGCTGGTGGCAGGCAACATCTTTATGGACGCCTGGCTGGCAGACCCACAGACCACGCTCATCCGTGGCTTGTATCCCATCGAACTCCGCCGAGCAGGGCAGAGCCTCGTTGATGAACCGGCCGGGTTTGAGGAGCCGATGCCGCTGCAGTTCACCCGCGACGGTCAGGAGGCGGAGTTTCTCTGGCTGGCCGGAAGCCGAATCGCCAACCAGACGGTGTGGAGCGAATTCAAAGGGTTCTACGCCTGCTTCGACGCCGCCGTCGCCAAGCCGGGAGCCACGGTCTACGCGCGAGTGCTGCCCCCGGGCCCCGCCGGGCCGCGGGGCGACGGCCTCGGTCCAGATGGCAACCGCGGCAAGATCGCTCTCGCCGGGCAGCTGTACGGCTCTGGAAACGTCTTTCACATCGGCAGTGGCGAGACCTGGCGACTGCGGGCCATCGATGACGCCCTCTTCGAGCGCATCTCGACACAACTGGTGCGGCATGTCTCGCAAGGGCGACTGCTGGCCGGCTCCCGCCGCGCCAGGCTGATGGTGGAGCGCGATCGTTATGCGGTGGGGGCCAACGTCTTGGTCCGTCTGGTGACCGCCGACGGTGACGGTGCGGCGGCCTTGTCCACCGCCACCTGTCGGGCGGAAGGACCTGACGGGGTGCCGGTCCGCGTGCCACTCTCTTCCGACCCCGGGCGCCCGGGGGTCATGCAGGGGGGCTTCATCGCCTCACGCGAGGGGGGATGGAGGATCGATGTCGATCTTGGCGATGGGTCTGGAGAGATGCTCTCGCGGAGGATCCAGGCCCGCCTTCCGGACCGCGAACTGGAGCGGCCCAGGCTCGACCGAGGGCTCCTCGAACGGCTCGGTGCGTTGACCGGGGGTGCGGCGCATTTCTTGGCCGATGCTCCCTGGGGAGCGGAGGAGTCGGCGGCCCTCGCCGCTAGGATCCCCGATCGATCGCGGCGTGAGTACGAGACCGGCGCCCCTGACGGCACCTTCAAACGCCGCCTCAACGCCTTCCTGCTCGCCGCTGGAACGGGGCTCTTGTGCCTGGAATGGATCATCCGTCGCTTAGTGAAACTGGCCTAACTGGCCCGCAGCAACGCCCACCCGAACAGGACAACGCACGCGTGGCCACCGTCTCCGATCCACCGCTTCATCGACCGCTGTCCGACGCCGCCGTCGACGGCCTCCGCAGGCTCCAGACCCTCCTCGAAGGGGTCCGGCGGATGGCGCGGCGATGGATTTGGGTGGAGTCGATGGCGCTGGTCTGCCTGGCGGGAGCGGCGGTGTTCTGGGTGACATTGGTCTTCGATTGGGCCGTGGAGCCACCGTCCTGGGTGCGTGGCGGGCTGATGATGGCGGGCTTGGTCGGCTTGATGGTCATCCTCCGCCACACGCTCTTCGGCAGGCTGGCTGTGCCGATGGGGGATACGACGCTGGCCACTGTGGTGGAGCGGGGGCAGGAGGGATTCCGCGACAGTCTCTCGACCGCCATCGAACTCTCCGCCAGACCCCGTGAGGACATCGATCCCCGTCTCTTGGAGCGAACGATTCTCGAGGCAGTGGCGGTCGTCGGCCGGGTCGATCCAGGCCAGTTCTTCCGCCGCCGGAGGCTCGCCGGGGTGGCGCTGGCCGGCCTGACTGCCCTGGGAAGTCTCGTCGGCGTGGCTGTGGCCCGACCTGGGATTGCCGATATCTGGACGCGGCGGATGCTGTTTCTCGATGACACCCCCTGGCCGCGCCGCACCGGACTTTCGATCGAGGGCTTCACTGACGGCGTACGGAAGGTGGCCCGCGGAGCCGACGCGGAGATCATCGTCCGCGCCGATGCCGCGCGGGAGGTGCCGGAAGTTGTTGACCTGCGGATCCGTCCTCTCCGCGGCGGCGCCTGGCGGAGCGATCGGATGGGAATCCGCGGCGGCAGCGAGGAGGGATCGCAGGCTTTCGGCCAGGTCCTCAAGGGGATGACCGAAGATCTGGAATTGGAGGTCCGTGGTGGCGACGCCCGCCTCCGTGGCCTGCGACTGACGGTGGTCGACGCGCCGGCGCTGGCACGCCTGGACTGTACGGCCACGCTGCCGGCGTATCTCGGTGGTGGCAGTCGACAGGTGGCGGCCTCCCGGGTGCTGATGGTGCCCCGTGGCGCAGCGGTTGAGATCGGTTTTGTCTCCACCAAGCCGCTCTCAACGGCGTCGGTCCACACCCTCATCGATGGCGAGGAAACTCTTGAAGTGAGCCTACCGGCGATCCCCGGAGATCAGCCGGCCTCGGCAGCCAGCGGGATCGACCCACCGCAGAGCATCACGCTGCGGATCGGAGAAGTGGACGGTGAGCGGACGCTCGTCGCCCGTTTCACCGACACCGACGGACTCGGCAACCGTGAGCCGATCACGGTGGTCCTCGGTGCGGTGCCGGATGAACCGCCTCAGGTCGCGGTGCGAATGCGCGGGATCTCGACGGCAGTCACGCCGCAGGCACGCCTTCCCCTGGTCGGTGCGATCAGCGACGACTACGCGCTGGCCTCAGCCGATGTGACGATTGCCATCAAGGACGGCGCCACAACGACACTGCCGATCGCCAGGGTGAAAAGCGGCGCTGTGAGCATCGAATTCTCCGACGCCTCCCCGGAACTGGTCACGCTTGAGTCATTGGCGTTGCCGCTTGGCGCCGCCATCAGCCTGCAGGTGGCGGCCCGTGACCAATGCACGCTCAGTGGAGGGGACGACGGCGGGGCGAACGAGGGGCGGAGCGATACCTGGTCGCTGGACGTGGTCCCTCCGGAATCCCTGATGGCGATGCTCGAGGCCCGCGAGATTCTTCTCCGGCGGCGTTTCGAGAGTGTCGTCTCCGATCTGGCACTGGCCCGGGAGCGATTGGCAGCGGGGATCGGCACCGCTGGTGGCCAGAGCGAGCTGCCGGCGGCTGGCGGGGATGATGCCGGGGATGGCTCCGGCGATCTCCCGGGAAGAGCGGATTGGGGACTCGAAGGAGCGCGGCTGGTGGAATCAGCGGCTCGTGCAGGGGGGGAAACCGGCGAGATCGCCGAGGCATTTCGGATGATCCGCCAGGAATTAGACAACAACCGGATGTTGAGCGACGAACTCGAGTCCCGCCTCATAGGCCAGATCGCCCAGCCTCTGACGGCGATTGCCGGCACCGACCTGCCGGAGCTCCAGACTGCGGGCCGGAAGTCGACGGCTGTCGATCGGGAAGCCCTCGTGACGCGGAGCGACGAGGTGCTGGTCCGGATGCGGGCCGTTCTGGATAAGATGATGGAGTTGGAGTCGTACAACGAGGTGATCGAACTTCTCCGAGGCGTGATCCGCACGCAGGAGGAAATCCGGGCCGAGACGCTCAGGCGGCAGCGGCAGCGGGCCAAGGAGGCGTTGGAGCGGCCATGACAGCGATTTCACCGACTCCGTCTCCCCGTCTGCCCTGCTGCGGGCGGGCCGCGACACCCCATCACTGGCTTCGGCGAGTCCTGCTCCCGATGGCATTCCTGCTGGGGGTCCCCAGCGGCCATGGGCAGGGCTTGGATACCAGCAGCGGCCAGCAGTCCGATCCGGCGGCGCTGGTCGACCGGGAGCAGCAACTTCTCTCTCAGTACCGGGATCTCGAGAAGACCTTCCTCCGGCTCGCCGACCTTCTCGCCGCCAGCGATCCCCGTCGGGCCGCAGTGCTGCGGAGCGTTTTTGAGCAGGCCCGCGATCAGGAGGTGGGGGGGCGGCTGGACACCATCGTGCAGCTGCTCGAGAAGGGTCAGTTCCTCAAGGCGGGGACAACGCAGGCCTCGGCCATCGAGCAGCTCCGGGAACTGCTCACGCTGCTGGAGTCTGGGGATTCTGACCGCCATCTGGCTAACAGCAAGGAGGAGGTGCGGCAATACCTGGCCCGGGTGTCAAAACTGATCGCCAAGCAGCGCGACATCGAGGGGTCGACCGAGGCTGGCGCGAAGGAGGCGCAGCTCATTGAACGTCAAGACGCCCTGGCGTCGGAGACGGAAGACCTCTCCCGTGACATCGGTGGATTTGCCAAGCGGATGGAAATCCGTGATGCGGCCGGCGAGCCGGCGGGCACAAAAAAGAACGCCCAGGACGCCGCCGCTGATCCGGCGACGGACGCGGCCCAACCACCCGAGCAGCCGGGGAAAGGGAAAGAGGGGGCCGCTGACGACAAGCCGCCCAGTGCAGATGGCGGGAAACCGGGAGAGAAGGGGGAGCCAGCGGATCCCACGTCTGATCCCTCGTCGAAGGAGGCAGACTCAGAAGGTGGCTCAACGCAGCCTTCCAAGGGGGGAGAGCAGGGAGAGGAGAAGGGGGGCGGGGCGGCGGAGGACGAGAAAGGAGGGGAGCAACCGGAAGGGGACGACGAGTCATCGCGCGCTGAGCGCACCAAGAAGCGGTTGGAGGCGGCCACCGAGCGGATGCGGAAGGCCGAGGGGGAAATTGAGAAGGCCAAGCGGCGCAGCGCCCGCCAGGAACAGGAGAAGGCGATTGAGGAGTTGGAGACCGCCCGCGCTGAGTTGGAGGAGATCCTCCGCCAGATGCGCGAACAAGAGGTGGAGAGGTTGCTCGTGCAGTTGGAGACCCGATTGCGGGCTATGCTCCGCGCCGAGAAAGCGGTTCTGACAGCCGCCGAGAAGTTGGCGGGCGAACCGGTCGCCGACCGGGAGCGTGAGCGGCAGTTGGAGTCGGCCAGATTGGGGCGCGAGCAGACGGCGATCGGTACTGAGGCGGTCAAGGCGCTGACGCTGGTCCGCGATGACGGCTCTGCCGTGGCGATCCCGGAGGCTCTGGAGCAGGTCCGTGATGACTCCAACCAGGCGGCTGCGAGGTTGGGACGGGGCGACGTGGGGGGGACGACCCGGGGACTTGTCCAGGACATCGTCGCAAACCTGGAAGAGATGATTGGGGCCTTGGAGAAGGCGCAGCGTGACCAGCAGGCCAGGCAGAAGGGGGCCGCCGGCGGGCGGCCCGCCGAGCCGGGCGAGCAACCGCTGGTCGATAAACTTTCGGAACTGAAGATGATTCGCTCGCTCCAAATGCGGGTCAACACCCGCACCCGACGATTCGCGCAGGTGCTCGGCGAGGGGGCTGAGCAGGCCGAGGAGCCAGAACTCCTCGACGCGGTCCGAAGACTCTCCGACCGTCAGAGGAAGATCGAGCGGGCAGCCCACGACATTGTCAGTGGGTTAACGGAGTGAGCGATTCCATTCCCCGCTGCCGAAATGGCAACACTATGAAGACGCCCAGAGGGGAGTCGGAAAAGGGACACCAGCAGATGCAAGACACCATCCTGCCAAGCGAGCAATCGCCCGGATCGAGACACGGGCGTAGCCCGTCGGGGAACTATTCCTGGTCAGGGTGCACAGGGGCTGATTTCCGGATCGTGCCCGGTGTGGTGGTGATGGGAGTGGCCTCGTTGATTGCCGTCTTGGCTGCGACCGAACTGCCGGCTGCCGGCCCCGCGCTGCCGGCAACCGAGAACGAAGTGGGAGCCGATCTGGCTCGCCAGCCCAGTTGGAAAATCCCCAGCAGGCCGGAGGTGGAAGCGAGGCTCTGGGGCTGGCTCGACGGTCACGTCGAGCCTGAGGAGCGCCGTCAGGCGGCCCGCGTGGTGTGGCAAGGCCAGAGCGCCGAAGCGTCAGGCGACCTTCTCGATGCACTGATGGCTGCCATCACGACCGCCGACCCGCGGTGCCAAGCGATCAGGGAGGTGACCGTCACGGGCGTGCCGCTGGTGAACGGTGCCCCCGGTCAGTCCGATGCCTCTGGCGTGGACCTGAGTTGGTTGGATGATGCGGCGACCGACCCGTTTCAGCGGGGGGCTGTCAGGCTCTGGCTCGGTCGCGAATGTGTCCGTTTGGAACGCTACGACGAGGGCCTGCGGATGCTCGATCAACTTGACGTCGCCACGGCAGTCGATCCCGCGGCGCTCCTGTTCAACACAGCGGCCTGCCGGCACTGGCTTCTGCAGTCGGATTCCGCCGTGGAGTCGTTGGATCGTCTCCTGGAGCGATCCGGGGAGATCCCTGTCCGATACGAGCGTGTGGCCCGACTGTTGCGGGCCGACTTGACCTCCCTCGAGGATGAATCGCTCGACCATATTGCCCGGCGAATGCGAGACATCACCCGCCGACTCGGTCTCGGTCGGGCCGGCCCGGTTACCCGCCAGGTCCAGGATGGTGTCATCGAGTCTCTCGACAAACTGATCGCGGCCATCGAGGAGCAGCAGAATCAGCAATCGGGGGGAGGCGGTTCGCCGGGGGCTGGCAATTCAGGCAACGGCAAACCGATGGACGACAGCCGGTTGGCGGGAGGACAGGGGGCCGGTGATGTCACCCGTAAGGATCTCGGCGACGGCGACGGCTGGGGAAATCTTCCACCGCACAAACGTGAGGAAGCCCTCCAGCAGATCAGCCGCGAGTTTCCCGCCCACTACCGCGAAGCGATCGAACAGTATTTCAAGCGACTCGCGACCGGCGAGTCGACCCCCTGACACCACTTCCCGTTGACACCACTTCCCGTTGACAGCCGCGGCGCCGCCAAGGCCGCTGCACGAAGGATTTCGATGCCCTACGAGCTCAGCACCCCAGCCCGGACGCCGCTGCATGGTATGGGGTGCCTCGTGTGCTTTCGGCCCATGAGCGTCATCGCGTCATTCCTTCTCGCCACCGTCCAGCCATGCTTCCTGCTGGCGACGCTGTCTCGGGCGGCAGACGACATCCCCTGCCGTGTGGAACGCGCCGACGGCGGATTGGTCAGCGGTCGTTTGGTGCGGATCGGCGCCGCAGGCGTTGTGGTGGAGGCTGCTGGGAGCGAGACGGTGATCCCGCTCGATGGGGTCAGGACGGTGGAATCGACAGCAGCGCAGGGGGTGACGGAGGGAATCGTAAGGCTGTCGCTTGTCGATGGGGGCTGGCTCGAGGGGAGCGATCTCTCGTGGGACGGCACCGCAGTGTCGGTGACGCGGCCGGACGGGATCGTCGAGCTTCCGGTGGAGCGGCTGCGCAGCGTCGCTTGGCGGTCGGGCAAGGCGGCGGGTGCGCAGCCCGTGCCCGGTGAGGCCTGGCTGGGGGCGTTGCCGGACTCCATCGAGAGCGATCTGCTCATCGTGGGATCGGACGAGGCCCATGAATTCGTCGAGTGCGCGATCACGTCGATTACCGCGCAGACTGTTTCGGTCGTGCTTGACGAGGAGACGATCCCGGTCAAACGTTCGAAGATTATCGGGCTGCACTGGTTGCGGACGGCACCGGAAGTCACCCGGTCCGGCGCGGTGGCCGTGGATCTCGCCGGCGGCAGCCTGCGGGCCGACGTCGTGGAATGGTCACCGCAAGGGATGGTTCTCGATGGCAGCGTCCGTCTTCCCGCCGACGCCCTGCGGAGGATCGACTGGGCAGCCGGTCGTACGGTGTCGCTTGTGTCACTGGCGACCGAGCGGCTGGATGTCGAGCCATACTTCGGCGCGCTGGGGCGATTGCCGGGCCTGACCGCCTACTTCTCGCCGCGCGGGGTGGGGCCGGGAGAGGGCTTCGCCGCCCCCGGCCTGGTGGTGCGACCGCGGACCGTGGCAGTCTGGCGTCTGCCGCCGGAGAGCCGCAGGTTGCGCACCACGGTGGCGCCGGCCGCCGGCAGCCGTGCCTCAGGCGGAGCACTGTTGGTGATCGCCCTGGACGACCGCGAACTCTTCCGCCGTCAGATCGATGCCCGCGTCTGTACTCCTGATTTCCCCGAGGGCGTGCCGCTGGATCTTGATGTCGCGGGAGGCAGGCGGTTGACGATCTCGGTTGACTTTAGCGCTGCCGATCCGGGATGTCCGGTGCGACTCACCTCACCCATGATCGAACAATGAATCGAATCTCACCTCCATCATTGCACCGCTTTGTTGAATGGCGTTGGGCCGTTTGGCTGGCCCCGTTGGCCGGGCAGGGGCCCTCCGTGGTCCACCGTATGGTGGTCAAAGAGATCATGCAGCTCATGCACGTCATGCAGATCATGGCGATGGTCTTGCTGGCGGTGCTGTGGGAAACCGGGCCGCGGGCTCTGAGCGCCGCAGAGGTGCCTCCGGCGGTGTTGGGTGCAGAGCGACAGAGGGTCGCCGCCATCGACAAAGGCGCCCAAGCCGCGGTGGCGATCTTCGCCGGAGAGGCGGGAGGAGGATCGGGGGTCCTTGTCAGTCCGGATGGCTACGCACTGACGAACTTTCATGTTGTCCAGCCGGCGGGCGTCGCCATGAAATGTGGCCTGTCAGACGGCAACCTGTATGACGCGGTCCTGGTCGGTCTCGATCCCACCGGTGACGTGGCTTTGGTGAAACTGGTCGGAAGAGATGATTTCCCGTTTGCAGAACTGGCTGACAGCGATCTGGTGGAGGTGGGCGACTTCTGTTTTGCGGCTGGCAATCCGTTTCTGCTGGCCACCGACTTCCGCCCCTCGATCAGTGCCGGGATCGTCTCTGGAACGCGGCGGTACCAGTTTCCGGCGGGCACGATCCTTGAGTATGCCGACTGCCTCCAGGTGGATGCCGCGATCAATCCGGGGAATTCGGGCGGCGGTCTGTTCGACGCCGACGGGCGGGTGATCGGTGTCAATGGCCGGGCGTCGTTCGAGAAACGGGGCCGGGTGAACGTCGGCGTGGGGTATGCAATTTCCTCCAATCAACTCCGCCAATTCCTCGGCTGTCTGAAGGGGGGGCGGTTGGTCGACCACGCCACTCTCGGGGCCACCGTGGCCACTGCAGCGGATGGCAGAGTGGTGGTTTCCGATATTCTGGAGTCGTCCGATGCCTACCGCCGCGGTCTGCGGTACGACGACGAGATCGTGTCGCTTGCCGGTCGTCCGGTGAGGACGGTCAACGCGCTGAAAAACATTCTCGGTACGGTTCCGGCCGGATGGAAAGTGCCCCTTGCGTACCGCCGTTCTGGCCGTCATCGGGAGATCCTCGTCAGGCTCTCCGGAGTGCACTCCTCCGGTGAACTGGCCCGGATCGTGGCCGGAGGCGAGGAGGGGCAGCAGGCCGAAGGTCCGCCGGGCGATCCCGCGCAGCCGGCCCAAAAGCGAAAAGAAGTGGCAGAGATTCCCGAGGCGCTCCGCGGGATGTACGAGGCCCGCAATGGCTTCACGAACTTCCATTTCAATGCCGTGGAACGCGATCGTGTTGCAGCCAACGTCGCGACCCATTACCGATTACCGAAAGACAACGGCCCTTGGACGATCAGTGGTAGGCTCGCCGACGGCGAGCCATTCCGGATCGAGATCTCCGATCGTCGTGCAATCATCGATCTGCCGACCGGCACGACGTCAATCGACGCCACCGGCGAGCTCGATACCAATCTCAGTCCACCGGGGAGCGGAGGCTTGCTCGCTGCACTGGTGGTGTGGCGAAGACTCCTCCGGGAAGGCCCCGCGGCACTGGGGCGGACCACGTACTGGGGCACGGCTCCCCTCTGGGAGAGCGCGACGAAGGATGGTGGCGGTGATCGTGGTGATGCCGACGCCGCGGTTGATGGGGGTATCGCCCCCGGCACTCCGGGCGGATCGCCGCTGGCCGATGTGCTCGACACGGCCGCGGCGGCGGTCGAGGCCCGGATCATGGTGGGCGCCGACGGTGCGATTGTGGGCATCGAACTCTGGCCGACTCCCGACGCCGATCCCTGTGAGATCCGCTTCAGCCCGGCCCCGGGTGGTGAGGCATCCGGGATGCCGGCCGGTTTCGAGGTCCGTCACGCTGATCGGTTGTTCGGCAGATTCCGCATCGACGAGACAATGCTCCAAGACGACACAGCGCTCCCGGACGAGACAGCGCTCCCGGAAGGGCCGGAAGTTCCGGGAGCCGATCCCCCTGCCGCCGCCGGCAGAGGTGAATCGGCGGACCGGGCCGCACTGCCTGGCAGCGGTCACGGGGAAAATCGGGGGACGGCATGACGACAACTCCGGGCAATTCCGTGTTGCTGCTGCGGTGGTGGGTCCTGCCCGTTGCTCTCCTGGCATTGACGTCCCAGCAAACGAGTAGCCCTGCAGCGACCCCCGAAGAGACCATCGCTGGGGCATCACGACGGGTCGTGAAGCTCTACGGTGCGGGTGGCGTCCGTGGGCTCGAGGCGTACCAGACCGGCGTGCTGGTCAGTCCCGCCGGTCACATCGTCACCGTCCTGAGCACCGTCCTCGATTCCGACGCGATCGACTGCGTGCTCGATGACGGCCGCCGCTATCCAGCCACGCTCCTGGGGGCCGATCCGCGCCGTGAGTTGGCCGTCCTGTCGATCGCCGGCGACGATCTGCCCGCCTTTACGCTCCCCGAGCCGGTCGCCGAAGGTCTGCAGGTGGCCCGCGTTCCATCCGGGACACGCGTGTTTGCCCTCTCGAATCTGTTCGGTGTTGCTGTCGGCGACGAGCGGGTCAGCGCCCAGCATGGGGTGATCGCGACGACTGTGCCGCTGGAGGCCCGCCGCGGAGCCCACGAGGCTCCCTACAAAGGAGACGTCTACATCCTCGACTGTACAACGAGTAATCCTGGCTCTGCGGGTGGGGCGCTGGTCGACTGGCGTGGCCGGCTGGTGGGGATGCTGGGGAAGGAATTGAGGGCTACTGCCACCGGTGTGTGGCTCAATTACGCCTTGCCGATCGACGAGGTGGCCCGTGGCTACAGGGATGTGCTGGCGGCTCAAGGGGGAGCACCCGCCGGGGCTGCCGACCTCCCCGGAGAGACGTCGTTGCCGTTTGATACTGCCCGTCTCGGCGCGATCCTCGTTCCCGACCTGCTCGACAAGACGCCGCCTTTTGTGGAGAGTGTTCGAGAGGGTTCGGCTGCGGCATCGGCCGGGCTCCGGCCGGACGATTTGCTCGTGGCCGTCAATGGCCGCGCGGTGGCGTCCCGCGGGGCTGTGCAGCAGGTCCTCGGCCTGCTCGCCGAAGGGGATCCGCTGCGGTTCACTGTCATCCGTGAGGGTGGCATCGTGGAGTGCTCACTTGGTCCGAAGCCTGCGGCCGCGAGGAAGCCATGATCACTCCCATCAGTGCACTGCTGCAGGCCGTCTCCGTGGCGCCCCAAAGCCGCCGCCACCACCCCCACGGCATCATCTGGGCCTGTGTGCTGGTGGCATCGCTGCACGCTCTGCGCACCCAGGCGGCGGATGAGGTCTCGCTTGAGGAGGAAGCAGCGTTCCGGGGAGCGGCGGCGGTGGTTGCCCCAGCAGTCGTCCGCGTCGAAGTGGCTGGTGCATCTGCGATCGGGCTCGGTGCGGCGGCAGAGGTCGCTCCTGCCTCTGGTGCCTCAAGCGGCTTGGTGGTGGCCAGTGACGGGTGGGTGATCGCCACTTCCTTCGCAGTGCCCAACGATGCCAGCCAGGCTGTGATCACCTTGCCCGACGGCAACCGCCTCGTGGCTAGGGTTGCTGGACGCGACGTGGCGCGGGGCCTGGTGCTTCTGAAAATGGAACTTCCTGCCGGGGCGGCGCCGCTGCTGGTCCCCGAGGCGGCTCCCCGCGACACCTGGCTGGTGGGCCAATGGACGATCGCCCTCGGCCGGGGCTGGAACGCCGCCGAGCCGAGCGTTGGAGTGGGAATTCTCTCGGCCACCAACCGGGCTTGGGGCCGGGCCGTGCAGACTGATGCCTCTGTCTCACCTGCCAATTACGGCGGTCCATTGCTCGACATCCATGGCAGGGTGATTGGAATTCTGGCGCCGTTGCCAGCAGAGATGGCCGGAATGATGGCCGGCACCGAACTCTACGATTCCGGAATCGGGTTTGCGGTTCCCCTTGAGGACATGTTTCGCGTCCTACCGCGGTTGCAGGCGGGCGAAACGCTCGCGCCCGGGATCATGGGAATTGGCTATCCCTCCCGTGATCCGTTGACATCCTCCCCCGTCGTTGCCACCTGCCGGGCTGGTTCACCGGCAGCGCGGGCGGGGATCCGGGTGGGGGACCGAATTATCGAGGCGGCTGGCCGACCGGTCACTCGCGTCGCCCATCTCCGCCATGCCATCGCTGGGCTGTATGCCGGTGACAGGCTCGAATTGGTGGTGGAGCGGGGGACGGCGGGTGAACGAGTGCCGCTGGGCGTGGAGTTGGTGGCATCGCTGCCGCCGTGGCGACGGCCGGTGCTGGGGATCGTTCCCCGGCGGATAGCCTTGCGGCCAGATGCCAACGAGGCGGAGGGGAAGGGGGTCGAGGTGGTCTGGCTGTGGCCCGACGGTCCGGCGGCCCGCGCGGGACTTCTGCCGGGTGACATTGTGACCGCGGTGCGGGTGGCTCCGCGGAGCGGGGAGGCAGAGGATGTCTTGCTCCCGGTCCCTACTGCGGCGGTGCTTTCCGGCTTCGTCGCTGGCGTGGAACCAGGCACGGTCTTGCAGCTCTCGGTCGACCGCGCTGGACAATCCTCCGCCATCGATGTTGCCGTCGCCGTTCAACCCACGTTTGTCCCTGCCGCACCGGTCCGCGATATCGACCCTGCAACCACGTCGATCGAGAAACTGGAGGCGGCGGAGATCGCCAGACCACCACTGGCTGTGTTGCCAGCGGCAACGGCCGATGCGCCGCTGGGGGTGATCGTCTATTGCGGTTTGCCGGGGGAAGGGGGCGGGGCTGTCTCTCCTGGGGCACCAGCCGGCGGACAGGCGAAGGGAAACGACGGACTCGAAGCCAGCCTGCGGAGGAATGCGGAACGCTGGAAGGCGGCTGCGACCCGGTATGGCGTGGCGGTGGTCCTGCCATCGTCTGGCGATCCACAGCGTTGGGGACGGGAGGACATCCAGTCGCTGGCCCGTGCTCTCGACACCCTGCGGCAGCGGCGGCCGATCGATGCCTCGCGGATCGCCTTCGCAGGGAGCGGTGCCGGAGGGGCGTTTGCCTGGCTGGCCGCTGATGCGCTGGGGCCGGCCGTCCGCGGTGTGGCCCTGCTCGATGCCACGCTGCCGCGGCAGGCGACGATCCAGCCGACGGAGCCTGGCCGCAGCCGAGCCGTGCTCTTCGGCACTGTGCCGGGAGGGCCAGTCGCCAAGGTCGATGCCGACCGGCGGAAATTGGAGGAGGCCGGCTATCCTGTCGGCCTGCTTCCGGAACTTGTCGGTGACGGCCTCCCCGTGGAGACACTCTGCTCCTGGGTTGAATCGCTGGGGTTGCTGTGAGCAATGCCGCCGGAGGCCCTCCCTCTGGCAGACCCCCCCGGATCCTCTTCCTGGACGACTCTCTGGTGGTGGTCGACAAGCCGCCGGGGATGCCGAGCGTGCCGGCCCGCACTCCGCACGATCCCGCCGATGTCGCCCGCGTGCTCTTGGCCACCGTTCCCGGATGGATCGAGGCGGTGCATCGCCTCGATCGTGACACCTCAGGCATCCTCGTCCTGGCGCGGACCGCTGCTGCCCGTGCGGCGCTGGGGCGGGCCTTCGAGAATGGTGATGTACGGAAGTCTTACGTAGCGATCGTCACCGGCCGCCCCCCCGCGCTCTCCGGCACGATCCACCAACCTCTCGCCGGCGACGAACTCCGGCCGCCCAGGCAGCGGATCGATCCGGTTCTCGGCCGTCCCGCCACCAGTCGGTGGACAACTCTCGCTGCCGACAGCGCCACGACGCTCTTGGCCCTCGAGCCAGTGACTGGTCGATCGCACCAACTGCGGGCCCACCTGGCGTGGCTGGGCTGTCCGATCGTTGGCGACCGACTCTACTGCGGGCCAGCGGCGAGCAGGCTGTGGCTCCACGCCGCCCGGATCAGTTTTCCGCATCCGCTCACCCAGCAGCCGCTCTGCCTGGGGGTGCCGCTGTGCCTGGACAAGTAGCCCTGTCCCTCCTCCCCATCCGCTCGGGGCGAATTCAGACCTGCAATGCCGAGGAATCGGGCTCTTCCCCGATTCGCAACTCGCCGGGAATGCGTGGCGTGCCGCCACGCTGGGTGCACACATAACTCGCCACGCGTTCGGCGTGGGCGTGGAGCCGTTCCAGCGGCCAATCCGCCAGGAGCCCGAGTGTCACGGCTGCTGTAAAAGCGTCGCCGGCGCCGACGGTGTCAACGACGTTGACCGGCGTGCCGGCGCGATCACTCACCCTGCCGTCAGCCGTGATCAGGCATGAGCCCTCCGCACCCCGCGTGAGAACTGCCAACCGCAGTTGGAATCGGGTCACGAGTTGCTGAAGGATCGCTTCGGGCGTGCCTGAGCAACGAAGAATTTCCGCCACGACAGGCAGTTCGTCATCGTTGCACTTGAGAACATTGGCCAGTGGCAGCGACTCGCACACCACCTCGGGCGACCAGAACGGCGTCCGGAGATTGATGTCCAGGATCCGCAGGGCAGGGGAGGGGACTGCCTTCAGGAAGCGGCGGATCGTGGCGAGAGACTCTCTACCCCGCTGGCCGAGCGTGCCGAAAGAGACCGCCGCGGTCTCCGCGGCAAGATGCGCAAGCTCAGCGCTCCATGGGACATTGTCCCAAGCACAATCGGGGGCAAAGACATACGAGGCATGGCCGGAAGTATCGACCGTGACGTCGACCCGTCCGGTCGGCATTCCAAGCATCGCCACCCCCGATACACCGACAAAGCGCGACGTGAATTCCAACAGCGCCTGCCGGCCCAGATCGTCGTCGCCAACGCCCCCCGCCATGCAGATCCGGGCCGCAGAACCAGCCAGGCCTGCGGCGCTGCAGGCGTAGTTTGCCGGTGCGCCGCCGAACCGCGCCCCGTCTGGAAAGACGTCCCAGAGGATTTCGCCCAAACCGACGATCGCTGGGTAGCGCGCGGAACTGGCTAACATTTGTTGCTCCGCGGCAGCGTTCACGACTTTCGTGACCAGCCGGTGCCGTCGGCGCGGTCCTCGATGACAATCCCCGCCGCCGTCAGCTTGGTCCGCACCAAGTCAGCGGTGGCAAAATCTTTGGCACCACGGGCCCGCGCCCGGATCTCGATCACCAGATCCATGAGATTCGCGACCAGAGAGTCGTCGCCAGTGGAAGCCTTGGACTTCGGCTCGACGAGGAACAGGCCGAGGATGCTCGTTAATTCGCGGAAGACCTCCATCATCGCCAGCAGTGTGGCCAGATCGGCCGCCGCCGCCTGCTTCTCCATCCCCTGCGTGTCGATGAACTTGTTGGCTACACGGACACAATCAAAGAGCGTTGCCATCGCGATCGCCGTGTTGAAATCATCGTCCATCGCCTCGAGGAATTTCCCCCTCAAGGCGGCGACGTCGGGGCCAGCCGATGCCACTGCCGCGTCGCCGGCCCGCCGGTCGCGGGCTTGGAGGGTGTAGAAGATTTTTCCACTCACCCGCTGGAATCGCGCAAACAGCCGTTCAAAGGCCTCCATGGCACGGGCACTCTCGCCGAGCGGCTCCTCGCCGAAGGCGATCGGGGAGCGGTAGTGCGTGGAGAGGAGGAGAAAGCGGATCGCCTCTGCACGGTGGCGGTCGAGGAGATTCTTGAAGGGTTCGGCGCCTGTCGACTTGCTGATCTTGGTTGCTGCTTGGGCCACGGCATCGGCGGCGGTGTCGGAGGTGCCCCCGGCAGCCCGCGGCCGGCCCCCCACCTTGCCGGCGGCGCCGGAGGCCTGCATGAGGCCGTTGTGCATCCAGTAGCTGGCCATCGGCTTGTCGTGGAGCGATTCGCTCTGGGCGATCTCGTTTTCGTGGTGGGGGAAGACAAGATCGAGCCCGCCGCCGTGGATATCAAAATGTTCGCCAAGGAGCTCCCGCGACATCGCCGAACACTCGATGTGCCAACCTGGCCGGCCGGGGCCCCAGGGGCTTTCCCAGGCCGGTTCCCCCGCCTTGGCTTTCTTCCAGAGAGCGAAGTCGGCAGTCGAACGCTTGCGTTCAGCGGTCGCCCCCCCTTCTCCCTGCATGGCATCGAGAGTGCGGTTGGTGAGCTTTCCATAGTCGGCATCTCGAGTGACGTCGAAGTAGACGTCGCCATCGGAGGCGTAGGCACAACCCTTGGCGATCAAGCCTTCGATGAAAGTGATGATGCCGCCGATGTGCTCGGTGGCCTTCGGCATCTGGTCGATCGTCGTCACGCTGAGGGCGGCAAGGTTGTCGAGGTAATCGCGGGTCATCTCCGCGGCGAGCTTTTCCATTGTCGTGCCGCAAAGCGTGCTCTCGGCGATGATCTTGTCGTCGACATCGGTGATGTTCACCACCCAGGTCACCGTCCAGCCGGAATAGACGAGGTGACGCTTCACCGTGTCGAAGATCACCGGTCCCACCATGTGGCCGATGTGACTCGGCTTGTAGACGGTGGGGCCGCAAAGGTACATCCCTACGTGGCCGGGGCGGACGGTCTCCATCGGTTGCTTCCGCCTGGTGAGCGTGCTGTAGATCTCGATCTTCGGCAGCGCCAGACTGTGGGGTGCTGGTCCGTCCTTCGTCGCCATGCGTCTTCTTCTCCTGCCGGTTTCCCGGTCGCTATGCGCAGCCGGTGCCCCGGCTGTGCAGTCCATTATTCTCTTTCGATCAGCACCACGCACTCCGCCGCGATCGCCTGCTCCTCACCAATCGGCCCCACCATTTCACCGGTCTTGGCCTTGATCCATACCCGTGCGACGTCGATGGCGAGCAGTTCGGCGATCCGGTTGCGGATCGCTGTGCGGTGCGGGAGGATTTTGGGCCGCTGGGCGAAAATCACGCAATCCAGGTTAACGATCTGCCAGCCAGCGTCGGTCACCCGTTCGAGGGCCGCCCGGAGCATCTCGGCCGAATCCCGCCCCTTGTTGGCCGGATCGGTGTCGGGAAACAATTCGCCGATGTCACCCAGGCCAGCGGCGCCGAGGAGGGCGTCGGTGATGGCATGGAGGAGGACATCGGCATCGCTGTGACCCAGCGCCATCTGCTGATGGGGGATCGTCACGCCCCCGAGCACGAGCCCGTTGCCGGGCCCGAGGCGGTGCGTATCGTGTCCCAGTCCGACTCGGATCATCGTTGCCATCTCCAAGGGTCGGGGACGGTTTTCACCTATACTCCCGCCATGCACAACTCCAGTCCCTCCCATCCCTCCCACCGGCCCTCGGAACAGCCATCTGCCGGCGGCAAAGCGGTGCTCTCCGTGAGCGGTCTGACCAAGGAATACCGGGTCTACGACAAACCGGAGGGGCTGCTGGCGAGCGTCACCGGACTGTTCCACCGCAAGAATCGGGTGGTGGAGGCGCTCAAGGGAGTCGACCTCGAAGTCGGGAAAGGGGAATTCGTCGCCATGCTGGGGCCCAACGGCGCCGGCAAGACGACGTTCCTCAAACTGCTCTCAGGAATCATCACTCCGACGCGTGGTACCGCCCGCGTCCTCGGGCACGTTCCCTGGGAGAGGACCGACGATTTTCGCCGCCGCTTCGCGCTCGTCATGGGACAGCGGAACCAACTCTGGTGGGACCTGCCGGCAGCGGAGAGTTTTCGGCTCCATAAGGAGATTTACCGGATCGAGACGCGGGCCTTCGAGCGGACGCGCGACGAATTGGTGGACCTCCTTGGCGTGCGGAAACTGCTTCTTCAGCCGGTCCGCGATCTGTCGCTCGGCGAGCGGATGAAGTTGGAGCTGGTGGCGGCACTTCTCCACGAACCGGAGGTCCTGTTTCTCGACGAGCCGACGATCGGCCTCGACGTTGTGGCCCAGCACGCTCTCCATCGCTTCCTGGCCCACGTCCAGGCCGAGCGGCAGATGACGGTGATCCTCACCACCCACTACATGAAAGACGTGGCGGCTCTGTGCCAGCGACTAGTGGTGGTCACGGAGGGGAGCATCCTCTACGACGGCTCGCTGGGGCAGATCGTTGACCGCTTCACCTCCCACAAGATCGTGACCCTCGATTTCGATGCCCCCCCCGAAGCCTCCCGCGTCGAGCGGTTCGGATTCCCCGCAGAGATCCGCGGGCCGCAGGTGATCCTGCGGATCGACCGGACGCGGATCGCCGACGCCCTCCCCGGGATCCTCCGCGAGGAGGGAGTCCGCGATGTGTCGGTGGAGGATGTACCGCTGGAGGAGATCGTCGCCCAACTGTTCCGTTCCGGGACCAGCGACGCTGCTGGGATCTCCGCCCCGACGGGAACGCCGCGATGAGCACCACCGCCGGTGGGCGTTTTGCTGCTGATCAGGGCTTCTTGGCCCGCCGTCTCCATGCCTGGCGCGTCTGGTGGACGATGCTCGTGATCTGCCTCGAGGAACGGCTCGTCTACCGGGGCGACTTCATCCTCGGCACGCTGATGCGGTTCCTGCCGATCGTCACCCAGGTCTTTCTCTGGACAGCGGTCTTTGGAGCCACTAGTTCCGGCTCGATCGCCGGCTATTCACGCAATGACATCGTCGCCTACTACCTTCTGACGATGGTTTCCCGTGCCTTCTCCAGCATGCCGGGGCTCGCCGGAGGCATCGCCCGCGGCATCCGCGACGGTTCGGTGAAAAAGTACCTCGTGCAACCGGTCGACTACGTCAGCTATCTGCTCGCCGCGCGGATCGCCCACAAACTTGTCTACTACGCCGTCGCCATCCTGCCGTTCGCGGGGGTCTTTCTCTTTTGTCGAGAATACTTTCCGCCGATCCCCGACTGGTCCACGATCGGTGTCTTTGTGATCTCGCTGCTGCTCTCGTTCCTCCTCGGCTTCTTCATGGAGGCGACTCTGGGCATGCTCGGCTTCTGGTTCCTGGAGGTCTCGAGCATCGTGTTCGCCTACATGCTCGTGCAGTACATGCTCTCCGGACACATGTTTCCGCTCGACATGCTCGCCGACATCCCCACCGGCATCCCAGGATTGAGCGTGGCGGGCCTGGTCCGCTTTCTTCCCTTTGAGTACACCGCCTACTTCCCGGCTGCGGTGTGGCTGGGCAAGGTGCAGGGGGCGGAACTGGTGCGGTCGCTCCTCGTCGAGACGGCGTGGGTGGTGGTGATGGCAGTCGCCTGCCGGATCGCCTGGTGGCGGGGGACGCGGCGCTACAGTGCGTTTGGAGGATAGGCCCCGCGGCTTTCCGGCGAGGAAGAAACCATGAACCGCTACCTTTCGATCTTCGCCACGTTTGCACGGGTGTGCCTCGTCCGCGACATGACGTTCCGGGCCAACTTCATCCTCGAATGTGTCACGAGCCTGGGATGGATGGCGATGAACCTCGCCTTCTACTTGCTGGTGTTCACCTTCACCTCCGAGATTGGCCGCGGCACGGGTTGGACCAAGGAACCGTTCTTTGCCTTCGTTGCCACGGGGTTGATCATCAACTCCATCGTCCAGGCGCTCTTCATGCCCAGCGCCGAGGAGCTCACCGAAATGGTCCGCACCGGCGGGCTCGATGCTGTCCTCGTCCAGCCCCTCGACGCCCAGTTCCTCCTCTCGATGCACCGGGTCGATTTCTCCGCTTTCGCCAACGGCTTAGTGGGAGTTGGGCTGCTGGTGTGGGCGATCCCACGTCTGCCGCATCCCCCCTCACCGCTGGCGCTGCTTCTCTACCCGCTGCTGGTGGTCTGCGGTGTGGCCATCCTCTACAGCCTCGTGATCATGCTCGCGGCAGCCACGATCCATTTGGGACGCAACCAGAGCCTCTACGACTTCTGGTTTTATCTCACCAATTTCTCCCGCTACCCAGCGGAGATCTACTCCGGGCCGTGGGGGGGTCCGCTCCGGGCCCTGTGCACATTCGTGATCCCGATCCTGCTGGTGGTCAACGTACCGGCACGCGTCATCGCCCAACCGTTCACCGGACAGGCGTGGGGGATGATTGTCGGGGCGCTGCTCGCGGCACTGCTCTCCCTGGTGCTGTCGCGGTGGGTTTTCCAGTCGGCCCTGGCGAAATACCGCAGTGCGTCGAGTTGATGGCCAGCGCCTGCCACGGCGGCAGTGGGCCGACCTCAGCCCAGCGCCATTCCCGGCGGCGGCGGGCAGGCAGGGTTGATCCACTGGATCACCGCTGCCCAGTTGGCGCTCTCGACGTCGTGTTGCAGATACCCGTGGATCGGCCGGACAACGCTCCAGCCATCCTTGAGATGCGCCGAGAGCACCGGGTCGTGGCGTGTGCCCGCCACCACCCCGCGGACATACTCGTCGGCAGGGACGGTGGCCGCCACGGCACCATATCCCGGGAGCCTGCTGGCCCCCACCATCCGCCACAGTTGTTCCTCGATCACCAGTCCGCGCGCAGCATCGGTGAGCGCGTGGGCCAGGCCGTGGCGCTGGTGGCTGGGATGGATAAACACATCGGCCCCGTAGAGCGATGGACCGTCGGGGACATGGTCGGCGAATGTTCCCTGCGCGGTGAGCAGGTCCCAGGAATCGTCGATGGAATAATCGCGCATCCGCAGCCGGAGCGTGAAGTGGACGCCGACGGGGGTCCGCGTCGGGATGTGCTCGGCGACAAACTGCCCCTGGGGAAAAACAGCCTGGTGCTCTGCCAGTTCCGCGGCGTTATAGGGAGCGTCAAAGGGATAGACAATCTGGCAGATGTCGCGGATCGTGGCGTAGTCATCCGGCTGCATGAGGCGGATCAGATATTCGGCGGGAAGCATGAGAAGGGCCTCGGCAGGGAGTATCGCGGCAGCGTCCTCCAGCGTACATCCGCCGGCGGATCGACGGTACACCGCCGCGACGGGCACGATCGGGTATCGTGTCCCCGGCGTTCGGCACCACCAGCCTTTCCGGAGGATCTTGCAGATGACCAAAGACGTGCTTCTGCCCCACCGTCACGGTCTCCACGAGGACTCCGCTGCGATCATCATCGGCGTGATCATCGTCGCCCTGTCGCTTGTTATCGGGTGGAATGCCCGGCCGACCGCAGACGCTGGCAGCCGGGAGAAACACCCCAAGGGTTGGCGCAATCCCCTCTCCGCTACGATCGATAAGCCGCAGTCCTGGAGCGACTCGCCAGCAAGGTCTCTGGTCGTGGTCGATAAGAAGGATCCCGCGAAAGTCACTCCGGTCAGCAGGGCGATCCTTCTGGGGATGGCATGGGTCGTGGGGGTGTCTGCGGTGGGGACGCTCCTCCGCGGCCGATCGCTGCTGGCGGTCCTGCCGGGGGCCTGCGCGCTTGCGCTCCTGGGGGGGCTGGCCTATCTCATGGCCGCGCAGAAGGTGATCAATCACTACAACCTTGAGTATCCCCTCTGGGCCCTGCTCGTGGGCCTTGTCATCGGCAACACCGTCGGCGTTCCCAAGTGGCTCGAGCCGTCTCTCCAGGGGGAATTTCTCATCAAGACAGGCCTCGTTGTCTTCGGGGCCGAGGTGCTCTTTAGCCGGCTCTTGGAGTTGGGGTTACCGGGGTTGCTGACCAGTTGGGTGGTGACGCCGATCGTTCTGGTGACCACCTATCTGTTCGGTGTTTACTGGATGAAGATCCCGTCAAAGTCGCTCTGCATGGTGATCGCCGCCGACATGTCGGTGTGTGGCGTGTCGGCGGCCATCGCCACCGGAGCCGCTTGCAAAGCGAAGAAGGAGGAGTTGTCGCTGGCCATCGGGCTGTCGCTGCTCTTCACGGTGGCAATGATGGTGGTGATGCCGCCCTTCATCCAATGGACGGGGATGGACCCGATCGTCGGCGGGGCCTGGATCGGGGGCACGATTGACGCCACCGGGGCGGTCGTCGCCGCCGGTGAAATGCTCGGCAGGAGCATCGATGACAAACGTCCGGCCGAGGTAGCGGCCACCGTAAAGATGATCCAGAACTCGATGATCGGAATCATCGCCTTTGCCGTCGCCGTCTACTGGGCTGGCTGGGTCGACCGCGACGCTGCCGGCCCCAAGTCGTCGCTGGCCGCCGAGGCCTGGCGGCGGTTTCCGAAATTCATTCTGGGATTCATCGGCACGTCGATCGCCTGCTCGGTGCTGTTCACGTCGTCGCCCGAACTATCGCTCCTCATCGACGGTGCGATCAGCGGCTTCACCTCGAGGCTGCGCGGTTGGCTGTTCTGCGTGGGCTTCGTCTGCATGGGACTGCAGACGAACTTCCGCGAACTCGCCCCGACCCTCGCCAGCGGCCGGCCGCTGGTCCTCTATTGTCTCGGCCAAGCTCTCAACCTCGCGCTCTCGCTGGCCATGGCGAGCCTGACCTTCGGTTGGCTGTTCCGGAAGGTGGTGGAACCGTGAGCGGTACTGCGGGCGAGCGACACCAGCGGGGGCCTGCCTTGGGGATCGCCCGGCTGCTGCTGGTCACCGCGACAATCGTAGCGATTTGGATGATCGTCCTTCCCTGGCTGGGGAGCCGACCGGCGATCAGCCGGCACATCGAGACCATGGAGGCCGCGGGGGTCCAGCCGGGGGCGATGTTTTACACGGAATTGGAGCGGCTCCCACTGCGGAGCGAGTGGATCGAGCAGCATCTCGTTCTCTGGCCCTGAGGCAATTACACTTGGTCTCCCCGGGGGGATGACCGTCCTTGCGCCATCGTCCTGCGGCCCCTTGCGACCCGACCGGAGCCTGCTATGCCACTCTCCCTCGCCTTCTCCTCCAATGCCTATCTCGACGTTCCCGTCGAACAGGCGATCCGCCGGATCGCCAGTTTCGGCTACTCCGGCATCGAACTGCTCGCCGACGTGCCCCATGCCTGGCCGGCGGGCCTGCTTGCAGTGCAGAAGGATTCGATCCGCCGGGCGCTCGCCGAATCGGGGCTGGTGATCTCAAACATCAACGCCTTCATGATGAACGCCATCGCCGACCCCCGGCAGCCCTACTGGCATCCCGGTTGGACCGATCCCGATCGCCACTACCGGGCGATCCGCCGCGAGCACACCAAGCGGGCCCTGCGGCTGGCGGCGGAGTTGGGGGCGAAGACAATCTCCACCGAGCCCGGCGGCGAAATCGCGGAGGGACAGACGCGCAAGCAAGCCACCGACATCTTCTACGACGAGATCATGCCGGTCCTCGATGTGGCGGCTGAGGTCGGAGTGACGCTCCTCGTCGAGCCGGAGCCGGGGTTGCTCATCGAGAAGTTCGGCCAATACCTCGAATTTGCCGAGCGGGTCAACCATCCAAGCCTCGGACTCAACTTCGACATCGGCCATGCCTATTGCGTGGCCGAGGACCCGGCCGAATGGGTGCCGATCATGAAGCCCCACACCCGGCACTACCACTTCGAGGACATCGCCGCCACACGCGTGCATCATCATCTTGTGCCGGGGGAGGGGGCGATCGATTTCGACGCCGTCTTCCGGGCGATCAACGAGCACACCCCCGACATCTGGGTGACCGTCGAACTCTATCCTTCCAGATCGAAGCCTGATGAGGCTGCCCGTGCCGCCCGCGAGTACCTCCAGGCAAGTGCCTCCCGCGCTGGCGTGGAGATCGGGTGAGTGCCATGGGAGGATTGCTTGCCTGGGCACGGCTGCTGCGGTTGCCGAATCATTTCACAGCCGTTGCCGACGTCCTCGCCGGCTACCTCGTGGTCGCTGGGCTGAAGACGGTCATCGTCCGACCGGAGATGCTCTGGGCTGTGGCGGCGGGGTGGTTGTTCTATGCCGCGGGGATGGTCCTCAACGATGTCTTCGATGTCGCTCTGGACCGCAAGGAACGTCCCGAACGGCCGCTCCCCTCTGGTGTCATCGAGGTTGCCACCGCAGCGCGTGTCGGGCAGGGGCTCCTGGCCCTGGCGGGAATGTCTGCCTGCGTGACGGCAGTCCTGTCGGGGCATCCGGCGCCGGCTTTGGTAGGCGCCTGCTTGACCTCCTCGATCTGGATGTACGATCGGCACGCCAAAGGGACTCCCTGGGGGCCGGCCGTGATGGGGCTTTGCCGGGGACTCAACTGGCTGCTGGGGATGTCCGCGGCCGGGGGCCCAGAGATCGATTCGCAGTGGTTGTTGCCGCTGGGGATCGCGGTCTACGTCGCGGGGATCACGCTCTATGCCCGTGACGAGGCAAGCGCCAGTCGCCGTGCATCCCTGGCCCGGGCCACCGGCGTGATGGCCTTGGGACTCCTCCTGGCAGGACTGGGTACATGGCTCACGGTGCAAGCCTCCGGCACCATCCCCTGGGCCGCCGCGGCCCAGCCCGGAATCGCCATCGACCGGCTCACCGGCTGGATGCTGTTGTGGTCGATGGTCTCTTTATCGATCCTCCTGCGGGCGCTGCTGGGCGTCCTCGAACCGGTACCGGAGCGGGTCCGAGCGGCGGTCGGGAACGCGATCATGTCGTTGATCACGCTGGATGCCGCCCTCGTCCTGGCCGCCTGCGGTGAACAGTGGGCGGTGGTGATCCTGCTGTTGCTTGCCCCCTTCATGTTTCTCCGGCAGTTTATCCCCCCCACCTAAACCAGACCTGCCGTCGTCCCCACGCGTTCCTCTCATGCCTCTCATGCCTCTCATGCCTCTCATGCTTCCCGGCTACAGCACCAACAGCATCGGCGACATCCCGCCGCTCGATGCAGTGCCGCAGTTGGCGGACCTCGGCTACCGTTCGCTGGCGATCACCCCCGACCACGGCCTGCTCGATCCCTTCGCGCCGGGGCTGGCAGCCGACATCGATCGCTGGCGCGCCATTCTCGACCGTCATGGGATGGCCCGCGTGATCGAGACCGGTGCCCGCCACCTCCTCGACCGGAAGCGGAAGCACGAGCCGACACTGGTCTCCCCTGATCCGCTCGCCAGAAAGCGCCGCGTCGATTTTCTCCTGGCGGCGATCGATATCGCGGCTGACATCGGGGCCGCGTGCGTGTCGCTGTGGTCAGGCGTGGGACGCGATGCCGCGGACGACGAGACGTTCTGGAACCGGCTCACGGCCGGTCTGGGGCCGGTCCTCGAACGGGCTGCCGAGCGGGGGGTGATGATCGGTTTTGAGCCGGAGCCCGGCATGGTGATCGACTCCCTCGCCCGGTATTCCGCGCTCCAGGAGCGGCTTGCCTGGCCAGAATGGCTGGGGCTTTCGCTCGACCTCGGCCACCTGGAGTGCATGGGGGAGTGGCCGCTGGTAAGCGAGGTGCGGCCGAGAGTTGCGCAGCTGGTCAACGTCCATCTCGACGATTCGCTCGCCTGCCGCCACGACCATCTCCCCCTGGGGGACGGCGACGTCGACTTTCCGTCACTGTTCGCCATGCTCGCCGCCGGCGGCTACGCTGGTGGCCTGCATCTGGAGTTGCCGAGGCAACGGCACCGCTGGCTCGACACCGCCCGGGAATCGGCGGTTCAGCTCGATCGGCTCCTGGCCCCCTACCGCTCGCCCTGACAGCCAACCCCCCATGTGCAGCGAGTTCTGCGTTTTTCAGGCAGACTCTCAAGTCCAGCAGGCATCCCCCGACCGGAGCCCCCTATGACGGCAGCCTCGAAGCCCCCCCATGTCCTCCTCCTCTCAGTGCCGGGGCTGCGTCCCGAAGACCTGTCACGGATGCCGGCGCTCGCCGCGCTTGCCGCCCTCGGCGGAAAAGTCCTGCTGGCACCCAGTTTTCCGGCCGTCACCTGTCCGGTCCAGGCAACGCTGACCACAGGCGCCGCTCCGCGGGGGCATGGAATCGTCGCCAACGGCATCTACGATCGTAGTTCCCGAGACGTCGAGATGTGGATCAGCCCCGACTCCGTGCACCGCCGCGACCGGATCTGGGACCGGCTCAAATCGGCACGTCCCGAGTTGCGGACGGCGGCTTGGTTCCTCCTCCAGTCGAAGCACGCCACGGCAGATCTGGTCTGCCTCCCGGCACCGCGGCACAATGCCGATGGCACCGAGACGATGTGGTGCCACACGAATCCCGAGCCCCTCTACGCTTCATTGCGGGAGACTCTCGGCGACTTCCCCCTCCACAAGTTTTGGGGACCGCTGGCGGGAATCGACTCCACCCGCTGGATCGTTCGCAGTTTCCTCGAGGCAGCCAAGGAGGCCCCCCCGCATCTGGCGGTCGTCTACCTGCCGCACCTCGACTATGCGGCACAGCGGGCAGGCCCCGACAGCCAAGCTGCCCATGCAGCCTGCGGCGAACTCGACAGCGAAATCGCCACGCTCGTCGAGGGGTTTGGGGCCCTCGTCGGCATTGAGCAGGTCACCGTCCTGGTCGCTGGCGAGTACCGGATCCGAGCGGTCACGCACGCTAGCCTACCCAACAGGACTCTCCGCGAGGCGGGATTGCTGGTTGTGAAGGACTCCCCAGACGGGGAGGTAATCGACATGGAGAAGAGTCAGGCTTGGGCGCTGGCCGACCATCAGGTATCGCATATCTTCTTGAAATTGGGACTTGCGCGTGAGGAGCGCGACAAGCTCGTGCAACGGATTCACACCCTCTTCGACAGGCGACGCGGCGTGAAACAGGTCTACTCGGGAGCCGCTCTGATCGGTGCGGGGCTTTCCGAGACCCCGGTGCCGTCGATGAAGAGCCGCTGCGGTGACGTCGTCATCGAAAGCACCCCCGACTCCTGGCAGGCCTACCAATACTGGCTCTCTGACGCCAAGGCTCCGCGGTTTGCTCGGACGATCGACATCCACAAGAAGCCTGGCTACGACCCGCTGGAATTGTTTATCGACCGGACCGCCGCGCCACCGCCGGGCATGCCTTTTGGCATCCCCCTCGACACGAGTCTGGTGAAAGGCTCGCACGGTGCCATCGATGCCGACGACCCGCACGAGACGCTTCTTGTCTGCTCCCGACCAGACGTGATCGGCTCCGAGCCGCTCCACGCCCGGGACCTCGCCGGGATCATCCTGCGGCAGTTCCAGTCGCCGGCCGGCACCGGCCCGGAGAGCGGGCCGGCACCGGTCTGAAAATCACTGCTTCTGAGTCCAGGCCACCGGCTGCGGCTCGAGGCCATCCGCCGGGCGACGGCCGGCGTCGGCGCGGCCAGTGCCTGCCAGGCGGCTGGTGGCTTTGATGGTCATGTCGTGGTTGCAGAGGATTTGGCAGGAGAGACGCACCGCTGGTGCTGTGATCCCCTTGGCGGCGAGCACCTCCTGCTCGGCCTTGGTGATCTCCACAGGCTCACCGGCAACAAACTCCACCCGGCAGGTGGTGCAACGGGCGACTCCACCGCAGGCGTGGAGCTGGTCGACCCCACACTCGTCCACCAGTGCGTTGACCAGCCGCTTGCCAGCCGGGACTTCGAATTCACCAACGCCATCGACGATCAGCTTCGGCACAGAGTGGGTTCCTTATGGTTCGCGGAAAAAATCGGGGCGGGGGAGAGCCCCCCGCCCCGTGTGAAAAACATGATCCGGGGAGCTATCCGCAGAAGTTCAAGCGCCAAAGAAGTTCAAACGCGGAGAGAGGCCCCCCTTCGTTTCCCTGGGCGTCGATCACTTTCCCTTGGCGTCGAGGTTCGCCGCCATGTCGTCGGCTGTCACGCTGCTGGCGATGCCCTCGGCAGGCACATCGAGACCAGCCGTCCACAGCAGCGCGTTGAGCATCAGCCGCCGGAAGTCGTCGTTGGACCAGTTGCGGTGGAAGTGGGCACCGGTGCAACCGAAGCCACGGCCACCTTCGGGGCGCTCGTACGCCCAAGCCAGCACCTCGCGGCTCCCCTTGCCGGCCCGCACCGTGGGGTTGTTGCTGTGGGGTCCGTCGGGGCGCTCGCGGGTGTCATTGGGTGGCACTGCCGAGAGGATCGGCACCACCATCGAGAGCGGCTCCTTGAACCGCATGTGGTAGTACCACTCATCGTTGGTCTCGAAGGGCTGCACGCCACGGGTGATGGGATGGTCCTTGGCAAGTTCCGTCTTGGCAAGGGTCCAGTGCGGATTGACCGACCAGTGGGGCTCGAAATATCCCCCCATCCAGTTGAGGAATTCCGGTCCGCCCTTCTCCTTGGGCACCTCGACGGCGTAGTGGAGGCAAGCGATGCCGACGCCGCGTTTTGCCAGCGCGTCGACCAGCGCTAGCCGGTTGCTCTGCAGCACGGGGTGACCGCCACCGCCATCGGCAAAGAAGAAGATTCCGTCAGCGTTGTCGAAGGCGGTGGGATCTGTCGGCCAGCCGCGGTCATAAGCGGCAGTCACCACGCTTGTATCGCTGGAATCAAGGCACTTTTCCAGCAGCTTCACCCCGGCCCGGAACTCATGCTCGCCCGCACCGTGGCTGGCGTTGCCGGCCACGAGGACGAGTTTCTTGCGGCCATCGGCGAGCTTCACCCGTTTGAGTTGGATGTCCTTAAACTGAACGACCATCGGCGGGCCGGCGTGGAGTTGGAGGGCGAGGATCCCCTTCTCAGTCCGCTTTCCCTGTTCCTCGTCGATCGTCTCCGACATCAGCTTCCCATTGATGAAGTGGGAGATTTTTGGCCCCTTGGCGACGATGTGGTAATCGTTCCAATCGCCCTGTTTGATGACTTTCTGAAGCTCGTCCTTGTTGCCGATCTCCTCGGCCGACTTCTTGCCGTCGGCTGCGATGGAGACACGCTGGCCGCGCTCGGCGAGGATCCCCCGCCCCCGCTCCTCGTAATTGATCCCGGTATAGGTGGGGGTCGAATCGATGTCGGCCTGATATCCACCAACGACGAAGTCGCCGTGATCATGGCTGCGGTATTGAATGCCGCTGTTGCCCCCCTCGATCTTGTACTTGAGCTTCAACTCGAAGTCGTCGAGCGTGCCCTGCCGCCAGATGAGGAAGGTATTGCCATTGGTCGGCTTCTCGGGCGTCGTCGTGCCGACGATCGCGCCGTCCTTCACCGTCCAGAAATCCTTCCCTTCCCAGCCCTCGAGGGAGGTGCCGTTGAAGATCGGCGTGAAGCCGGCGTCAGCCGGTTCGGCGGCGGCCGCCGTGGCCCCAGAGCCGCATGCCGCCATCCCAGCGACCAACGCCAGGCACCATCCACGAAGCCACGAACGCATTGCACGCACCGGTCACCTCCGAAACGGGGTCGACGGAAGCGCCGACCGCCTGTCGGCCGGTCACCCCAATGCCCAGTATGGCAGGTTCTGAGGCGGCTGCGTCAACTCCCGGCGGGGGTGGGGGTTCGTCCGGCGGGGCGGAGGCGGTTGGTGTCGAAGGAGGCCCGGTCGAGTCCCATCATGTCGAGGAAGGTGTCGACGCCCACCACGCGGATTCCCAGTCGCTTGGCCTCTTTCAGCATCCGCTCGCGGCGGGTCTCGTCGGCAGGCCGCCAAGCGGTCGGCCGTTCGCCGCCGGCCAGCCGGGGAGGACCGGCATCGACCAGGAGTGTTGTCAAAGGGGTCACCGACGGCTCAACCCGCCCGCCTCCCCGCTCGACGAGCCGTGAGAGGTCGTCGATATCCTGCTGGCCGTCACGGTCAACCTGCACGTAGCCAACGAACACTGCCTCGAATCCCCGGCCGGGGCTCCACAGGCTGGTGGCCACGCCGTCGCCGGCGAGGATCGGATCGCGGAGCGATTGATGGCGGACACGGGCCCGGGCGACATTCGGCCCCTCGATCGCCTGGATTTCAACAACCGCCTTCTTGGAGCCGATCTGCGGACGGGGGTCGTTGGGGTTGAAGACGTTGAACACCGTGCCGGTCCGCAAGCCCTGCGTCGATTGGACATCGAGTACGAGCGTCTCGTCGACCTCGTTGACCGAGACCACCGAGCCGTCAAATCCGTCGATCCGGTCGTCCTTCGGCGTCGCCGCGAGGACGGTGTCTTGGAGGCCCTTGTCGGCCACCCGGAGGTCGGCCAGGATCTCGTTTTGGCGGGCCAGCATCCGCTCTCTGTCACGCAGTTCCTCAAACAACTGCGCGACTTGTCCCTCCGCTTTCTGGGCCTTGAATTTCGGCTGCCGATCGACGGCCAGTAACGGTTCCCCCTTGGCGATCTCCTCGATGAGGAGGTTCATCCGATCGGAGGCTTCGTTGGCCTTCTTGATGTCGGCTTGGAGCCTGGCGGTGAGTTCCTCTTTTTGCTCGCGTCCTTTGTTGAACTCAGAACGTTCAGCCTCAGCATCGGCCTCCTGCTTCTTGAGGAGTTGCTCCAGTTCGTTCTGCCGGCGGCGGGCGTCGTCGAGCGCCTTGTCCTTGCCCGTCTCCATCGCCAACTTCTCAGCTTGGAGCGTCTTGAGGGCTTCGTCCTTGCTGTGCACGGCGCCCAGCAGCCAATCGGAGAGCTTGGTGTAGACCTTCGCGTCATCGCGGTAGTCACCGTACTTCTTCTGGAAGGCGTCGGCGGTCTCGGTTTCGATGTCGGCCACCGCTTTGTCCTCGGGGAAGCCGAGGATGTTGAGCAGTTTCGAGCGGTCGTCCTGCGATTTCTGCATGTCGCTGCGGGCCTTGCTCGCTTCCGCGGTGGCTGCCACCGTGGCCAGATCGGCATCGGACGACTTCTTGAAAAACAGATACGTCGTCACCGCGAGGATGAACGTGAGCATCACGAACACGATCAGCGCGATGGTCAGCGACTGGGTGGCGCTGGCGCGATTGGCAGCCATCTGAACAATCCCCCCAAGGAAATCGGCGGCCCCTCTGGGACCGACCGGCGAACAATCGTGGCTATCGACGTCGGAATCGGCCGACGTCCAGAGTCCCACCGATTGTACGGGTCATGCCGGCCGCGGGGTCTGTCGCCCCCTCCCAGGCTCGCTCTGAGGCCTCCCCTCCAAGGCCATCCTCCCCATCACCCCCAGTGCGGAGGCCCGGAGGAGGGCCTGGCCACTATCCCCGGACAAGCCCCCTGGGAATCCTTCTCCTGCCAGGCGATTCCCCCCCAAACGGACATCCCGCAGCAGGGCCGCCATGGCAAGCTGGTACATCTCTCCCCCTTGGCCTGGCTGGCGCTTGGGCGCTTTTGAGGCCCGCGGGCCGTCGAGTACGCCGGCCAGCAGGTCGGCACTGCCGTGGGTGCCGACCACCACTTCGGCCGTTCCCCGACCGGGGGATTCCGATCGCCGGCAGCTGGCTTCGAGCGTCCGGCCGGAGTCGAACGCGAACCGGACGAAATCCCCCCCGACGGGCAGGAATCCCGCGCGATCTTTGGCGGCGGAAACCGGTTTGTCGTCGCCGAGCACCCACAGCGCCCGGTCGAGGGCATGAATGTGGTGCTCGACAAAATGACCTCCGGAGAGGGCTGCACAACCGATCCAGTTCCGCTGCCTGATCTCCCCGGCTGGAGTGCCAGGAGCCGCCGGCTTCCACCAGGGGAGACCGCCATCGTGATGCACCGCCACCGAGAGCACCCGGCCGATGGCACCGTCATGGATCCGGCGGATGGTTTCCATGGTGGGAGCATCCCAGCGGCTGCACAGAGCGGATGCCACGATGAGTGAACGTTGACGGGCTTCGGCCAAGGCCGCCGTCGCCACCTCCAAGCCAGCGTCATCGATCGCGGCCGGGGTCTCGCACCACATGTGGACACCACGGTTCACCGCGGCGGCCAGGTGCGCGGGGCGAGTGGCTGGCGGTGCTGCCAGGATCACAACGTCGACGTCGCAGGCGAGCAGGTCACGATGGGCCGCTGCGCCGACAAAACGGCGCTCGTTCGGGCATTCGAACTGCTGGCCAATGGCCCCTTCAAGGACGCCAGAACTGGAGGCGATCTGGTCGGCGAACAGATCGGCCAGTGCCACGACGCGGACGCCCCGATCAGCGCACGCCGCCTGGATCGCCGCACCGGTTCCCCGCCCGCCGCAACCGATGATCCCCACGCGGATCCGGTCGTCCCCCCGAAATAGACCGCTCGGGAAAACTCCCCCCGCATCGACAGCAGCACAGAGGCTGGCAGCCGGAGTGAGCGCCGTGGCGGCCAGCACGGAGCGGCGAGAGAGCGCAGGGACGCGGAAGGGCGTAGTCATGCGATGGACTCCGGAAGGGCAGGGGAGGATTTGCAGTGGAATCGATCTGATGGTGACTCTTGGCACACCGTCTTGCGGGGCATTTCCCCGGCGGCCGGTACTGTAACAGGATCACCCCGTCGGGGCGGTGCCGGCAGCGACGGCCGCCGTTCATTTCCAGCGGGCGAGGAACTTGAGGAGCGGTTCCTCCAACTCCCTCGGTTCCACGCCGAATGCAGCCACGAAATCCTCCCGCCGCGTCTCCGGGCCATCGTCGCCGAGCGGGTCCTTGGCGGCGATCGAATGCAGGTAGCGGACGAGGTCGGCCTTGCGGGTCTGCGCCAGAAAGGCCGTCAGTGCCCAAGCCCGGGCGTAGGCATCGATCGCACTGTCGGCTTCACGGAAAGGGGTGTCGTCGATGACGATCGCCTCGAGGACACCAGGCCGGTATGTGGAGAGGAATTTCTCCAGCCGCGGTCGGTTTACCCCGCCGATCCCCCGCCACCCGCGGCCCCCTGGATCGGGAGTCTCGAAGAACGTCGCCACCCCCTCGCTGAGCCACACCGGCACCGGCGCCAACCGGCGATGCATGCCGCAGTTGAACGCCATCTGGTGGCTCGCTTCGTGGACGAGCGTTGATATCAGTCCTGCCGCTTCGGGGCTGGCGAGAATCTCCAGGCCGGCTCTTCCTGGCGACGTCGCGGGGCGGCGGGCGACAGCGTCGCTGCCGGTGATGTCGAACGTCGTCACCCGATTGGTGAGGAGGTTGTAGTAGCCCACCACACGATCGGCCGCCGCCCCTAAGTCGCGGGCAGCGAATGTCTCGTACCGTTGACGGTCGGCGAAGATGACGACGATCAACGGTTTCTGTGGCGGCTCGATGACGACACCAGCCTTGCCCCAATAATTGGCGAAGGCGTCGTGGAGTTTTTCAAACAGGGCGCCACACCACTGGGCGTACGCCCGCGAGGTGTCGAAGCAGATCACATAGTGCCGGGTGACAAGGAGTTCGAAGCCGTCGGGGAGTTCGGTGAGGATCCGCTTCCCCAGTTCGCGCGAGGTGGCCTGCGGAGGGGCGCCGTCAAGGGGCACGCGGGAGAGGAGGCCGGAGGGCTGCACCAACTCCAGACGCTGGTCGGCAAATTCCAGGAGCATGCCGCCATCCTCGGCCTCGACAACAATCGTCCCCTCCAACTCCCTCTCTTTTCCTTCATCCCCTTCATCCCTGACGACCACCGCCACCCGCTGCGTCGGCGCCGGAGGCGCGCGATGATTTTTATCAGCGGCCGCTGCCGGCTTCTCGTCGCTCCGCCCCGGCGCGGTAGCCAGCCCAAAAAGCAGCAGGAGCAGAAGTCGGGGAAACCCTCCCCAGCCAGCCTGGCCGCGGCACCGTGGCCGGGGATCGGGCAACTCCAGGCCCGTGGGCAGCAGCAGTCTGCCGGGGGGGGCGACAGGGGAAAGTGCGGGGAAAGGGCGCATGCGGCGAGAAACTCCGGGAACTCCACCATGCGACCACGTTCCCGCGGCTGAAGGAAGGGCAAAGAGCCCATCCTCCGAGGCATTTGCTCTTGGCAGCACGCTACCGCAGCCGGTACCGTCCCGCCCGCAGCCCGGCAGACGGGCTTTGGCAGCAGCCCCTGATCAGATCGAACCCCACCGCTTTAGGCCCACCATGGCCGCACTCCCAGCCCAGCCCCCCCGCTCGCTGTTTCTGCGCCCCGTCGTGGCGGTGGTGATGGCCTGCGCCGTGGTTCTCCCCGCGTCCGGATGCGCCGGTTGGCGCCCGTGGCGCAACCGGGAGAAGGAGGCTCGGCTGGCCGAACAGTACGGCGCCACGGCCAACCAGCGGATGGAATCGATTCACGCTCAGGCCAAGAAGGCCAAGGCGGGGTCGGGAACCGAACAGGTGGCCTTCACGCGCGAATTGATGCGTCAGGTGCTTGAGGAACACGATCCGCGGGTCCGCTGCGACTTGGTGAACACCGCCGCGACATTCGACACTCCCGCCGCTGTCGCGGTCTGTAAGGGCGCCCTGCAGGATCCTGACGAGCGGGTCCGCACGATTGCCTGCGAGGTGTGGGGAGAGCGTGGCGGCGCCGAGGCTGTGCAACTGCTCGCCCAGCGTTACCAGACCGATGCGGAACTCGACGTCCGTCTGCGTGCCGTGCGGATGCTTGGCAAACTGAAGGACAAGGAGGCGATCCCGGTACTTGCCCGGGCCCTCGAGGACCCCGATCCGGCCGTGCAGTACCGGGCGGTAGCGGCCCTCAAGCAGGTCAGCGGACGCGACCTGGGCAACGACGTCAACGCCTGGCGGGCGTGGGCGGCCGATCCGGGAGCCGACCGGAATGAATGGTCGATCGCCGAACAGTTCCGCAAACTGTTCTGATCGCCGGCCGCGGTCTCCTTTTCTGGGCAGCGCCGCAGGTTCGGAGTGCCGCTCCTTCTCGAGGAGGTTTGCCTGAGGAGGTTTGCGTTGTCCGGTCGCACAGGGGGCTCTCGGCACTCCAGGCAGACGCGACCGGCTCCGACGGGGGCAGTCTGGAACGTCTGCGCCGCAGTTCTTCCCCAGCCGGCAATTATTCTGCTGCTTCCGCGGATTGCCGGGCTCGCCGGCACACGTCGTGCCGCCGGTGCCGGCTTGGAAAGCCGGACACGTTGTGCCTCGCGGGCAATCTGCCCCAACCCTCCCGTGTCGGCCGGCACGGCCAACGATCGCGGTGCGGAATCGGACGATAGGTCTCTCAACCGCATCACAACCTCCGACCTGCAACAGTCTTGTGTCATTCCCCCGCATGACCCAGTACCGTATCGACCCGAATCTGCAGGCCGACCGCCAACGTCGCCTCCCCCCAGCCGTACGCCGGCTGCGGGTTCCCGTGCTCCTGGGATGCTTGAGCGCGTTGCTGCTTGCGGGTGGGCTCGTCCTTCCCTCCCGCGAGACATCGACGATCGCCGCGCAGGCTGGGGGGAAATCAAACGGGATGCGGCGGCGGATCTTCGACGCCTTCGGTGGCAAACCGAAACAGACAGAACCGCAAGAGTTCATCCCCGCGCCGACGCCACCGCGGCCGGAGGAGATCGAGCGGCTGGAGAAGACAGCCACCAGGCTGCCACAGCCGCCGGCCGCCTCTCGCATCGCCATGATGCCATCCGCCAAGGTGGTCGCCGCCCTTCCCACGATCGGCGACGTCAAGCAGTTGGTCCAGGACACCGCCAGGCGGATCACCCCCGATGACGACGACGTCACCGTCGGTGACCCGGCCGAACCAGAACTCCCGACGTCGACAATCGCCGAAACGCCTTCCCGCGGAAGTGCCGCAGAGGGCACGGCACCCAGGCCCCCGGTCAACAGCCGCTTCGGCCGGCTCAAGACCCGAATCAGCCAGACCCTCACCGCCTACCAGCGCCGTCCGCTCAACACCGCCCAGAACACTCCCTGGGAAGTGATGCACGGCTTCATCGCCTTCGGCATCCCGTCGAGAGTCCGCGTCGGTGGCCCGGCCGGTGATCCGATCAACTCCATCGGCTGGATGAATTCCGGCGGTCGCTGCAAGGGACAGGTGATGCTGGCCGCCGATGGCGACCGTCTGGTGGCTATGCGGGGAGTGGGAGTGCAGGGACATCAAGCCCAGTATCTGGCGATCCTTGCCCAGAGCCGCGTGGCCCTCAACTCACCGATCCAGGTTGAATCCCACGCCTTCACGGTCGCTGATCTGGTGGAGGAGGAGAAACTCGCCTGCGAGTCGGGGACAGAACTGACTTTCGCGCTCATCGGGTTGGCCCACTACCTCCCCAGTGATGCCGAGTGGATCGGCCGCGACGGCAAGACGTGGTCGCTGGAGCGGTTGGTGGCCGAGGAAATCGAGCAGCCGATCCGCGGAGCCCCCTGCGGCGGCACCCACCGGCTTTTTGGCTTGTCATACGCCTGCCAACGGCGGCTCAAGGCGAACAGATCCCTCGACGGCCACTACGCCCGCGCCGACCACTTCGTCCGCGACTACCAGCGGTTTGCACTGTCAAAACTGCAGAACCCGGACGGCAGTTTCAGCACCGAGTGGTTCAAATATCCGGCGGACCGCGAAGACGATATTGATCGCAAGGTGCAGACCACCGGCCACATTCTCGAATGGCTCGTCGGATCGCTCGACCAGGAGCAGCTCTACCAGTCGCGGGTCGTGTCGGCGGTGGAATTCCTCTCCACATCCCTCCTCCGCGAGCCGTCACGGGAATGGAAACTCGGCCCGCTCGGCCACGCCCTCCACGCCCTGACGATCTATCAGGAACGGGTCTGGGGGCGGGTGCTGCCCGGGGGGATTGCCGCCTTCCAGGGGCCGATGAAAGCTGCTGCCGACGGTGCTGCCCGCACTGCCCACCGTCCCCAGGGGGAGTCGCTGCCCCCGTCCGGTCTCCTCCGCTGAGAGAGGCGGGGTGGGGATTCCGTCCAGGTCTTTCTTGAACCGACGGGCCGGGCTCCGTAGGCTTGCGGGGCGGTTCGTGGTGACACGGATCCGCTTCCGTGGAGCCGACGAATGAGCCCGGCCGACATCTCACCGCAGTTGGAGCACCTTCTCGAGGCGGCCGCGCGCCTCTTTAGTTCTTCGGCCGCCGATGCCATTCTCCTCTTAGTCGATCAGCGCCTCGACTGGGACCGCGTCCGATCGCTCGTCGGTGCCGGGCAGCCTCTCCTGGTTGCCGCCGACGAGAAGAACCACCTCGCCGGGTGCGAGGACTGGGGCCTGCGGAGGGTGCTCCTCGATGTCGCCGGTCTCCCGGTCCACGAACGGCTCGCCCAGGCACTCTTGGAGTGCGTGGCGGCGGAGTTGATCGCTCCCGAGGCCCAGGTGGTGGCGATCTACTCTGGCTTCGAGGCAGGCACGATCGACTCGGTGAGCGTCCTGCGGCTCGAAGAGCATCTCGGTCAACTCACCAGCCGCGACCTGCGGAATCTCGAAACAAAGGTGCCGCTGGAGACGCTCAAGCAGGTGGTCGACCTCGCCGTCGAGATCGGCCGTGAGGGGCGCGAAGGGAAGCCGGTGGGGACGCTGTTTGTTGTCGGCGACACCCGCAAGGTGATGACCTCCAGCCATGCCACCGGATTTGATCCCGTTCGCGGCTACTCCCGCGCCGAGCGGAACCTCGCCGACCCGCGCGTCCGCGAGGGGCTCAAGGAGATCGCTCAACTCGACGGCGCTTTCGTCGTCGGCCCCGACGGCACCGTGGAGGCGGCCGCCCGCTACATCGACGCCTCGGCGGAGAACGTGTCGGTCGCCAAGGGGCTCGGGGCCCGCCACTGGGCCGCTGCCGCGATTACCCGGAGGACGCGGAGCGTCGCCGTGGCCGTCAGCGAGACCAATGGCACGGTCCGCCTCTTTCAAAACGGTGAGGTGATCCTGCGGATCGAACCGTTCCGCCGCGCCATGAAGTGGAAAGATTTCGAATACGATCCGCCCAGTGGCGACTGATGCGGATCACTGCCGATATCGCAGTCCAAAAAGCGATTCAACAGTCGCTCCAAAAGGCCTATGGAAGCGAGCGCCTGGTACCGCGCGCAGGCAGTGTATCCACAGCCTGCTCTCAGGCAGCCTGCAGGAACTGCACGCTGTTGACGTGGATCAGGGCGCAGAACTTGAAGCAATCACCTCCGGCGTCGTAAATGACGACCTTGCCGCCGCCAAACATGATGCACTCCGGGTGACGCACTTCGTGGACCTCGCCGTTGGAGAGATGGTTCGCAAAGGGCTGGAAAGGATGGCGGCAAACCAACTCGCCAATCGCTTTAGCGTTCACTTCTCCTCATCGCCGAACCACGTGGACGCCCGTATATGTTCCTTGCTGAGTTGAAGCTGGTCAACCGATCGGCCTGCCCCCCTTCAACGGCACTCCTTCCAGAGAGAGAATCTGTGGGGTGAGCAACGACCGGCAGCACGAGGCGCCTCACTTCCTCCCAGGGATGACGACCTGTTTGCCGGCAGAAAAGGTGTTGCTGTATCGCCCCGCTACGCCATGATCTCGCTGATCACCCGGCCATAGACGTCGGTGAGCCGGTCATCACGCCCCTGATGAAAATAGGTGAGGCGGGTGTGGTCGAGGCCCAGGATCGCCAGGATCGTGGCGTGCAGGTCGTGGACATGGACGCGATTTTCCACCGCGGCAAAGCCGAGCTCGTCGGTGGCGCCGTAGATTGTGCCCCCCTTCACGCCGCCACCGGCCATCCACATCGAGAAGCCGTAAGGATTGTGGTTGCGCCCCGGTTTTCCAGGGCCTTCGCTGAAGGGCATCCGCCCAAACTCACCTCCCCAGACGACGAGCGTCGAGTCGAGGAGGCCGCGCTGTTCGAGGTCGGTTAAGAGGGCCGCGATCGGCTGGTCGGTCTCGCCGGCATGCCGGCCATGGTTTTTCTCCACCGACTCGTGCGCGTCCCAGGTCTCCTCGAGATGGCCGCCACCCGAATAGAGCTGCACAAACCGCACGCCGCGCTCCACCAACCGCCGGGCGATGAGGCAGTTGCGGCCGAACTCCGCCGTCGGCTCCTGGTCAACGCCGTAGGCTGCAAGTGTGGCGGCCGTCTCCGCGCCGAGATCGACCGCCGCAGGAGCCTCCGCCTGCATCCGGTAGGCGAGTTCGTAGCTCGCAGCGCGCGCGGCCAACTCCGAGCCACCGGGACGGCTTTGCATGTGTTCGTCGTTGAGGGCTGCGAGGAGATCGAGCTGCCGGCGCTGCCCATCGCGACCGAGTTCGCTGGGCACGGCCAGATCCAGAATCGGATTCCCAACCGGCCGAAAAAGCGTTCCCTGGAAACTCGCCGGCATGAAGCCGCTCGACCAGTTCGGCTGGCCACCAATCGGCCCGCCCCGCTTGTCGAGGAGGACGACGTAGCCGGGCATGTCCTGGTTTTCGGTGCCCAGGCCATACACCACCCAGCTCCCCAGCGACGGCCGGCCGATGAGCGGCTTGCCGGTGTTCATCTGCACCAGCGCCGAGCCATGGGCATGGGTGTCGGTATGGCAGGAGCGGATCACCGCCATCTTGTCGGCATGCGCGCGCATTTTCGGAAAGAAGTCGGAGATCGGAATCCCGCTCTGGCCGCACGCTTTGAACGGCCGGCAGGCGGGGGTCAGCATTCCCAAAGCCCGGCCGCCGGAATTGATGAATTTCATCTCTGCGGGGATCGACTGCCCCGCATATTTTTCAAGCGTTGGCTTCGGATCGAAGGTGTCGATGTGGCTCGGGGCCCCGTTCATGAGGAGGAAGATCACGCTCTTGGCCGGAACGGCTCGGTGGGGAGCGTGAGGCGCAAGGGGATTGGCAGACGGTGCCGCAGCCCCGGCATGGCGGCCGAAGAAACCGTCCTGCTCTAAGAGCGCCGTAAGCGCCAGCCCCGAGAACCCGGCTCCCATCTCCCAAATCGCCTCGCGGCGCGACAGGCCGCAGGGGAATCCTGATCCGCGAACAACTCGGTGGGATGGCATCGGGATGGTTGCCCCTCTCGGCAGTTCAGTCGACCGAGATGAATTCGTTGGTGTTGAAAAGGACTTGACACAGCGATGCCCAGGCGAGGCGTTCACGCGTCGGGGCACCGGCCATCTGCGCCATCACATGGTTGATTGTCGCCGCCTTCTCGGGCTCTGTCGGCAGCCGGCCGAGGACGCGCCGCCAGGCCTCGTCGGCACGGGCCGCAGGATCGATCGCCGCCGCCAGCACCCGCCCTGCACAGGCATCGGCCTCCCCACGCACCCAGCCGTTGTTGAGCAGTGAAAGCGCCTGGAGGGCCACCACCGACACATCCCGCTTTCCCGTCGGCACCGTCGTGTCACACATGTCGAAGGTCGTCATCAGCGGCACGATCAAGCCACGCTTGGTAAACATATAGAGGCTACGGCGGCGGCACTCCTCTGCTGGCGAGGGCTGATACGCTCCCCCCTTCATCGACAGCCCTTCGAGGGCCTCGCCATCGATCGGTGCCTTGAAACTCGGGCCACCCAGACGCGTGTCGAGTTCACCGGCCACGGCGAGGATCGCGTCGCGGAGGCTCTCGGCGTCAAGCCGGCGGCGGTCGGCCCGCCACAGGAGCGTGTTGGCTGGGTCGCGATCGGCGAGAGCCTCCAAGTCAGGATGCACCGACGCCTGCCGGTAGGTGGCGCTGGTCACGATCAGCCGATGGAGGCTTTTGAGTTTCCAGCCACCCGCCACGAGATCAGCGGCGAGCCAATCGAGCAGCTGGCGGTACTCCGGCCGCGGCCCATTGAAGCCGACGTTGTCGGGGTTTCTGCACAGTCCCTGGCCAAAGTGATGCTGCCAGAGGCGGTTGACGATCACCCGCGGAGTGAGCGGGTTTTTGGGGTTTGTGATCCAGCGGGCCAGATGGGTGCGGCGGAGCGTGGTGCGGGAGTCGGCTGGCGGCGGTGGAAAATCGCCGGCGAGTCCTGCGACGAACGACGGGCTTGCCGCCTTGACCTCCGCCAATGGCCGATGCCGATCCCCTTTCTTGAGTGCGTGGAGCGGCGGTGCCTCGTTGCCGAGATCGGTCCAGCCGAGGACGTCGAAGCCGATCTGCTCCGCCGACGGGCCACCGAAGGCCTTGGCGCGGCCGTTGTGCACCGGACCGGGCCAGAAGGCAGCGGCCACACGGTAGTAATCGGCCTGGGTGATCGAATCAAACTTGTGGTCGTGGCAGCGGGCACACTTCACCGTCAGCCCCAGAAAGGCCGTGCTGGTGACATTCACGAGGTCTTCGAGCCGGTCATATTGATAATCCTCAGCGTCGTTCGGCTCGTCGTCCCAAGTGCCGAGGCGGAGAAAGCCGGTGGCCACGACCGTCTCCTCGGTGCGGTCAGGGAGTTCGTCGCCGGCGAGCTGTTCGAGCACAAAGCGGTCGAAGGGGAGGTCGTTGTTGAAGGCCTTCACAACCCAGTCGCGGTACCGCCAGGCGTGTGGCTTCTCGGCGTCGCGCTCGTAGCCGTTGGTCTCGGCAAACCGGGCGACGTCGAGCCAGTGCCGCGCTTGCCGCTCACCGAAGTGGGGTGAGGCGATGAGCCGATCGACTTGCTTTTCATAGGCGTCCGGGGCGGAATCGGCGACAAAGGCATCGAGCTCTTCGGCCGTGGCCGGAAGGCCGACAAGATCAAAAGAGAGTCGCCGCAGGAGCGTGCGCCGCTCGGCCTCGGGAGCCGGAGCAATCCCTTCCCGCGCGAGTCGATCGCGGACGAAGGCATCGATCGGATGGCTGACGCCGGTCACCATCGGCGGTGGGCCGTCGCCAAGCGGCTCAAACGCCCACCAGTCGCGTCCTCCGCGCGTTGCCGTCGTCCGCTCCAGCGCGTCGAGGACTCGTCCCTCCGGCCAGGCGGCGCCGGCCGCAATCCAATCGCGAAGCGCCCCCCTCTCGCCGTCGGGGAGCGGCTGGGGAACTCCGTCCTTCGGCGGTGGCATTTCGCCGGCGATCACCCGGGCCATGATCAGACTCGTGGTGGGATCCCCCGGCGTGACGACCGCCCCGGAATCGCCACCGGCCCAGAGACCATCGGCCCGGGAGAGATCGAGTCCTCCCGAGGGATCGGCCGAACCGTGGCACTCCAGACACCGCCGTAGAACGATGTCACCAGCGCCAGATTCGAAGTCTGCGGCGCGAGCGACTCTGCCGGTGGTTGGGCAGAGGACAACAGCGGCGGCGAGTGACGCAATCCTGACGGCTGCGTGGAATCGAGCGAGGTTCCCCATGGCATCTATCATACCGTGATCACACCAGCCTGGGGCCCCAGCAGATTCATTCAACGTCTCCCCGGCGTCCGGGACGGGGATCGGCCGATCAGCAGGATCAAGGCGGGCGCCACATCGGGTGCAGGGTTTGGGGCTCGACCGGCGCCCGTTCGTCATCGACAATTTCCTGAACTGGTGCTGGATGGTCGTCGGACAGAGTTGGCAGACGCGGCGCATTTTCGCAACTACTGAAGGGGATCGACGATGCCTGCTCTCCCATGCCACGTCTTCTTTGCGATGGTCGCCCTCACGCTTCTGTCAACGGGCACATGGGGCGCAGAGCCGGAGCAGTGGATGGCTGGTGTGGCGAAGGTGTCGATCACGCCGACAGAGCCGGTGTGGATGGCGGGGTACGCAGCGCGGAGCGGGCCGTCCGATGGTGTGCTGTGCGATCTTCATGCCCGGGGCCTGGTGCTTGCCGACGCGCGGAGCAACCGTCTCGTCGTCGTCACTCTCGACCTCATCGAGATCCCGCAGTCGCTGCGCGATCGGATCACAGCCATGGCGGCCAAGAGCCACGGGCTTGATCCAACGGAACTACTCGTGAACGTTTCCCACACCCACGGCGGGCCGATGGTGTCGAGCAAAACGATCGCTGACTGGGGGATCGACCCCGTCTGGGGCCGACGCGCCGAGGCCTATGTCGAGTTCCTTGTCGAGCGGATCAATGCGGTGATCGCTGTGGCGCTGGCGAACCAGGCGCCCGTCACCCTGGGGCACAGCGCTGCCCGCTGCGACGTCGCCATGAACCGCCGGCTGCCGACGCCCGAGGGAGTGCGTCTGGCGCCCAATCCCGACGGGGAGGTGGACCATGATGTGCCGGTACTGCGGATCATGTCGGCCGAGGGGAAGTTGCTGGCAGTCGTCTTCGGCTACGCCTGCCACAACACGGCCCTTGGTCCGAGCAGAATGCTCAACGGCGACTACGCCGGCTTTGCGCTGGAGAAGCTTGAGGCCGATCACCCCGAGGCCGTGGCGTTGTTTCTCATGGGCTGCGGTGGCGACCAGGACCCGTCCCCCCGTCGCAACGATGACGATGCGGTCGCCAATGGAAAAGCCCTCGCCGCGGCGGTGGAGAGGGGGCTGGCGGAGGCTCCCGTCTGGCTCGCACCGCGTCTGGCGGTCAGCCTCGAGGTCTGCCCGCTCCCCTTTGCGGAACTGCCGCCGCGGGCCGAACTCGAATCGAGGGCCGATTCGCCCAACGGCTTCGTGGCGCGCCACGCCCGCTTCGTGCTCGAATCGTGGCCGCACCCCGGCGACCAGCCTCCTGACTATCCGCTTCCAGTGCAGGTGGTGGCATTCGGAGACACGCTCACGCTCGTGGCCCTCGGCGGGGAACCGATGGTCGCGTACTCCATCCGGCTGAAGGAAGAGCTCGCCCAGGATGGACGGCAGGTGTGGGTGGCGGGTTACTCGAACCTCGTCCATGCCTACGTCCCCACCCGCCGCGTGCTGGCGGAGGGGGGCTACGAGGGGACCGAGGCGGTGATTTACCAGTCGCTCCCGGGGCCGTTCCGTGACGACATCGAGGAGCGGATCGTGGGGAGCGTCCTCCACCAGGCCGAGTCGCTGCGGGGCGGCGATGCGGCACCGTGACTTGTGCGGCCCGACCCTTCCGGCGGTCGTTTCAGCAGTGTTTTCACAACCTGCCAGAGGGAATGGGCTCGATCCGCCCGGGCCACACGGTCGGCGGGCGCCAGTGTGTATGCTCACCCATGTCTCGTGCTTCCTTGCGCCCATAGGTCGCCATGCCGCCTCTCATCCCGCCCTCCGACGTCCGCTCCAACGCTCCCGACTTGACGGGCAAAACGGTGTGGGTGATCGACACGCTGTCGCGCGTCTACCAACTCTTCCACGCCCTCCCGGAGATGTCGAGCCCCAGCGGCACGCCGGTGCAGGCCGTGTACGGATTCGCCAAGGATCTGCTGGCGATTCTCGAGAAGCGCAAGCCCGACTATCTCTTGTGCGCCATGGACGCGCCTGGCCCGACGTTCCGGCATGCGATGCACCCGGCCTACAAGGGGACGCGGGCCGAGATGCCGGTCGACCTGGTGCCACAGATCCCGTTGATCCGCCAACTCTGCGCCACGATGGGGATTCCCTGCCTGGAACTTGTCGGCTATGAAGCCGACGACATCCTCGCCACGCTGGCCGCCGCAGTGAGCGCTGCCGGGGGAAGTCTGACCCTGGCCACCTCCGACAAGGATGCTCGGCAACTGATCTCCGACCGAGTGAAACTGCTCAACCTCCGCAGCAACTCGATGATGACGGCCGATGAACTCTTCGCCGACTGGGGGGTGAGGCCCGATCAGGTCGTTGACTGGCTGTCGCTCGTTGGCGACTCTGCCGACAACGTCCCCGGTGTGCCATCGATCGGGCCGAAGTCAGCCACCGAACTCCTCCAGCAGTTCGGCGATCTCGAGACGCTGCTCGCCCGGACCGGCGAGGTGAAGGGGGCCAAGAAACAGGACAATCTCCGCACCCACGCCGCCACGGCGCGTGCCGCCCGCGAACTGATCCGCCTCGATGGCAACGTGCCCATCGATATCCCTTGGGAAGCCGCCAAGCTCCACCGTCCCGACGGGGAAATCCTGGCGGCCTTTCTCCAGGGGCTCGGCTTCCAGAGCCTGGTGAAGACCGCCAGGCAAGCGGCGCCTCCGACTGCCAAACCCCCAGCGAAAAAGTCTCCGCTCAAGGGAGTAAAGCCGCCCGACCGGCAGGGGAGCCTCTTCGGTAACGAGAATGATCCCCCCGCCGCTGAGGCGTCTCCCGACTACGAAACACCGGCCGACGATGCGGCTCTCCTCCATCTGGTGCAGGCCCTGCAGCGCGAGGGGCTGATCAACTTGGCTGTGGCCCTGCCGTCGGGAGCGACGCGGATCACGCCGCCGCTGGGACTGGGAATTGTTTCGGCGGAACATGCGGCCTGGATTCCGGCGAAACTTCTCTGCGGAGACGGGGCTGGGGGCGCTGCGCTGGCGGGCCTGCTTGCCGATCCGGGCCTCGCCAAGCAGGCCCACGATCTCAAGCGGCAGCAATTGGCGCTTCGCGTCGCCGGGATCGATTTTGCGGGAGGGGCATTCGACACCCTCCTCGCCGGGTATCTCCTCGACGCCGGCCAGCGGAATCATTCGCTCGGAGCACTCGCTGGAACCAGCGCGGTCGCGACCACGGACGAACTCGACACGCTCCAACCAGATGTCCGCCAAGAGCGTCTGGAGACCCCCGCCGATGGAGCCGACGCCATCGCCGCCTGCCGGCTGATCGGAAGCCTCGTTCCCCGCCTTGCCGCCCGCCTCGACGAAAACGGTCTGCGGACGCTGTTCGATGAGGTCGAAATCCCGCTCGCTTCCCTGCTGTCGCAGATGGAGTTTCACGGGATGCGGATCGACCCTCCAGTGCTCCGGCGACTCTCCGAGAGGTACACCGAGCGGCTCGGGGAACTGGAGCGGGAGATTCACGCGCTCGCCGGGCATCCCTTTGCCATCGCCTCGCCGATTCAACTCCGGGTGGTGCTGTTCGACGAACTCGGCCTGCCGGTCGTGAAACGCACCAAGACCGGCCCAAGCACCGACGCGGAGGTTCTCGAGGAACTCGCCCCGCGCCATCCACTGCCGCAGATGCTTCTCGAGCACCGCAAGTTTGCCAAACTGAAAAGTACGTACGTCGACGCTCTGCCGCTGCTGGTCGAGACGTCGACGGGGTGTATCCACACGACGCTCAATCAGACCGTCGCCGCTACCGGACGGCTCTCGTCAAGCGATCCCAATCTCCAGAACATCCCCATCCGCACCGACGAAGGACAGCAGATCCGGGCGGCTTTCCTCCCCCGGCGAGCCGGTAACCGCTTTGTAGCGGCCGACTATTCCCAGATCGAGTTGCGGATCCTCGCCCATCTTTCGGGTGACGCGGCGATGCGGCGGGCCTTCGCCGCGGGCGAGGATATCCACGAGAGCACCGCGGCGGCGGTCTTTGGCGTCGCTGCGGGGGGGGTCACTACCGCCATGCGCCGGGCGGCCAAGGCGGTCAACTTCGGCATTCTGTACGGGCAGAGTGCCTTCGGGCTGGCGAAGGCACTGGGGATCCCGCAGTCCGACGCCGCGGAATTCATCGCCGCCTACTTCCGCACCTTCGCTGGGGCAGAGTCCTTCATGGACGACTGCCTCGACGCCTGTGCACGCGACGGCTACGTGACCACCATCCGCGGGCGTCGACGGACGATCGGTGACGATCGCTCGAAGATCCGCAGCCGTGCCAACCGGAGAACCGCCGCCGGCGTCTTCAATCTCACCCTGCCCGAACGGACGGCGATCAACACCGTCGTCCAGGGTTCGGCCGCCGATCTTATAAAAATAGCGATGCTCCGCGTCCGTCGCCGCCTGTCTGCGGACGGATTGGCAGCGGAGATCGTCCTCCAGATCCACGACGAACTTCTCCTCGAGACTCCTCTGGCGGAGGTGGCAGCGGTGACACAGTTGCTCCCCGAGGAGATGATCGGGGCGATGACGCTCGATGTGCCACTGGAGGTGACGGTCCACGAAGGCGCCACCTGGGCGGAGTGCGAGAAGGGGTGAGGCTGAGCCGTGGGTGGAGATTTGGGAACGCAGCGTAGGAGAATCGGGATGATCGTCATCGGGCTGGTGGGGAGGATCGGTGGCGGGAAGTCGACGGTCGCCGCCCGCTTCGCCGAACTTGGCGCGCGGGTCGTCGACGCCGATCGGATCGCCCACGAGGTCCTTCTCGACCCCCAAGCCAAGGCGCTTGTCATCGAGCGGTTCGGCAGCGGTGTGATTGCTGCCGACGGCAGCATCGATCGTCGGGGGCTCGCCGAGCAGGTGTTTGGGGCAACCCCGGCACATGCTTTTGCGCTGCGGGACCTGGAGGCGATCGTTCACCCCCGCGTTCACCAGCGGATAACCGCAATCCTCGATTCCTGCCGGGCCACAGAGGGGACTCCGAGCGACCCGCTTGCGGGCGGAGAGGTGGTCGTGCTCGATGTCCCGTTGCTGGTGCAAGCAGGCTGGGTCGATGTCTGCGATCTCGTCGTCGTCATCCAGTGCGACGACGGGGTGCGGAGGGGGCGGATCGGGGCCCGGTTTTCCCCCGGACAGATCGCCGCCCGCGAAGCGGCCTGGGCGCGATCACTCCCCCACGCCATCCCGGAGCGAAAAACCCGCACCGTGGATACCTCAGGGGCGTTGGCATATACTCTTCATCAGGTGGATCGGATCTGGCACAGCCTCCGCACTTGAGCGGTGGATGGGCCGGCCGAACCGCTGCATGCCTATTCCGGGGGGCCGTGGCCGATCGTCCTGAGCAACTGCGGCTCCATCGGTTGCCTTTGGCCCCCTCCCGCCTCAAGTCTCATCCGTTCCCCCGTTCCTTTTTCCCTTGCCTTTCCCTTTTGGTACGGCCTTGAGGATCGCCTCGGGGATGTCCTCGAGCCGCTGCGGTGCCGCAGCCGTCGATCCGCCGTTTGTCTCCCCGCCCACGCTCTTCCACCAGCCGCTCCAGCCGGTCGCCCAGGTTCTCCCCCCGGTCGCCACGAGGTGTCCTATGCCCACGCCAGATCCCCGTTCGCACGACGAGCTCACTGGTGATCTCGGCGGGGAACCGATGTCGATCGCCGAAGAAATTGCGGCGGAGGTCCGTCTGGAGGGAGAGGACGCCGTCGACCGCTATGAGTCGTTGAAGAAAACCGACACCCACATCACTGCCCTGCAGAAGATGTCGATGCAGGAATTGATCGAACTGGCCCGGGAAGAGCAGATCGGTGACATCACCGGCGTCAAGAAGCACGACCTCGTCTTCCGGATCCTGAAAGAGCGGGTCAAGCTCAACGGCCTGATGTTTGGCGAGGGGACGCTCGAGATCCTCCCCGACGGATTCGGTTTCCTCCGCAGCCCCGACTACCACTACCTCTCCTGTCCGGACGACATCTACGTCTCTCCCAGCCAGATCCGCCGCTTCGGTCTCCGCAATGGCACGAGCGTCGCCGGCCAGATCCGCCCCCCCAAGGAGAGCGAGCGGTACTTTGCCCTGCTCCGCGTGGAAGCAATCAACGGCGAGGATCCTGCCAAACTGTCCACGCGCGTCTTCTTCGACGACCTCACACCGCTCCATCCTGACCGGCGGTTCGTCATGGAGACCACGCCGGAGGAGATCTCCATGCGGGTGGTCGACCTCGTCGTGCCGATCGGCTTCGGCCAGCGTGGTCTGATCGTCAGCCCGCCCCGTGCCGGCAAAACGATCCTCCTCCAGAAGATGGCCCGGGCGGTTCTGGCCAACCACCCCGAGTCCTACGTCTTCATGCTCCTCATCGACGAGCGCCCGGAGGAGGTCACCGACATGGAACGCCAGGTCAAAGGATCTTCCTGCGAGGTGATCAGTTCCACCTTCGACGAGAATGCGGCCCGCCACATTCAGGTGGCGGAGATGGTGATCGAGAAGGCGAAGCGGCTCGTTGAGTATGGCCGCGACGTGGTCATCTTCCTCGATTCCATCACCCGCTTGGCACGGGCCTGGAACGCCGAAGTGCCCAACTCCGGCAAGATCCTCTCCGGTGGCATCGATTCCGGGGCCTTGCAGCGGCCGAAGCGGTTCTTCGGCAGCGCCCGCAAGGTGGAGGAGGGGGGATCGCTGACAATCATCGCTACGGCACTGGTCGATACCGGCAGCAAAATGGACGAGGTGATCTTTGAGGAGTTCAAGGGAACCGGGAACCTGGAGATCGTTCTCGACCGCCGCCTGGTCGACAAGCGGATCTACCCGGCCATCGACATCAACCGTTCCGGCACACGGCGCGAGGAGATGCTCATGGACCCGGAGCAATACCGCCGCGTGTGCGTCCTCCGCAGGGTGCTCGGGGACATGAATCCGGCCGACGCCATGGAGTTGCTCATCAACCGCCTGGCGAAGACCAAGAACAACGCCGAATTCCTCATGGGGCTGAAATCGTGAAGCAACAGGGACCAGCGCCCCTCGCGGCACCAACGGTTCATTTTTCCTCCGGGCGCCTCTTTCGGGGTGAGGCAGGGCGGTTGCCGGCCGGTGCCCGCGTGGCCATCGCCGTCTCGCGGTACAACGAGACGATCACCGGCAGGCTGCTCGACGCAGCGGCGCGGACGCTCGTGGCTGCCGGTATCGATTCTTCGCGGCTGGATGTCGCCTGGGTCCCGGGGGCGTTCGAATTGCCGCTGGTGGCCGACAGGCTGGCCTCCACCGGCGACTACGCCGCCGTGATCTGCTTGGGGGCGATCATCAAGGGGGAGACAACGCACGACATCCACATCGCCGCCGCCGTGGCCCAGGGGATTGAGCAGTCCTCCCGGGCCCGCGGCATCCCGGTGCTGTTTGGAGTCCTCACCTGTCACTCCATCGCGCAGGCTATCGCCCGGGCGGGTGGCCCCGAGGGTGGCGACGACTCCTCCAACAAGGGAGCAGAATGTGCTGCTGCGGCGATCGAGATGATCTCGCTGCTGGATCACTTGGCCACGGGCCGTGGAGAAACCTGCCGATGAGCAATCCCCGTCGCAGCCGAGCCCGCGAGATCGCCCTCCAGGTGCTCTACCAAGTCGATCTCAACCCCCACGCCACCGCCGCTGATCTGGAGCGGTTCATCCGGGGGCGACTCCATGGCGGGGCCGTCGTTCCTTTTGCCCTGCAACTGGTGCGCGGCGTCGACTCCCGGCGTGCGGAGCTCGACGCCTTTCTCGATGCCCGGGCGGCGAACTGGCGGGTGGCGCGGATGGCCGCCACCGATCGGGGGATCCTCCGCCTGGCGACCTTCGAGATTCTCCACACCGACACCCCAGGCGCCGTGGCTGCGGATGAGGCGATCGAACTGGCCAAGCGGTATGGCGGTGAAGCATCGCCGGGATTTGTGGCCGGGATCCTCGGCCGAATCCTCGCTGAGAAGTCTGGAACAGCCACCCCCTAACGGCCGCGCCGCCCATCCCTTTCACGAGTCGATCCATGGGTATTTTTTCCTTCGGCCGCAAGACGCCGTCCCCCCCTCCCGCACCGCCCGAGCCTGCCGCCGGCGCTAGGCAAGCCCCCCCTCTCCCCGGCCCTGAAGCCCGGAGCGGACAGCCTCCGCTGGCCGAGAAACCGCGTGGCCTCCTCGATCGGCTCAAGGCCGGCCTGGCGAAGACAGCGCAGGTGCTCAGGACCGACGTCCGCGACCTCTTCAAGCGCGAGGGGCGGCTGGTCGACGAGGATTTCCTCGAGGAACTCCGCGGCGCGCTTGTGCGCACCGACATGGGCCCGGCGGCGGCGGAGGCGATCGTGGTCGATGTCCGCGAGCGTCTGCGGGCCCGGGTCGTCGATCCCGACGTGGTCCTGGATTCGATCCGCACCCAACTGCTCGCCCGCTTGCAGAACACCACAGCCACGCTGCTGACTGCCGCAACTGGCCCCACCGTGATCCTCGTGACGGGTGTCAACGGTTCAGGGAAGACGACGTCGATCGCCAAACTGGCACGAATGTTCACCCGGGATGGGAAGCGGGTAGTGCTCGGCGCCGGCGACACTTTCCGGGCGGCGGCGGTCGAACAGCTTTCGATGTGGGCCGACCGGCTCGGTGCCGAGATCGTTCGCGGCCCGCAGGGAAGCGATCCGGCCAGCGTCGCCCACAAGGCCGTTGCCAGGGCGCTGGAAACCGCAGCCGAGATCTGCATCATCGACACCGCGGGCCGGCTCCAGACCCAGTCGAACCTGATGCAGGAGCTCTCCAAGATCCGCCGTGTCGTCAGCAAGTTGATCCCCGACGCCCCGCATGAGGTGCTGCTGGTGATCGATGCCACAGCAGGGCAAAACGCCCTTTCCCAAGCCAAGGGATTCAAAGAGGCCGCTGGCTGCACCGGGATTGTGCTGGCCAAACTCGACGGCTCGGCTCGCGGCGGCGTCATTGTCCCGGTCACCGAGCAATTCGGCCTCCCGGTGAAGTTTGTCGGCCTCGGCGAATCGGCCGACGATCTCGAGTCTTTTTCTCCAGAAAGATTCGTCGCCGCCCTCCTCGAAGGGGCCTTCCAGCCCGACGCCTGACCAGGCTGGCTGTGTGGGGAGATTCGCGGGTGGCGATCGAGTTGCGCCCTGCCGGCCAACTCTCCGGACAGCAAAGCGGCCTGCGCAAAGGGCGATTTTTCGGCACAACCGCTCCAGTTTCACGCGCTGTCTGCCGGCTAGGAAGACCTTACCGAGGCGCCTGATTGCCCCGGTTCTCCCGGCGGCGCTCGGTCGATACGTCTGCAACGGAATTGCCGTTTTCTCCTCCGGTACTTGGCGGGCCGGTTGCAGGGGTGATTCCAAAGAGCCCGTCACCCGACCGTATGGGTACGGCCGAGCACTTGGTTTTCAAATAAGGAGTTGACGACATCATGCGATTCAACTGGGATAAGTTACCGCCACTGCTCAGCGCCAGCCTCGTGGCCTCGAGCCTGCTGCTCTCCTCGCGGGCCGCTGCTCAGGAGGCGAGGGGTCTCCCCCCGGTGATGGCCAACGTCCCCCAAGAGGACGCCTACCAGATGCGCGCCCTGCCGCCGCAGGAAGCCGCCGAGGAGGTCGCCGAAGAACCCAACCGCTACCTCCAGTCAGAGTATCTCGGCGAGCGCGGCCTCAAGACCTACGGCTGGATCGATGCCGGCATCGGCGGCAACAACTGGGGATCACCCTTCAACGGCCCGATCACCTTCAATGACCGCAACTGGATGGGACAGGTCAATCAGCTGTACCTCGTCAACGAGAAACTCCTCGATCTCGAAGACGGTGGGGCCGACTGGGGTGGGCGTGTCGACCTCCTCTATGGTGGCGATTCCATCTTTACCACCGCCCGCGGCCTCGACGGTAACCTGCTCAACCAGTACCCGCCCGGCGTGCCAAGCTGGAACTCCAGCAAGTATTACGGTCTTGCCCTGCCGCAGTTGTACGCAGAGGTGGGCTACGGCGAGCACGCCGTCAAAGCCGGTCACTTTTACACGATCATCGGCTACGAGGTCGTGCCGGCGATCGGTAACTTCTTCTACACGCACGCCTACACGATGCAGTACGGCGAGCCGTTCACACACACCGGCGTCCTCGACACCTGGAAGGCCACGGAGCAGACGACGGTCTATGCCGGTATCACCAACGGCTGGGACAACTACAGCGACCCGATCAATATCCTCGGGATCGCCAACCCCGGCTACGCCGCCGCCAACAGCAACGCGGCCTTCCTCGGTGGCATCACCACCAAGAGCGAGGACGGATCGCAGGCTTTGACGGTCACCACCTCCAGTGGCAACGAGATCGGGTCGTTCAATACGGTGGCCAACGCCGCGAACATCGGCAACCGCTCGATTATCAGCACGGTGTATGTCAACGAGATCAACGACAAAGTGACGTACGTCTTCCAGAATGACAACGGCTGGCAGTTCAATGCCGTCGGTGTCGCGGAAACGCTCGGCCAGCAACCCGGCACCGCGCAGTGGTACGGCATCAATCAGTACATGTTCTACAACTTCTCCGACACCGTGGTCGGCGGCATGCGTCTGGAATGGTTCCGCGACAACAACGGCTCCCGCGTCATCAGCCCGCTCCGCAACGCGATCTTTGGTGGGCCATACGCCGGTGGCTACCAGGGCAACTTCTGGCAGGCGACCTGGGGCCTGAACTGGAAGCCGAACAAGAACGTCGTCCTTCGGCCGGAACTGCGGTACGACTGGTACGCGCCTGATCATGGCAAGGGTGCGCTGCCGTACGGCAAGAACTTCAACGAGTACGGACAGCTCTACGGTGGCTGCGACGCGATCTGGCAGTTCTAGTTTTCCGTGGGAAAAGTCATCTCAATCAAATGCACCGCCCGCCGGGGTTCCGGCGGGCGGTGTCGTTTTGTGAGGCGGCCCGGAGGGAGTCAGAACTGATACACCACATCACACCCGCCGTAGAACTGATCGAGGCGGTCCCCCGCAGTGCCGACCCCCTGGCCGAGCCCGCGGCCAAACGGCTTGTTGGCTCCGCTGTTGGGTGTGAACCAGTCGTAACGCACCTCGGGCCGGAACGTCCAGTTGCGGTTGGGACGGTAGTTGAGACCGAAGGAGAGATCCCAGAAGTTCCCGGCGAAGCCGCCCGACCAGAAGCCCGGATTGCCGGCCTGGGCCAGGTTGCGGTAGGGGAGATAGACAAGATAGCCGTTGTTGTCACGGAAGTACTCGAGCCGCGCTCCTCCGGTCCAGCGGTCGTCGAATTTCCAGAACACCCACTGGACGAGGGAATACCACTGCGCGAGCCCCGCCTGCTGGCCGAGATTCCCGGCCGGGAGGGCGGAGTTGAACTGCCAGGCGGTGTCTCCTTGACTGACCCACGTCAGTTGAGGGGTGAGTTGATTGATGTACACCGTGCTGACGAGCGTCCGATTGCCGACGAGCGAGCCGTCGGTGGGCACGCGCCCCAGCGGCGATAATTCGTTGCCGGTGATGGTGACCATGGCGAGCGACTGCTTGCCATCGTCGCTCTTGAGCGTCACGCCTCCGACGAAACCGGCCGTGGTCGCGGCACCGGGGTACGATCGGTTGACGATGTTCCATGGCCCCTGAAGGGGCATCGGGTCGCTGAAGTTGTTCCAGCCATCGTGGATGCCGGCGGAGATGGTGAGCCTGTCGTCTGGCTTCCACGACCCGATCATGCCGGTGAGCGTGAAGGGTTGGTACATCATCGAGTAGACG
>QWOP01000014.1 GCA_003669605.1 Planctomycetota bacterium
GGGGAGCCGGCGCTTGCCGAGGAGATCCGCGGCCACCGCGACCTGTTCCGTGCGGGGCTGCCGTACCGGCAACCCTGAGGCCGGTCAGGAGACTGGTGCATCCGGAAACAACAGATCGACCCCCACGACACCAGGCGCTGCCTGGAGTGCCTGGACCACCGAGTAGCCATCGCTGCCCGGCTTCAGCCGGCCCGAGTAGACCAGTTCCACGAGCGTTCCCTTCTTCACCGTCTCGATCCGCCGTGGCCGGCAGTCGTCGAGATGGGCTGCCAGCAGCGCCTCGAGCGCCGCGGGGGTGCACTCGGGTTCGGCACGCAGCGACACCCGGCAACCAGGGCCGTGGGGAGCGGGGAACGGCATCCGATCGCTGGCAAATCCCCAGGCGACGATGCCCGCGATCGGCAATCCCATCAAGGGGACGACGATGAAACCGGCGCCGACTGCCAACCCGACTGCCACGGCGAGGATCACAAACGCGGTGTCGCGCGGGTCATCGACGACGCTGCGGAAGCGGACGATCGCCAGGGCCCCCACGAGACTGAAGGCCCGGGCGACGTTGCCTCCGATCGCCAGCGTGATCATCGCGATCACAACCGCCAGCAGGAGAAGCGTCTGCGTCAGGTCATTGGCGGCGACGGCGTTGCGCTTCCGCGTGGTGCGGTAGATCGTCGCCACCACCGCGCCGAGGACGAGGGCACTGATGAGCCGGACGAGAATGTTTTCCCAGCGGAGTTCCGCATCGCTGGGGAAGGCGTCGTCGAACCAGTCGGGCATCGGTGTAATGTTCACAGAAGGGGAGGATGGTTCTTTGGAAAGCGCAGGGGGGGGATGGCGGTACCGAGGTCCCTGACAGGGTACCTTCAACGGGCTGACGCAAAGCGTCTCGTTGTCCGTGGAAAAAGTCATCCCTGACCTTTTTCCACTTGAAAAACCTTCGGTTTTCTTGAGTGCTACGCACTCGCGACCGCCTCGCACAGCACGGGCCGGCAGTTTAGCTAGCGGAGGTCGGGCGGCTGACCGTCTGGAGAGTCGAGCAGGTATTGCCGCCGCCGCTCCAGAAATCCACGCAGACTGACTGGCCGGCCTACGGTGACCCCCACCGCAGCCGGCGACGTGGCGGCCTCGAAAGCCTCGGTGGAGGCCAGTTTACGGCTATCCTCCCGCACGGCACTCTCGATCAGGGCCCGCCATTGGGCGATCACCGGGCCAATCGATTCCCAGTCGAGTTGGTCACGGGCGATCTCCCGGACGTGGTCGAGATACCGCTGGCGAAGGTGAGGGACTCCCAGGAGGCCGCTGCGGAGCGGCTTGCCACCGTCGTCGAGCCCGACGAGCGGATCCAATTCCGGGCCCCCCCCACCGTGTCCTCCGCCCGGTCCGCCCGGTCCGCCCGGCGGTCCACCAGGGCCACCCGGCGGTCCACCCGGTCCTCCGGCGATGAAGCACTCGTTCATGTCGTGGGGGATGACGTGAAAAATCCTATCGGCATCCTCGTAGAGGGTGTAGTCGCTGGCCCTGGTCCAGTATCCGTCGCTGTTGACCAAGGCATTGTCCAGCGCTAGGAACCACAGCGCGCCGTCGATGTCGAGGTGCGGTTCGACGGCAGCCTCAAGTTTTCCCAGTGGTGTGTCCTCAAAGATCCGGCAGAGTGCCATCAGGTCCTTCCAGGCATCGGTGGTGTCTTTGGTCTTCAGTTCGTAGATGCCGCGGTAGGTCGCGATATCCTCGCCGAACCATTCCAGGCCGCCACGTCCGCCGGGTCTCCCTTTGACCTTCCAGCGATTCCCCTTCGGACTGCCAAAGTTCTCCCGGAGGAAGTCCTTGTTCGACTGTTGGACGTTGACATACACCCCCCAAGACTCGCCGTTGATCACCACGCGAACGAAATTGGCTTTTGGCGCGGGGATGTGTGGGCGGGCGATGTGGGAATAAAGCACGGTGCTCATCATGCTCGGGTCGCCGTTGCTGTTGAGGAGATTGAGCGTTCGGTAGCCGTGGAGATTGGCATCCTTATCGGTGTGGTCGAGGGAGAGATTGAGCGACCGCTTGTGCCCCTCGGGAATGGTGAAGTAGGAGCTTGCGCCACGGAAGTGGACGCCGATGCCGTCGATTACCCGGCCGTCGACGGTGAGCCTGGCGGGGAGTTTGACGTCGGTGTGGTAGAAATCGGCCATCTCTTTCTCCCAGTCATCCGACTCGAAATCGATGAACAGGGTCCGCAGCACCGTGGTGTCGTAGAGATCGGCATCGAGGTGATGTGGGACGCTGTCTGGCGATATCCGTGGTCCGGGCGTGGCCGGAGGTCTGTTGCCACCGAATCGTCCCGGTCCACCCGGTCCACCTGGGCCCCGATGCGCGGGGCGTTCGGCCTGAGCGGCGCCCCTGGCCAGCGCCCGCTCCATGCGGTCGAGTCGGCCGTCGCCATCGGCATCGAAGCGATCAAGGAAAAACATCGGTTGGCTGCCGGGCGGTCCACCTCCCGGTCCACCCGGTGGTTGTGCCGCCAAGTACCACCCCACGCTCCCGAGCACGATGGCGACCGCTGTCAGGACGCGAAGTGGAAGTTTCAACTGCATGATCGCGGACTCCGGCAGAAGTGGTGGCAGGATGGAGCCCTGGAGCCCAGCGCTTGAAAAGTGCGGCTTCTCTTTGGCCTGGGTTGAACGGTTGGCGGAGGGGGGTGTTGCGGAATTGGATGCCCTGACTGGCCTGCTCCCTGGGAACCTGCCGCATCATCTCTGACTGTGGCTCAGGAAAAAAGTCCGGCTCTGCCGCACTTCCTGGTGTAGATTCCCGCTGTCCACGCGGAATGGCTGGCCCCCATATCCATTCCCCGTCAATCCTCATGCCTCCACCGCATCGGTGCCGGTCGTTGGCATGGTTGTCTTCTTCTATTTTGGCGTGGGATCGCGCATCCTCTCTGGGGGGCGAGGTGAGGTATGACGCAACTCTGGCTGCTGGTCTCTGTGCCGATCTCGCTTTGGCTTGCCTGGCTGGAGGCCCCCCCAACCCTCGTGTTCTCGGCGGCGCTGATGGCAATCATTCCCCTGGTGGGACTGATCGGCGACGCGACGGAACGGTTGGCCGCCAAGCGTGGGTCTGTGGCCGGCGGGTTGATCAACTCGACGCTCAGTAACCTCCCCGAACTGATCATCGGTGGGGTGGCACTGGCCAACGGACTCCATCGGGTCGTGAAAGCCTCGCTGACCGGCGCCATCCTTGCCAATTTGTTGGTCAGTCTGGGGGTGGCGCTGATCGCCGGCGGCCTCCGGCATGGCGAACAGACAATCGACCGACGGCGGCTGAGAGTCAGCGCGTCGATGCTTTTGATCTGCGCGTTCTGTTTCATTGTCCCGGCAGTCTTCAGCCTCGGAGCGCCGCAGTTGTCTCGCGGGCTGTCGCTGGAGATGTCGGTGGTGCTCCTGGGAATTTACTGTCTGAATCTGGTGGTGACGCTGTTTTCTGGGGGGGCGGGGATGGGGCTCGTGACCGAGGAGCACGCTGTCGATGCGCACCCTGCCGGGTCGTCGTGGAACGAACTCGCCGTGCTGGGGGCAGCGGCTGCCTTACTGGCGATGGTCAGCGAGATTCTCTCCGATGCCCTGGTACCGACCGCGAAGCAACTCGGACTTTCCGACACCTTCAGCGGCATCGTGCTCCTCGGAGGTATCGGGAGTCTGGGTGAGATCATCGCCAGCGCTCGGTTCGCCAGGAAGGGGCAACCCTCACTGGTGCTCAGCGCCACCGTCGGCTCCACGATCCAATTGGTGCTGCTGGTAGCACCACTGCTGGTGTTTGCTGGCCGGTTGCTCGGTCAGCCGATGGACTTGAGGTTCACATCCTTCGAGGTGGTAGCGATCGTCCTGGCGACGCTGATCACCCGGGAGATCATCGAGGATGGCAAGGCGAACTGGTTTGAAGGATTCCTCTTGCTCGGGGTGTATGTCATCCTGGCGATCGGTTTTTTCCACCTGCCTGGTTGATCGACTCCGCCGCCGATCATTTCGCCTTCGCGGCGGGATTCTTCACCGGCGGATCCGCTTCCCTGAGCGGATCCGCTTCATAGGGAAGCGTGGCCTGGTCGAGATCGGCATAGGGGAGCGTGTCGGGCGAGATCTGTACCGCGGTCGAGACCTTGAAGGGAAACAGGCCTCCGGAGTCGTACGACATCTCCACAAACGCAGCGGTCCATCCCTGCTGCTGCGGCGTGGGCTTCCCTACCCAACTGCGGTCGGCGGCCTGCTGGAGGATGGTCGGCTTGTAGGCCTTGCCGATCGTCGACAGACGGAAGTCGCGGGCTTGGGGGTTGTGTGCCTGCCAGAGGACCACCGATTGCGGTGGGACGTCGCTGCGGACACGGATCGACCCAGTCTTTTCGAAGGTCCAGGTCGGCCGTGGCCGCGGCTTGGCGGAGATCAGCATCTGATAGAAGGCGACGATGCTGGTCACCGAATCTGGGCTCTTCTCGACGCCATGATCGGTATTGGGAACATAGCGAAGATGCTTTTCCCCCGGCAGGTCGTCGTAGTAGAAGCGGGATGAGTCGGGGCAGAAAAACTGGTCGCCGCTGCTGTTGACGATGTACTTCGGCAGTTTGAGACGGTCGAGGTAGGAGTAGGGATCTTCGATCGAGTGCAGTTCCTGCATCCGCGGGTGGTCGGCCCGCTGGAGGATCTGATGCACGTAATAATCGCCGATGGCCCGCGCCCAGAATCCGTACGTGTGCCCGTGGTGCTTGAGCGACTCGTCGACATTGAGGACGTCGATCACGATCGGCACGATCGCTTCGACGCGCTGGTCTGTAGCGCCCACCATCCAGGTGGTCCAGCCGCGCTTGGAAGCGCCGGCGACGACGAATTTTCCCAGGGGGATCTTCTCTTCCTCCGCCCATTCCTGCAGGCAGTCCATGGCCTTGATGACGCTCTTCACCATCGGCAGGCGGGGCAGCCAGGTGGCGTCGCCAGTGTCGAGGAATTGGTCCCAGCAATAGGCGATCAGATCATCCTCCTTGCGGGGCGTGCCGTCCTCATGAAACACGATCGGCTGATTGGGGATCATCTTCAACTCGACGACGACACTGCCGGTGGCGTTGGCGATCGTCGAGACGATGGTGCTGGGGCCGTCGGGGGGACGGTCGCCGTCGTTGCCGCCGCCACCCACCATCAGGAAGCACTTGTCGGTCTTGAGTTCCTTGGGGCGGGCGATCACCACCCAGTGCTCCCACTCTTGGCGGTCGACCTCGTGGGGAGCGCGCCACGATTGGCTTGTGAGCTTGATGACCACGGTATCAGCGACATCCCCCTTGGTTTCCTTGACGATCGACCAGCGATAGGAATCGTCCACCTGACTGATGTAGTCATCGATTGCCAGCGGCTCGATGCCGGCCGGCGGCGCGGCGCTGGCCCGGCCGCTGCAGGGACCGCTGTCGGGAAGAGGCGAAACCATCGCACACGCCAGGTGGGCAAGCAGCCCCGCCGCCAACGGCAGGGCCAGGGAAGAATTCGCTGAGCACGGCATGGCAGGCAACTTCCTGGAGTGGAACGTGTGAACGAACAGGGACCGCGGTAGTCACTTGGCGGAGAGCTCAAAGACGGGCAGTTGCTTGGTCGCGGCAGTGATCTCTGCTGTGAGCGGCGATTTGCCCGACACGCCGTAGCGGCCACCGAGGAGATCGGGAGGATCCTCGGCATTCCCGGCGAAGGCCTTTTCGGGCGAGGGCCGTTTGGCAGGATCAGGCCAGACCACGGTGACTTTGTAGGTACCCAGGGCGATTCCCGGCTGGGCGCTGGAGATGATCTCGAACGCACCGCTGGCGTCACAGTTTGCCGAGGGGACGATGCCCCCTTGCTGTCCGGGAGTGAAGAACAGCAGCGATGCCCCATCTGCCGGTGCACCGTCAACGGTCACCTTGCCGGTGACGCGAGGCAGTTTCGCGGTTCTTCCCGAGCATCCAAGGAGGCCGGCGCTGGCAACGATCAAAACTGCCGCATGGAGCAGCAGCGGGCGCCGCACCCCGACAGGCACCATGGCGGGGCACCGATTCCGGGAGCGTGGACGATTGCCAGAGGTTTCCATGACGACTTCAGAACTCCTAGGGGGGGCCCAACGCACGTTGAGCATATCGGGCTGATGGCGGCCTGAAACCTGCCTGGGGGAAGAATTGCTCGCGGCCTGTGGAGCGAGGTCACGAAGCACCGTCGTCCCAGCGGCAAGAGGTGAGGGATCGCTTTTTCGTGGGCAGACTGGGAATGATCTCCGGATGGACCTGCGCACAGGGCCACCGGGAGCAAGAGCATTCCAGAGCGTGCTCTCGGCGGCTCACTCGTCGCTGAGAGCCTCGCCACCGTCACGGCTGACCATCGCGCAGTAGACGTAGTTGTCGATATCCTGGCGGAGGAATCCGACTGACGCGTCGCCGCGGACTACCGACACGCCTTGTGGATGGAATGAATACGGGCTGTTCTCGTTGTAGATGTTGATCACCGAGCAGCCGGCGGCCCCCGGATTGAGGATCGTGGCACCGCTGTATCCGCGGGAGTGCCGAGCGACGTTCCAATCACCGTAGAACGAGTTGAGGGTCATATTGTTGGGGGGAGCGATGGGAATCGTCGCCCCCTTGAAATACCGCAGTTGTTTGCCAGCCTCCTCGACAAACATGATCGTCTTGGCGAGGCCGTCGATGACCTCCGCGAACTTGACCGTCCGCTTTGTGGTTGTGTCGGCCGAACCCAGCATGCCGTTGTGGGTGTTGCCGTTGGAGGTGTTCATGCCGATGCAGCTCATGAGGCTCGTGTGAAGACCGCGGATCGGCACGTAGTCAGTCCGCGGCAGGGTGAAGACTTGGCCGGGGGGGGTGAGGCCGAGGGTGCCAAAATAGTAGGTGCCGTAGTCGCTCGGACAGTTCGACGGCGTCGACGGGCAGACATACGCAGGAACCGTCGCCAGAGCATCGGGGGTGTTTTGGCCGCCGGTGAAGGGAGGGGGCATGTTGATCGGGTCGATGAGCGGCCGGCCCCAGTTGAACTTGTTGGAGATGGTGCCTCCTTCGATGAAGGGGAGGATCGCCCCCAGCACGCCCATCGGCTTGCGGAAGTCCTCGCTGGCCGGATAGAGGGGGAAGGCGGCCGGGTTGAGTTTGGCCATCTCTTGCATCGTGAACTGGTACTCAAAGGCGGGAACAAACTTTTTCGCCCCTTCGAAATTGTGTAACGCCAGTCCGAGTTGCTTGAGATTGTTGGAGCAAGCGCTGCGGCGGGCGGCTTCGCGGGCAGCCTGTACCGCCGGCAGGAGCAATCCCACCAGCGTGCCGATGATGGCAATCACCACCAGTAACTCAACCAGCGTGAAGCCAGCCTTGCTTCCAGCCTCGGTTCCTTGATCGATGCGGCGCATATCAAGACTCCTTGGTGCCCGTGGATGCGGGCGGGATGGGATGCGATTGATAAGAAAAAGGGTGCGGTCCAACTGCAATCGTGGGGGCGAAGCGCTGGCAGACAACCATTCCCCGAAGCATTCCCCGGTATGCGGGCGGCCAAGGCAGACCCTGGGCGCAGAAACTCCCTGATCCAATCTGTTCGCTCCCCCTCAAGACGGCCCTAGGATATGAACTGCCTGTCCTATCCGCAAGAAATCCTGTCTGCTCACGGCACCGCGGAAGCGGCTTCCCGCCACCGCCGACTTCCGGAAAAGTGGGTGGGGAGTGTCCGGAGTCTTGTTCCAGCGACTCTTTCCCGCTGGAGCGGGAATGCGGAGTATTACTCGTAAATCGGGCAGAAGTTGCCAAAGGCCGCTTCGCAGAAGACCCCCGGATCGTTAAACCGCCGCCCCTGGTCGAGGGCCGAGATGGCGGCCATCTGGTCGCCGGAGAGCGTGAAGTTGAACAGGTCGAGGTTCTCTCCGAGCCGAGCTGGTTGCGACGTCTTGGGAATCACTGAGGTGCCCCGCTGGACCCCCCAGCGGAGCAGTACCTGAGCCGGCGTCCGGCCGCAGGCTCGGGCGGTGGCGACGACCAGGGGATGGCCGAGGAGCGAGTCTGCTGAAGTGGCCATTCCCAGTGGGACATATGACGGCGCCCCCAACGGGGAAAAGGCGGTGAGGTGAATCCCATTCTCACGGCAGAAGCGGAGGAGTTTTTCCTGGGCGAGCAACGGGTGCATTTCCACCTGGAGAACCGCCGGGGGGATGCGGGCCTGCGAGAGCATGTCGCGCAGCAACGAGACGCCGTAGTTGCAGACCCCAATCCGGCGCACCAAGCCCGCCCACACCAATTCCTCCATCGCCAGCCAGGTCTCGGCCAGGGGCACCCGAACCGTCTCCATCCGGGGCCGATCGGCTGATGGATCGTGGATCCAGCCCGGTGGGTAGCGGTCGTCGATAGAGACATACCGCAGGGCAATTGGGAAATGGACGAGATACAAGTCGAGATAGTCGAGTCCGAGGTCGTTGAGCGTCCGCTCGGCGGCGGCGCGGACGTGTCGCGGATCGTGATAGGTGTTCCACAGTTTGGATGTCACCCAGAGGTCGTCCCGGCGGCAGAGCCCGGCCGAGAGTGCCGCGCGGATGCCGGTTCCCGCCTCGGCTTCGTTTCCGTAATCGGAGGCGGAGTCAAGGTGGCGGTAGCCGACGCGGATTGCTTCCTCCACCATCGTGGCAGTCTCGGCGCGGTCGATCTTCCACAGGCCAAGTCCGACGGCGGGCGGGGAACTTTCAAGCGTCATCGGCAGGGTCGTCGTGCCAGGTTGCATGGTGGTGTTCCGGGACCGTTGGGGAGGGACTCTTGCAGGGATCCACACCATACCACCTGCCCCATCCAATGGGTGCGCACCAGCAGCCTGTGGAAAAAGGTCAGGGATGACTTTTCCAGGGGCCGCTAGATCTTCTGGAATGTGCCGCCGCTGGCCTGGACGGTGTTGACGTTCTGCACGTTTGCGCGGATCACGTTTCCGGTCACGCTTGTGCCTGTCGAGGCGCCCCTGGCGAACAACCCCACTGAAGAGTTGGAGACGACCTGGTTGCCGCTGATGATCAGATTCTGGACAGAATCGAGATACATCCCTGTGCTACTGTGGCGGTACGTGCTCCCTCTGACGCTGGTGCCGGAGCAGTTGCCCGCCGCGTAGAGCGCGAAGGCCGAGTTGGAACGGACATCGTTTCCACGAGCCACGGCGAGATTCTGGGCCGACTGAAGTTGGATGCCCGTGGTGTTGGCCACCACGCCGTTGGCCGCGATCGTGGTGCCGGTGAGGACACCAGAGGCATAGATCCCGCAACTGTTGGAGGCGATATTGTTGCCTGCTCCGGCGGTCCCCAACTGCAGGCCGGTGGCTCCCTGGAGGTAGACGCCGTACGAGGAGGCAGGCCCGCCCGGAATCACGCCGCTGATGGTGTTGCTCTGGAGGACCGTGGAGGTGTCGGCGCCGGTGGCGAAGACCCCGTAGGAGCGGTTGCGGAACAGATTGGCACCGCGGATGGTGAGGCCGGTGGCGCTGGTGAGATAGACGCCGATGGTGTTATCGACGATCGAGTTTACCCCCACGGTGGTCCCGGTCAGTGCGCCAGTGGCATACACGCCCACGGAAGTCGCCGTGCCGACGTAGCTGCCGGTGGTGTTTGCGCCAGCAGCGATCACGTTGGCCCCACCGGGGGCCCCCACCGACAGATTGGTAGCGCCGTTGAGGTATACCCCGTGCGGAGTGTTGGCGATGGCGTTGCCGCTGACGGTCGTGCCGGTGCAGTCGCCGTTGGCATAGACACCGTAAATCGTGCTGGAGACGAATTTATTGCCACCGTTGACGGTCAGGCCCTGGGCGGCGGCCAGTTGCAGACCGCCGGAGCCGCCGGTGACCGTGTTGGCACGGACGGCAGAGCCGGTCAGCGTGCCGGTGGCGACGACGCCGACGGTGGTACCGCTGATGGCATTGGGCTTGGCGGCAGTGCCGACAGTGACACCGGTAGCGCTCTGGAGGCTGACGCCGTTGGCGTCTTTGATGCCGCCCCCGTCGATGGTGTTGCCGGAGATCGTGGTGCCGGTCGAGGCTCCCGCCACCTTGATACCCGCCAAGGCGTTCTTGGTGAGCGTAAACCCAGAGATCGTTGATCCGGTCAAGCCGGAGAGGCTGATGCCGTTACCGGCGCAGTTGGCAATCGAACTCCCCGCGGCATCCATGCTGAGTTTGCTGACGCCGGCCAGAACGGTGAGCCCATCGGCAGCGGCACCGGTGGCCGAACCGTCGATCTTGAGCGCCTTGGAGGCCATCACGCTCGATGCCGTCACCAGTCGGAGGGATGCCAGCGGCGTCGTCGCCCCGACCGCGTCTTTCAAGACGACCGAGCCTGTGGAGACGAGTTGCAGGTTCTTGGCGCCATCGACAGAGTTTAGAAAGGTGATGCCATTCCCAGTCAGCGTTGGATCGACCGCGGCGGGATTGTTGCCGAGAATCACTGGTCCGTCATAGCTCTGACTTCCGCCGGTGGTGATGTTGGCATTCAATCCGATCTTGGAACCGATGAGGAGCAAGTCGGTGTTGCCAAGCGTCAGTGTGCCGGCGTCACCAGCGGCCTGCTCGATATCAGGACGAGCATCTGTCCGACCGATGACGATCGACCGCGCGATGATCTGCGAGATCACGCTGTTGCTCGCTTGGTTGAGGGGGATCAACTGCCCGGCGGTGATATTGCGGAGGGTGACGATGCCATTGGTGGCGATCGTCCCCACATCGGACGGGAAGGTGACGGTGTCGGCGGTGAAGGTGATGTCGCCGCTGGAGCTGGCGACCACCCCGGAACCGATGCTTAAGCCCGGAGAGGTGGTGAGGGGAGGGGTGGTGAGCGTCTGACCGGCACCGCTGATTCCGGTGACGGAGATCGCCCCCTTGGTGGCCTGGAGGACGCTGGTCGTTGTCAGCGCCACGCCGCTGTTGCCGGTGGCAGTGGTGCCACCATTGCCGCCGCCGGTGCCCTTGATGGTGATCGGGCCGATGTTTGCCCCACTTCCGCCGGCTGTCGAGATCCGGCCATCGACCACCACCCCGAGGTTGCCGGTGTTCATTCCGCCGCCGGTGCCGGTGATCGAGATCAAGCCGCCACTGGAGGCCACTGTCGAACGGCTGTCGAGAGTCACGCCATGGCTGCCAGTCCCGGCACCGGAGACGGTGCCGCCAGTGCCTTCGATCGTCACCGTGCCATAAATGCCCCCTGCATTGCCCGTCCGCACGGTGGCGTTGAGGAGGGCCACGCCGATCTGGCCGCCGGCTGCGGCGTTGCCTCCGCGCCCGGAGAGGCTGATCGCGCCGCTGGTGGATGAGACGGTGGCGCCGGAGACGGTCAGGCCGCTGAAGCTGCCAGGCAACTGCGCGCCGCTGTCGGCTTTGAGCGTGATCGTCCCCTGCGCCGTGATGAGATTCGCGTTCACCGCGATGTTCGGGGCGGTCACCGAAAGATCGGAAGCGTTGACGAACGTCGCTGCGCTGGCGACCTGGAACGAAGGTGCCGGGTCGGTCGGGAAGGAGTTGAGGTTCACCGAAAAGTCATCGACGTAATCGCCAGTGCTGGCCACCAAACTGACGGCGGTGTTGGCAATCGAGTTGGTGATCAAGACGCTGTCCAGGCCGAGAGCGGTGGTTACCGCCAGCGATGCGATCCCGTTGCCGGTGAGGCCTGTGGTATCGGTGCCGGAAAAGGTGTCGGCCCCCGAGAGGGAGAAGGTGTAAGCGCCACCGCCGGCGCTACTGACACTCAGTGTCGTGGCTGCGTTGAGAGTGATCGAGAGGATGTTGCCAGCGTAACTAAACCCGGCCAGCAGCCGTCGGTCCTCGAGGGCTTCGATTCCCTCCAAGCCGCGGCGGGTTGGCTGGCTCTTTCGGGAGGTAACGCGGGATGGGGGGTGGCGGCGGCGAAAGGGGTTCATGGGGGTCTTCTTCCTGGACGGGTGATGGCCGTATCGAGTCGCCGAAAAAAAGATAAAAAAATGAGGCTCTTGCGTCACTCAGTAAAATGCAAAAGCGGAGTAGTATCGATGGGAAAACTCAAAACGTCGCCCCGGCCTGGAGCATGAGCGTGTCGTTGGGGTTGAACTCGGGGACGCGGTTGGCGGAAATAGTACGGGCGAAGACGTATCCCACCTCGGCTACCCCGGCCACGGAACTGCTCCGGAACCATTCGAGGCCGAGGATCGCGCGCAGGTCGCTGATCGTCACCAGTGCCGTCGTGGCATCAGGGAGCGTGACGGACCAGGAGCCACCCCCGAACTGGCACGCCGTATAGATCCAGGCTCCACCGCCGTTGTTGAAGCTTTTCACTTTGCGGACGTATCGGGAGCGGGGGACGAGGAGCTCGAGGCGGCTATCGGTACTGGGAGTCCAGATCACCCCGCCGACTGGAAGCACGCGCATGTCGAGTTGACGGACGACCGCGGCACCAGCGACGACTGTCCAGGTATCGCTGAACCGGTAGTCGACAAGCCCCCAGCCGGTGAGCTGAAAAGCCTTGGAGCTGTATTGACGGTAGTCGCCGTAGACGCCCGGGGTGAGGCCGAAACCGACACCGAAGCGGTCGGTGATTGGTGTCCGCCAACTGATGTCGATCGAGGCATCGAACACGGTCGAGGGGAGTTCGAGGGCATCGGGCGCCTGCCAGCAGTGGAATCCGAAGCCGGGGGTGATCAGCAGTGCGGGAAGGTCGTCGAACCACACCGGCGCCAGTGACGTCGTGATCGGCACGTCGGTGGTGCCGAATCCGTCGGCCCCGTTCTTGGGAAGCCAGGTGGCGGTGAGGGTGCGGGCGTACCAGAAGCGATTGGCTGGTGAACGCCGTTGCTCATCCCACTCACCGCCGAGGTCGTCAAAGAGCGGTCCTTGGCCCGGCGCGATCGGTGTCGAGGGAACAATCGCCCCGGCGAGCACGACTCCTTCCTGATCCGCCGGCGTGAGCGCCAGGGGGAGGTCGCGGATCGCGCCGTCGCTCATCGATGGGGAGGCGTTCGGCAAGTCGGAGAGAATGGCCGGCGGAGGAAGTGGCAGCAGGGCGGGCGCAGTTCCGCTCTCGGCCATCCCCAGCGGAGGCACAAGACACAGTGCCGCGAACGAGAGAGCCAGTAACAGTGCGGCTCTCTTGGCCAATGGCTGCCGACGGCGGGGTGTATCGGCGGTGGAACGCATCATGCGGGACCGGGGGGGGATACGTGCGGCACCGGGGTGGAGGGCGGACGGTAGCAGGAGGGGGGATGGCGAGGCAATTCCACGGTTTGGGGCCTCTGGTAGGGGAGTGGGAATGGGCTGTTGGGGGGAGATTCTCGGCGGCAAATTTCGGGGATTGATTTCGAGGGAGGCCCAAGCCTATTCCCCACAGAGCCCGCTATCCGTTCACGGGGCTGGGCCGCTCCAACGCCACGCGCACGAGGAACACTCGACGATGCACAAGCAGCAATTCCTCACTGTGGCGCTTGCCGCCACGGCACTGGGAGGTGGATGGGCCGCACTGGCCTTGGCGAATCCTGGGCTCCTCCACAAACGCGGGCCGGCAGGCCATGCGATCGGCGCGCCGCTCAAACTACCCGGTCAGTCACCCACCAATGGCAGTCCGGCGGTGACTGCGGCCACGGTCAGCCCGCAGGGAGGGGCTGTGGGCGTGGCAGGGGGGGCCGTCACCTCCCTTCCCGCGCAGTTGCCTGATGGCTTGGTGGTCGTCTCCTGTGGTATCGATCCGAACACGATCACCCTCAGCGGTTTCTCGGGCGGCTTCGAGGGCGCCGCACCCGGGATGGAGGGGGTACCGGGGGCATTTGTCCCGGTGGGGATCGATGGCGTTCCGCTCCCACCCGGTACGACGATCATCCCCATGGAGCCACTGATCCCCTTTCCCCCCGGACAGAACGCCCCGGGGTATGGCGGGCCTGTCCATGGTGGCTTTGGGCACGGCGACTTCGGACACGGTGGCTTCGGTGACGGTGGCTTCGGCGATGGGAAAGCGCCGCCTGCTGGCGCCGGACACAGCGGCGGGATCTACCACGCTGGCGAATTTCAGGGGCAGGCACAGAATGCGTTGATGGCCGCGCCGGCCACGACTCCCACCACCACCGACGGAGCCTCGTTTGGCAGTGCGCGTGCCGGCGGTCTGCCGAATCGTGCGGCCGGTGTGCGACCGGGATCGGTCCTCCCGCCGCGGCATTCCCCTGCTGGTGGGCGGTTTGGCACGGCGCCAAGTCAGAGCGATTCCGCTGCCGCCGATTCCTCGGCGGATGGTGTCACGGTCGCCGGCGGGAGTGCGTCCAACGACGGTGGGAAGGTGCGACAGGCGTCGGCCATCGCCGCCGGTCAGGTGGGCGTGCCTGCCGGGGCGGTGACGGCGCCACGCTGGCGCGATCGGATCCGCTTTGCCTGGCCGGGCTCATCGGGCCGGTGAATGACCGGGGGAATCCCCCCATGTCCGGCGGCGGCCGAGCATGGCGGAGAGACACTGCACAGGCTGTGGAGAGACTGTCGGAACTCGCTGCACGAGGCCGTCGCGAGTGGGGAGCACTCGAGAAAACCGGAGATGTTCCAACAGGAGATTTTCCACGGACTGTGCACAGTGCCTCCGCCACGCATGGGCCGCGACGTTACTTCACGCGCTGCAGTTTCATGATCCGCCCCGCCACGTTCCAGTCCTGCACGTAGAGATTGCCGTCGGGGTCCCACGAAGAGCCGTGGGTGCCGTTGAAAATCCCCTCGATCCACTTCTCCTGGGGCACGTTGTGGTTGCTCCGCGTCTCCGGATCGGGATTGTGGCCGAGGACGGCCATGATCGTGTTGTGCTTATCGAGGACCACCACCCGGCCGTGGAGATCGGGCACCGAGACGTAGTCTCCCTGGACGTGGGCAGAGGTCGGCATCCCCAAGCCGGTGACCACCTCTTCGATGAAGTGGCCGTCGAGATCGTAGTGCACCAGCCGTCCCTTGGGCGTGTGGTTGCGATCGCAGACCAGCAGGCGGGGCGGATCGTAGCGGGTGTCGAGCGTCATCCCGTGGGCGGTGTTGAACTCCTTCAATCCGTTTCCATGGACGCCGAAGTGCGACAGGTATTTCCCACTCTTGTCGAAGCGGAAGATGTGATTGCTGGCGTAGCCGTCGGCGAGGTAGATGTCGCCGTTGGGGGCGACAGTGATCGCCGTTGGGCTCCAATGAGCGAGATTCAGTCCTGATTCGGCTGGGATTCCCAGCGTGAGGACGATGTCGCCGTTGACGGCGTTGACCTTGATCCCCTCGCCGGCCACGTTGCGGGCGCCGTAGAGGAACTCGCCATTCTCCTCGGCGCGGATCTCGATGTCGTGGATGTTGGAATAGGTGTCGCCGAGGAACCGTCGGATCACCTTGCCGTCTGGGGAGAAGCAGAAGATACCGAGACTGGAACTTGTGTAGACGTTGCCCGCCTTGTCGACGGCGACGCCGCCGTGGGTCGACCCGAGGACCGACTTGCCATCGTCGCCGAGGCCCCATCCCGGGACGGTGTCGAATGTCATCGCACCGCAGCCCATCCGCACGGGCTGGGCATGTTCGGCAGCGACCAGCGGCATGACGGGGCCGACGAGCAGGCCACACAGGATCGCGAGCGGGATCAGGGAGCGACGCATGAGAGTGGTTCCTGGGAGGAGGGGCGATCGCCCCCGGATGACAAACGCCCCCGGATGATACGGGAGGGAACTGCCTGTGCCGAACAGGAAACGCCCGAGGTTGCCGATTCCGGCAGCGGCCTCCGCCGCCCGATGAAGGCGCAGGTCGGGTAGACTTCTCCCCGCAGCGGAGCTTCCCGGGATAATTCCCCGATGCGTGCCGCCACTAGGCTCTGGGGGGATTCATGTCGAAGATCCGTTTTCATGGTGTGCCGTCGTGGATCGCGTGTTTCGCGGTGCTGGTGGCATTTCTCCCCGCGGCCGCCGCAGGCCAGCTGAAAATTCTGGCGCCCCGATCCCACGAAGTGATTCAGCGCGTTGGGTTTCTGCCGGGGGAGAAGCTCGGCGAAGCAGTCGCGGCCGGTGAGGCCGATGTCACCATCGCCCTGACCGCAGAGGAGACACCGCTCGGCACTGCAACGGCAGTGGCCCGGGTGATCGCCATCGATGGATCTGATCCCCAGGCAACTCCGGCTTGGACGCCTGTCGATCTTCTCGCCGGCCCCACCGCTGGGCTTCACGTCGGCACGCTTCGCGTCCCGGCGGGGGGCTGGTATCGGCTCGAGGTTCGTCTCGACGTTGCGGGAGATGCACAGCCGCTGCTGGCAAGCGTCGAACCGATTGGCATCGGCGAGGTTTTTCTGGTGGCCGGGCAGTCGTACGCCACGAATACCAACGACGAGAAACTAACGCTTGCCGATCGACAGCTGCGCACTGCGGCCCGCGACCCCTCGAGCGGCGCGTGGCGCTTGGCCCACGACCCGCAGCCGACCCCTGACGGGAGCGACGGCGGGTCGATCTGGCCGGCGGTGGGGGATGCACTCGTGCAAAGTCTCGGCGTGCCGGTCGGATTTGCAAACGTAGCTTGGGGAGGGACATCGACGGCGCAGTGGCAGCCGGGGACAGAACTTCACCAGCGTCTGCTGACTGCAGGAAAGAGCCTCGGACGCTTCCGCGCCGTCCTCTGGCAGCAGGGGGAGTCGGACGTCATCAACCACACCTCCACCGACGCCTACGTCGCCGCCATGGAAACCATCCGCGGGGCGGCCGTCCGGGGCTGGGGTTTCGAACCGGTCTGGTTGTGTGCCAAGTCGACCCACCATCCGACGGTCTACGACGATCCGGAAGGGGAGGGGAGGATTCGGGCGGCGGTCGACGTGCTGGCGATGCTGCCTGGATTCGGCGCCGGCCCCGATACCGATTCACTCCAGGGCGATTCGCGCGGCGACGTCAACTCGCGCAGGCATTTTAGCGCCCTGGGCCAGCGTCGGGCGGCGGGGATGTGGGCCGGCGTCCTGCTCGACCGGCTCCAGAGGATTCCGAAGGGGGTGGAGGCGGCGTCGTTTCTCTTGGCCGATCTTCATCTCCGTGAGCCCGCTTGGAAGAGCGAGACGGTCTGGCGCGAGAGCAGCGTCCTCCGCGCGGCCGATGCAGGCCAGCCCGCCCGTGCCCGGCTGGCGTGCCCGGCTGACACCATCCTCGCGGTGGCGACGGCGGATGGCACTCGCGTGCTTCAAGTTGGCCTCGAGTGGCAGCACGCGCCGGGCAGTGCCGAGGTGGTGTTTCCGTTGCCGGTATCTGTCCCGCCGATTCTCGATGCGGATCGATTCCTCCCGGCTGGTGCCGAGCATTCCTACAAGCATCGGGTGGGAAAGCCAGACGAAAATCTGCTCTACCGACCGGGCCGCTGGTTCCACAATCGAAACGTCGAAATCACCTACCGGCGTGCCCGCCACGCGGCCGAGAGCCCGGCGATCGAGGTCGTTCATGGCAGCCTACCGAAAACGCGGGCCCGGCTGGCGGCGGGGCGAAGCGTGAAAATCGGAGTCAGTGGCGACAGTATCTCGACGGGGCTCGACGCCTCGGAGACGACCGGCACGCCACCGTTTCAGCCGGGCTGGGTCGATCTTGTCGTGGCACAGTTGCGGGTCAGCACGCCATCGAGCGTCACGCACTCAAACCGGGCGGTGGCGGGGTGGAGCGTGGCCAATGGCGTGGCTGATCTCGACGCGCTCCTCTCGGCAGAGCCCGACCTGGTGATCGTGGCCTACGGAATGAATGACGTCGGCCGCCGCGATCCGGCCTGGTACCGGGAGCAGACGGAGGCGATCGTCAATCGGGTCCAGGCCGCTCTCCCCGAGACGGAGGTGATCCTCGTGGCGACGATGCTCGGTAACGATGAGTGGATTCACACGCCACGCGAGTTTTTCAACCGCTACCGCGACGAACTCAAAACGCTCGTGCAGCCCGGCGTGGGGCTGGTCGATATGACGGCGGTGTGGGAAGAGCAGGTGCGCTCAAAAGAGATCTTTGATCTCACCGGTAACGGCCTTAATCATCCCAACGACTATGGGCACCGGCTCTATGCGCAGGGGGTGTTGGAGTTGATTTTAGAGGGATCATGATGCACTGGCTCCGTCTTTCGGCTGCAGTCCTCCTCGTTGCGATCGCGACTTCGGTTGTGTTGGCCGACGACTGGCCTGGGTTTCTTGGTCCCCGTCGCAACGGGATCTCGCAGGAGCAGGGCCTGATCGATGCGATCCCTGCGGATGGGCCGCAGGTGGTGTGGCGGGTACGCGGTGGGGTCGGCATGTCGGCGGTGGCGGTTTGCCAAGGGCTGGCCGTCACGACTTGGAACGATGCTGGAAAACAGTGGCTGGTGGCATTAGAGGCCGCCACCGGCAAGGAAGCCTGGAAAACCCCGATCGGCCCGGCGTATGAGAATGGGATGGGGAATGGGCCCCGCGCCACGCCGATGATCGCGGGGGAGCGGGTCTACGCCTTCTCAGGCGAAGGGATTCTCGTGGCTGTGAGCCGCAAGGATGGCACGCTTCTCTGGCAGGTGGACGCCGTTGGGGAAGCGGACGCAAAGCCCTCCGACTATGGCATGGCCTCCTCCCCGCTGGTCGTGGGCGAGCAGGTGATCGTCCATGTTGGTGGTGCCGCCGGCGCGATCGCGGCCTTTTCAAGCGCCGATGGTCAGCCTGCCTGGAAGGCCTCCGCCGGCACGGCCGGTTACTCGTCCCCCACGCTGCTTGAGGTGGCGGGCGTGGAGCAGGTTGTGAGCGTCACCGGCACCGAGGTCGTCGGGCTCCGTCCGGGGACGGGCGATCTGCTCTGGCGGTTTCCGTTCAAGACCGATTTCGCCTGCAACACGGCAACCCCGATCGCTGTCGATGGGGGGATCTTCATCTCGGCAGGGGAAAACCACGGCTGCGTGCTGATCGATCTCAAGCCACAGGGTGACGGTTTTGTTGCTCGATCGCGGTGGGATTCCCTCGACACCAAGAGCGTGATGCGCAACGAATGGCAAACGTCAATTGTCGTCGGTGACCATCTCTACGGGTTTGACAATGTCGGGGCGGCGGGGCCGGTGACCCACCTTGTGTGCCTGGAGGCGAAGACGGGCCAGGAGATTTGGCGGAAGCTCCGCTTCGGCAAGGGGAACATGGTCAGTGCCGACGGGAAACTCTGGATCACGTCGATTGACGGTGAGTTGATTCTCGCCCGCGCGACGCCGGCAGGATACGAGGAATTCGGCCGCGCCGCGCTTCTCGGCAACAACCGCCAGACGCTGACGATTGCGGGTGGCCGTGGCTATCTCCGCGACGACCTTGAGGTGCTTTGTATCGGGCTCAAGTGATGGCGCCCTGGTGTGATCCATGGAAGCCGAACCGGGCCTGAGCACCTTGCGATGCCCGGCCCGGTTGTGAATCAGCGATCAGCAGGCCCGCTCGATCAAGCTACGAGCGTGGCACGTCGACGCCGCTGCTCGATCATCGCAAGCACACCGGCGACCAGCGAGAGGGCGCTTGAGCCAGTGGCGGGGTCGATCTCGGGGACGGGGTTCGACTGGACAGATCCGATTTCCCAACCGTTGGAGTCAGTGACGGGATATGAACTTGAAACCCAGAGATCGTTGTAGGTACCAGCTGACTCGCGTGCTTGGTACAGGCTGATGTTGTAGTAGCCGTTTGACCACTCGAGGGACACGAAGTTGGGATCGCCGCCGTTAAAAGCCAGAGAGACTCGGCTGGGCACATAGAGAGCAGAGCTGGTGGCATTCAGATACGCCGAGCCAATCGATGCTTGCAAGCTCTGGCTACCTGAGGTCGAGTCAAATGTCACCGTGGCGTTGTTCGCCTTGGTGGCAGTGAAGTTCCAGCTGGAGAGGCTGGTCACATTTCCCGTGGCCGCAACTTCGATATAGCCACTCAAGGACCAGCTGTTTTGCACGGATGTGGCGTTGGTGATGTCGTAGTGGATCGGCGTTGCTTCGGAGGACGCACTCGCGACGAGCGTCGAGGCAGCAAGGATCAATGAAGAAACGTGAGTAAACCGAAACATAAGACGCTCCGTGTCTGGGTTAGTGGAGTCGGATGCAAGCGGAAGATGCGTTGTGAGTCGGATTGGCTGAAGAAAATGAGAACGCGATTCGTCGGCAAGTTACCGGCCCCCCCCTTTTTTTCGAAAGCAACCGAAAGCAACAAAATGCCGAAACGGGCATGGCGCGCACGAAACGGGCATGGCGCGCACGAAACCGGTAGCGGGCGCGCACGAAACCGGTAGCGGGCGCGCTGAGACGGCCCACTCCATCCGGACTGCAAGGCGCGCAGGACAATGCCCCCAGGAGGACAGAGACTTGGGCCAGTAGAAACCTCCCCAGGGCTTCGCGGCCGAAGACCTCCACCGACGACGTGAAGCGTGATGCCGTGGGTCTGGTCACGGAGCAGAAATACTCGATCGCAGCGGCTGCCAAGGCCGTCGGCGTGAGCGGGCCGACGAGAGGGGAGAGGGTGGCGAAGCTGTCGCCGGGGCCTTCAAAGCGGCGCACAAAGCGGCGCAGTTGGGGCGCAAAAGGCGGCGCAGCAGGCTCCTGCGGGGAATCGCAGCACGTCGCACGTTGGGAGCAGAAACGACACAATCCCCGAGGAAACCATTGTTTTCCTCGGGGATCGTGAAGTACTGTACAAAGGAATAGTGGGCGATACAGGGCTCGAACCTGTGACCCCCAGCTTGTCGAGCTGGTGCTCTAACCAACTGAGCTAATCGCCCGGCTCAGCCAACACTCCGAGTTTGGATCCGGAGTGCTGCGCCGTCAAGCGATTCGCTCCGCCCGGCCGGATCAGCGGGGGCCTGGCCCCCTCATTCACCCTCACCGCCGGAATAGACGGACAACCAGCCTGCCAGTTTCTCAAAAACCTCCGCGGTCAGCAGATGGCCGCAACGGTGGTTGAACAGCCCCAGTCGGGGCGCTGTCCGCCCTGTATTCTCCCCCTGGTGCAAGTCTCCTGCAGGGCGCCGGGAAGCCCCGCCACCTCGAGCGCCCGGGCCACGGACGGCCACGATCGGTCACCATCGGCCGCACCCGGCCCCGATTCACCGCCGACCAGCAGCATTCCCCGCGGGAGTGTCATCGCCAACAGTTGATGATGGTCAAGAGTGAACCCAGGAGCGCGGATCGCCTCCCCGAGATACCAGGGATCGTGCCAGTTGGAGAACGAAAGCCCCACGCCGAGAGAACCTCGAGTTGATTAGCGGATCGGTGCTGCGCCATCGGCGGGCTTCCCAGCGGTCCGCGGCGCAATCGTGTCAGCCAAACTCGCCGCCATGATTCCCCGCAACGACTCCTCCCACCAGCAGTCCAGTGACTCTGGCAGCGCGGCGATGGCCGCCGACTCCGAGTCTCGACTGCGTTGGTCACGGACCAACGGGAGCAGGGCGTCGGGATTTTGCAGCAGCATTTCGCCCACCAGGCGCGCCTCGTCGTCGGAGAGGGTGCGGAGGATCACTGTCACGCTGCGATCGATGCCGGTGGCAGCGAGGAGCTGCACAAGAGGCTGACAATCGGCATGGAAAGCCGCGGTGGTCAGCCGCTCCTGTCCGCGGCGGGCGAGCGTCACCCCCACCAGGGGCATCGGTGCCGCCTTGGCCGCAGTCAGGTACGCCACAGGGCCGTTGTGCTCCGCCGACATGAACGTCGCCATCTCCTCGAGGATCGCCGGATCCTGGACGGCGCCGAGCGCCGCCGCCCGTGCCAGTGACGAGATCCAGGCTGCCCGGCCGCAGACTTGCTCGGTGATCCGCCAGGCCTGCGTCGCTGCCATTCTTCCCGCCTCGGTGAGCGGATCACTCGCGGCGCTCTTCTCCAGCGGGATCACCAGCGCCGCTTCAGAGATGGCAGAGGCTCCCAGCAAGGCTGAGAGAGTGTGGTCTACGGCGGTGAAACCCCCCGCGGCTCCAGCCCGACGCAGCGCGCCGAAGAGAGCGCCAAAACGCTTCTGAAGGGGGACGATGCCTGCGGCCAGTCCCGCGGCAGTGGATGTCCTATCGAAGGCGCTGGCAGCGGATGTGTCGGTGAAGAAGTCGACGGCGGAGGTGAGCAGAGCCTCTTCGTGGGCCCGATCGTCACCGGCTTCCGTCCGCAGCGAATCGATAACGGCGGCAAACCTGCCGGCAGCGGTGCGGATTGAAACCCCGCTGCCATCGCTTCCCTGAATCGAGAGCAGGCGGCCGGTAGGAGCGTGGAAGCGGGCCACCATCTCGTCGGCTGCGGCCACCACCAACTCCTCCCCTTCCCAAGTCAGGCGGGGATCCCCCTCGTGGACCAGCGCCAAGCAGGCGACTGGATCGATTCCCAATAAAATGGCAAACGTCGCGGCGGAACCGCGCGGCCGTGATTCGAATCCTGCACCGAGCGAGAGGTTTCGCTGATAGGTGGTTTTCCCCTCCTCCTCCTTCCGTGCCAAAGAGAGGCGGATCTGGGCAGTCATCCGTCCGTCGGCGGGAATGGGGAGTTCAAAACGGCCCGCCGACCGGGGGAGAAACCAGCCCAGCCGTCCTGGGCTGACGGCAATCCCACAAGCCTCTGTGCTGTCCGGGAGGGCAGTGACAAGCAGGCCTTCGGTAGCCGAGATCACCAGTTCGCCGGTCGATTGGCCGACGGATGGAGGGGCGTCTGGGGCTGCTGGTCTCCGCCAATCAACCACGAAATCGTCACCGCCGGCAAGCGCCCCGATCAGCCATTCCCGGAAGCGGAGCATGACGAACTCCTCCGGGGAGGGATCGGTGCCCAAGGGCGTGGCCGCGGGATAGTCGTCGAGCTCGAAGACGGCAACCACCCCTGGTGCCCCGTCAGCGTCGGTGGGGAGTTCCCGGAGGGTCACATTCGCAGTCAGAAAGCGCCCCGAGAGCCAAAGTGCCTGCCTCCATACGAGCCGTTGCTGCTCCGTGATCGGGGCGCCGATGCGGATTCCCAGCAGCTTCAGCAGGTCGTCCTTCGTGGTCCGCGATCCGGCGGGGATCTCGATGTCGCGGAGGACTGATGCGGGGGGAAGGTTGCGGACGTCGATGCTGAGAATGGCACCGTTGCTGCTGGCTTTCACCGCCACGTCGATCGTCGCTGCCGCCGGCAACCCGGTGCTCCGCGTCGCCGATGCCAGTCCGGAGAGACCGGCGAGGAGGCCGACTGGCTTCCGGTCGTCGACGAGTTTTGCGGCGGCAAATCTCCCCGCATCGCGCAAGAAGCGGGCGATCGCGGTGCGGATACTCTTGGTGTGGGGGGGATCAAAGGCTGCTGGTTCGCCGCGGGTCCAAAGCGGCTCCTCCATCTTGGCCGGCTGACCGTTGTCGTCGACCCAGCGGACCCCGCCCCAGCCATTGGCGCCATCGACCTCCTCGGCAAGCGCTCCCGGCGGTGGGCGTTGTGATTGGAGCCAGCGGTGCAATTCACCATTGAGGTCGTCTGGCAACCCTGTGATCTCGATGCCGGCAGCGATTGACCGTGGCCCCTCGGCCACATCGACGACAATCCGCTCTCCGCTCCCTTCCCCTGTCGGCTCGATACTTGCAGAGACCTTGGGCGACTCAAAGCCTCCCCGCTGGAGGGCGAGCGTTGCCTTGCGCGCCACGGCGGAGAGGAACAGTCGCCGGTTGGCCTGCGGCCGGCTGAGGAGGAGAAGATCGTCGTCGGCTGCCAGCGCCCGGGCGAGCCGATCGGGCGGCAGCGACGCCAGGCCGCGGACGAGAATCCTCCCGTCAAGGATCACCTCCCCCATCGGCTCGGCGGCGGCGGGGAAGGCCCAGCCGGCGGTCAACAGCGCGGGCAAAAGTAGGCATGCCAGTCGGCGCAGAAACGCCTGCTGCTGCTGGCAACGAAACGACCGGGGGGGAGAGCACGCGGCAGGGATGGGGGGCATGTCACTCTTTCCCGAGGGGCCTGCAACTGCTCTGCACGGGCGCCAGAAGCGCCAGAGGGGGGGGAAGATAGCGAAATATGGCTGGCCACCCAACGGCGAAACGCCCGCTGTTCCGGGGTCTCGATTCGGCCTTGTGGGGCACAGGCCGGCGTGGGGATACTCCGGGCGAATTGCCCGCCATTCTCCGGCCTTGCCGTGCACGTCTCGAGAAGCCCCGGCCGCCCTCCCAAACAAGACCAGCCGCACCCATGCCTACCGTTTGCTTTGCCGATGGCACTTCCCGCGACTTCCCCCAGGCCCGCCGCGTGGCTGACATCGCCGCCGGCTTCACCGGTGGTGGCAAGAAGAAAACAGCGCCGATCGCCGCGCTCCTCAATGGGAAGACGGTCGGCCTCGATGCCCCGTTCCCGGAGGAGGGCCAACCGCGCGTCGAGTGGCTGTTCAGCGGCGACC
>QWOP01000074.1 GCA_003669605.1 Planctomycetota bacterium
CACTCCAGGCAGCGCCTGGTGTCGTGGGGGTCGATCTGTTGTTTCCGGATGCACCAGTCTCCTGACCGGCCTCAGGGTTGCCGGTACGGCAGCCCCGCACGGAACAGGTCGCGGTGGCCGCGGATCTCCTCGGCAAGCGCCGGCTCCCCACGCGACTCCGCCAATTCGAGCGCCTTCTCGGCCGTCTCAACAGCCGCGGCGAATTCCCCGGCAGCGGCCAGCGCCGTCGCCAGCGTGTCGAGAATGGCAGGATCGGACTCTGCGCTGAGCCGACAAGCCCGGCGGGCAAGTGCGACTGCCTCCGTGGCGGCACCTTCCCCTGCGGGACGTGACGCCAGCAGGAATGCCAATGAGTTGAGTCCCCCGGTCAGATCGGGATTGCGATGCAGCGCCGCACGGTACCTAGCTTCCGCCTCCACTCTCCTGCCGAGGAGTTCTAGCGACCTGCCCCAGTCGACCTGCACCGTTGCACTCTCCGGAGCCTCGTCTGCGGCACGGGCGAAGCATTGTTCGGCCCCCGCCAGATCCCCCTTGATCGCCCTGACGACGCCCTCCCGCTGCATGGCATCCCCTCCGCCCCCAAGATTGAAAGCGGTCCGGAAGGCGTCGATCGCAGCCTCGTGGCGTCCGCATTTCAGCTGAATCTCACCGAGTTGGATATGGGCAGGGACCGCGTCGGGTTTCAATACGAGCGCCTGGTGGAGCGCGGCAATGGCCTCGTCGTCCTTCCCCTCTGCCGACAGCAACCTTGCCAGGCCGACACGGGCCGACCAACAGTCGGCAACGGCAATGTTGTGCCTCCAGAGGGATTCGGGCGACCGATAGACTGCCGCATGGCGGAAAGTGAGCGTTGCCAGCACGACGATCAGGCCGACTCCCAACGTGGCACGGCCTCTGCCCGCTGGAAGGAAGCGGTCTGCTGCGGCAACTCCCCACGCCAGCGGCCCGATCAGTGCCAGGTACTGCCAATGATCGGCAACGAATGCATGCTGCTTCATATAACTCGCCGGGAGGAATCCGAGGATCGGAGCGAGTGCCAGCGTAAAGAATGCTGCTGCGAAGAATGTCGCCCGGACGGCTGGGTTCCCGCGCCCACACCACAGTCCGATCAGCCCCACGACGATCGCCACCGTGGCGATGGAATCGAGCGGATTGGTGGGGTCGATGTGCCACTGCGGATAGACCATCGCCAGTCCCACGGGGCAGACGTCCTTCCACAGGTAGAACCCCAATGCCTGACCGGCGAGCACCGCTCCACGGGGAACCGTCGCCAGCGCCGCTGTCAGTGGAGCGATCCGCGGACCTGCGTCATGGCCAAGTTGGTACTGGAGCGTCACCCATCCGAGCACCAGCGACACCGCGAGGAACGGCACCGCCCGCAGCAGGTCATCCTTCGTGAGACGGCCGTGCCGCCACCAATTGAGGAGCGGGAGGATGAAAGGCAAGGTCACCATCGATGTCTTGGCGAGCATCGCCAGCACGAATGCCGCCAGCGCCGCCCAATACCAGCGCCGCCGGCCAGAGCCCTCGAATTGCAACCAGGCCAGTACCGAAAGACAGCCCAACAGCATCGACAGTGTGTTCTTCCGTTCCGAGATCCAGGCCACTGACGAGACCGTCACCGGATGCACGCCCCACAGAGCCGCCACCAGCCACGCCTCGGGAATCCCCAGCCGGAGGAGAATCCGCCACACCAGGACGGTGCTGGTGGCATGGAGGAGGATGTTGACGGCGTGGTAGCCGACTGTGAACTCACCCCACAACCGGTACTCCAGCCAGAAACTCGAACTTGTGACCGGAAAATAGTCGAGGGTGGTGTTGCGGAACCACATCCGCCACAGTCCATCCGGACTGCGAATCAAGGGGTTGTCAGTCAGGAGGGTGTCGTCGTCCCACAGATAGCCCGCACCGAAGGCCGGCAGATAGGCGATCACCACCAGCGCCACCAGCAGCGCGGCTGCGACCAACGGAGACCGCAACAGAGACGGCTTCATCCCCCCACGATCTCCCGCAACGGCCGCCCCCCGGTGATCACCGACAACGGCCGGTTGAGGGGATCACGGAACTCATGATCGGGGGGGATACCGAGCAACTGAAAAATCGTGGCCGCGAGGTCGGGCGGGCGAGCGGGCCGGTCGGCCGGCAGAGCACCGCGGTCGTCGCTGGAGCCGATCACGCTCCCCCCCGGGACACCTCCCCCCGCCAAGGCCACCGAGAAGACACTGCCCCAGTGGTCGCGGCCGCCACCAGCATTGATCGCGGGCGTGCGGCCGAATTCCCCCATCACCACCACTAACGTCTCGTCGAGCATGCCACGCGCGTGGAGATCTTCGAGAAGTGCCGAATAGGCAACGTCGAACTGCGGGCAGAGGACATTCTTCAACCGGCCGGCGTTGTCTTGATGGGTATCCCACAGCGGGTTCCCGGCACTCATGTCACCCGGTTCGCGCGGCCAGTTGACTTGCACCAGCCGCACTCCGGCCTCGATCAGCCGCCGGCCGAGGAGGAGGCTTTGGCCGAATTTCCCCCGGCCGTACCGATCGCGGGAGGCAGCCGGCTCCCGTTCAATCGCCAGCGCCTCACGCGTCGCGCCGGAGTGGAGGAGGTCGAAGGCCTCCTGCTGAAAACGGTCGAGTTCCGTCATCGCCGGGCTATTGATCGCGCGGTGCCGATGCCGGTCGAGCTGGCCGAGGAGATCGCGGCGGTCGTCAAGCCGCAGGCTCGTCATCCCCGCAAGCGCCGTCAAGCCGTCGATCTCGATCCGGTCGGCGGAGGGATCGCAGCGGAGCAGGTGGGGGTGCCAAGCCGCCCCCATGAAGCCGCCGTTTTGCCCCGGCCATGGGATGGCAGGGTTGTTGAAGATCGGTTCCGGGATCACCACGGCGTCGAGCGGCGAGCGCTCGGCGGGGCGGAGGGCCCCCACCGCCCCGGCGATACTCGGCCAGTCCTGGGCACTCGGCGGCACGCTCTCGGCCACACTCACCGGCTCATGTCCGGTGAGCATGAAGCAGCCGCTGGTGGAGTGGGAGTGGATGCCGGTGGTCATGGAGCGGATGACGCACATCCGTCCGGCCTGCATCGCAGTCCGCGGCAGCAGTTCGCAAAACTGGATCCCGGCAACGCTGGTGGCGATCGGCAAAAAGGGGCCACGGATCTCGATCGGCGCTGCCGGCTTGGGATCGAACGTCTCGTGCTGCGGCGGCCCCCCGGAGAGAAAGATCAGCAGGCAGGAGGTCGCCCGGGGCCGCGATCCAGCGGGCAGCCTGTCGGCTCCTCTGCGGCGTGCACCGGCGAGCAAGGGGAGCGACACGCCAAGCGCGCCCAAACCGCCCACGCGGATCAATTCCCGGCGTGAGCAAGATCTGGCCAGTCTGTCGGTTCGCTGGTCCGCCATCCCGACTCCTGTTCCCGCGGGGGTTCCGTGCCTGGAGAGAGAGTCTATTCTGAAGAACAGTTGTCCCCAACAGAACTCCCGGGGCGATCTACAATTGGTCTGGCGGGGCGCATCCCCTCCCTCCCTGACAGGCACCGATCGATGCACATTCCCCTCACCGCTACTCAACCAGAGCGACACTGGCCCCTGCGGCGCAGTCGCGGCCCGCTGTCTGCCCAGCCGTTTCGAGCCGGTCCCTGCGGGTCTTGGGCGTGGCTGGTGGCCGTCGCGGTCACCGCCGCCGGGCCACTGGCCGCCGCCCCGGTGGTCTCTCCGGAGGAGGAAAAACTGTTTGAGGAGAAGGTCCGCCCGCTGCTGGTGGCCCGCTGCCTTGCATGCCACGGCGCTCAGGTGTCGGAAGGGGGTCTACGGCTCGACAATCTCCCCGCGGCCCGCAAAGGGGGCGACTCGGGGCCAGCCCTTAGCCCGGGCGATCCGGCCGGCAGTCGGCTGGTGGCTGCGGTCCGTCGCAGCATCGAGCCGGCGATGCCTCCCGATGAACCTCTCTCTGCTGAGGAAGTGGCCATCCTCGAGGCTTGGATCAGCGCCGGCATTCCCTGGAGTGGCCCTGGAGCAGATGGCCCCGTGACCACGGCCATGTCCGCCGACGCCGTGCCGTCAGACATGGAGGCACGGCTCGTCTGGGCGCAGAAACGCCACTGGGCCTATCGGCCGATCGAACGGCATTCCCCCCCCGAAGTCCCCGCCGGACTCGATCCTTTGCTGGCCGATACCTGGCAAGGCACCATCGATCGCTTCATCGCCGCTCCGTTGGTGGCAGCCGGCCTGCAGCCAGGCCCGGAGGCGGCTCCGCGGGATCTCGTCCGTCGGCTGTGGTTCGACCTGACTGGGCTGCCGCCACCGGCGGATCGGTCCGATGCCTACTGCGCCAATCCCGGCGACGAGGCCTTCCGGGCCCTCGTCGACGAACTGCTGGCGAGCCCAGAGCATGCCGAACACTGGGCCCGGCATTGGCTCGACCTAGCCCGCTATGCCGACACGATGGGCTACGCATTCGGCAACCAAGACCCGAGGTATCCGTTCGCCTGGACGTACCGCGATTGGGTGGTCGGTGCGCTGGCGGCCGACGTTCCCTACGACCGGTTCGTAACGCTCCAACTCGCGGCCGACCGCATCGAGCCGCCGGTGCCACCGTCCGACCTGGCAGCGCTCGGCTTCCTCACTGTCGGCCGGACGTTCCTGGGGAACCAGCACGACATCATCGACGACCGCATCGACCTGGTGACCCGCGGTCTGCTGGGGCTGACCGTGGCCTGTGGACGTTGCCACGACCACAAATACGAGCCGGTGACTGCCGCCGACTACTACGGACTCTACGGGATCTTTGCCTCGAGCCACATGCCGGGCGAACTGCCGGTGATTGGCGCGGCGCCGCCCGGAGCGGAGGCTGATGCCTTCGCGGCCAAACTCGCGGAACTTAAGAAGGCGATTCCGGCGCACGAAGAGGCGGTGCGGAGCCGCGGCACCCGGGCAGCCATTGCCCACGCCGCCGACTATTTTTTCGAATCGGCACGCCCCACGCCCCGCAAAGGCGATAACCGCCCCCCCCGGCTCGCCGACGATTACGACCTGTTGCAGGTGATGCTCGACCGGGTGGCACGGGGAATTGAGGCCGCCGGCCCCAACGACCCGGTGCTTGGCCCCTGGGTGAGCTTGAAGGGAAAGACCGACGAGGAATTTGCCGCTGCCAGTCTCGCGCTGCTGGCTGCCTGGGGCGAGTCGCCCGCTCGGGAAATCGTCAATCCATTGCTGGTCGCGGAACTGCGTTCCCCGGCCCCCACCACACTCCGTGATCTGGCCGACGCATACGGCCGGCTCGTGGCCCGCGTCGCCCCCGACTGGGCGGGTGGTCCGGCACAGGCCCTTGATGAACCAGCCGAGTTGTCGGAGCTCCGCGCCCGGCTGGGGAGCGCCGGCACGCCGCTGGTCGTGCAGCCGGGCGAGGCGATGGTGCTGGCCACCATCGAGGAGGGGAACGAGCACCGCCGGCGGAAAATGGAGGTCACTCGGCATGAGGCAGAGGCGGCCGGGGCCCCGCCGCAGGCCATGGTGATGCTCGATCGGGAGACTCCCACCGACAGCCATGTCCTCATCCGAGGCAACCCAGGACGCCCCGGTGAACTCGTCGAACGCCGTCTGCCAAAACTCCTCGGTGGTGCACCGGCGGCGCGGACATCAAGCGGCCGGCTCGATCTGGCACGAGGGATCGTCGATCCCCACAGCCCGCTCGCTCCCCGGCTGGTCGTCAACTGGGTGTGGGCCCACCACATCGGCCGCGGCATCGTCGAGCCGCCTGGCGATCTGGGCCTCCGCGGCGAGCTTCCCAGCCATCCCCAACTCCTCGACGACCTCGCCCGCCGGTTCGTCGATGAAGGAAAATGGAGCCTCCGCTGGCTGCACCGTGAGATCGTTACCAGCCGGGCCTGGAGACAGTCTGCATCGATCCGCACTGACCAGGTGGACAGCGATCCGGACAACACGTTGCTCTCCCATGCCAACCGACGGCGACTCGGCTGGGAGGCGTGGCGCGACAGCCTGCTCGTTGCCGCCGGCGCCCTCGATCAGGGCAAGCGCGGCGGAAGGGGGATGAATCCACTCGCTCCCGATTCGATGCACCGTCGGACGCTCTACACCCGCCTTGATCGCCAGGATGTGCCGGGAATCCTCCGCGTGTTCGACGTCGCCAATCCCGATGCCGCAGTGCACTCCCGGAGCCGGACCAGCGTTCCACAGCAATCACTCGCCGCCCTCAACGCGCCGCTGGCGGTCGATGCCGCACGGATGGTGGCAGCCCGATCGCTCCGCGAGGCCGGCGCCGAAGCCCAGGCAGAGGTCCGCATCCAACGGCTGTGGCGGGCCTGTCTTTCCCGCGCGCCGCAAGCCGAAGAACTCGCGGCGGCCAGGGAGTTCCTCGCTGCCGCTCCGCCATTGCCCGTCGCCGGAGCGGAGGACTTCGGCCCCTGGGAGCAACTCGCCCAGGCGGTTCTCGCTTCCTCCGAGTTCCAATTCGTTGACTGACAGCCCCCCTTCCCTGCGACGCGCCGCTTCATCCAGGATGTCCGCCATGCCCCCCTCGCTTCATGGTCCGGGTGATCGGCTGCCGCCGCTGTCACGGCGCGAGGCGCTGCTGCGATCGGGGATGGGCATGGGCTGGCTGGGGGCAGCGAGCCTGATGGAGTCTGAGGCACGCTCCGCTGGGCCGGGACCGGGGGCCGTCATTCCCATGTCATTGGCCCCCCGGCCACCGCACTTTGCTCCCCGGGCGCGGGCAGTGATCCATCTCTTCGCCAATGGAGGCCCCAGCCACCTCGACACCTTCGACCGCAAGATCGCTCTGGAGAAGTATGCCGGACAAGAGGTTCCCGGCACCCTCCCCACCGAGCGGCGCACCGGCGCTGCGCTCCCTTCACCGTTCCCGTTCCGCAGGTATGGCCAAAGCGGTCTGGAGATCAGCGACCTCTTCCCCTCCGTGGCCCGGCACGCCGACCGCCTTCTCGTGGTCCGCTCGATGCACGCTGAAGTTCCCAACCATGAGCCGTCGCTGATGCTGATGAACTGCGGCGACAGCCGGCTTGTACGCCCCGCCGCCGGTGCCTGGGTGACCTATGGACTGGGTACAGAGAACCAGAATCTCCCCGGCTTCGTGGCGATGTGCCCGGGGGGGTATCCCATCAAAGGCACCGAGAACTGGCGGAGCGCCTTTCTGCCCGGAGCCTTTCAGGGCACCTATGTCGACACCAACAAGCAGCGTGTCGAGGAACTCGTCGAGCACGTCCGCCATCCATTTCTGCAGCGTGATGCGCAGCGGCGGCAGTTTGAACTGACCGCCGCCCTCGACCGCCGACACCTCGCGGCCCGTCCGCATGATCCGCAACTGGAAGCCAGGTTGGCTTCGATGGAACTCGCTTGGCGAATGCAATCCGAGGCCAGCGAGGCCTTCGACATCAGCCGCGAATCGCAGCATGTCCGCGACCGCTACGGCGATGATGTCCAGGGCCGGCAGATGCTCATCGCCCGCCGGCTCGTCGAACGGGGTGTGCGCTATGTGCAGGTCTGGCACGGCGCCGGACAGCCCTGGGACAGCCACGACGAGATTGCCAAGAACCACGGCCGGCTGGCGAAGGAGTGCGACCGGGCGATCGGGGCGCTCCTTGACGACCTCGTCGGGCTCGGCCTCCTCGACAGCACGCTCGTCTTCTGGGGAGGGGAATTCGGCCGCACCCCCACCGTCGAGCTCCCCATGCCGGGAACGGAGGTCAAACAGATTTCCGGACGCGATCACAACCATCACGGCTTCACGGTCTGGATGGCCGGCGGGGGGGTGAAGGGGGGCACGGCCTACGGGGCAACAGACGAGTTAGGATTCAAGGCGGTGGAGAATCCGGTGCATGTCCACGACCTGCAAGCCACGATCCTCCACCTCCTCGGCCTCGATCACACCCGGCTGACGTTCCGCCATAGCGGCCGCGATTACCGGCTCACCGACGTCCATGGCCGGGTCATTGCGGACTGGCTGGCGTGAACCACTTTCCGCTGCCCCACCGCAGGCCGCCTCCTGTGCCCCGCGGACCCTCCCCTCGACTGCGGTCTTGGTGGTTGGCCGCGGCGGTGCTCGTGTCGCTGATCACTGTAACTGTCGAGCGCTGCCGGAGCGACGACACCGCCGGTCCTCCCACCTGGACGGTGCGCACAGTGCACGACGGCGACACCGTGACTTGCATCGATCCCGAGGGTCGGCCTCACAAGATCCGCCTGCTGGGAATCGACTGCCCGGAGATGGCGCAGGCCCATGGCCGCGAATCCAGCCAGGCGCTGGCGGGGAAAGTTGGCAACCGGCGCGTGGCGGTGGTCTCCAGGGGATTCGATCAATACGGCCGGTTGCTGGGAACACTCTGGATCGACGGCCGCGATATCAACCGCGAGATGGTGGAGGAAGGGCACGCCTGGGTGTTCGGACGCATCGCCCCCAATCCGGAATTGGTGGCCGCAGAGTCAGCAGCCCGCGTAGGCAGGCGTGGTTTGTGGCGCGATGGCAATCCGGAGGAGCCCTCCCGCTGGCGGTCGGAGCATCCGCGGCAACCGTGACGCCTCAAGATCCCATGGACAAATTCATCTCTGACTATTTTTCACTGAGGATATCTTCTGTTTTCTCCAGTGCGAGCCACGATTCCGGCCGGGACCGCAAGCGCACTTCCGACGATCCATCGATTGGTTTAGGGTTGATTCCATGAGTGGCAGCCATGAGGTCGTGATCACAGGCATGGGTGTTGTCAGCCCGATCGGGATCGGCTGCGCTCCCTTCTGGGACTCACTCCTCGCCGGTCGATCGGGCATCCGGCCGATCACACGTTTTGATTCCAGCAGTCTGAAGGTGCCTTTCGGCGGCGAGATCTCCGACTTCGATCCCAAACTGTGGGTTCGACCAAGGAAGAGTCTCAAGGTGATGAGCCGCGAGATCCAGTTCGGCTTTACGGCAGCTGATCTGGCAAGGACCGATGCCGGGCTGACTGCCGGCTCCGTCGATCCCGACCGCTGCGGCGTGGTTTTCGGCAGCGACATGATCTATGCCGATCTGGAGGAGATGGAGCGGACCTACCGCCGGGCCTTGGCAGGGGGCCATTTCGACTTCGCCATCTGGTCGGCGTCGATCCACGAGGACCTTCACCCCCTCTGGCTCCTCAAGCATCTGCCCAACATGACCGCCTCGCATATCGCCATCGCCCACGATGCCCGCGGCCCCAACAACTCGATCGTTCTCAGCGATGTCTCCGGACTGCTGGCGGTCGCGGAGGCTGCCAGCGTGATCGAGCGGGGGTGGGCCGATGTCATGCTCGCCGGCGGTACCGGTTGCCGGCTCCATCCGGCGGCTCTGGCGGCGCGGGGCGACGCTCTGCTCTCCCGTCGGGCCGATGCCTGCACGCACGCCTGCCGCCCGTTCGACCGCGACCGCGATGGGCTCGTCAACGGTGAGGGGGCGGGAACTCTGGTCCTCGAATCCCGCCAGCACGCCGAGGCCCGCGGCGCCAGGATCCGTGGTCGCCTGCTCTCGGCGGTGTCGCGCTGCGAACCGGCGGCGGGGGGCCGGCCGCTGGCGGGGACCGCGTTGCGGATGGCCATCCGGGCTGCCCTGGCCAAAGCAGCGATGACTCCGCAACACATCGGCCACGTCAACGCCCACGGTGTCAGCACGGTGGAGATGGATCGTGTTGAAGCAGAAGCAATCGCTGCGGAGTTGGGGGATGTGCCCGTGACCGCACCGAAGAGTGTCTTCGGACACCTCGGTGCCGGTGGAGGCACCGTAGAACTGATCGCCAGCGTGCTCGCGCTGGAAACTGGCCTCGTGCCGGCGACGCTCAACTACGAGTCACCCGACCCACGCTGCCCGGTCAACGTCATTCACGACGGACCGCGTTCAGGACTTCTCCCCACGGCTCTGGCGGTCAATCTCTGCTCCACCGGCCAGGCAGCGGCGGTCGTGATCGCCGCGGCGGACTGACGGCCCACTCTGCAGTATTTCGGGCAGTTCAACCTCCTGCTCACCAACTGCTGTTGTAGCCGAAGGAGAATCCCTGCATGAACACCTGACCGCCTGGGTCGATGGGGTTCTGCTGGATCTTGTTCAAGTTGAACTGCCGTGTGGCGGTGGCGATACCAGCCACCCAGAGGAAGTCATAGCCGACTTGAAACGACGAGTTCGGGGTGAAGTTCCAGCCGGCCAGCAACGTCAAGTCGCCGACGAACCCTGGACCGAAGGCGTTGTTGGCCATTTTCCAGACTTCCGTTCCAGTGGGGAACGGGTCGCGGGGCGTGCCATCGATATTCGTCGTCGGTACCGCAGTCGGATTCTGGTAATCGATGTTGTGGGCACTGAGTTGCTGCTGATTGGCATTGAACGCCAGTGACGGCGTGGCCCGTCCGCGGAGTCCCCAGTAGTAAAACTCATTGCGGCTGATGAGTTCCCCGCCGAGATTCGCTCCCAACAGCCAGTTTTGCGTCTGGACCAGGTAATCGCCGCTAAAGGTGCTCAGCGGCTGACCAGGAACGCGCCCACTGAAGGAGAATTCCTCGCTCTCGTTGGCCAGCCGCGTACCGACGATCAGGGCCGGCAGCCAGCCCCGCTCGGCGTGGTTCTCCCATGCACCATTGGGGCCCATCACCATCTGGTCACGCCCCAGGCGGCGGTTGAGTTTGTAGTTTAATTCCAAACTGTTGAAGTTTGAGTTATACGTCTGCAGGAACTGTGTGGCACCGGTAAAGCCAGGGGTTGACTCGTGGAGTGTCGTCTTCAGATACGTCTGCCTGTTGCTGTTGGAAATGGCGTTCCAGGCGTTCTGCTGGAAGAACGAAAATCCACCGTAGTAGCTGATCTCGATGGCACGATCCCGGTCAAGATAGTCGCGGCCGAGCTGTTCCCCGATCGTCAGCCGGGCGCCGGGAGCGACGTTGTAGGGGATATTATCAGTGGCAAACACCCCTGACTTGTTCTCGCTGTTGGTGAGGGTCGTAGTACTGTCATGGCCGATCACCACCCGGTTTTGCCGGCTGCGGCTAAACCAGAGCATCTCCGCCGATCCGTAGCGGTGGCCGTTGCCGAACCAACCGCCGGAACTCGCCTGGTAGGGCATTTCTTCCAGAGGCAACTCATCCATCAGCATGGCTGCCGAAGGTGCCAGCGAGACCTCCCCGAGTTCGCTGGGGAGCTTTTGCGCCGCAGAGAATGCCTCGGCAGCATCCGCGGCATCCCCGAGGAAGATCCCCGACGGTGCGGGTGAGTCCTGCAAGGCTGCCGCCGGATCATCGAGCAGCAGTGGATCGACGGCGGGACCGGTCAACGCATTCGCCCCCATGGCGGTAGGGCGCCCGACCTCGTCTGCCGCGTGGATGACCCCTCCGGCGAGCACCGTCACCAAGCAGGCAACGGGACCGAACCGCCGGGAGAAGGCAGAAAGTGAGTGCATCACCGCAGGACCCCGTAACCGAGTTGGTTGGCCGGACAATCGACGCGACCGGATGAGTGGATCGTCACAAGCAGAGTCCCCGCCGCACAAAAAACCGGCACAACCCATACAATCACCCGCAGGTGTCCGTTTTCAATGAGGCTCATGGCCCCCTGCCTACCCCGCTTGCCCCAGCCACGGAGTATTCCATGCCACACGGACTCGCCGCATTGGTCGCTTCGGGCACGAAACTCTGGCTCGATTCGGTCGATCCGGACCTCATCCAGGAGGCCCATAGCGCCGGTGCCACCGGGGCCACCAGCAACCCTGCGATCATCAGCGACCTCATCAAATCGGGACGATTTGATGACCGAATCGCTGCGCTGGTGGCCGAAGGGGCCCCAGACGATGCGATCGCCTGGAAGCTGGCCGACGATCTGGTCCGCCAGGCTCAGAAGGTGTTTCTGGATGTCTGGGAAAAGTCGGGAGGGGACGACGGCTGGGTGAGTTTCGAACTCGATCCCCTCATCGAGGACCCCGCATCTGGTCTGACCCTCGACGAGCAGGTCGGCCGCTACGTGGAACTGGGGAAAAAGTGGTCGGCGGGAGAGCGGAATCGACTGATCAAGGTGCCAGCGACCCCGGCCGGGATCGGCGCAGTCGAAACGCTCTCAGCGCTCGGAGTGCCGCTGAATGTGACCCTGATCTTCACCCAATCGCAGTACGCGCAGGCACGCGATGCGGTGTGGCGCGGAGCCTCCCGCCTGAAATCGCTCGCCGGGTTCAAAAGTGTGTACAGCGTCTTCGTGTCGCGGATCGACGTCTACACCGCAACCCACCTCCCCCACCTCTCGTCCCGGGCCCAGGGGCAACTCGGCATCGCCAACGCCAAGCGGATCTGGGCCGCCAACCGCACCTTCTGGGCCGGACATCCAACTCCACTGGCACAGCAGATGGTGTTCGCGAGCACCGGGGTGAAACAGGCGGGGAGCGATCCCTGCTTGTACGTCGCCGCTTTGGCGGGCTCCGACATCCAGACAAACCCCCCCGCCACCAACCGAGCGGCTGACGCCGCCGGTCGTGATTTCCCAGCGGAAATCGATCGGCTGCCGGCTGCGGACGTCCTCGCAGAACTCGATTCCGCGGTCGACATGAACCGGCTCGAGGAGGTGCTGATGGCAGAGGGGGTAGAGAAATTTACCGGCCCCCAGCGGGATCTGTTGGCGCTGATCGCTTCCCGCCGTCGGAAGTGATCGACCGGCATCCCTGGGAAAATCTTCGGTTTTCTTCCCTGCTGCGCCCTCCGGACACCTCCTGCGGCCGGCCCGGCCGGGCAGCCACAGCCTGCCAGGGGCCCGGCACGACCGGAACCACCCGCTCCTCCCGCACCGCCGCGCCAGCATGAATCTTGCCGGAGCCAGCTACAGGAGGGACGGCTCAGGGTTCGATGCTCAACCAGACGGCGCTTCGATGGATGCAGCCGTGGAGGAAGTGATGCGCCCCAAACGACCCCACCTGCTGCTGGCAGGATTACTGCTGTTCTTTGCCGGAGTCCAATTCCGGATGGTGGAGTCGTTTACCCTCACCGCAAAATCGAGCCAGTTGCTCGCCACCCAACTCGGCAACCGCCCCGCGCCCCAGCAGACCCTCTGGCAAAACGCGGCCGGCCGAAGAACCCTCGCCCCTCCACGTTGGCTGGGCTTGGCACTGATGTCTGTTGGCTCAGTCCTGACGCTCAAGAGCCTGTCGATGAAAGACTGACGCCACCTTCCTCCCCTGGCGGGGAGGCGTACCACCTTCCTCCCGTGGCAGGGAGGCTTGCCCACCTTCCTCCCGTGGCAGGGAGGCTTGCCAGCTCCTCCCGTGGCAGGGAGGCTTGCCCAGACCATCGCAGTTAGGCAAGCACGTCGCGGATCACGTGTCCGTGGACATCAGTCAGGCGCATGTCTCGGCCACTAAAACGGTACGTGAGCCGGGTGTGGTCGATGCCCATCAGATGGAGCATCGTGGCATGCAGGTCGTGGATCTGGAACTTCTTCTCCACCACGCGGTAGCCGTAGTCGTCTGTCGCCCCCACCGCCACTCCCCCCTTCACGCCGCCGCCGGCCATCCACATCGAAAATGCCTGCGGGTTGTGGTCGCGGCCGTCACCCCCTTGGGCAAACGGCGTACGGCCAAACTCACCGCTCCAGACCACCAGCGTGGAGTCGAGCATCCCCCGCTGTCGGAGGTCGCGGATCAGGGCCGCGATCGGCTGGTCAACGGCCTTGGCATTGGCGGCATGGCCTTCGCGGAGATTGCCATGCTGATCCCAACGGTCGGTGCCCACTGACGTGCACGTCAGTTCCACGAACCGCACCCCCCGCTCCACCATCCGCCGGGCCAGCAGGCACTCGGTGGCAAATGTTTTCGTGGGCGCGGACTCGGAATCGCAGCCGTAGTCACGTTTTGTGGCCTCGGTCTCATCGGAGAGATCGAGCAGTCCGGGGACCGATGTCTGCATCCGGTAGGCGAGTTCCTGGTTGGCGATGGCGCTCTCCAGGGCGTCGGGGGCGGTGCCCCCTCCGGCCAACCGGGCGGCGAAGCCGCGGTCAAGGTTGCGGGTGAACTCCAGCTTGGCCGACTGCACCACGGCGGATGCCTCCCGCCGGGAGACGTTCGCCAACCCGGTGACGGTCGGCTTAAACACCGATCCTTGGAAGGTGGCCGGGAGGAATCCGTTGGTGAAGTTGTCGAGGCCGCCGGGGGGGATGAGCCCACCGTTGACGACGATGTAGCCCGGCAAGTCGTCGTTCTCCGATCCCAGGCCGTACGTCGTCCAAGCGCCCATGCTCGGCCGCCCCTGGAGCCCACTGCCGGTGTGGAGGAAGTAATTGGCGTTGGTGTGCTCGGGGAACTCGCTGGTCATCGAGCGGATGACCGCCAATTCGTCGGCCACGCTGCCAATATGGGGAAAGAGATCGCTGACCGGGAGACCACTCTGGCCGTACTGCTGAAACTTCCACGGACTGGGAAGGATGGAGCCGACGTTGTTGAACTGCGTCTGATCAACCTTGAAGATGTCGCGGGGATTCTTGCCGGCATCCTGTTCGAGACGCGGTTTGGGATCGAAGCTGTCGACCTGCGACACTCCCCCATCCATGTAGAGGAAAATCACACTGGTGGCCTTGGCCGGGTGATGCAGCACCGGCACGCCCCCCGCCAACGCCCTGACAGAATCCCGGTGCAGAAGCGCCGCGGCTGCCACGCCGCCGAATCCGCAGGCTGCCTGGGAAAGCAACTCACGACGGGAGAGCGGGGCGGGGCGGTAATGGCGGCAGTGGTGCCCTCGGCGGGACGGCTCGGTGATGCGGCTCATGGCACGAAGATAAACTCCTTACTGGTGAAGAGCGCGTGGGCGAGATCCGCCCAGGCAGCGGCATACCGGGGATCGGCGGTGAAGTCGCCACCGTGACGGGCAGCCTGCGTGGCGAGAAACTCCTCGGCAGCGACCGCCTCGTCCGCTGCCGGCTCGCGGGAGAACGACTCCAAGTACATCCGCCGGATGCGTTCGCCGCTGCTTTGAGCCTCGTCGGCGAGAATTCTTCCGGCCCAGCGGGTCGACTGCTCGAGCACAAAAGGATCGTTCATCAGCGTCAGTGCCTGAGCCGGAACGTTGGTCACGTTCCGTCTTCCCATCGCCTGAAATGGGACCGGCATATCGAAAGCCAGCGGGAGCGCTGGGAGGAAGTTGCGGCGGATCTTGGTGTAAATACTTCGCCGTCCATCACCGTCGATCGGCCCGGAGGAGGGCTTCCCCCGCCCCTCGTGGTAATCCGACAGTGAGACTTCCACTGGCGCCCCCCCCACGCGTCGCTCGAGACGGCCGGAGACGGCGAGGATTTTGTCCCGCACCGCCTCCCCTTCTAAGCGGCGCAGTGGGTAATGATGGAGCAGAAGATTGTTGGGGTCGCGCTCCACAGCCTGCGGATCAGCCGCCGACTGCATCCGCCAAGTACTGCTGGTGACAATCTCGCGCACCAGTCGCTTCACATCCCAACCCTCCTCGCGGAAACGGACCGCGAGCGTGTCGAGCAGGTACTGCGCACCAGGGTCGGAGGCCGGCTCGCCGAGCTTGCCGAAGTTGTCCGGGGTCGGGATCAGACCACGGCCAAAGAGGTGGTGCCAGAAGCGGTTGACCGCCACCCGCGACGCCAGGGGATTCGAGGGATCGAGAACGCGGTCGGCCAGCTCGCGGCGCCCAGACGATGTGGCTGGCCAGGCGGGTTGAGCGACACCATCAACCGCCTCCAAAAACCGGCGCGGCGTCGGCGTGCCCGGCCGCGAGGCCAATCCCTTTTGCAACACTGGCTGGTCGATGCCGTTGCCGTCGAGGATCGCCGGTGCGATCGCGGAGTTGAGCTTTGCGGTGGCAGTGATCGCCGAGCGGCCCAGAGCCAGTTCCTCGGCCCGCGCAACCAAAGTTGCAGCCGGGTCACCACTCCAATTGATCGCCGGATCGGCGAGCAGTCGCTGGAGCACTCCGGCCGACACTGCCGCAGCGGGCCCCGAGGAGAGATTGCCAGCACGCGCCGCGGCGATCGACTCCGCGACGAGGTCGCGGAGCACGCCATCCAAGTCAGCCGCGTCGATCGTGTCGCCTGGCAAACGCCGCAGCAACTCGCGGAGGAACGGATCACTGCGTTTCGGTTCGGCCACCGCGGCCACCGTCTGGGCAACGTCGGCAGCACCGGCGATGGGGACGTATTCGACGTGGACTAGATGCCCTTGGTCCCATGCCAGATCACTGCCGAGATCCTGGCGGACCCACTTCCACTCCCCCTGCGTATCGATTGTCTGCAGGGTGCCGTTGTAGAGCGGACCGACCAACAGCACATGGCTATCGACGCAGGTGAAGATCTGCATATTGCCACGGACACGGTGCCAGACGGTGCCCTGAAAGATGCGAACCTTCGGCGTCCGCAACACCCGCCCGGCCCGGTCAGCACCGGAAAGCGCGCCGGGATCGCGTTCGCCGTTGGACTGTAAGCCGGCCCATACAGCATCGAAATGAGCGCTGGCCGCCGGCTCGATAGAGAGTTTCGGCGGACGTCCCTCCGCCGCCACTTCCAAAGTCGACGCGCCTGGTAGTTGCGGCCGCAATCCCCAGGCGAAGCCATCACTGATCAGGGGAGTCGCCCCGGCCGCCAGTGAATAGTCGGCGATCAGCACCTCGCCGTCGGCCTGCCCGGCGTTCCGCAGGGCGAGCAGTTCCTCACCTGCAGGGAGGGTGGCGGCGAGCCGCACGGCGAGCCGGGCGACGGCATCCGCCGCTGGGCTGTCGCTCCCGGCGAGCATGACCGCCGCCGCACGGTGGAGCACAACGCGGGCCTGCTCGTCATGACGATCGAGCCGGCGCGACACCTCGCGATTGGTCTCGACCGACTCCAGCGGAACCTGCCGGTAACTGCTCGACACGAGCGTCCCGGCGATGGCGTAGTAGTCTTCTTTGGAGAGGGCGTCGAATTTGTGGTCGTGGCAGCGAGCACACCCCAGCGCCAGCCCCAGGAACGCCTTACCGAAGGTATCGACCCGGTTATCAGTGCGGTCCGCGGCATCCTGGGCGATGTTGACCGGCGAATGGATCTCCTCGCCGAGGTACCAGAAGCCCGTTCCGATCACCGATTGATTCGCCCCGGCGGCATCGATGCGGGGGGTGTCGAGGAGATCGCCCGCAATCTGCTCGCGGATAAACTGGTCGTAGGGCAAGTCGGCATTGATGGCGTCGATCACCCAGTCGCGGTAGCGCCAGGCGTTGGGGATGGGGAAGTCGAATTCGTGTCCCCGGGTCTCCCCGTACCGCACCACGTCCAGCCAGTGGCGGGCGAAGCGTTCGCCGAAATGGGGAGAGGCGAGCAGCCGATCGACATACTTCTCGTAGGCCAGCGGATCGGGATCGGTGATGACGCGGTCGACCTCGGCCGGGTCGGCCGGGAGGCCCGTGAGGATTTCAGCGGCACGGCGGACAAGTTGGCCACGCGGCGCTTCGGGGGCCGGGGCGATTCCGGCGGCTTCGAGACGGGCAAGCACGAAGCGGTCGATGTCGTTTCGGCACCACGCCACGGCCGTCACCGGTGGCACCGGTTCCCGCCGCGGCGATTGCCAGCACCAGTGGTCCGCCTTGCGGGCCGCAAGGTCGAACACGCCCACTGCCGCGGCCTGGCCATCGTCGGGCCAGGGGAGTCCACGCCGCACCCAATCCTCAATGGTGGCGATCGCTTCGGCGGGCAATTTCCCTGCAGGTGGCATCTGCAGCGCGCCGTGATACCGCACGACCTCAACGAGCAAACTGCTCTCCGGCTCACCCGGCACGGCGATTGCGTCATGGGTGAGGAAATCGCCTCGGCTATCGAACGACAGCCCACCCTCCGGTTCGGCCGCTGCGCGCGAGTGGCACTCGGCACAGTGCGCCACCAACAACGGCCTGACCTGCGACTCGAAGAACGCCGCGTCCTCGGGAGTTGGTTCCACCGGTCCTGCGGACACCCCGTGCGGGGCGACGGCAGGAAGCAGGACCAGAGCGGTCACCACGAGCACGTCACAAGCGCGTCGCCAGCGGGCCAACACCGATCGCTCGCGGAGCAGATTGGCACCATTCATCGGCTGGAAAAACTCCGGAAGGCAGCGCGCATCAGGAAGGCCCCCAGTGCCATTCCACTCCCCCCGCCTGCTGGCGGGTACCCAGTCATTCTACAACGCCGCCTTGGCCCGGTCAGGCTCGAAAACGGCCCCCGCTGCCGACTCCTGGCTACCGCCGGGAGCATTGACCTCAGCGCAGCGGCGGTCCGGCGAGATCGACACCGTCCACGGAGAGCACCTGGAAATGGTGCACGGCCGGAACGTCGGCCTTCCAGCTCCAGACGACTTTCTTCTCTGCCGACACCTCGACGAGCCGTTCGCCTCCTTGGCCGATGTGATAACTAGCGATCATGGTGTTGCCGCTGGGGAGCCGCTGGATACCGCAGGCGTCACTGATAGCGCCGCCGGTCTCGGCGCTGTCGATCTGCCAGCGGATCTTTCCCCCCTTGTCGAATTCAACCACCCGGTTGCCGTTGGTGAGTCCGGCAAGGATGCCGCCGTCGGCAAGTGCGATGGCGGTGAATGGCCAGGTGTTGAGATCAGGGGCGGCGGGATCGCGGGTGCCGATCCGCGAGAGTTCCTTCCCTGTGGCGTCGTAGCGAATGATGCAGAAATCGAACAGATGGGGGCAGAGGTAGGTGCCATCGACCTGCTTGCGGCTCATGCGGGTCTGCATGTGGCCGTTGGCCTTCTGGCAGGCGAGAGGAAACTCCACCTGCACCGTGCCGTCTGCGGCAATCTCCAGCAGACGCGGATTGGGCCCGGCTTCGGTGAGCACGTAGGTACCCGTGGGCGTTTTCTGGATGCTGTTGATCTCCTCCTGGGTGCCGTCGTACCGCCAAACGATGCGGTCTGAGGCGCCATCTTTCCCACGTTCGATTTCGACCCCAGCGCCGCCGGGCCCACCGTCCCCGCGCGACAACGCCAGCAGCACATTGCCGTCGGGCAGCACCCAGCCCTCGCGGGTGTTGGCCGGATGACTCCACTCGACACGTCCTTCGGGATGGTCGGGCGAGATATCGACGATCGCCGTCCGCGGTCCGCAGACGAGGACGCGGCGGGAAGGCGTTGGTGCCGCGTGGACGAGGGTCAGGGCCCCCAACCAGACAGCCATGGTCGTCGCCAGTCGGATACTGTTGGCAGCGACAATCGGGCGGCGGACCATGGTGGCAACTCCTGGGAATCACGGGGCACTTCCGGGCCCCATCCTACCCCAAGCAGGCTCTTGGCGACCGGCGCCTGGTGACGCTCGCGGCAGGTCCTGATACTCGTTCGCGCAGCCGATCCCTGCCTGCCGCCATGCCGCCCACCCACGCAGCCCTTTTCGGGCCTCGTACCGAGGTTAGGGGCGCCGCACGATGTCACGTTCTGATCCCCGGCCGAAAAAACCCCTTCTCCCTGGGGCTCCGCTGACCCGGCGTGGGATCGCTCCCCCCTGCCCCGCTCCCTCTCTCGCCGAGACTCCCACGCGATCCATCACGATCACAGGAGTCGCTTTGCCAACGTTGAGAGCGCTGCCCTCCCCACCAACATCGTTGGCCACGACGCCCGCTTGCGCAACAGGATGCACCGGCGGCGGTGTCCACGAGCCGTCGATCACCGCGTCGTCGGGCCAGTAGACGCGGAGGTAGAGCGAGAAGGGACCCGTGGGGGTGACGAGCTGGTTGGCGGGTAACTGGTTGGCGGGTAACTGGTTGGCGGGTATCGGCTCGCCGCTGAGAGCCGCCGGGTCGATGAGAATTGTCAGTGATCCGTCCGCCCCAAACTCAATCCCCTCGGTGTGCGATCCAATCGCGTGCGGCCCATCCCCCTCTGGAAGCGCGTGGCGCTCGTCGTAGACCGTCAGCGACCAGAAGGCCCGCGCCGGGGGGAGCTCCCCGGCGGGGAAGGTCAATCGGTAGTACTGCCCGCCTTCAAGCCGCTCTCCGTGGGAATCGAGGTCGAGGTAAAAGTAGCGGGCCTCGCGCGACGTGTTCACGAAGACGTTCGACTTCGCCACGGCGGTGCGTGTCAGGTAATCGTTGCCGAACGACGCCCCGTTATCGACGGTGGTCCAGTGGGCCGGCAGTCCGCGCCCCACGTTGCGGAAGTGGAATAGCGGTGCCACCACCTCTCGTTCCGCGTCGCTGGCCGCCGCGACGGCCAGCACCCTGATCTCCGGACGCGTCTCCATCGCGTCGACGAGCCCATGGAGGCGGGCATAGAGCGATTCCTCGCCCGGGAGCGGAGGAACGGCGGCGAGGACTTCGGGCAACGCCTCGAAGAACGACTCAGGGGAAACGCCCCTCTGATACCTTCCCCGGCCGGCGACGTTTGGCAACCAGCGCGACTTCGACCAGTCGTGTGCCCGCGGCTTCCCGTCGAACTCCGAGAGCGGATAGGCAGCGATCTGGTTGACAGCCGGCAGGGCCGCCAGCCTGTCCTTGTCCGAACCGTCAACATGGACGCGCGGCAGACAGTAGCCGTAGCGCGTCGGGCAGCGGAAGACCCCGGCGATTCCAGCCGGCACCTCTCCCTCCCAGCCCGGTCCGACCACGAGGTAACAGCCAGGCTTCGTGCCGTGCATCTGCCCGACCATTGCAAAGGCGTCGGTGCGATGATCACCAAGTTGGTAGAGCCAGAAACGGTTGCCGAAGTCAGGCACCTGAACGACGACCGCATCGGCGGCCAGATCGAAGATCCCGAAACCGTAAATTACATCCTGATTAGCGCAAGGGACGACCGTCGTCCGGGGGCGGATGATGTCGGTGAGCATCGCCAACTGGTTGATCGGTGCCACCGGGATCCCGCTGCACCGCCCCGGGGCTGGCACGCGCTCCAGCGCCGAGCGGCACTGGTGAAGATAGACCAGCGCCCAGCCCCACACATAGGCCTCGCGGGCGGTGCGGCGAACTTCATCGAGCCCCAAAGGCTCGTGATCAGTACGCGTGCCAGCGGGGATCGTCGCCCGGGGGATCGGTGTTGCGGAAAAGGCACGCGGCCCCTCCAGCATGACGCTCAACGGAGCGCACAGCAGAACAAGGCGAACCAGATTGAGGGATGGCGAGGCTGAGGACATGGTCCGTGCTTTCGGGGTGGAGAGCGGTCGGCGGACGCGGGGGTTCAATCACCACCGCGACAACAGCAACCACGACAACCACGACACTCCCATCCCATCAACCGATCCCTCCACCTCTTGGCGACATCGAGCCCAAGGCCGATTCATCACGTGATCATGGCATAACTTCGGGGAATCGTCACCGCTCCCCGCACCCAATCTGGCCGAATACCGAGCGGGGCGATTGTGACTCTTGGGGGGGACAGCGCAGCCCCAACGCCTACTGGCGGACGAGGCCGATCCTCAATGGCGCCACACACCGCTGAGGCCAACCCCGGGCGGGAGCCGACTCGCGCGCAAACGCGCCCCGGCCTGCCGTGCTCCACCCGCTCCTCTTATGCCGCCTCGATGGCCGCCGGCACATCCACCGGTGCCTCGCCGAAGTAATACTTCTTGGCGTCGGGGTTGGAGAGCACTTCCTGCGCGGTGCCGTGGCAGAGCACCTTCCCCTGACGGATCACATAACTGCGGTCGGTGATCGCCAGCGTTTCACGCTCGCGGTGGTCGGTGATCAAAATCGAGATTCCGTCATCGCGAAGGCCGACGATGATCTTCTGGATAGAGTGGATCGTGACCGGATCGATGCCGGTGAACGGTTCGTCGAGGAGAATGATCCGCGGCTCGGTGACCAAGCAGCGGGCGATCTCCAAGCGCCGCTTCTCACCGCCGGAGAGCGATCCGGCCCGCGACTTGCGGATGTGACCGATGGAAAACTGTTCGAGGAGTTGCTCGCAGCGCTGGCGGCGCTCTTTCCTGTTCATCCCCACCAGTTCCATGATCGCCAGCAGGTTCTGCTCGGCAGTGAGCTTGCGGAACACGCTCTGCTCCTGGGCCAAATACCCCATGCCGCCGTCGCGGGCCCGCTTGAACATCGGCCAGGGAGTGATCTCCTTGTCGTCGAGAAGAACGCGCCCCGAGTCGGGGATCACCATCCCACAGGTGATGCGGAAACTGGTCGTCTTGCCGGCGCCGTTGGGGCCGAGCAGGCCGACGATCTCACCGCTCTCGACATGAAAGTCGACCCCGTCCACCACCCGGCGGCGGCCGTAGTTCTTCACGAGTCCTTCGACCTGCAGCAGCGGCATAGGGGCTCCTCCGTGAGCTCCGGCGATCAGCGCCAGCATCCCGGTCCGAACCAGCATCCCGGGCCAAACCAGCATGAACCGGCCTCAAAGCAGCCGATTCGCACCCTGGGAGTCGTCAGCGTACAAACCGCATCCTGCCGAAGTTTGGCCACGAGGGCAATCGCAACTCTGCCCTCCCCAACCGCAGCGGGATCGCCCAGGAGGGAGTCACCGCGTGCGGCCAGAAAATCACCAGGGCCTTGCCCACCAACAGGTTGCGGTCGACGTGGTGCCCCTCCAGCCACAGCCGGCTATCCTTGCTGGCGGCAGAATTGTCCCCCAGGACGAAGAACTGGTCCTGCTCGAGGGGAAAATCGAGCCGCTGCCGTTCGATCATGCCCCCCACGGCGCTGATGTCGTGGGCGCCGATGTAGTAGATGTCGCGCAGCAATCGGATCTCCGCAAGGCGGACGTTTGCCCCTTCGGCCATGATCCCCGCCGGAGACAGGTCAAGCGCCGCATTGGACCCGGGCTGCGGCTCGCCACGCTGCGGCCGGGCCGCCTCGGCAACGCCGATCGGCGTCTCCCAGGTAGTCGGCCTGTCGAATGCCATCCGGCGGCCGTTGACCAGCAGCGTCAGTTCGTCGTCGACGTTGGCCAGCAGCACCTTCCAGGCACCGCGGCCGCGGATGGCCGTCGTCGCCCGGGGGCTCGCCGCCTCAAAGCCGGGGCCAGACAACGTCGCCTCGCCGCTTGCCAGGTCGATGCGGCAGGCGTGCCGCTCTCCAGCCTCCACCAGGTCGATGACCACGCTGCCACTGTCTGATCGGCTCTCGATCCGCACCTCGACAGCTAAGTCGCCCACCCAGTGGGGCCGGGTGGCAAGCGCGTTGTAGGGCTGGAAGTCCTCGATCAGCAGCGGCTGCGCATCTAGCAGCGGCTGCGCATCTAGCAGCGGCTGCGCATCTAGCAGCGGCTGCGCATCCAGCAGCGGCTGCGCATCCAGCAGCGGCTGCGCATCGGCTGCCGGCCGATCGCCTCCCCCCGCAGCGGTCTCCATCGAGTCCCAATCGTCTGGGGTGGGCATGAAGTGCTGGTAGCGAAGACCAGCCCGGCCGCCACCACTGGCATCAATCTGGTAGGAGCGGCCGTCGTCAGAGGCGCTCCAATGCGGCCCCTCTTCACCCGGGTTCCAGTCAGACCACCGCAGCGGCCAACCAGCGCGGCGGAGTGCCTCCGACTCGTGGCGGGTGTCGTGGATGCATTGCAGCATCGCCGTCATGGTGCTGGTGGGCTTGCGGGCGATCGTCGGCTCCGCGCCGTCGCGGCTGGTCCAGATGTCGCCGCCAGCGATCGACACCGTCTCGCCGGGGAGCCCAATGAGCCGCTTGATGTAGTTGGTCTTGGCATCCTCCGGATAGCGGAAGACGACCACATCCCAGCGCCTCGGCGCGGTGAAGTCGTAGGCAAACTTATTGACGAGGATCCGGTCGCCGTTGAAGGAGGGATAGCGGGAATCGTACTGCGGGCCCTGCGGCGTGTCGTCGAGGAGTTGCATCACCAGACCGCAGTTGGGGCAGCGGGATGCCGCCACGAGTTTCCCTGCCAGCCGGGTGCGGTATTGCTGCAACTGGCCGTGCGGGGCTTCCAGCGATTCCAGGCGGCGGCGGGCCTTTTCCCGTTCCGCGGCGCTGGCCGCGGTGCTTGCCACCACGGCCCTCTTCTCGGTCACTTCCGCTTCGAGCCGGGCCAGTTCGGCGCGGAACGCCTGCGACTGGTCGTCCTCCTCGGCGCTACAGCCCACCCGGTAGTCGCGGCCACACGACGCACACTCCAAATCCTTGTGACGTCCCATCAGCGCTGGGGCCATCGATCCGGTGGGGATCACGAAGGCCTCCGCCTCGAAGGCTCGGAAGAGGAGTGCCAGCGTGAAGGCGACGACGATCGACTCGATCGTCTCGCGACCGAAGGCCAGCGGGCTGACGACCACGTCGCGGGTCCGGGTGGCGGCGGCCCGGCCTGCTGATCCGAGGGACTGTTTGGAGTCAGCGGACTGTTTGGGGTCAGCAGACTGTTTGGGGTCAGCAG
>QWOP01000080.1 GCA_003669605.1 Planctomycetota bacterium
ATGCCGAGCAGGACATCGTCCACATCCATGACCTGCACGCCACGATCCTCCACCTTATGGGGCTCGACCACGAACGTCTCACCTACCGCTGGGGCGGGCGCGACTACCGGCTGACCGACGTTCACGGCCGCGTCGTTCGGGAGATTCTCTCTGGTTCAGAACAAAAGCATCTCTGACAATTCCGTACCGTGCATCCGTGGCCGTTCCCGAGAATCGTGGCAGCCAATTGGACAGCGTATTTCGATCGAATCGGACGCCATTCGTCTGCCCCCAACCCATCCAGAAGGTGCTGGGGTGATCATGATGCCGTGCGTCAAGGTGCGGTCTGCCGCTGCTGGAGGAGGAACTCGAGGAGGTGGGGGATATTCTCCTCCCCGATCTGCTCAGCGACGTTGGCTGGCATCGGTGAGAGACGCGACACGCCGATTTCATCGATGTCTGCGGCCGCAACGCGGATCTCCTTGCCAAGGGTATCGATGAGCACGAGATCCCCCCCCTCGTCGCGGAGTTTGAGTCCGGAGACGGCACGGCCGTCCGTGGTCGTCACTGTCGTCAGCCGGAAGGCCTCGTCGACGTTGCGGGCTGGATCGAGAATGTCTTCAAGGAGCCTCTCGCTCCCGCGTTGCCCGATACCGTCGAGTTGCGGCCCGATCGCTGGTCCGACGCCGCCGAGTTTGTGGCAGGCAGCGCAGGTCTTATTGAACAGCGCCCGTCCGGTATCTGCCGATGCCGTGCCCTGGCGGTGCGCCGCGGCCACCGCATCGATCCGCAGGCGGATGGCCTCGTCGGCAGGAGGGAGGTCGCGCGTCAGGTCGGCGAGTCGGGCTTCAAAATCGGCGATGTTCGACGCCCGGAGGCGCTCCGAGACGGGGCCGTACTGCAACACCGTGCCGGTGGTTTTTCCAGCGGAGACCAGCTGCATGAGCCGCTCGGCTCCCTCCGGCCGCGTCGCCAGTGCCCAGGCAGCAGCCTGGCGAAGTGACGGGGGCGCCGTCGCCACCACCTCGCAAAGCGTTTCCCGGTTGGTCTCGGCGTCGGTGCTCCCGAGTTGGCGGAAAACCGCCTCGCGGAGCGCCGCCGGCTCGCCGGCATCAAGGGCGATGCCTGCCAGGAGCGGCCCCGCTTTCGCTCTATCGAGCGTCTGCCCGGCGGCCGCAGCGGTGGCGCGAACGTCGGGGGAGAGCGAGCGATCGGCGAGAGCCGCTGCCACCTGCACGAAGAGGGCATCGAGGTGAAGTTGCTCGACCACCTTCAACGCAAGCTGCGTCGCCGCGCCGTCCCTACCACCTTCCTTCCTGAGTTCATCCGTGGCCCAAGCCGTTCCCCATTCGCTGAGACTATCTGCCACAGCCAGCGTCCTGCCCGATCTGGTGAGGCCGTCGAAAAGCGACTGGAAGAGCCGATGCTTTCGTTTTCGGTCGGCCCCTGCCAGCGTTCTCGCAAACGTGGCAGCCTCCTCGATCCGGGCTGGAGGACAGTTCTGGGCGACACTCGAGAGCGTCTGTAGCAAGAGGTTTTCCGGAACGTCTTCGGTGCGTGCCAGACCAAAAGCGCTCCAGGCCACATCGTTGTCAGGAACGGCCACCGCGACGGAGATCACGCGCACTCGGTCCTCTGGCTCGAGACGAAACCTGGCCAGATCAGCGGCGGTGACGGCTGGGCCAGCGTCGCTCGGGCGGAGATGGTTGCGGATGGCGATCCGGAGAGCGTGGGCCAATTGCACGTCCTCGGAGGCCACGCTGCGGCTGGCCGCCAACAGCGGCAGGAAGGAGCGATCCCCATCCGGATGGTGAGCCAGTGCCTCTGCTGCAGCGCGGTGCACGAAGGGGTCGGCGTCGTGAGAAAGGAGCTTTCCGCTGACGAGGCTCACCCGGTCGGCGTCCCAGCCCGGCACGCCGTCGAGAGCCTTGACCAAGTGCACGCGAACGAGCGCCGCGGCATCGCCGCTGATCGCACGTGCGGTTGCCGGGTCGAGACCACCCAGCCGGGCGGTGAGCCAGGTCGCCAGGCTCCGGCCAGGCGGGGAAATGGTGGCATCGACGGCGAGCATCTTGGCTGTGGTGCCAATCTCCAGATCGCCGCCAGATCGGCTCAGCAACTCCTCGTACATGAGCCGGCGGACGGTCTGGTTGGGGTGGGAGAGAAAGCGAAAGAGCTGCTGAGTACTCGCTTTGGCGAGGTCTGGGAGTACGCGTGGCACATCGGCACTCGAGGGGGTGGCACTCCCCTTCCAGACCACGCGCCAGATCCTGCCCCGTTCTCGATCGCGGCGGGGATGGAGGAGATCGACTTCGTAGTGGCCGATGATGCAGTTGTAAAAGTCGGCGATATAGAGAGCCCCGTCGGGTCCCATTTGCAGATCGACTGGTCGGAACCACCAGTCGTCGCAGACCAGAAAATCCTCTGGAGTGTCGACCCACGGCGACGAGCCCTTCCACGCGAGCGAGTCGCGGTGGACGGTATTGGTGATCACGTTGCCGACGAAGAGATTCCCCTGGTAGTCAGGGGGAAAGCCAGTGGCATCGTCATAGACAACCGCCCCGGCGATTCCGGTCGAACCGTGGTCGTGGCCAGTCATCGCCGGCGCATAGCCAAGTCCGTCGTGTGGCTTGCCGAAACTCTCGTAGTATCCGCCGCGGAGGACCATCGTCACCGGCCGGGAGTGACAGTCGGCGGTGAACTGGTTGCCGAGGGTGTCAAAGCACATTCCAAAGGGATTCACCTGTCCCCAGCTCACCTGCTCGATCGCCGATCCGTCAGGGCGAAAGCGGTAGGTGTTGCCCGACTGCATCGTGAGGACCACCTCGCCCTGACCTTTGAGTTTCACCTTCGAGTCGTTGCGGAATCCGTGGCAGGCATAGACCCAGCCATCGGGGCCGAGCCGAAAGGCGTTCTGATCGCCGTGGGTATCGACGAACTCAAACGGACCGTAGAGCACCTCACGCGAGTCGGCTTTTCCGTCGCCGTCGGTATCAGACAATTTCCAGATATTGGGGATCGACCAGACGATCACCTCGTCGCCAGATCCCAGAGGAAGCACGCCGATCGGAATGTTGAGGTCGTCGGCAAAGCGGACCGCCTGGCGGGCCCGGCCGTCAGGGTCGAAGTCGGAGAGGACGGTGAGGCCGTCGCGATGCGCAGCGCCATCCTTGGGCGCAAAGGGATACTCGATCGAGTGAGTGACCCACAGCCTGCCGCGGGCGTCGAAGGCCATGTTCATCGGTTTCTGGATTTGAGGCTCCGCAGCCACCAGCTGAATCTCGAAGCCAGCAGGGAGCTTGAAGGCCTTCTGCTGCTCCTCAGGAGAGAGCGCCTCGGTGGGAGCCACGGGGGGGCTGGCGGCCGCAGTCAGGGGGACCAAGGCAGTGAGTGCGATGAGGGAGCGGCAAAGGCCCGACAGCAGGGTGGGCGGCCGGGAAAGAAACGAACGCATCGAGGCGACTCCCAGGACGGCGAAACGAAAGGGGCCGCTGACTGGCGGACCGCTGCGAATAAAGGAACAAGTATGACGTGGCCGGCAGGCCGTGGGCAAACGGTGCACGAGCGGTGCCGAACTAGGACAGACGCCCGCGGGCGTCGATCGGCAGCACTTGCAGGCTGCCGTCGGCCTCCCACCACCAAGCCGTGTCGTGGAGGTTGACGACGGGGCAGATATGGTTGGGGATCACGGTCACCCGTTCTCCCACGCGGGGGCGCGCTAAGCAGCGCCTGATGTCGACCTGGGCATGCTCCTCGGTGAGCTTGCCGATAAAGGCGTCGGGGTATTCGACGATCAGCCCGTGGCCAGACTCTGGGGCCGGGCCGCAGCGGTCGCTGGTGAGCGTCTTTGATCCGCCGTCGAGGATCACCTGATTGGCGACAGCATCGCTGACGACCGTGCAGATGACCTGCGCCGCGCAGTCATCGAGCGAACCGAAACCACCGCGGACAATATTGAGATCGTTGTAGACGCAGGTGCCAGGCCGGATCTCGGTACCCTCCCGGATGTGGTGGGACTGGAATGCTGTTGGCGTCGATCCCCCCGAGACAATCTCCCGACAGAGCCCCTGGGCATCAAAGGCATCGATCGCTTCCTGGAGCATGGCGGCGACGGCAGCCAGTGGCTCGCCCTGATTCGCCGGCAGGACGGTGACATGCCCCGGGTAATAGAAGATCCCGTCGAGGCGGAGGCCGGGGCTCCGGGCGGTCGCTGCGGCGAGGGCCACGAGGCGGTCGGTCGTGGGGACGCCGGTCCGCCCCGAGCCGACGTCGAGGTCGCAGAGGATGCCGAGCGTCGTGCCGGCAGCGGAGGCTGCTGCCGAGAGCGCGGCAATCGCTTCCGGGGTGTCGATGGCAACGCGGATCGTGCCGCAGCGAGCCAGCGCCGCAAGGCGGATGGTGCGAGCCGGATCGACCGTCGGATAGGCGACGAGGATGTCGGGCTCACGGTCGCCGAAGGCGCGGGCGAAGACCTCGGCTTCCCCCACCTTCGCCACCGTGAGGCCTTTTGCGCCGGCGGCGAGTTGGAGCCCGGCAATGGCGAGGCTCTTGTGGGTCTTGGTGTGGGGGCGGTTGGCGATGCCACAGGCCTTGGTGTAGGCCGCCATCCGCTCGATATTCCGCCGCACCTTCTCCGCGTCGAGGACGAGGGCCGGAGTTGGAATTGTGTTGATCGTGTGCCCGCGGGGAGAGGCTGCCATGGGAGCACCAGGGAAAGAGGGGGGAAGAGGGACGATCCTCCGATGCTACCTGGGTTAGCCGTGGTATGGCAGGAGCGTGTAGGCTGTCGGCCCAATGGCCCCCCAGCAGCCTTTGTCTTCAATTCACACTGTCCCATCCGGACCACCTGCCATGTCGTCCACTTCCTTCCTTACTCGTCCGTCCCCCACGATTACCCGCGTCGAGACGATTCTCGTCGATGTGCCGCTCAAGCAGCGGACAATCACCGACTCGCAGTCGAGCGTGGCGAGCGTCGAGTTCGTCCAGGTGAAAGTCGAGACCGACGCCGGCGTCATCGGCTGGGGCTTCAACTGGAACTACACCAAGGGGCTCAAGGCGGTGCAGGTGATGATCGACGAGGCCTACGCGCCAGCGATCGTGGGGCGGCCGGCGCTCGACCGGCACGCACTCATGCAGGCCATGAATGCCACCACCCACTTCATCGGCCGGGTGGGGGTGGCACGGGTCGGCCTGTGCGCGGTCAATCTGGCGCTGTGGGATATCCAGTTGAAACTGGAGCAGCAGCCGCTGTGGCGGCACCTTGGTCCCTGCAAGGATCGGGTACGGGCCTACAACACCGATGGCGGCTGGCTCTCCTGGAGCATCGACGAGCTTGTTGCAGACATGCAACGGATCATCGACCGCGGTTTCGATAGTGTGAAAATGAAACTCGGCCGTCCCGATCCGCGTGAGGATTTCGAGCGCGTCCGGGCAGTGCGACGGGCGATCGGCGACCGGGTGAATCTGATGGTTGACGTCAACACCGTCTGGGACTTAAAGACGGCAGTCACTTGGGGGCGGAGGCTTGAGGAGTTTGACATCAGTTGGCTCGAGGAGCCGATGCATCCTTTCGACGTTGCCGCTCATGCAGAGCTGGCCCGTGAACTCGACGTACCGATTGCTGTGGGCGAGACGATCTACACGCTTCACGACTTCCGCGACTACATCGACCGTCGCGCGGTCGACATCGTCCAGGCCGACGTCACGAAACTTTCGGGAATCGAGGAGTGGCTGGATGTCGCGGCGCTGGCCCGGGCCCACGGCCTGACCGTCATCCCCCACACCAATGTCCAACAAAATGTGCATGTGCAACTGGCCGCTGCGACTCCGAATGCACCGCTGGTGGAGTGCTGCTACGAATCGATCCACGACATCTGGGAGGATCCGGTGCGGGTCGAGGGGGGCTGGTACACGCTCCCTGAGGCTCCGGGAGTGGGGGGGAAACTGACCGACACAGTGCTTGCGGAATACCGCATTGGCTGACAGACGCCGCAGCGCCTTGAGGATTCGCCTGCCAGGGGCGACACTTCGCTGTTCTGTCGACCTTGCCGTGACCTTTTCTCTCGTATCGATCGATAGCCTGACCGGACACCCCTGAATTGGAGCCAGCCGACGCATGACTGCCAGCAGCCACACCCCTGCGATCACCGGCATCCTCGCCCCGCACATGGTGCCACTCGACGACCGCGGTCGCATCAAGGAAGAGGAACTGGCCCGCTCCGTCACCTGGATGATCGACCGGGGGATCCACGGCCTCTATCCCAACGGATCGACGG
>QWOP01000004.1 GCA_003669605.1 Planctomycetota bacterium
CAGATGGCTTCGGAGTTGCGAAAGACTCTCGATCGCCCCACGAAGCGGAATCGTTGGCTCTGGACCATGCCCGTCCTACTGATCCTGGGGGGATTGGGAACCAGTTGGCTTTGGCCGAGGAAGGGAGTCGTCGCCCACGAGGCTGGTTCAATCCACTTCGATGGTGAGCATCGCATCGTGACGCCAGTCGATCGCTTCATGCCTTCAACCCTCGAAGCCTGGGTGAAGCCAGAAGACTTGGTCGGCACGCAGTTCTTCGTCAGCAGCGACAGCTATGGCGAATATGGGCTCGGGCTCGGTGTCCACGGCGGCCTTCCGCATGCCATATTCCTGAGTGGGGCAGATGTTGGCCGCCAGCCCATGATCGTGGGCCAGTGGTCGCACGTGGCCGTCGTCTTTAGCCCAACGGAGTCCCGGCTCTATCTGAACGGTAAGAGGCTCTGGACCGGCCCCGAATCAGAGATGTTCGGGGAAGGGATTCCCTATGTCGTCGGAGGCGTTGGACTCGATAGCAGGGTCTTTCAGTTCAAGGGAGGCATGAAGGCCGTCCGCATCTCGGAGGGGGAACGGTATGGCGACGACTTCACCCCAGCGGAGGCTCTGGAACCTGACGAAACCACTGTCCTCCTCTATGACGGCAACCATCTGGAGGGCCAGCGGGTGATCGATCAGAGCGGGAGAGGGAACCACGGCAAGTGGGAGTTGTCGCTTCCCTCCATGCCTCCGCCGACCCTGCCCAAGTACGGCATTCCCTCTCGCTCTCCCTGAGGCCCTCTGAGGCCCGGTGGGTGACGGTGGCCCCGAGGAGAGGGTCAGGGATCCCACACCTGCCCACGGGGCTCCGAGAGGCCCCGATACCCCCTGGCAGCTTTGGGGTCGAACATCCGTTCAACGGAAGCCAGATAGGGCTTCTGGGACTCTCCGGGCCACCCCCAGTGGGGCTGTGAGAGGCCGCACTGAGGGGTTTCCGAGGGGGCCTTTACGGTGTCCCCTGCCATGCTCTGCCGCCCGCTGCTTGGGTCCCCGGCAGGCCAAAACAGCTTCGGATTTACGTCGCTTCGGTTGAAAAGTGGAGCTTTTCTCGGCTGAAATGTAGATCAAGGTCCATCCTACTCGGGGAGCTTTAGCCACTCTCGCAACGAGTGGCAGTCAGAGGCAGGAGGTGGCAAAACCTCCTGCCTCTCGGCGTTTCTATAGGTTGTGGGGGTAGGGCGACCCCTTACGGCGACGACAGGGCAAAAGGACTCGAACTTCCACGGGCAACGGGGACGATGGGTCAGCTTTGGAATCGGTCAGTCCCGCACCGCAGCCCCAGCCGAGGCTCGTGATCCGAGCATAAACTACTGGACGCTGGAAGTACCTTTGACCGGGCTATCCTCTTCCTGAAATGGAACTATCGGCTCCATACCAGCACCATCAACGTCGGTATCAGGTCCGGCGTGGCACGGAGCAAGATCTCGCACTCCAGCAAATGACTTCCTCATGAATCGTGTCCGCGGAATGGCGTTGGGTCTGGCTGCTCTGCTTGGAGTGTGTGCCACCGAAGCCGTACGGCATCTCATGGCAGACGATCCGGCCCAAACGCACGGAGTGCACCAACCTTCTCGTGCCGACCTGCGTGAGCGCTTCGCACGCGGCCTACGGATCGCTGCGAATGGAGCCGGTCTACATGGCCCTCGGCCAAGCGGCCAGCACTGCAGCGGTGTTCGCGATCCGCGGCAGCTGCGCCGTTCAGGACGTCCCCTACGCCAAACTGCGGGAGCGGCTCATTGCCGACGGCGCCAGGCTCTCGGAAAACGATGCGCCGTGACGGAAGTCACGCTCGCCGTCCGCTGGCGGGCTCACTGTCACGCTTCAACCTGAACTATGACCGGTGAAATATTCCGCGCGGGCCGAGGAATGCAGGCCACTGCCCTCACTTCAGCTCCGGCAGGGCTGACAAGCGGGTCGCTGTCTATCAGCCCGCCAACGGTGGCAATTGGAACCGTCCCGCCACCACGCTCTCGTCGCTACGGCTTCGGTTTCCTGATGGGTGATGCTCATCATATTTCTCCAAGGCGTTTCTGGGGGGCACGCACCCGAGGCGATTCGAAGGTCTGCCAGCCAGAGTGGTCCTTCCAGGGGGGGCGTCGTTGGTAGGATAAAACTGTTTTTGGTGTTGGCAGAAGCACGCAACATGGCCACCGTTTCCTATCCCCATATCGAGCTTGCCGCGGATGGCGTTGCGTGTGTCGCTGGCACCCGCACGAAGGTGATTGAGATCGCTCTCGATCGGCTCCGGGGCGGAATCGGGACGATCGTCAAACGCTCAGTTGACCGGATAGGTGAATCCGGTGACGGAATGTCATTCCGAAGCCTCGAGCGGCGCAACCACGACCTTGGGCTCAGCTTCGAGGCGAGCGACGATTTCGCCACAGCGATGAGAGTTGTTGGCAGCGATCAGCGTGAGGGCGATCAAGGTTGCGCCCCACACCGGCAATCGGTACCTCCCTGCACAACGGAGGGGAGCGGCCATCAGGAAGACCATCGGCGTCAGCCAGTGTTGCGAATAGAGAAACCACTCATAGCCCCAGAGAGCGTGGAAGAGACAATTGTAAAGCACGATGGCGACCGACCCGAGACACAGCGCCCGCTGAACCGGGGCGTCCGACCGGAGTCCGAGCCACAGCCCGACTAGGAACAGCATCCAGACAGCGAATATCGTTCCTGGATGGCTGACAGACTCAAGCGTGAACCTGATCTGATAGCGGTTGGATTCGTCGCGGCGATTGTGCACAATGCGCGCTGGAGGAGGGGCAATCGAGTTGGGGAGCGCCGCGATCATGCCAAAGGCGTGTTCCAAGGGACGCGATGGAAAAAACTTCGCGTAATGGGCGGCTTGGGCGGCAGGAGTCAGCGGGGATGAGCCTGCGTTGGGAAAAGTCAACAGGCTGCTTATCGACAGCGCCAGAGCGACACTCAATCCTCCCAGGAGTGCCGTGGCCCGCGCTGTTTCCCGCACCCCTCTACCGCCACACCGGCAGCAGGCCGCGAACATGAGGCAGGTAGGGATGATCTGGGTGATCGTGACCCCAGTGGTGAAGACTCCAACGGCGAGCCACCGAGGCCAAGCGACGCGATCGCTCGTCGGCAGGACGAGGCCACACAGAAGCACCAGCGACAGGCCGAGTCCGCTCAATACGAAGCTCTCGGGAATGCTGCCAAACATCATCTGGCTAAACGTCACCTGGTGGAGGATGGCACCTGCTGCAGCGGCCAGATCCCCGAACCCTGCGCCGCGGAACACCCGGAACATCACGACCGCGGTCAGGGCCGAGCAGACCGGCGCGACGAGCATCCCCAAGCCCCGCCGGAAGACCTTGGGAGGTGCCACGGTGATGCCAGTCTGATCGGCGAATATCGCGGCCCCCCGGATCGGAAGGCTCACGAAGCGTATCAAAGGGTGAACGAAACACCTCTGCCTCCATCCACCCGCGGCGAAAAATTGAATACGCGTGCTCGGATCGGTGTCGAAGATCACATCCAGTTGGTCGAATGCTCCGAGGCCGTCGAGACGACGCTCGAACGTGGAATGGAAAACGAATGCACTGGCCGCCAGCAACACCTGGAAACACGCGCGGAGGATGAATGTGGAACGACGCGGGGAGGCCCCCAAGGGAGACACCGCGGGCACTGCGATCGCCGGGGAATTCGACGGAAAGGAATCAGGCATGGATCACTCGACAATTGAATGGAGTAATGAGATTCCCACGACTGCGGTGAGCATGATCCCGATCAGCAGACTGATCGGATCACTCAAGGCGAACAACAGCGGATCATCGAGGAGTTTCCGACGTCGTGCCAGCCACCAGACGCGGGTCAGCCAGCCCAACAAGAGCGTGCAGACAAGCCCAAGTAGGCCCCCGCGATACTGGCCATTCGCCCCGATGACGAGCCGGCAGAAGGCGATGACGGCCAAGCAACCGCAGCCGATTCCGGCCGCTTCAAGGAGCGGCAGGTCCGAGGTTGCATATCCCCGACAGCGAGGGGCGACATTCGGCGAATCGTCATGCCTTGCCAGTTCGGCGTGACGTTTCGCGAATGCCACCGAAGCGAAGAAAAACAAACTGGCGACGACGAGGGAGCGGTTGACTGCGTGATCCGTGGCCACTCCTCCTGCGATGAGCCGCAACGGGTAAAAACTCGCCAAGATGATGACGTCCAGGAATGCGACTTGCTTGAGACCGATCGAGTACGCCGAGGTCGCCACGAGGTATCCCAGCAAGAGGAACGTGAACGCCCCAGGGAGCAGCCACCATGAGATCGACAATCCCATGGCGGAAAGAAGGGTGACGATCAACCGCGCCCAGTGGACCGGAATCGCTCCCCCCGCAAAGGGACGGAACTTCTTCTCGGGATGCTGCCGATCAGCCTCGACGTCGAGCGAGTCGTTGAGGACGTAGACGCTCGAAGCGCAAAGGCTGAAAGCGACGAAACCCACCAGCGCCTGCAGCCAGGAGGTGGGCACGGACACCTCCGTGGAAAGCAGAAGCGGAACGAACAGAAGGAGGTTTTTCGTCCAGTGCAACGGTCGCATCGCGGCCACGAGTGCCATCGAACGAGTGGAGGTGGCAGCCAACGCAGACGGCTGCAGCCCGGCCGATCCCGCCGCGGAGGCGTCGGTGCCGCGAATGACGTTTCTCGACCGTGGCATCGCGGGGTCTCGATCTGATCAACCTGGGATTACCCAGATGACCATCCCCGAAACGCTCCCGGGGAGATGGTCCCCCCAAAAGTGTGCAAGCCTGCGGCCAACCCGTCAACAGACGGGGTCACACAGGCCGGGCCCGTGGAGTGGCACGGGATTCAGCATCCCGGTGTGTCGTTGGGGCAGATTCACTCCGCGCTTGGCCTACGACCACGACCACCAAGACGCTTGTGAATGGCTCAACAGCCGCCACCCATCGCGGCGCTGGGCGGGTTCGCTCGCATCCCGTTCGAGAGCCCCTTTGAAGGCTGCGATCCCCCGACACATCGCTCCCCGTCCCCTCGTATCAGCGGCGGCGACGTTCGACGAGCCCCAAGGAGCCAAGCAGCAGGGCGAGGGCGCTTCCGAACGAAGCCGGATCGATCTCGGGAACGGCGACAGTGCTCAAAAAGAGCGCTTCGCCGATCACCGCATTACCAGCGGCAGTCGGATGAATGTCGCCGCTGCCGATATTGGTCAGCGTCAACTCCCCGCCAGCAAACAGCGGCGACAAGTCGACCATCGTGGCGCCGAAGTACCGTGCATCGCCCTGAACATAGGCCCGGTAGCCCGCCAGGATCGAGGTGTAGAAAGTGTGCTCCGGCTCAAATCCAGCCGGGTATGGGTTGTAGTAGGTCGGCAGGATAATTTGGGCCTCCGGCGCCAGGGAGGTGAGCGTTGCCAGGACCGTCAGATAGTTGTTCTGCACACTGGCAATCGTGTCGGCAATCAACTGCTGCTGCTCGGTAGGGGTACCGTTGAGGAAGGCTGGGGTGGCTGTGACATAAAAAATGTCGTTCACTCCGACCATGAAGGATACGTAGCCGACCGTGTCGCCAGCCGTGTGGATGGCAGCGATATGCGCCTGCATCAGACCAAACTGCGTGTCAGAGGGACTTGTATAGGCGGAGTTAATGGCGGCGTTGCGTATCGTCCAGCCGACTGGCGGCGTGCCGGTCACCAGACTGCCTGCCGTTTCCGCGTACACCGCCAGATTGTCGACTCTGGGGCGGACTCCTCCATGAGAGGCGATGAGTCGATCCGCGAAATCCGCCACGAAACCCCGGTCACCAGCCGACGGCGGGGTGCTGGGATCCTGGCCGACCGCCGCATTGATGCCGAAGGTCAGCGAATCTCCAAGCGCGAGATAAACCACCTCCGCCGAGCAGTGATGGGCCGGAAGTGCGACGCTGAGGGTGAGTAGCGCAATCACACCCCGGATAAAACATCGCATCGATTCGATCCTCTGGGGTGCCGGTCTCTTTGCATTGGGGGGGCAAGGCGAACCGTAGGCACTCCGGTGCGTAGGGTGCAAGGCCAATTGCCACGACGGGGTCGTTGCCCAAGCCATCAGCCAGCCCCCGCCCCCAAACCAGCACGCCAATTGGTTACGCCACCAACTTGGTAAAACCGGGTGTGTCCCGTTACAAACATCGGAAACGACCTGTCCTGCTCGATTCAGTATGCTCCTCACGGGCCAGCGCTCGGAGTCGTTCCGCGGCATGGC
>QWOP01000002.1 GCA_003669605.1 Planctomycetota bacterium
CCGCCAGCGACACACACACTATCTCCCGGTCGTTGCGGGCAAAGACACACCCCGCCGCGAATGCCGGATGGCTCCACACCACCTCCCGCCCGAAGCATTCGCCGGTGGGGTCGAGGAGATGAATGCGGCCCAATTCCTCGTAGCCGGTCGGACGCAGCCGGGCGAGGATCAGGTCGCCGGTCTCGCTGAACAGCCAGTGAAACTCCCCCTGCCGAACGAGGAATGCCGTGCCGTGCCGGCCACGTCGGCTCCCAAGTGTCGGCACGCCCGTCTCCCACAGTCGCTCGCCGGTCGCCAGATCGACGGCCGTGAGGAACCCCGTCTCGCAGTCACAGCCGTAGAGCACATCGCCGACAATCGCCGGGGTGCTGTTGGCGCTGGCAATCGATGCCTTGGGACGGTTCCCCCAGAGGAGCGTCGCTCCCGGCTGGCCCGGCGTGAGTTTGAACAGGGCGCCGATGTTGCCGATGCCGCTGGCAAACATCACCTTCCCAAAGGAGGTGTCGGCAACCTGCGGCGCCATGATCGACATCCCGAAGCCTGGCTTGAGCGGCACCGCCCAGATCGTCTTCCCGGTGGCCGGTTCCAGGACGCTGATCGTGTCGGCATCCCAGATCAGCAGTTGTCGCCCGCCATCGCTCTCGAGGAACGAGGGGGGGGCGTAGCCGGTCTCGCTGGCCGACAAGCCCCGCCATACCTCCGCTCCGGTGTGGCGGTCGAAGGCCACGACCACGCTCCCCTCGCCTCCCACCATGCAGACCAGCCGGTCACCGTCGATCAGCGGGTGATTGCTGAACCCCCAGATCGGCGTGGTGGCGCCGTAATCCTTCTTAAAGTCCTTCGCCCAGATCGGCTTGCCGGTGATGGCGTCGAGGCAGTGGAGATGCCCCTCGGCCCCCAGCGTGTACACCATGCCGTCGAACACCGTCGGCGTGCAACGCGGGCCGCAGGCATACGAGATGGCGTAGGGGCACTCATACTGGTGCGTCCAGAGGATCTTGCCGTCGGCGGCGTCGAGGCACAGCACACGCTCGCGGCCAGCCAGTTCTGTCCGCTGCGAGGGATTGTTGGCGACATCGTCGGCATCGCTGAGGTAGTCCATGAGATAGACGCGGCCGTCGGCGACCGCCGGACCGGAATAGCCTCCCCCAATCTCCGTCCGCCAGCGGGCCGGCAGGCCATCACTGGGCAGCGATTGGCGGATGCCGCTCTCGCGCCACTGGCCATCGCGGAGCGGGCCCCGCCACTGCGGCCAGTCGTCGGCCTGCAGCGGGATCCCCATGACGACGACCAGCAGGCACCAACTCAGCAGGCCGCGGTGCCGGGGGCTAGAGCGGTGCGGACCGGGGCGGCGAGCAGTCATAGGAGATCCTTGTTGGAATGCGCGGTACGGTGAGAGAAGGGGGTGGCCGAACGAATGAACCATTCAAGCCTCGGTGGCAGCGGCGGGCGGCGCCTTCAAAGGCGGTAACTCGATCGTCACGTCGACACCATCCGGACGCCAATCGACCAATTCCATCTCGGCGGTGCGTCGGCCGCGGAATTCGTTGATCTTCGGTCTGAAAGCGACGTGGAACGGATTGCCCGGTGGCGGCAGATGCGGCAGCCACTCGGCGGCGCCCCAGGCCACTGCCCGGATCTTCGTGCCGTGCTGCTGGAGAGTCATCGACAGATGGCGGCCACCGCTGCCGATCGTTCGCGGCGGTTCGGCCAACTGCACTGAAGAGGCGCACAGCACAGGCCGACGGTTTCCTTGGCCGAACGGCGCCAGTTTTTCGATCTGCCCCACGGTGTCGAGCGACAGGCTGGCGAGTGTCGCCTCGCCATCGATCGCCACCAAGGCCTGCCGCAACGCCTCCGGCATCCGCCCGGCCACCTCCGCCAGGAAGGCGGTCCGAAAGTCGTCTATTTTGCCGTCTTCGATCCTCAAGCCTGCCGCTGCAGCATGGCCACCGCAACTCACGAGATGATCCCGGCAGGCCTGGAGTGGGGCGAGGATGTCAAACCCCGGCACACTCCGCAGGCTTCCCATGGCGGGCCGCCCCTGGTGCTCGTCCTGGGCGATCACGACCACCGGCCGGTGGAACCTCTCCGCCAGACGACCGGCCACAATGCCCACCACCCCCGCGTGCCAGCCGCGGCCAGCCAGGACCAGGGCCGGCGAGGCGACAGGATCGAAGTCGTGTGTGGCCTGTTTGGTGGCTGCCAGGAGAATGCTGCGCTCCAGCGAATCACGCTGGTCATTGAAGCCGTGGATCCACTCGGCCAGTTGAACGGCACGGGCGTCGTCAGAAGTGGTCAGCATCTCGATCGCCAGGCCAGCCTGCCCCAGCCGGCCGGCCGCGTTGAGCCGCGGAGCCAGTCGGAAGGCGACATCTTCGCTCTCCAGCGCCGATTTTTCCTCGAGCTTTGCCAGTTCCATCAATTTCACGATCCCCGTGCCGCCCCGTTGCCGAAGGCACTCCAGGCCATGCTTGACGAGGATCCGGTTTTCGTCGAGGAGCGGCATGACGTCGGCGACGGTGCCGAGAGTCGCCAGTCCGATGGCACGGAGGAGCATTTCCCGCAGCCGCGGCGTGACCTGCTTGGAGGCGCTTGCGCGCGTGGCCAGAGCCCAGGCAAGTTTGAAAGCCACCGCCGCCCCGCAGAGGTCCCCAAATGGATAGTCGGCGCCGGGAAGCCGCGGGTGGACAAGCACCGTCGCCGGCGGCAGTCGGTCGGCGAAGCCGTGGTGATCGGTAATGATCAGGTCGATCCCGAGCTCGCGGGCGACCTCGGCCTCAGCCACGCTGGCGATGCCGCAATCGACCGTCACCACCAGCCGAGCCCCTTGTGAGGCCAGGGTGCGGATCGCTTCGGTGTTGAGGCCGTAGCCCTCCTCGAAGCGGTTGGGGACATACCAAGCCGGTGCGGCGCCCAACGCCTCTAGGCAAGCGACGAGAATTGCCGTGGCACACATGCCGTCGGCGTCATAGTCGCCGTAGATGACGATCTTCTCCCCATCGCGGACCGCGGCGAGGATCCTCTCCGCGGCGGCAGGCACCCCAGGGAGGAGTTCGGGGTCGCGGAGATCGGCGAGCGTGCCGGCGAGGAATGTGCGTGCTCGAGCGGCATCGGTGAGGCCGCGCGCCGCCAGCAGCCGGGCGACGATCGAGGACACCCCTACGGAGCGTTCAAGGCCTGCCACCAGCGCCGCGTCGTGCGGCTGAATCCTCCACCGTTTCGGCACGTCGACGACTCCTTGCGGCGGTCCCGGCAGCCGCCTGACGCGATGTGAGCGTCGTGGGCGGCCATGGGGCAGACAGCGGGAGTATACGGCAGGGGCCTCGGGGGGGCGTTTGGCGAAGGGCCTTGCCGGTGGATCCCGGCGGAGCGAGCAGACTTCTGGCAGTTGATACGGTCGTGGGGGCGGGCTGCCGGTTGTGAGGCGGTGGTGCCGCTGCGTAGATTGAGCGACTCAAGTCCCCGTTCCCCTCTCGGAGCCTGTCCATGGCGGTCGTCGATACCCCGCTGCTGATCCTCCCCTCCAAGCCGAACCGGGACGATGTCCCGGCCGACTCGGTGCTCTGCGAGCACTGCACCGCCAAATGCTGCCGCTACTTCGCCCTGCCGTTGGAGACTCCAACAACCCGCGAGGAGTTTGAGTACATCCGCTGGTTCCTCCTCCACGACGCGGCCACGGTGTTCACTGAGGATGGTGATTGGTACGTCTGTGTCCACACCGTCTGCAAGCATCTCGGCGACGATCATCGCTGCGGCATCTACCACACCCGTCCGCAGATCTGCCGGGAGTACACCACGAAGGACTGCGAGTACGAGGACGACTGGGTGTACGATCAATACTTCGAGACCGCCGAGCAGGTTGAGGAGTATATGGACGCCGTCCTTGGTCCTGGCGGCGAGCACCTCGGGGATGGCAGGCGGAAGAAGAACCGTACGAAATCGATCCGCGGACTGCGGCCGGATCCCCTGGCGATCCTCTGATCGGGCCGCAGGCATTTTCTTCTGGCGGGACGGAGGCCGACGATGTTCGCAAGGCGGTTGTGGCGCGGTGAGGGCGTCGATCTGGTGGGCTTTGAGGCGGAGGCGGGCTCCCAGCCGCCGCTGCTCCTCCTCCACGGGGTCTCCCGCTGCCGGCACACGTTCGCACCGCTCTTCCCCTGGTTGGTGCCGCGGTTGAGCCTCTTGGCCTACGATCACCGCGGTCACGGCGACTCGCAACACGCCGTCGGGTATCGAGTCGTGGACTACGCGGCCGACTGCATCAGCGTGGTCAGCCGGATGCAGAGCCGAGTGATCCTCTACGGCCATTCGCTCGGGGCCCTTGTCGCCCTGGCGACGGCGGCAGCGCTTCCCGAAAAGATTGCCGGCCTCGTTCTTGAGGATCCGCCGGGGCCAGCCTTTCTGGCGACGGTTGACCGCAGCCCTTATGCCGCCCTGTTTACCCTCTACCAGACCCACGCCGGTAGCACACTCGCCGTGGGCGAACTGGCGGCACGGCTCGCCGCCGCGGCGATTCCCGCAGGCAGCGGAACCGAGCCGACGACGTTTGGCGCCACCCGTGATCTGGCCAGCATCCGCTTCACTGCCGCCTGCCTGAAGTCGCTCGACCCAGCCACAATGGATCCGCTCCTGGCGGGGGCGTGGCTGGAGGGGATCGATTGGCCTGCCGTGCTCCGTGGCGTGACATGCCCGGCGCTTGTCCTGCGCGCTGATCCGGCCCGCGGCGGCATGCTCCCCGACGGCGATTTCCTGGCACTGCGTGAGACGCTTCCCGACATCACCGCCATCGATCTGACGGGAATCGGTCACAACGCCGTCGGCCAGCAACCCGACATCGTTCCGAAGTATGTGATTCCCTTCCTCGAAACGCTGCCGGTTGTCTGGGATCACCCCACGTCGTAGGCTCGCGGGGGATTCCGACGAACTTCTTGGGGTGGAGGGGGCGAGATGCAACGCGCGTCGGGCTCGACGGTGATCAGCAATGGCAGGTTGTTCGACGGCACCGGGGCCGCTGCCCTGCCGGACGGCGTACTTCTGATCACCGATGGCGTCGTTGTCTACGCCGGTCCCAGGGAGGGAAGCCCGCCATTCCCCCCCGCTGCGCGACGGATTGACGCCGGCGGCGGCACGATCATGCCGGGGCTGGTGGAGGCCCATTTCCATCCCACGTACTTCGACGTCGCGGCCCTTGAGGATCTCGACATCAAGTATCCGGTGGAGTACGTGACACTGCTGGCGGCAGCCAACGCTAAGCTCGCGCTCGAGTGCGGCTACACCGCGGCGCGGAGCGGCGGCAGCCTGTTCAATATCGACGTCTGGTTGAAGAAGGCGCTCGAGAGCGACATTGCCACCGGGCCGAGGCTGGCGTCGAGCGGCCGGGAGATCTGTGGCGTTGGTGGGCTGATGGACTGGAATCCCGACTTCCGCCGCATCGGCATGGATGGGCTCGTGCTCTTGGTCAACGGTGCCGACGAGGCTCGCGCGGCCGTCCGCAAGCTCGTCAAGGATGGCGTCGAGTGGGTAAAGACCTATCCCACCGGCGATGCCGCCGCTCCCGATGTCAACGACCACCACACGCTCTGCATGACCTTCGAGGAGATGCGGGCGGTTGTCGCCACGGCGCACAACCACGGATTAAAAGTCACGGGGCACTGCCGGGCCACGGAGGGGATCACCAATGCTCTCAAGGCGGGCTATGACGCCATCGAGCATGGCACGTTCATCGACGACGAGGGCTTGGAACTTCTGCTGGCCCGAGATGTGCCCTGTGTGCCGGCGCTCTATTTTGAGAAGGTAAGCGTGGAACGCGGGGCAGAGTTTGGCCTCTCGCAGCGGGTCATCGACGGCCATCAGGAAACGCTCGAAGGGGGGGCCGCGAGCGCCCGGCGGATCCTTCGGGCAGGCGGACGACTGGGGATGGGAGGGGATTACGGCTTTGCCTGGAATCCACATGGCGATTACGCCAAGGAGCTCAGTTTCTTTGTGGACTTTGTCGGGCTCTCGCCGCTGGAAGTCCTGAAATGCGCCACGCAGACCGGCGCTGAGATCATGGGACGCGGACACGACCTGGGGACGCTTGAGAAGGGGAAGTTGGCTGATGTGTTGGTGGTCGCTGGCGATCCCACCACCGACATTGGCGTCCTCCA
>QWOP01000045.1 GCA_003669605.1 Planctomycetota bacterium
CCCCGTTGGTTTGGAAGGACATTCCGGGTGCAGACGAAACTCTCGGTACGGCATGGTCAACTCAGCCCGGCCACCCAGTCGAAGATCACCGCGAAGGTGGCGAGGCTGAAGCGCTACTTCGACGGCCTGACGGCCCTCAACGTCACCGTCGACCTGCAGAATCCGGCGCTCCCGGCCGTTGAGATCGTTGCCTCGGCGGAGCACTTCCACCAGATGGTCAGCCATGAGGTTTCCGGGCATCTGTGGCGGAGCGTCGATGGCGCCGTTCAGAAGCTCGAGCAGCAACTCCGCAAGCACAAGGAAAAGACCCGGGACCACAAGCACGTCCAGTCGTCGAGAAAAGTCTGATTCCCGGCGTGGCTCCCCAGTGAACGCCCCGGCGGCACGGGGGCGCACGGGGTGGCCGCGAAGCAGTCGGGGCCGAGCTGCTCCGGGTGCGAAGACCACGGATCCGAGCGCCCAGCGGGCGCGGTCCGGATCGGGAATCCCCACGAGAAACCACAGCATGAAGTTTTCCGATTTCGTCGCGATAGATGCGATCCGCTCCCACGTCGATTCGTCGACGAAGGAGGGGGTGATCCGGGAGATGGCGACGGCGCTGGTCGAGGCCGGCCGGATCCCCGCCTCCGACCTCGAAAGCATCGTTAAGGCGATTCTGAAACGTGAGGACCTGGGGACCACCGGCATTGGGCGCGGAGTGGCGGTGCCGCACACGAAGCACCCCAGCGTCGATCGGTTGGTGGGAACGGTGGCGGTGAGTCAGGAGGGGATCGACTTCGACAGCCTCGACGGCGATCCGGTCCATCTTTTCTTCCTCCTCGTCTCCCCTCCCGATCAGCCCGGTCAGCATCTACGGGCGCTTGAGAATATCTCCCGGCAACTGCGCGACGATGCGTTCTGCCGGGAATTGAAGGCGGCAAAGGCTCCGGCTGACATCCAGCATCTGCTGGAGGCGGCCGACAACCATGGCATGGTCTCTTGACGGCGACGGTGGCTTCTGATGCAGCAGGTGGTCTCCCGGGATGTTGTGGTGGGATTGAAGCAGGGGCTCCATGCCCGGCCTGCGGACATGCTCGCGCGCGAGGCGCGGAAGTGGCAATCGAGGATCGAGCTGGTTTCCATGTCGCAGCGGGTCGACGGCAAGAGCATCCTCGAGGTGCTGACGCTTGCCGCCGAGGAGGGGACGAGGCTGGTGGTGGAGGTCACTGGACCTGATGCCACCGAGGCGCTCGCCGCGATCGTGCGGCTTTTCGACGGCAATTTTCATGAGAACGACGAGACGGCCGTGAACACCGCCGGGCGGACCACGACGCCGTGAGATGAACTGACTTTGTCCGTCGGCCCCGGGGGCCGACGGAAGACCGACTCCGACACAACCAAGGAGCCGCGACCAGTTGCCTGGCGCGAACCGGGGTGGGGATTCGATCGCAGCCATTCGGCCGTGCGATCTCCCCGAAACCGTTTCCGCGCCGGCGGGCTGGCTGCGCCCCCATGCTCAAACTCCAGGGAATCGCCGTTTCACCCGGCGTCACGATCGGCGAGGCGCTCGTCCTCGACAGTGAGGGATTTCGTATCCCGCGCCGGTTCGTGGCCCGCAGTGCCGTTGACACCGAGCTCGAACGGCTCGCCACCGCCGTCGCTGAGACCAGCCGCGAGATTGAGCGCAACCGCGACGCCATCCAGGCCGAGCTCGGTGGCCAATACGCCGCCATCTTCGCCGCCCATCTGGCGATGCTCCACGACGCCAAGCTCCAGGCGGAGCTGACCAGCGCCGTCCGCGATAAGAACTTCTGGCCCGAATACGCCGTCAGTCGGACGCTCCGCCGCTACGCGAAGGTGTTCCAGAACCTCGACAACCACATCGCGCAGCGCGCTCACGACATCTACGACATCGAGAAGAGCCTGCTGCGGAACCTCCTCGGCCAGCGGCGGGAGACGCTCGCGGCGATCTCGCAGCCGGTGATCATCCTCGCCCACAACCTCACCCCCAGCGAGACGGCAAACCTCGACCGCCGGTTTGTCCAGGGCTTCGCCACCGAGCTCGGCGGCCCGGGCAGCCACACGGCCATCGTCGCCGAGGGGCTCGAGATCCCGGCCGTCGTCGGCCTTGGGCCGTTCCTCGCCGATGTCTCCGGCGGCGAGCCGGTGATCCTCGACGGCAACCAGGGGGTCGTGATCCTTCAGCCCGACGAGGAGACGATCGCTCGCTACCGTCTCGAGGTGGAGACGGCCCGGACCGTCGCCGCCCGCCTCGACGGCCTCCGCGATCTCCCCGCCGAGACGACCGACGGCGTCCGCATCCAGGTGACGGGAAATATCGAGTTTCCCAGCGAGGTCGAGCAGTGCCTCTCCCGCGGCTGTGACGGCATCGGTCTCTACCGCACCGAATTTCTCTATCTGACGAGCCCCCGCGAGCCGACCGAGGAGGATCATTTCGCCGCTTACAGCGAGGTGGTCCGCTCGATCAAGAACAAGCCGGTGGTGATCCGCACGCTCGATCTCGGCGCCGACAAGATGCGCACCGAGAAGACGCCCGAGGAGGAGCGCAATCCCTGCCTCGGCCTGCGAAGCATCCGGCTATCGCTGCGGCAGCTGCCGATGTTTCGTACGCAATTGCGCGCCATCCTCCGCGCCAGTGCCATCGGCGACGTCCGCATCCTCTTTCCGCTCGTCTCCACAATCGTCGAGCTGCGGCAGGCGCGGATGGTGCTCGCGGATGTGATGGAGGATCTGGCGGAGCACGGCATCGCGTTCAATCCAAAAATGCCGGTGGGGATGATGGTCGAGACGCCGGCGGCGGTGATCATGCTCGATGCCTTCATTCGGGAGGTCGACTTCGTGTCGATCGGCACCAACGACCTGATCCAGTACACGCTGGCGGTCGATCGGGGCAACAAAGAGGTGGCAGATCTTTACAACGCGTGCGATCCGGCGGTGCTGCGACAGTTGCGGCGCTCGCTGGACGTGGCGCGGGAGGCCGGCGTGCCGGCCAACGTTTGCGGACAGATGAGCGGCAGCGTGATGTACACGCAGCTCCTTCTGGGACTCGGCCTGCGCCAGATGAGCGTACCGGCCAGCGCGATCCCGGAAATCAAGCAGGTGTGCCGAAGTGTTTCGGTCGCCGAGTGCCGCGGAATTGCCGAGCGGGCGCTGTCTATGGACAGCGCCCGTGAGGTAAAGGCCTTCTTGCGCGACCAAATGCGTCGCCTGCTCTCCGAGTCGGTCGCCTAATGGCAACCGCCGCCCTGCGGGGCGGGAGGGTGAGGAAAGGAAACCAGGATTCATGAAACAGGAAATGCTGATCAACGTGTCGCAACCGGAGGAATGCCGGATCGCGATCATGGAGGACGGAGTCCTCGAGGAGCTCTACGTCGAGCGAACCAGCCAGGACAACCACGTCGGCAACATCTACAAGGGGCGGATTGTCAACATCGAGCCGAGCATCCAGGCGGCGTTCGTCGACTTCGGCGTCGGCCGCAACGGCTTCCTCCACATCAGCGACGTCGAGCCGCAGTATTACCGGCAGGGGGGGCTCGATCCCGACAAGGCCTTCGAGGTGCCCGAGCCGGCGGGCAAGGTCGCCGAGGGGGCCGAGGGGGCCGAGGGAGATGCCGCCGCCCGTGCCCGCCGCCGCCCGCGCCTGGGCGACCGGCCACGCGTCAAGCCGCCGATCCAGGATGTCCTGCGGCGCGGTGACGAGGTCCTCGTGCAGGTGATCAAGGAGGGCTTCGGCACGAAGGGGCCGACCCTCTCCACCTACATCTCGATTCCCGGCCGGTATCTCGTCCTCATGCCGCCGCTGGGGCGGGTGGGGATCTCGAAGAAGATCGACGATGAGCACGACCGCCGCGTCCTCCGGGACATCATGCTCGACCTCAAGCCACCCAAGGGGGTTGGCTTCGTCGTCCGCACCGCCGGTACCGAGCGGACGAAGGGGGAGATGGCCCGCGACATGGCCTACCTTCTTCGGCTCTGGAAGTCGATCGTCCGTCGGATGCGGAAGTATTCCGCGCCGATCGACATCTACCAGGAGAGCGACATGATCATCCGCACCATCCGTGACATGTTCACGGAGGACGTGGGGCGGATCCTCATCGACGAACCGGCGGCCTACGAGCGGGCCCGCGAGTTCCTCGAGCTCGTGATGCCGAAATACGCTCCACGTCTTCAGCTCTACGAAGGCAAGGAGCCGCTCTTCCATCGCTACGGGCTCGAGGAGGAAATCGGCCGCATTCACCAGCGGAAGGTGCCGCTCAAGGGGGGCGGGTCGATCGTCATCGACCAGACCGAGGCCCTCGTGGCAATCGACGTCAATTCTGGGAGCTTCCGCACCGAGAAGAGCGCCGAGGAGAATGCCTACCAGATGAACCTCATCGCCGCCCGGGAGATCGCCCGTCAGCTGCGGCTGCGGGATCTCGGCGGCGTGATCGTCAACGACTTCATCGACATGCGGAAGGAGAAATACCGCCGCGGGGTCGAGAAGGCCCTCCACGACGCGATGAAGCGCGATCGGGCGCGGACGAAGATCCTCCGCACGAGCCCGTTCGGGCTCATCGAGATGACCCGGCAGCGGATCAGGCCGTCATTGCGGAAGAGCATCTTCCGCGACTGCCCCACCTGCACCGGCACCGGGATGGTGAAGACGCCCGAGAGCATGGCGATCGAGGTGATGCGCGTGCTGCAGCTATCGGCCGCCCGCACCGACATCGCCCGGCTCAACGTCACCGTCCACGAGGAGGTGGCGACCTGGATCAACAACCGCAAGCGTCGCGAGGTGGCGCAGTTCGAGGATACGGTCCACATCCAGCTCCACGTCGTCGGCCGCGAGAGCGTCTCTCCGGAGCACCTCGTCTGGGAAGCCTCTGACACCAGCGGTCGGACCGTTCGCTTCCCCTGACCAGCCCTTTTTGTCACCGGTCACCCCCGGTTCGGCCCTGTTTTCGGGCCGAACCGGGGGGATTTCGGCCCCTCTCGACCTCCGTCCCCGTCGTCGTTACCTTAAAAGGCTCGAAACCAGGCTTCCTTTCCCTCCAGACCCGTGGGTTTTTATCATGGCCAAGTCCAGCACCTCCGCCGCCCCCGCTTCCGCCGCCATCCTGGCCGGCTCGGGAGAGCACTATGCGATCGTGGTGGACGGCGGCCGGCAGTACCGCGTCAGCGAAGGGCAGGAGTTCGAGATCGACTTCCGCCATCTCGCTCCCGGGAGTGAGTTGGTGTTCGAAAGGGTGCTCGCCATCAGCAAGGGGGGGAAGCTGACCCTCGGCAAGCCGGTGGTGAAGGGGGCGACCGTGAAGGCTGCCGTGATCGGCCCCGTTCAGGGGGACAAGATCTACGTGCAGAAGTTCGCCCGCCGCAAGAACTACCGCCGTCGCACCGGCCACCGTTCGCTGGCGACGAAGATTCGGATCGCCTCGATCGCCGGCTGAGTGTTTTTGTTCTCGAGCCGTGTTCCACAGCAGGGGCCGGCCCTGCCGGCGGAATCGATGTCGCGCTTCATTCATGGCTTTTTGCTGCCCAAATGCGCCGGTGGTCTTCGGCGGGTTCATCGGGTTGGCCTTCGGCGGCTAGGCGTGACGATCGTGGCCGTGGCGGCGCTGCTGGCGGGCCCCGGCATGTTCCCCTCGACGACCAGGCAGGCGTCGGCGCAGAGCGCGGATGTCGCCGAATGGTACGGCGAGCTCGACGCGGGGGAGCGGCAGTTCCGCTTCGCCATCGAATCGGCCGAGGAGCAGGGGAAGCCCGTTCACCGCCTCCGCAGCTTCGATGAAGGGGATCGGCGCTTCCCCCTCGACCGCTTTTCCGACGGCGGTGGGAAACTCGTCTTCGAGATCAAGGCGACCGGCGCGGTCTACGTCGCCGCAGTCGATGCCGGCGGCGTGGCCACCGGCACTTGGACACAACGGGGCCAGACGCTGCCGCTCACCTTTCGGAAAGCGGCCGGGCAGGCAGTGCCGCCGGCGGCCGACGAGATCTGGGCCGGGACGCTCGACGCGGTCATCCAAAAACTGCCGCTCCGCTTCCGGGTCGGGAAGGGGACCGACGGCAAGGAGGACGTCCGCATGGACAGCCTCGGCCAGAAGGCGGGGGGCTTCCGTGCCGTGCGTACGGTGGCCGGCGATGCCTGGACGATC
>QWOP01000026.1 GCA_003669605.1 Planctomycetota bacterium
CATACACTCCTCGTGCCTCGCTCTCGGTAGGGGGAAATCGCGGCTTCGCCGCGATTCTCCGCTCCGGGACCACTGCACAGTTGTGCGCTGCATTTTTCGACCGACCGGGCTACCCCGCCGCGCGCTGCACTTTTCGACCGGCGTTCACAACCTGCGACCGAAGAAATCCACCGCACTGGTGTTTCGCGACTTGAACAGCAGTCTCGAACCGCTCGTCCGCCTCGCGAATCAGGTCGCGACGCTCACGTCCACATTTGGCAATGTCCATCGTTCCACTCCTCTTTGTGGGTCTTCTCCACCACAGCCGCATCACTCCTTGCCGACCTGGGGCTGGGGCGGCATGTTCTCTGGATCCTTCGAGAACCACCTCGGCCCGAGGACCTTGCCGTCTTTTGCTGCGAGAGTCGCCGCGTACGTGCGGAACGCCAGGAACGCCGCTCTGGCGTTGCCGCCCGTTGGGATGTCGACACGTACAACTGGATCTGACATGACTTCGTTCCTTGGGTTTAGGGGATGATCGTTCACGCACCAACGACCCACCACGGGGCAGCGACGGCCGACGAGACCGGCACCAACAGTCGCGAGATGCCGGGATCTTCACGCCTCGTCGCGACGAACTCGCCGTGCTCGCGAATATGGGCGAACAGCTCATCGCGAAACTCGATCGCCCGTTCGAGGTCGCGGGTGCGAAGCGAGCGCCGGATGCGACGCTTCCGATAGTCGAAGTGCAGGGTGTAATGAACCCAGTACACGCCGCCGTTGTTGAGCCACAGATGGTGATCGCGACGACGGGTGTTGATCCGAATCGACAAGTGTCCGATCGGCATGGCAAGCTCCTTTCGCTGTCGTGTTTTTTCATCCGGAACGTTCCGGACGACGCATCCTCGGGACTCATTGCTGAGTCCCGGAACCACCTTGTCAGCGAGGCAGAGGCCTCCGCTGCTAGGTTGGACGGTCGACCCCTTGCGGGGCCGGCCAATCGAGACGAATGCTGCAGTCACCATACGTTGCCCGTCGCAGATTGTTCAACGGGGCGAGACGCGCGAAGAGTGTCATAGTTCGGCTGGGGGGCGGGGGACTGCGTAAAACATCTCCATGAACGTTTTCTTCAGCCCGGAATACGTCTTCGCTGAGTACGGCTTCGAGACCACTCGAAAAGCCGGCTGGGTCGCCGAATCGCTCGTGCGACGGCCGCTGCCGGGACTGCGGATCGTCGCCCCGCCGGCGATCCCACGGGAGTCGCTCATCGCCGTGCACTCAGCCGACTATGTCGACGCCGTAGCGACGGGCCAGCCGGCAAGGCTCGCATCGTCCCAGGGGTTTGTCTGGGGGCCCCGGCTCTACTCGTCGATCGCTGCCTCTGTCGGTGGCGTGATCGCAGCGGCCCGGGAGGGAGAGATCTCCGGATCCCTGTCGAGCGGCCTCCACCATGCCCGACACGGCCACGGCTGCGGCTTCTGCACGTTCAACGGCCTCGCGATCGCCGCGAAGGACGCGATCCGTCGCGGCGTCCCCTCGGTGCTGATTCTCGACTTCGATGCCCACTGCGGCGGTGGCACGGCGTCCCTGATTGCCGACGAGCCACGGATCACGCAACTCGATATCTCCACCAACGACTTCGACTCCTACCCCGAGTCGGCCAATGCCCGCGTCGTGATCGCCGACAGGCACAACTACCTGCAGACGATTGAGCGCGAGCTCGACCGGCTTGGCCAGGCCGGCTACGGCCTCGTGCTCTACAACGCCGGCGTCGACCCGGCGGGAGATGGCGTCCTCCAGAGCGATCTCGTCACCCGCGAGGAGATCGTCTTCGAGTGGATCGACAGTCAGGATTCGCCGGCGGCGTTCGTGCTCGCCGGTGGCTACGTCGGCGACGGCCTGACACGGGATGAGCTGGTGAGGCTGCATGTCGCGACGGTCACAAAAGCGCACGAGATCTGGGGACGACAACAGGCCGCGAAGCAGCGACATTCCAACCGGTGGCGACTTGGTGAAGAGGAGGTGACCCGCTGACCGTGGTGCGTTTACCCGGCGAGACGCTGGAGGCCTCCATCCGCCGGGTGAATCGGCTGGCCGAGGGGATGGGGATGGTGGGCGCGGACGAGGAATGAATCCGGATGATGTTGCCGGGAGCCGGCACCTCGGACTCGCCGGACCCCGGAGAAGCCGGGTGATCGACCGGCAGAGGGAAAATGCCATGTACGACATCGACGAGATCGCGAAGAACTCGGCGGGGAATTGGAAGACTCTGGCCGAGTTCTCCGTTCCAGCCGACACCGACAGTCCCAACGAGTGGTCGATGGCATGGCTCATCCACCCGGATAGCACGCCAGAGGAACACGAGCATTACGCGACCGTCGCCAAGGAAATGGCCACGTTTGGCGACGATGCTCGCTGGATTACCCAGCCGCACTGGGGGACCGGCACGTTGGGTGGCTTCTGGATCCGCGTATTCAACGACGGCCGCGTGACGCCGGCGTTCAAGCGTCTCTGCGAGATCGAGATCGCTTCGTTTGATCAATGACGTGTCGGCCGTGGCGTGATCAGTCGTCCCCACCCCCGATTCTCCCAAGGATCGCCGCTGCTGCTGCCGCCCCAACGCCGGCGGCCAAGGGCGTGACAACCGCCATGACCAGGAGCATGCCGCGAAGCGGACGCCGGTGGACGCCGAGCAGAGCAAGGGCCGCCGTCGTCGCGAACAGTGCCAGGGTGAACCAGCCGCTGTGGGCCGTCCCCGGCGACCCGCTCATGTTTCGAACCGCTTTGCCCTCCTGCCCAAGGGCGAGCCCGAGTCGGCGAGTCGCTTCAGGTCGGCGGAGCCCACAGGGCCACGCTTCTGGCCGTCGCTGTTGTAGAATCAATCAGACGCCATGTGCAAAATGCTCCGTGCGGGAAAGGGACCGCAGGTGTCTACAACGCCGCCGGGCCGGAGGCGAGGCGGCGTACTGTGTCATGGCGTACTGTGTCATAGTGATGGGGATCGATCACCCTTCGGCCTGGTCCCGCCCGCCATGCTGCCCACGAAACCCACCCGCCGAGACTGGCTTCTCGCTTCTGCGGCCATCACGCTGGCTGGGCGTCGCCTCATCGCGCACGACCTGGACCCCTCCTGGCCAGCTGGCCGGATCGTCCAGGCCCAGGTCAGCGGCGTGGCCGTCGACGGGGAAGGGCGAGTGCTCGTCCTCAATCGGGGCGAGAATCACTGGATGCCGCAGGGAGCGTTCAAGCGGCAGAAGATCAAGGAGTCGGCAGTCCTCCTCGTCGATCCTGACTCGGGGAAGGTCGGAGCGACGTGGGGCGCGGGCACGTTCATCATGCCCCACCAGATCGTCGTCGCCCCCGGAGGCAACGTGTGGGTGGTCGACGTCGGGCTGCATCAGGTGATCGAGTTCGACCCCGAGGGAAAGAAGCTCCGTTCGATCGGTGGGCCGAAGGTTCGGTTCAACATGCCGACTGATCTGGCCTTCCTCTCCGACGGTTCGTTCGTCGTTTCGGACGGCTACCTGAACAGCCGAGTGGTAAAGTTCTCGGCTGATGGAAAGCTCGTCGCGGCGTGGGGCACCAAGGGCTCACGGCCGCTCCAATTCAACGTGCCGCACAGCGTGGCCGTGGACGACAGGGACCGGATCTACGTGGCCGACCGGGAGAATGACCGCATTCAAGTACTCGACGCCGACGGGCGGTTCCTCGCCGCGTGGACCGACGTCGATCGGCCGATCACCGCGCGCTACGCCGGCGACTCGCTCTTCGTTCTCTCGAACCTCGACGCCGACCGGGGCATCGTCCGTCGGCTCGACCTCCAAGGGCGGGTGCTCGACTCGTTCCCTACAAAGCCGGCCGGTACGACGGAAGACTTCGAGTGGCCGCACGGGTTGGCGGTCGCTGCCGGCGGACAGGACGTATACGTGGGGTTCACGCTGACCGGGCGGCGGGTCCACAGGTACCGGAGTGGAGACGCGACAAGGGCGGAGTGAGTTTCCGGGGATTCGACTCGCCGGGCTGAGTACCGCATTACCGAACAGATGGCGGTGACCTGCCCCCCCTTCAACAGCACCACTTCCAGAGAGAGAATCTAGGGGGGGAGCAACCTCAGAAAGGCTCCAATTCCACGCGGAAAAAAGGAACTGGCTGAGCAGATCATCCCCAAGTTTCGAGAGTTGGAGGTGGAGGTGCGGAGAGGCAAGGCTGCCGCGGAGGCGGTCATGAAGATCGGCATACTGCTCCGCCCTATCGCACGGCAATTGGCTTCCACGAGTCGTTCGATTTGGTTCGTGCCTTCTTCTCTCTCCCAGCCGCCCTCCAGGCCCACGGGGCGACCGGGTGAGAATCGCAGCCCACTTTGTGGAGGGGAGGATTCGGCCATGACAGCACGCGGGTGCTATCCCCCCAGTCGATAGGGATCGGATTGCTCCGAGCCGATTTGGGAGATGTCTTGGCGGTACGGAAGCCCTAAGGCTGAGCCCGGAACCGGATGGAGTTGCTCCCCGGGCTGCGGTGCGGGGCTCGCAATCACGTTATGAACATTCATCTGGGTGGTGCGCGAGCGATTTTCCTCCAACTCAAACTGCCGCCGGGCGATGCGGGCCTTGGTCTCGATGTCTTGGCACAGTCGATAGACCTTCAATGCCTGGTCTGTGATCAGGCGATGAATGATGCAGGTGCTGCCGTCAGCGCACCCCGCCGAGAGACTGCTGGTAAAAAACCCCTGCTGGATCTTCACGTCCTGCATGTCGACGTAGTTGACGTCGAACATATCAACCTTGTTAAAGAACCGCTTGAACAACATCAAGCGATGCGAGGACAGCAGGACAATGTCAGCGAAGACTGAGAAGGGGAACTTTCGCTGCACGGCGATCGCCACCGGTTCCTCATACTCCATCAGATAGGGTTCAATGATCGCAAACTTATCGGCTTCGCCGGAGAGAGCCGCCCGGAGACGCTGGCGATCTTTGGAAAACTCCTCGCGGTGCGTCGGCTGCACCTCCAGCGCCGCGTCGATGACGCGGCGGCCCGAGGGCCCAGGAGCGGCAGCCTGCTGGAGAGGCGGCGGATGGGAGACGCTTTCGCTCGCCGTCACGTGGGCCTGACTGACAGGAAACTTCAGGCCCTTGACCCGCCCGGCGGGGTACCACGGGCCATGCTGGTGCTGCGCAATATCGGTGCTGGCGTCGATCTTGCCATCGGCCGCAAGCTTCGAAAGACGCTGGTTGTCCAAGGGGCCGAAGACCTGTCCGTTGCCGCGCACAAACCATGCTGATGGCACTGATAAAGTCTCCTGCGGGGGGCGGAATCTTCTCACTATCGGGGATTTCCCCGTGGCCTGTCCACCGGAACCGCCCTGACGGTGGATCCCGACTCTTCCCCACACCCTCTCCTGGCCGACTGTTTCTCGACTAGAACTGGCTGGGGATACACTACCGCAGCGACTACCCCAAGGCGATCAAGAGGGCGCCGCTCTTCAAAGCCCCGGACGTTTTCCCTGTGGAACTTGTGGAAGCAGGGGGGAGATCGATTTCGCTTGAGCGTGATATTCCCAGTCGTCGCTCCATCTGCTCCCCAATCCCAATCAGGACCTATCCATGCGAGCCTGCCTGCTGGCGATTTTATGTCTGCTGACGGGCATCAGCACCTCCCTGCGGGCCTGTGAGCCGGCCGCGACGACGGTAGCCCCAGGGCCGGTGTTCGATCTCGATCGGTTGTCGCGCGCACCGGCGACGTTTCCCGCTGATTCGTTCCAGCCCGGACCGGAGGGGAGCGAGCGGATCCGACCGCTCTTCTTCCAGGGCCCAGACTGGCAGGGAAAGCCGACGCAGATCTTCGCCTGGTACGGGGCACCAGAAAGGCAGACCGAGGCAAAACTCCCCGCGATGGTGCTGATCCATGGCGGCGGGGGAACGGCGTTTGATCGCTGGGTGAAGATCTGGAACGACCGGGGGTATGCGGCGATCGCCATCGATCTGTGCGGCTGCGTGCCGAAGGGAACATACGGCAACTGGCAGCGGCACCAGCTCGGTGGACCGCCGGGATGGGACGCGAGCTTTGACCAGATCGATCAACCTCCAGAGGACCAATGGCCGTTCCAGGCGGTGTCGGCAGTGGTCCTGGCACACTCCCTGGTGCGCTCGTTCCCAGAGGTCGATGCCGAGCGTGTCGGCGTCACCGGCATCTCATGGGGAGGGTATCTGACGGGCATCGTGGCGGGAGTCGATCCCCGCTTCCGCTTCGCCGTGCCGGTTTACGGATGCGGATTCCTCCAAGACAACTCCGCCTGGCTGCCACAGTTTGAGCGGATCGGCAGTCAGAAGGCAGCGCAGTGGACAGCTTGGTGGGATCCGAAAGCCTGGCTGCCCCGGGCGGAAATGCCGATCCTGTGGCTCAACGGCACCAACGATTTCGCCTATCCCCCCGATTCCTGGCAGAAGTCGTACCGGCTGCCGCCAGGGCCGCGGACAGTCTCGATGCCGGTGCGGATGCCCCACGGACATGGCCCAGCAGGGGAAAACCCAGCCGAGATCCACGCCTTTGCCGACAGTTTCTCTTTTGGCGCCAAGCCGCTTGCCAGGGTGACCGGGCAGGGACGCGACGGGAATCGGGCGTGGGTCACGTTCGAGGCATCGCGGCCGATCCGCACTGCGGAACTGAACTTCACAACAGCCGGCGGGAAGTGGCAGGATCGGCTCTGGGAGACTCTCCCGGCGGAGTTTGAACACGCCGCCGGCCGGGCCACCGCCGAAATCCCTGCCGGGGCAACAGCCTGGTATCTCCATCTGGTTGATGATGCAGGGCTCGCCGTCAGTTCGGAGCATGGCGTGGCCGAGTGACTGGCCATCCAGCCGCCCATCGGCAGGCGGGGCCTGACGGAGTTGACCCATCCATCAGTCTGTCGCGCCGCTTCCTGCCAGACCTCCACGCTGCCAGACCTCCACGCTGCCAAACCTCCACGCTCAAGGGTGGCTGCGGGGCCGCGCGAGCAGCAGGAACTCACCCAACCAGATCGAGGCGCGGAGATTCTTCAGAGCCACCCGCGCCAATGCCGACTCCCGCCGTGATAAGGCGGCGAGCGCCCCTTGCTGCGGGGCATCTCCAGCCCGCCGCGCCATCCGCTGGAAACGGTTCCCGGCATGGACGAGGTCGACGACTTCACCGGCTTGATCCTGAAACCGGACGAGGCTCCTGAGCCGGAGAATCACCGGACTTGTCACCCCGAGGATCTCGATCGCGTACCGAGTCTGCTTGGCGAGGATCCGCAACGCGTGGAGAGCCTCCGGGGCAGGTGGCCCCTCCGCCACCGCGCGGAGAAACGCCCCCTCGGTCGCCGCCAACCGCCGGGCGGCGAATGTGCCAAACGGCTCCTCCGCCCGTCGCCCGCTGATCGCGGCAATCAGGCGCCGCACGCGGCGTTGCCACCGCACGCCAGACAACTGCCGCCGGGCCCGACGGATCGGCTTCCGCGCCGCCTCCTGCATCGGGGTTAGCATCGCGAGCACAGAACTGCTGCCACGAGCGCCTTCCTTGGCACGCCGTCGCGTTGTCGCTGCCGGTCCACAACTGCCACCCAAGGCCTGGGCTCCAACCCGCTCCACCAAGAGATCGAGATCGCGGGCTTCCCCGGCCACGCGCCGCAGCGTCTTGAGCTGCTTTGCGAACCAGCGGCGTTTCTTCTCCGGGAGAAGTTTGCCAAACGTATCGAGCGCCGCTGTGCACCGCCTGGTCGCCACGCGGAGGGCATGGATCGGCTGGTGATCGTCCCCGTGAGCCGCTGCGGCACGGAGCATTCGGGGGATGGTCTTGAGCCTCTGGCGCAGCACCCGTGCCGCCACCCTCCCAGCCGGCTCGCCGGCCTTGGCCTCCACGCGCCATGGTTTCTTGAGGTGAGACATCGATCGCCGCGACGGAATCAACACCGCGGACATGAGCCGGCAGCAGGCCAGCGCCCAATTACTGGGCACGAGGCGACTTGCCAGACTCTTCGATCCTAGCCCCGTGATTGGCCGCAATCCACAGACTGGACCCATCCCCCAGCCTTCCCCTCCGTGACCGCGCGAGGGGAGGCGGGGGCAGGAGCGAATACGAACAGCCCAGACGACACCCTTCGGCGTCTGCCGGACCGCTCAGCCGCAGATCACTTCTTGACGACGGTCTTCGTCTTGTCCTGCTTGGGCTTCTTGTTCTTTTTGTCGTTTTTCTGGCTGTTATTGCCCTTGCCCATGGAAAATCCCTTTCGTGAATAGTTGACGCGGAGTTGCCCCCCGGCCTTCTGCCCCCAAGGCAGCCAACGGGAGGGTTGAGCGTGAGCCTAGCACTGGAGGCGGAATCGTGAAAAGACGACTCTCGGGCTCAGCCCGACAGGGAATCGGAATCGATTCTGGCCTCGATCACCACGATCCAAGACGTCCGCTGCGAATTTCCCGCACCATCGCGCCAAATCTATCTTCAGTCTATCTCAAGGGGCGGCCGACAGACTGGTCTCAACGCACCGCCACGGTGGTGCTGAGCGCGACGCTCTCCATGTCCTCAATACTCTCCATCTCCTCAAGGCCCTCGCGCGCGGCAGGTGCGACGGCCTCCGGGGCGCCTGCCACGACAGCGGCAGGATCGATGGCCAGTTCGATGTCTTTGCCACCCACCAGCGTGATCCGCTTGGTCTGCACGATCTCGCGGCCTTCGACAACCATCGCCACCTTCACCTCATACCCCTCCCAAGACTCGCCGGCACGGAGGGCCGACGTGCTGAACTGGCGGATCGCCCCCGCTTTCGATGTCGACTGGCCCTCGATCCAGACGCGGGCTGACTCGGGAACGCGGAGGGTGAGGGCGGTGCTGACCAGCCCTTCCGGCAGGGCCGCTCCAGGGACCGCAGAGGCGTCGAAAGCCACCACATGCCGCTGGCCCGCACTCACGGAAACTGTCTTGGTCTGTTCTTCGACCTGACCGTTGCGGGTCACTCGCATGCTGATCGTGTAGTCGTACTGCTGATCGTCGGCGAGACCTGCCGAAACGAAGTTTCGCACAGCCCCGGCAAGCGCCGTCTCGCGGCCGTTGACCAGCAGCGTCGCATCCTCAGGTACCTCGACGACCAACATCACGCCGTCGGCCGGCACACCGACAGCCGCGGTCTTCTTGGCATCGCTGGCCTTGCCGTCGGCGGCCTTGGGGGAGCCGCCACTGGAGCCGCCGCCAGCAGAGCCACCACTGCTGCCATGGGAGCCGCCGGAAGAACCTCCGTGCGAGGCATGCCGGCAGCGCCGGCAGCGGTGGTGATGACCGATGCTTCCTCCGGAAGAGCCGCAGGAGTCGCCGCACGACGGGCAGCACTGCCGGGCGTGATGGTGCCAACCGGCCTCCGCCTCAATCCCCGCAAGCCCCAGCACCACCAAGAGCCCAACCACCATCACGCGGGACCACACGACACTGGAAGGGGCGGAGGGAAGCATAACGGGCTCTTTGGAGAAGGGGTCTGGAAGAAGAGGTCGTCGAACGCAGCCTGAAACAGCCCATAATGCTAGTTTGCCGATCAGGCAACGCAAGCAGTCTAGGCTGACATTACCGCCACCTTTGCAGTCACCGGCAGTAGGATCGTATTTCTCCCATTTACCGAGGGGACACCGCCCATGGCAGGATCCGACGCGAGCAACGGCCGACCCGACCGGCCTTCCCCGGCTGATTGGCGGAAGTCCGCCGGTCTGCTACCGGCTTGGTTCACTGAGCGGATGGCTGCCGGCCCCTGCCGTTTCGCCCTCTTATTAGCCACCGGGCAGGTCCTCGTTGTCGATGCCGTCCGCGATCTCCGGCAGAGCACCGGGGGGCAGGTCTGGCTCGACGTCGAGATCATCGTTCCCTTCAAGAAGGACGGTTTTCCCTGGGGCCACTTCCCCCTTATCAAGCTCTCCGCCGACGAGCGGGCGATCTGCTCGATCAATGCGGCGCACGTCGTCGCCGCGGTCGAGGTCGACACCTGGGACGTGCCCCCCCTCCAACCGTCGGAGGATTGACATGCCGCTGCCGACCAGAGCCGATCGGACGCTGACGGCATTCGAGCAGCCTGCAACGCACACACTTCGCGGAACAACTTGGATGATCCGAAAGTTTCTCCTGGCGACGATCGCGCTTGCATCCATCCTCGCCTGCACCGCAGCCATCCGGGGCGACCAACCACCAAGCGGTGCCGGATCGGCGTGGGCCGAGATTCGCATCGTCGATGCCACCACCGGTCGCGGCGTCCCCAGCGTCGAATTGGAGACAGTCAACGGGCTGCGGTTTGTCAGCGACAATCTTGGTCGTGTCGCCTTTTTGGAACCGGGTCTGATGGACCGCGAAGTCTATTTCCAGATCCGCAGTCACGGGTTCCTTCTCCCCGCCGACGGCTTTGGTTTCCGCGGCCGGAAGATCGTGCCGCGCGCGGGGAGTACGACGACGATCGACCTCCCACGGATCAACCTCGCCGAGCGGGTCTGCCGGCTCACCGGCGAAGGACGCCTCCGCGACAGCATCCTGCTGGGCCTGGTGCCTGCCGCCGCCGCTCCACTGCCCGGCGGCGTTGCCGGTCAAGACTCGGTGCAGGCAACCGTGTACCGCGGTCGGATCCACTGGTTCTGGGGCGACACCCAACGGATGTCCTATCCACTGGGGTTGTTCCGCACCGCCGGTGCCACCACGCCGCTCCCCACCCCCGCGGCCATCGATCCGGCCGCCGGCATCCCCTACGACTATTTCCTCGATCCCCCCACCGCAGCCGAACCCGTCGGCTTTGTCCGCGCGATGATGCCGTTGCCCGAGCGGCCGGACGGGGTGATCTGGATCGACGGCGTCTGCACGGTGGCCGATGGAGCGGGAGCTGATGGAGATCAGGCACAGCGCGGCGACAATCCCCACCGACGGATGGTCGCCCACTACTCGCGGCGCCGGGGGCTTGCCGAACAGCTCGAACAAGGGATCGCCGTCTGGGACGACGCCAGCGCCACATTCACCGTCGCCGCACAGCGGCCCCTCGAGGAATCCTGGCGGCTGCCGACCACGCACCCGATTGACTGGCAATCAGAAGGACGCACCTGGCTGCTGTTCGGGGCCCCCACCCCCAACGTCCGGGTACCGGCCACGTTTGCCGCCGTCTGCGACCCCATCTGCTACGAATCTTTTACTTGTGCCGATGCCGCCAACCCGTCGCACCCGCTTTGCGACAGTCAGGGGCGGCCCCAGTGGCGCTGGCAGCGCGACCTGCCGCCGACTGGATCGCGCGACGAGAAGCGGTGGATCGATGCCGGGCTCCTCGAAGCCCGTTGGGCGCGGTTCTGCCCAGCCCGTGCCGTCGCGGACCAGGGCCCCGACGATCCGGATTCCAGGCGCACAGTCCCACCAGACGCACTCCCCGCCTCCCCGTCACCGATGAGGGATGGAGAGCGTCACTCCGTGGGCCCTGTCACGCTCCACAGTGGCACCGTCCGCTGGAACGCGCATCGACAGGCATGGATCCTCATCGCCGGCGAAGTCGGCGGCAGATCACAGCTTGGCGAAGTGTGGTACGCCGAATCCGCCTCGCCCACTGGGCCGTTTTCGGTGGCGGTGCGGATCGTGACCCACGACAGGCAAAGTTTCTACAACGTCTGCCACCACCCGTTTTTCGACGGCGACGGCGGCCAGACGATTCACTTCGAGGGGACGTTTACCAGGGAGTTTTCCGGCAACCCCCAGGCCGTGCCGCGGGCCGATTACAACCAAGTCCTCTACCGCCTTGACCTCGACTCCGCCGGGCTGCTCCCCGCCCGGCGCCAAGGTGGCTGATCTCCCGCCTCGCCTTCAGCCCTCGGCATTCAGCCCTGCCGGTGCGTCGGTTGGCCGTCGCTGTGCCGCGGCAAGGGTTCGATCCGCGCGGTGGGATGCTCGGAGAGCAGCTTGGCGTAGATCGGCACTGTGCGGAGCATGTCGCGGAAGTGCCTCTGGCCGGTCATCTGCAGGATCTCGCCATGCGCTTCTTGGGCGACGCGGAGCGGCATGTCGACGGTCTCGTCGCGGTGCGCATCGCCCGGCGGCGGGGAGGGAGTAGCCCGGCGGCCGAGCCAGCCGAAGAATCCCCCCGCCTTGCCACCGTCGCCTTGCTGACTGGCAAACATCTGCTCCGCCACGGGGTCGAAGTGCATTCGGAAGACGACGATGTCGTTGCCTGGCTTGCCGGTGTGAGGGCAGGTGCCGGCTATCGGCAACTCACGCGTGCGCAGCATCCGCTTGATGGCGTGGATGGGGTCTTCGTCGGCAGCGCCATGCCCTGGCGCAGATTTGTTGCCACGCGGTGCGACGCGGTCAGCAGGTGGGATCGTGATCCTCCGTCCGCAGCCGCAGGCGACCACGGAGCCAGGTTCGATCGCATAGACAACGCCACAGACGCATTTGGCGCTCAGCGGCATGGATCACCCCCTTGCGCTCTTTCGTAAAGAAGCGCCTTGAGCAGGAAGCCCCCGTCCCGAACCGTGGCCATCATCTGCCCGCTTTCCCCCCCGGGTAGTCTGGGCAACCACGCGAGTGATTTTACCCCCCTTCACAGTGGCCTGGCAACATTCTCCCCCTCAGGAAGAGGGAAATGGACGATGGAAGACTCGCCGGAACACTCTTGGGGGGAGCCACAATGGACCCTCAGGCTGCGAAAAGGTAGGATTTCCAAGGGGATACGATCCGCAAGGGAGACCGAGATGGGCTTCGCCAGTCGCCGCCAGCGGTCGCAACGGTTCCCCCAGACAGCCATGGCAGCCATGGCAGCCATGGTCGCCATGCTTGGCATGCCTCTGGTGGTCTGCCTGATGGGCTCCATGGTGACCGCAGCGGCTCCGGAAGCCCCTGCTGACCGCCCGGTGAGTTTCGTCGACGACGTCGTCCCCTTCCTCACCAAAGCGGGCTGCAACATGGGTGCCTGCCATGCCAAGGCGGGCTCCGGTCAAAATGGCTTTCAGCTCTCGCTGCTGGGATTCCAGCCCGAGGAGGATTTCGAACACCTCACCAAGGAGGCCCGTGGCCGACGGCTCTCCACTGCCGCACCAGAGCAGAGCCTGCTGCTCCTCAAAGCCACTGCAGAGGTTCCCCACGGCGGCGGCCAGCGAATGGCCCCCGGCTCGGAGGGCTACGAGACGATCCTCCGCTGGATCCGCGAGGGAGCCGGCCCTGGTCCGACCGACCGGCCGGCGCTGGCCTCCGTGGTCGTTGAACCGGCCACCTGCACACTTCCCGCCGGCAGCACCCAGCCCCTCCGCGCCATCGCCCGTTACGCCGATGGCAGCCAGCGCGATGTGACGGCGCTTGCGCTCTTCGAGTCCAACGACCGGGCCCGCGCGGAGGTCGATGCGGCCGGAATGGTGCACCTCGGCGAGATCCCCGGCGGGGTCGCAGTGATGGTCCGTTTCCAAGGGAATGTGGCGGTGGCGACGATCACGATTCCCCGCGGCGCACCCCTCCGCGATCTTCCCGAACCGCGAAACTTTATCGACACACTCGTCTTTGAGCGCTGCCGCGAGGTGGGAGTGCCACTCTCCGCGGAGTGCGACGACGCCACCTTCCAGCGCCGCGTGACGCTCGACATCACCGGTGGTATTCCCACTGCCGATGCAGCGGCCGAGTTTCTCACCAACGCCAGCCCAGACAAGCGCGACCGGCTCATCGAATCGTTGCTGGCCAGTTCCGCCTACGCCGATTGGTTTGCCAACAAGTGGACGGCACTGCTCAAGAACCGGCGTGACGACGCCAGCGACACCGTCTCCAACTTCGCCTTCCATTCCTGGATCCGTGATGGGTTGCTCGCCAACAAGCCCTACGACCGGTTCGTCCGCGAATTACTGGCTGCCACCGGCACGATCGTCGAGAACCCGCCGGTAGCCTGGTACAAGCGGGTCAAGGAACCGAAGGAGCAGTTGGAGGATGTGGCGCAACTCTTTCTCGGCGTCCGCATCCAGTGCGCCCAGTGCCACCACCATCCTTTCGAGCGTTGGAGCCAGGACGATTACCACGGACTGGCTGCCTATTTCAGCCAAGTCGGCAGGCGCCCAACATCAACGCGCGGCGAAGACCTGATCTTCCACAAGCGCGGGGTGGCCGCCTTCACCAACCCCAAGTCGGGAGCGCGCATCACGCCCTCGGCCCTGGGGACTCCCGAGCCCACCATCCCCGCCGACGAAGACCCCCGACTCCGGCTGGCCGATTGGCTCGTTCGCGCCGACAACCCGTTCTTCGCAAGGGCCCTGGTCAACCGCTACTGGAAGCATTTCCTTGGCCGGGGCCTGATCGAGCCAGAGGACGATCTCCGCGATACCAACCCCCCCACCAATCCCTTGCTCCTCGACGCCTTGGCTGATCACTTTCGGGCGTCGAAATTCGATCTCAAGGATTTGGTGCGGACGATCTGCCGTTCGCGGGTCTACCAGTTGAGCGCCGTCCCCACGCCCGACAACGCCTCCGATCTGCAGAACTTCTCCCACTTCCTTCCGCGGCGGTTGCCGGCAGAGGTGCTCCTCGACTCGATCGACAAGGTGACCGGCTCGACCACCACCTTCGCCAATCTTCCTGCTGGGACGCGGGCGATCGCCCTGCCCGACACCAGTTACAACCGCTCCTCCCCCTTTCTCCAGGTGTTCGGTCGCCCCGACGGGCAGAGTGTCTGCGAATGTGAGCGTGTCCAGTCGTCGAGCCTCTCCCAGAGCCTCCATCTGCTCTCCGCGGCCGACATCAAGGGGAAGCTTGCTGCCGACGCCGGCCGTGCCGACCGGCTCTCCAAGGAGGAGCGCCCCGATCCCGACAAGGTCCGCGAGCTGTTCCTCGCCGCCTTCGCCCGCGAGCCTTCGGCCGACGAGATGGTGCAGGCCTGTGGCGTGATCGCCGAAGCCCGTCTGGGGGCCGATGGCCAGCCGCTCCCAGACCAGCAGGCCCGCCGGGAAAACCTTGAGGATCTGCTCTGGGCGCTGCTCAATTCCAAAGAGTTTCTCTTCAATCACTAGCTCGCACCAACTCGGAATCACTCCCGCGAAATCACTGAGTCTGGAATCACCCTGTCGGTCGACAACCAGCCAGTTTGAGCGGCGCTTTCATGGCTGACAACGGAGCCCACGATGCCTTCCATCCTGTCCGTCCCACGGTTTCGTGACGCAGCCCCCGGCGCCCGAATACTCTGCGCCCTCGGCCTGCTCCTCGCCCAACTGTGCCTCGCTCCGCAGCCTGTTGCGGCCCAGTCAGTCGCCCTGCCACTGCCGCGACTGCTGACGCTCACCCCTGCCGGTTTCCAGCGATCTGTCGCCGGCAGCGAGCCGACCACGATCGAGGTCAAGGTCTCGGGCGAGAACCTCGACGGCTGGGAGGAGGGGGGGCAGTATGTCCCCCCCCAGCTGCTCTTCTCGCACCCTGGCATCACCGCCACTGCGTTGCTCTCTGCTGAAGGGAAGCCGGAGAAAGACCGCTACCTTGTGCGCGTCGCCTCTGAGGTGCCTTCGGGCCTCCACGACGCGCGGATGATGACGGCGCTTGGCATCTCCTCCGGGCGCGTGTGCACCGCAAGTGACCATCCCGAGACGCTGCGCACCGACCCCGCTGCAGACGTCTCCCAAGCCTTTCCGCTCGCCCCGGGAATCGTCTGCAACGCCAAGGCCACAGCGCAGGTCGCCGATCACTACCGGCTTGAGCTCCAGACAGGGCAACGCGTCGTCATCGACTGCGCGGCCCGGGGGATCGAATCCAAACTCCGGCCAGTGCTGATCCTCGCCGACGCCACCGGCGCCGACCTCGTCGCCGAGCGGCGTGGCGGGCTCCTCGACTTCACCGCCCCGGCTCCCTCGACCTACTTTGTCAAGATCCACGACCTGTCCTTTCAGGGGGGCCCCGAGTTCTTCTACCGGCTCCTTGTCCACGATCTTCCCGTCGGCGCCCCGCTCCCGGCACGGCAGGCGGCGGTCGAGCCGGTGCTTTCCTTCTCGTGGCCGCCGGTCGGATTTCCGGCCACGGCACCGGCGCAAGAATCCGAAGACCCCGACCCCGCGGCGGTGCAGCAGGTGACGCTTGCGGCTGACGCGGCTGTGGCACTCGACGTTGCCGGCCGATTCTTCCCCGCAGCGGACGTCGACACCTACCAGTTCACCGCCGAAGCAGGGCAGATTTGGTGGATCGAGGTCGCCTCCGAGCGACTCGGTGCCCCAACGAATCCGGCCGTCGTTGTCCAGCGATCGCTCCCCGGGGCAGGCCTCGTCTGGGAGGATACTGCCGAATTCTCCGATATCGCCGCGCCGATCAAACCTTCGACGAACCACTACGCCTACGACGGCCCCCCCTACGAGTCGGGCTCCGCCGACTGCCTCGGCAAGCTCGAAATCAAGGAGACGGGCAGTTACCGCCTCCAGATCCGCGATCTCTTCGGCGGGACGCGGGATGACCCCCAGGCCATCTACCGTCTCGTGATCCGCAAGGCAGCGCCCGACTTCGCGTTGGTCTGCTGGCCGCTCCACATGGAGCTCCGCAACGGCGACCGGGCGGCACTCTCCAAGCCGCTGGCACTGCGCGGCGGCGGGACGGTGAGCCTGGAAGTGGCCGCGATCCGCCGCGACGGCTTCGATGGCCCGATCGAACTTGCCGTCTCGGGGCTGCCGGAAGGCGTCACCGCGACCGGCCTGCGGATCCCGGCCGGGGCGACGCGGGGGCAGATCCTGCTCACCGCAGCGGAGTCACCGCCACGGGCGTTTGCGGGCGTGGCGATCTCGGGGAAGGGGCTCATCAATGGCCAGTCGATCGAGCGGCCCTGCCGACTCGCCGGGCACTGCTGGCCAGTCCGCGACGGCTGGTCGGAAATCCCTTTCCCCCGCCTGATCCCCGAAACGCTTGTCTCCGCCGGTGGCCTTGAGAAGGCTCCGCTCACGCTCCGTTCCACCGCCCCGGAGCCGATCGAGGTGGCGGAGGGGGGAAGTTTTACGGTGCCGCTTGAGTTGCTCAAGCGGGGGGAAGTGAGCGGCGCCCAGTTCCAGATGCGCGTCATCGGTGCCGGCTTCGAGCAGCAGCCGGGCTTCGAACTCAACGTCGCCGCACCTGCTCCGGTAACGTTCGATCTGGCGAAACTGAAAATTCCCCCTGGCGACCATGTGCTGGCGTTCATCACCAGTGCCGTCACGAAGTACGCTCCAGCAGCAGTCACGAAACTCGCTCCAGACGCCGTCGGAGAGGCTCAGCCGCCGGCTGCTGCCGATGTCGCAGAGATCCTCGTCTCCCAGCCTGTCCACGTCCGCGTCACCCCCGCCACCAAGGAGGCCACGCCATGAGCCGCCACCAGCACCGATCCCCGGCGAGCGGTCAGGCTCCGCACCTCTGCGGAGGGCCGTTTGCGCCGCAAGGCTTGTCTGCAGGCGGGTTCCACCGCCGCGAACTGCTCCGCCTCGGGCTGGCCGGCCTGGGGAGTTTGTCGTTGCCGGCGATGCTCCGGGCGCGGGCGGAAAGCTCGAGCGTGGGGAAGTCGTCTCCGACTGCCGTGATCATGGTCTGGCTCCCAGGCGGATGCTCGCACCTCGATACCTACGACCCCAAGCCCGACATCTCCAGCGAGTACCGCGGTCCCTTCCAGACGATCTCCACAAAGACTCCCGGCGTGCAGTTCAGCGAACTGCTCCCCCGTCAGGCTGCCATCAGCGACAAGTTCACGGTGCTGCGATCGATGCAGCAGACCGCCGGTGGCCATCCGGCCGGATCGATGCAGATGCTTTCCGGCGACCCCGACACGCGCGACAAACCGAAGCCCAAGTTTCCCGACTGGATGACAGTTGCCAATTACCTGCGCAGTAAAGATGGCCCGCGCGACAATCCCCTGCCGCGGTATGTCGGCGTCAACCCACCGCTGGAATACAACGGCCCTGCCTATCTCGGCGACGCCTACCAGCCGTTTGTCGTCTCGGGCGATCCCAACCAGCCGACGTTCACCGTGCCCCACATCGGCACCGCCAGTGGCCGTGACGGCGCCCGGCTCGACCGCCGCGTCGCCCTCCGCCGGCAGTTTGATTCCCTGGAAAGGGCGCTGGAAAAACAGGTCGATTTCCAGGCGCTCGATCAGTTTGAGTCGCAGGCGATGACGCTGCTCACCAACGCTCACACCAAGGAAGCGTTCGATCTGTCGCGTGAGGACGAGGCCACCCGCGATCGCTACGGCCGCAATGCCTGGGGCCAGCAGTTGCTCATGTGCCGGCGACTGGTCGAGGCGGGGGTCGACATTGTCACCACCCAACTGGCAGGCCCCTTATGCGGCCGAGTCGGCAACTGGGACGACCATGCCGTGAATCACAATGTCTTCGAGGCGCTGCGCTACCGATCCAACGCCTACGACCAATCGGTGACGGCCCTCATCGAGGACATCTACGCCCGCGGGCTCGACAAGCGGGTTTTGGTCGTTGTCACTGGTGAGTTTGGCCGCACCCCCCGGATCGAGTATTCGCCGAGCACCGGGGAGGGAGCAGCAAGCGCCCCGGCCGGAACCAAGCAACCGGGCCGCGACCACTGGCCGCGGGCCTACTCCAACATCTGGGCCGGCGGCGGCATCCAGACCGGGCGCGTGATCGGGTCGACCGACCGCAAGGGGGAAGACGTCACCGAACGCCGCTGCACGGCGGGCGATTTCCTGGCGACGATCTACCATCACCTCGGCATCGATGCGCCGCAGGTGACCATCGACGATCTCAATGGCCGACCGACGCCAGTCGTCGACCACGGCAAACCGATCGCCGAACTGATCAGCTGACAGGCACCCTCTGAATGGGGCGGACGGTATGGCTGGAGCGGCATGATGCGGCTGGCTCGCCCGGAAATCCTGCTCGTCCGCGTTCCCTTGCGCTCCACTGTGCGCCATGCCAGTCATGAGCGCCTTAGAAAACACGACCATCCTTCGGCCATCATTCTCCCGGCGATTCCATGCACGACTCTCATTCCTCCCGGCCTCGCATCACCGCCACGGCAACCGCCCCCGTCGCTCCCCTTCATCTCCCCCGCCGGGGGATCCTCCGGCAGGCCGCTGCCGCGACGGCGTTTGCAGCCGGAGCCTGGTGGCGATGCTCGCCGGCGGCCGATGCCCCGACTGCGGCCGTGGATGAGCTGACAGTGGCCATCCTCGGTTGCGGCATCCGCGGCCCGGCCCACGCGGCGGAGCTTGCCGGACGCAATGGCTGCCGGGTGGCGTGGGTCTGCGACCCTGACCGCGGCCGCGCCGAGAAGATGGCCGACGACGTCGCGGTCCTCCAAGGCACCCGTCCCCGCGTTGCCTCCGACCTGCGGACGCCCCTCGACCAGAGCGCTCTCGACATCGTCACCGTCGCCACGCCAAACCACTGGCACGCACTGGCCGCGATCCTGGCGATGGAAGCGGGCAAGGATGTCTACGTCGAGAAGCCGGTTTGCCATTCGATCGAGGAGGGGCAGCGACTGGCAGCCACGGCCAAACGTCTGCAGCGCGTCTGCCAGGGGGGCACGCAGGCCCGCTCGCTCCCTTGCCTCGGCGAGGCCCGTGCGTTTCTGGCCGCCGGTGGCATCGGCAAGCCGCATCTGGCCCGGATGCTCTTTACGAGCCACCGCCTGCCGATCGGCGGGCCGGGCAACTTCCAGCCGCCGCCGGGGGTCAACTACGATCTGTTCTGTGGGCCCGCGCCGCTCGATCCCCTCACCCGTCCCCAGTTCCACTACGACTGGCACTGGTTCTGGCACACCGGAGATGGCGATCTCGGCAACAACGGCATCCACTTCCTTGATGCGGCGCGAAACCTGCTCGCCCTCTCCGGGCCAGGCTCTGCCACGCTCTCCTTCGGCACGCGGACTGGCTATGCCGACTCAGCCCAGACGCCCCACACGCAGCTGAGCGTGACCCTCTTTCCCGACGTGAAGCTCGTCACTGAGATCCGCAACCTGAAGACGGCCTCCGACGTCGACGGGCTGGCGATGGGGGTGCAGATCCATGGCACCGAGGGGAGCGTCGTCTGGAAGTCGCAGAGCCCGGAAGTCACCGTCCTCGATCTGTCGGGCGCGGTTGTGAAGACGATTTCCGGCCGGGGAGATCATCTGGGCCATCACTTCGCCAACTTCGTCGCCGCCGTCAGAACCCGCGATCCGCAGGCACTTGCAGCCACAATCGAGGAAGGGGTGCAGTCGACGGCGCTGTGCCACCTCGGCAACATCTCCTACCGGCTCGGAGAGGAACTCTCCTTCGAGACAATCGCCGCCCGGCTGAGCGAGCGGACGACGACTATTGACGCTGACAAACTCCTCACCCGCCTCCGGCAACACCTCGCCGAGAACGGCTGTCAGCCCGCAACGGGGACGATCCGCTGCGGAGCGTGGGTCGAGACGGCGGCTGGCAAGGCGACCAGTGCCGCGGCCCTGGTTGCCGACAGCGGGCCGGTGCTCGTCGATCCCAGAGCCCAGGCCCTCGAACGCCTCGACTACCGGGCTGCGTTCCTGCTGCCGCCGCCACGGGGCTGACCGCGAGGCCTTGGCACCGCAGCGTCTAAAAGATCGCCCGGATCGGTGCGCCGGTGGCGATCCGGTGGGGGCGGCCGAGCGGATCTTGGATCTCTTTCGTATGGTCGATCCCGAACCGCCAAAAAATCGTGGCGGCCAGATCCCCGGGGGTGACCGGATCGGCAGCCGGGAAGGCTTTCTCGAGTGCTTCCCACTCCCGACCGCCTCGTGCAGCACGTGCCGGCGGTTTATCCACAGCCTCTCCAATCGCCCCCATCGCTCACCGCGGTCCAGCGGCATCCGATCCCTGCGCCGGCAATTGCCCTTCCGGCAGCGGCACTTGGTCGGGCGACGTCAGATAGGCCACCAAGTCGCGGATGTCGTCAGCGGAGAGTTTGGACAGCAGGCCATCAGGCATCAGCGACTGCGGCTGCACTACCTGCTCGACGATGTCGTGCCGGTCGAGGATCACCGGCGCCAGTGCGGTCTGCACGGTGAGCGTGCGGTCGTCGGCAGCGCTGATCACGCCGGTCACACTCCGCCCGTCGTCGAGGACCAGCGACACAGCGCGGAAATCGCTCCCCACGCTCGCCCCAGGATCGATGACGTTCTCGAGAAGATAGTCGAGGTTTCTCCGGTTGGATCCGGTCAGGTCGGGCCCGAGCTTTCTCCCTTCGCCGAAGAGCACGTGGCAGCCGGCGCAGTCCCTGGCGAACAGTGCCCGCCCATGGCTCCGGTCAGAGGCAGCGACCACCGCGGGGACTAGTTCCGCCTTCCAACGCTCGATGAGTTCCTTCTTGTCGGCGGCACTGACCCGCACCTGCCCCCACAACTGGCCGAGGCGCTCGGTGAGGGCCGGATCGCCGAAGTCGGCGATCTGCCGGGCATGGAAGGCCGAGACCTCCTCGGGGCGCACCTGGCCAGCCTGGAGCGCGTCGAGCAAACTGCTGGCGTACGCCGAGCGGGAAGTGAGCAGATCCACCAGCGCCGCACGGTCGGCAGGCGAGTAGATGCCCGCAGCCCCCAGCGCCTTCGCCGGCGTCTCGGGGTGGTCGTAACGGGCCAGCCCCACCAGTGCCTCGCCAATCACCGGCCGATCGCTGAGCAGTCCGTGCAGCAACTGAGCACCATCCTCTGGCACCGCCGAAAGAAGCGTCCGCAGGGCCTGGCGACGGGCGTCGGGCGCGGCCTTCCCATCGAGCGCGACCTGCCGGACCGCCTCCAATCCAAGCCCCTCGCCGAAGAGAACGTCGAGTTCCCGGACAGCCTGCACAGTGGCATCGTCACCGGAAGCGGTCAGTTTCCCGGAGAGGGCCGCGTAGCCCTCGGGAGGCGCCGCCTTCCGCCAGCCGCGGAGGCCGTTGGCGATTCCCCCGACAAGATCGCGACGCCGGTCGGCATCTCCAGCGACTGCCGTTTCGAGAAGTTTGGCGACAAGATCGGGGCGGTCGTCGATCCGCCCGGCAACCAGCCGGGCCAGGTTTCGACGAACCTGCGGCAGCGCGCAGCTGGCCGCGAGTGAGACCGCATCATCGGGATGCCGGAGGACCGATGGTGCCAGTCCGAACCAGACGAGTTTTGGCAGTTGGGAGTCGGCGGCATAGCGATCGTGCCCGACGAGGACCGTGGCGAGCCTCCAGGCGGCCTCGTCGCCGAGACGGCCCACGGCCGATGCCAGATGCAGTTGCACCGGCCCGGCAAGGTCGGTCTCGGCGAGGGTCACAAGCCGGTCCACGACGGCCACCGCTGGCTGCCGGCCACCGGGAGAGCACTCGTCAACGAGCAACCGAACTGCCCAACTCCGCACAAAGGCGTCGCTGTCATCGAGGAGATCGAGGAGCAGCGCCTCGTCGAGCCCCCGGGCCGAGGGCGCATCGATGGCCGCCAGGGCCCAGAGGGCACGGAGACGATGGGCCGGATCGACCGCCTGCTTCATCCGCTCACGGAGCCAAGCGATGTCGGACGCCAAGTCATCCCCACGGAGGGCCCGACGCTGCCACTCGCGGACAGCCGCCCGGCTCCACCACTGGTTCGCCACAAACAAGTTGCCGCGCAGCCCCGTCCCCGCCAGCGCCGCGACGTCGACCTGCCCGGGATTCCGGGGATTCCCGTGGACAAGTTTGTAAATCCGGCCACTGGTGCGGTGGACGCCGTCGTGATCGTGGCATTCGCCGGTATCGGACCAGTCGGCGATAAACACGCCGCCATCGGGACCGCTGACCAAGTCCATGCCGCGGTAGAAGGGATCGGCGATGAAGCACATGTCAGCGCCATGCTTGGCCGTGTAGCCCGCCCCCTGGGAAGCGAGAAGATCCTCGTTGATCCGCCGGCCGTGGAGATTGAGGGTATAGACGCCGCCCCGATAGCGATCCGGCCAGTTGTCCCCCTGGTAGATCATGAGGCCGATGTGGGCGTGGCCACCGCCGGCCTGGCTTGTCTTATCGGAGACGCCAAAGCGGATGTCGCTCCACGACTCGCCGGTGTCCCAGTGGACATGGTCGGCGACCTGCGGCACGAGGTCGTAGACGTTCGTCTCCAGATCGGTGCCGTACATCCGCTCGGTGTGGGCGCCGTGGACGGCGTGCCAGAGATGGCCGATGACCGTGTTGATCACGAACGTCTCGCCGTGTTCATCAAAATCGGTCCCCCAGGAATTGGTCATCCCGGAGATCACCCCCTCGACCACCTTCCGCCCGGGGTGGTAGCGCCAGACTCCCGTGTTGATCTGGACGCGCTGCGAATCACCGGCGCCAGGGAGACCGATCCGCGAGGTTGCCTGGATGCCGTGGCGGGCCCACAACCAACCATCGGGGCCCCACTTCAGACCATTGCAGGGGGTATGGCCGACACTTTTTTCGTCGATCCCGTCGAGGACGATCTCTGGCGGTCCGTCGGGGACGAGGTCGTCGTTGCGGTCGGGGATAAACAGCAGGTTGGGGAGATCGATGACCCACACGCCTCCCAGCCCCACCGCCACGCTCGTCAACCGCGTGCCGCCGTCCCAGAAAACAGTGCGCTCGTCATGCCGGCCGTCGCCGTCAGTGTCGGTGAGCACAACAACCCGGTCGCGGAGGCTGTCATCCCAGCTGCCCAGGCCACTGCCGGCCCAGGTAAAGTTCTCCGCCACCCACACCCGCCCTTTTGCATCGGTGCAGATTCCGATCGGGTTCTGGACATCGGGTTCGGCGGCGAACGGCTGGAGCGTGAATCCCGGCGGCAATTCCGCCGTCCGGCAGACTTCGGCCGGATCCATCGGCTGCTCGCTCGACTTCTCCGTGTTCGGCGGGGTGGGGAAGTCGTCCGCCGGAAGGGTGCTGCCAAGCAGCACCACCGCCAGAAGGGCCGTCGGCCAAAACCAGGCATTGAAGCGCATGCTGCTCTCCGCGAGAAAACACTGTTGGATGGATGCTGGCGACTCGTCGGGGGAGTGACGCCTACGGCCCGGCAATTCCACCCCGCTGCCGCCGTCGGCAGGTCTCAGAGTCAGGTTTCAAAGTGTAGCCGGGCCGACGCCCCGCGGGTGACACCCCCTGTTGGAGCCAGGCACGGGCAGACGCCACAGGAGCCTCGGCTCAACTGATTCCGAGGACGTCGCGCATCGAATACATCCCCGCAGGCTTGTCGGCGAGGAACGCCGCAGCCGCCAGCGCCCCCCGGGCGTAGCAGTCGCGGTTGGTGGCCCGGACGCTGACTGAGAGCGACTCTCCCTCGAGGCCAAAGAGGATCGTGTGCTCCCCGGGGTTGTCGCCGGCACGGACCGCGTGATAGCCGATTTCATCAGCCGGGCGGGCACCGGGGCGCCCTGCGCGGCCATGCGCGGCCGCCGTCTGCCCCATGGCGGCTTGCACGAGGCTGCCGAACTTGAGCGCGGTGCCGCTCGGGGAATCCTCTTTGTGACGGTGGTGGCACTCGATGATCTCCACGTCGGCCCGGCTCCCGGTGCGGTGAAGGAGCGTTGCGGCCCGCGACACCAGATCCATCGCCACATTGACCGCGAGGCTCATGCTCGGCGACTGGAGAACGGCGATCGTCTTCGACGCGGCAGTGACCGCCTCTTGGTCGGAGGCCTCAAGACCGGTGGTGGCCACGACCAGCGGCACCTTCTTGGCTGAGCAAATCCTGGCGATCGCCGCCACGGCGCCGGGCAACGAAAAATCGATCACCACATCGGCAGGGCAGCTCCAGCCGTCGCTGATCGCCACTCCGGCGGTCGTTACTCCAGCGAGCAGGCCAGCATCGGCGCCGATCCGCGGGTGGCCGGCCCGGTCGATCGCCCCAACGAGTTTCCACTGGCCGGGCTCCGCCGCCGCACAGGCGACGATTCGGCCCCCCATCCGTCCTGCAGCGCCGTGCATCACCAGGCGGAGAGGCTGTCTGACTGCCGGGGCAGGGGAGGGAATCGAGGACGCGAGCAGACTCATAGAAATCTCCGAGTGCGGGTGATGACGACGGCCGAGTCGGCCATCCCGTGCGGCAGCCTCGGACAATCGGCGAGCATCATACGGCGGCAAGAACCCTCACGTTAGCAGGCTGTGGATAAACTGCCGGTCCGACTGCACGAGGCAGTCGCGAGTGCGTAGCACTCGAGAAAACCGGAGGTTTTTCAAGTGGAAAAAGGTCAGGGATGACTTTTTCCACGGGCTGTTAGGGACCGTGACGAGGAGCCAACTCCAGACTCTCCTCCCCCGTTGGCATCGGTATCTCAGCCGTAGAGGTCGATCGCCTGGATGATCTCGTCGAGCCTGTTGCCGACGCTCACCGCGCGGTTGGCAAAGCTTGCCCGACTCACCCCACGGCTGCCGAGGACCTCGTTGAAGAGCTTCTGGTCGGTGGTGTGGTAGGCGACGGTCGCCGTCGGATCCTTGAGCTGGTGGCCGGTAAGGATGCAGACCACCCGCTCGTCCTTGCCGATCACCCCCTCGGCGACGAGTTGCTTGGCCCCCGCCACGCTCGCGGCACTGGCCGGCTCGCAGCCCAGGCCACCGGCCCCCACCTGGGCCTTGGCGTCGAGGATCTCCTGCTCGCTGACCTCGCGGACAACGCCGTCACAAACCTCGAGCGCCCGGAGGCACTTGTTGAGGTTCACCGGCCGATTGATCTCGATGGCGCTGGCGATCGTGTCGGCCCGGCGCTTGTCGCGGTCGAGTTCGTCGTAGTAGTGACAGGCCGCCGCGAGGTCAGCCCGTCCACCGTTCCAGCGGAGGCCACGGCGGTGGTAGAGCTCGTAGAGGGTGTTGGCGCCGGCGGCGTTGATCACCGCCAGACGCGGCACGCGGTCAATCAGCCCCAGGGTACGCAACTCTGCAAATGCCTTGCCGAAGGCGCTGGAGTTCCCGAGATTGCCGCCGGGGACCACGATCCAGTCGGGCACCTCCCACCCCAGCGACTCAAGCACCCGGTACATGATCGTCTTTTGCCCCTCGAGGCGGAAGGGATTGACGCTGTTGACCAGATAGATGCCGAGCTTGCCCGAGACCTCCTTGACCCGCGCCATGGCGTCGTCGAAGTCACCGGCGATCTGGATCGTGAGCGCGCCGTAGTCCAGCGCCTGGGAGAGCTTGCCGTAGGAGATCTTCCCGGAGCCGATGAAGATGATTCCCCGCATCAGGCGGGTCACGGCACAGTAGACCGCCAGCGATGCACTGGTATTGCCTGTCGAGGCACAGGCCGCGCGGCGGGCACCGATCATGCGGGCGTGGGTGAACGCCGCGGACATGCCATTGTCCTTGAACGACCCCGATGGGTTGAGCCCCTCGTACTGGAGGTGAAGCCGGCCGGCGTTCATCCCCACGAATTTCCCCACGCCGTCGGCTACCGACAGGAGCGTCTGCCCCTCGCCGATCGTGACCACCGATTCCCGGGGGGCAAAGGGGAGGAGTTCGTGGAACCTCCAGACCCCGGAGAATGCCAAGGGGTCGCTGCGGCGCATCCACTTTCGCTCAAAGACCTCGAATGAGGTCGGCGGACGGATTCTGTCCCAGTCGTAGACGACATCGAGAAGATTGCCGCAGGTCGGGCAACTGGTGTGGACCTCTTCGACCGAGAAAGTTGCCCCGCAAGCAGGCGCAATGCACTGCTGGTAAACAACATCGGTGCGGGCGGCAACAGCCACGGCGGACTCCTCACACAAAACCAGTCACAGACCCTCAACCCTCCCTGTGTCGGCAGCCAGACGGGTGCTGCTGTGGGAAGATTTTCCGGTTTTTCCAAGGTAGGCCATCCTTTCGCGGCCGGCAAGCGAGTGCCTGGATGGGCAATTGAGCGGCCTGCCAGTTTGACAGTCAGCCTGGTGAGGCTAGAATTTTTCTGCCGATGAACACCAAGATCCCTGCTCGATCCGCTCATGATTTCGCATGCGGTGGTAGTCTGGGGGAATGGTGGTGGGGGCTTCTTGGTCTGGCGGTCGGTCTGGCGGTCGATTTTGGGCCCCTCCAATGGCAGCGCTGCGGCGTGACAACAGGGCCCCGGGCCCGATTGGTCGTCGCAGCCAGAAATTGAATCACTTTTTGGACCCGCGGAGAGAAGCGTCATGAAGATGAAAGCTGCGGACATGAAGGTCTTCCGGGTGGCCCTGGAGACGATGCGGGCCCGCCTCCGTGGGGATGTCACCACGATGGCCGATGCCGCCCTGCGAAAAACGCGCTCCGAGGCCAATGGCGATCTCTCCAGCATGCCGATCCATATGGCGGACATCGGAACCGACGCCTACGAACAGGAATTCACCCTCAGCCTGATGGCCTGCGAAGAGGGGACACTCGAACAGGTCGAGGAAGCCCTGCAACGGATTCGCGCCAAGACTTATGGCATCTGCGAGGAGTGCGACGGAGTGATCTCGAAAAAGCGGTTGGAAGCGATCCCCTTCGCCCCGATGTGCATCCGCTGTGCTGAGAAGATGGAAGCTCCCCATGCTCCCCATGGGTTCCGGCCGCGGCAGCCGAGGTAACGGCCTCGACTGTCGAGAAAGAGGAAGCGGCCAACTTGAGCGGGCCGGGAGGCAGGCCGTTTCACGCGGCGTCGTTGCTCACCTGTCGGGCCTGTGGTTGGCTGGAATGGACTCCCGATGCACGACTCCCCCCGGATGGAAGTTCTCCCCCCCACTTCGCTCCCGTTCCCCCGCCGACCGGGTGCGGTCCGCGGATGGGCCCACGGATGGATGGTGTTCCTCGGTATTGCCGCAGTGGCCGCGGCCAGCGATCTGTTGACCAAATCGCTCCTCTTCGCCCGGCTGGGGATGCCGGGCGAGCAACCGGCGGTGGTGATCGTTCCTGGCACTCTCATGCTGGAGACAAATCTCAACGAGGGAGCACTATTCGGGATGGGGCAGGGGATGGGTATGGTGTTCGCCGCCGTTTCCTGCGCCGCGATCGTCGGCATTCTCTTCATGGTCTCCCGCCCAGACACCCGATCCGACGCCATCTTGCTGGTGGCCCTGGCGCTGATCACTGGAGGCATCATCGGCAACCTCTGGGACCGACTTGGCGTGCCAGGACTCCAGTGGCATGCCCCGCTGGAAAGGCTCGGTGATCCGGTGCTGGCAGTCCGAGACTGGATCCATTTCAAACTCGAAGGGGTCATCGATTGGCCGATTTTTAACCTCGCCGATACCTGGCTGGTGATCGGGGCTGGACTGCTGCTCCTCGCCTCGGCCCGCGCTGCCCCCGATCTGCCGGCCGCGGGGACGGATGAGGGACACAAAAGTGACGCGAGCGACGCGATGCAAAAGCTGGAGCGAGCCGATGACCAGAAATGACTCCGATCGGCTCGCAGTCGCGCTCGACGCAGTCCGAGTGTCGTCCCTCGAAACCCTCCGCTGGTTCCAAAATAAGGACCTCCAGACCACGGAGAAGTCCGATCGCTCTCCCGTCACCCAGGCCGATATTGCCGCCGAAGGGATCCTCCGCCGCGAAATCCTCGGCCGCTTTCCCTCTGACGGATTCCTCGGAGAGGAGACCGGCACCACGGCCGGCAGTTCAGGATATGAGTGGATCGTTGATCCGATTGACGGCACGAAGTCTTTCATCCGCGGCGTCCCGTTGTGGGCGACGCTCGTCGGCTGCCGGCACGCCGGTCACGGTCTCCTTGGAGTGATCGCCATTCCCGCCCTCGACGAGATGGTCTACGCCACCGTCGGCGGCGGTGCGTGGCATGTCCACGGCACGGCGGCCCCTTTGGCGGCGCGGGTTTCCGATCGCCGCGATCTCTCTGCGGCGCTGGCCTGCAGTAGCGACTTCACCTCGTTTGCCAGGCGGCCGGAAGCGTTGGGAGGCCGCGTGGCTGGCCTGGCCACCCGCGCAGCCCTCGAGGAAGCCTGCCTTCTCTGCCGCACCTGGGGAGACGGATATGGCTATCTCCTTGTCGCCACCGGCCGGGCCGACCTGATGGTCGATCCGCTCATGAACGCCTGGGATGCGGCGGCGGTGGAGACGGTGATCCACGAAGCGGGGGGCCGGTTCTCCGACTGGCAGGGACGGGAAAGGATCGACTCCGGAGAGGGCGTTGCCACCAACGGCCTGATCCACGAAGAAGCCCTCGTCATTCTCCGGCATGCCCACCCGGACGCCGCGTGAGACTGGCCAAGAGACTGACTCAGTGCTGGGAGCGTGAAGTCCGGGAGCCACCCTGGCTGGTTGTGCGATTGGTCTCACCCGGCGGCGACGCTCAAGCCGATGTGGGCAGCGATGATTCCCACCGGGCCTGAGGGTCTGGGCCGGTTTCGGAGCTCGAAAACCTCCGCGGCGGATGCGATCGCCCCCCAATTCCTCCGCGGAAACCGCAGAGTCGGCGCCTTCCCCAGGCCGCTCGTCTTGCGGGATTCGGTCGAATGGCTATCCTCAAGGGCTTTGCTAGGCCTGGATTTCAGCCAGGCGAATCTGGTTTTCCGCTCTCGTGATGAAAGAAAAGTACCGTGGCACGTTCCTGTCAGGTCTGCGGCAAGGGTTTCTCGATGGGCAACACCGTCACCCTGCGCGGTAAGGCCAAGTACCTCGGCGGTGTCGGCACCAAGGTGACCGGCATTTCGCGGAGGAAGTTTAAGCCGAATCTCCAGCGGCTGCGGGTGACCGTCGGTCGCGGAACGGCGACCTCCGTCCTCGTCTGCACACAGTGCATTAAAGGGGGCCGTGTGACGAAGTTGGTCCGTCAGCAACCCTTCCGCCTCCCCAGCGTGGAGAAGACCAAGCCGACTGCTCCGGAAGTCGTCCCGTCCGGTCCCCGCGCCCGCCCGTAGTGGATGTGGCAGTCTGTTCGCGGTATCTCGACAGGGAGTTTCCCCCGATGTCATCTCCGATCCTTGGATCAACTCCAGCCCATGGCTCCCTGACCCGCAAAGACGTGGCCAAGGTCGCCTTGCTTGCCCGGCTGGCACTGACGGACGTTGAACTCGACACGATGACCCGCGAGTTGACGACGATCGTCGGTTTCGTCGGCCAATTGGAGGCGATTGAGACCGCGGCCATCGATCCGTTGGCTCATCCCCTCGACACCCAAAACGTCTTCCGCGACGACGTCCGCCGGCCATCGCTCTCCACCGCCGAGGCGCTGCAGTCGTCTCCCCGGCATGATGGCGAGTACTTCCTCGTTCCCGCCGTCCTTGGCGACACCGGTGCGGCCTGACCCGATCAGCCTCTCCTCTCCTCCCATCATCCGGCCCCGCTGCCAACGTCCCGCGATCACCCATGCAACCTGCCGAACTCTCCGCCGTCGAACTGGTCCAGGCAGTCCGACAGGGTGACCTGACAGCCGAACGCTGCACCGAGGCTTTCCTGTCGCGGATCGAATCGGTCGATGGCAGGATCCATGCCTTCCTCAAGGTCGACCGCGAGGGGGCCTTGAGGGCCGCCGCGGCGATTGACCAGAAGCGGCGGGCAGGGAAGCCCCTCGGTCCTCTAGCGGGTCTGCCGGTCGCGGTCAAAGACGCCCTCTGCACCTTTGACATGCCGACCACCTGTGCCTCGAAGATGCTCGCCAACTTCCGCCCGCCCTACGATGCCGAGGTCGTGGCTCGGTTGCGGGCGGCAGACGCGGTGATCGTCGGCAAGACGAACATGGACGAGTTTGCCATGGGGGGCTCAAACGAAAACTCCGCCTTCGGCCCGGTGCACAACCCCTGGGACCTGTCGCGGACACCGGGAGGATCGAGTGGTGGTTCCGCCGCCTGCGTGGCCGCCGACATGACGCCGGTGGCCATTGGCTCCGACACCGGCGGATCGATCCGGCAGCCGGCGGGGCTGTGCGGCATCACCGGACTGAAGCCCACCTACGGCCGGGTCAGCCGCCGCGGACTGGTGGCCTTTGCATCGAGCCTCGACCAGATCGGCCCCATGGCCCGCTCCGCTGCCGATTGCGCGCTGGTGCTGGAGACGATCGCCGGGCACGACGCCGGTGATGCGACGTCGCTGAAGGAACCGGTTCCGGCTTATTCCACCGACCTTGAGCGGCCTCTGGCGGGGGTCCGGATCGGCCGTGTCCCCGCCCACTTCGGCGCGGGGCTGGATCCAGAGGTGGCCCACGGTGTCGAGGAGGCATTCGCCGCCTTTCGCGCAGCCGGAGCAACGATCCACGACATCGACATGCCCCACGCTGGTGCGGGTGTGGCCACCTACTACGTCGTCGCCCCCTGCGAAGCGTCAAGCAACCTCGCCCGCTATGACGGAGCGCACTATGGCCACCGGGCCGAGCCCGGAAGGGGCCACCGGGCCGAGCCCGGAAGGGGCCACCGGGCCGAAATCGGCGGAGGCCACCGGGCCGAGCCCGGAAGGGGCCACCGGGCCGAAATCGGCGGAGGCCACCGGGCCGAAATCGGCGGAGGCCACGGCAGTACGGGATTCTCAAAAGACAACGGGGGCTTCGAATCGGCCCTGGAGGAGATGTACTGCCGCAGCAGGGCAGAGGGATTCGGCCCGGAGGTGAAGCGGCGGATCATGCTCGGCACGTATGCCCTCTCCGCCGGCTACTACGACGCCTACTACGCCAAGGCCCTCCGCGTCCGCCGTTTGATCCGCCAGGACTACCTCGACGCCTTCCAGAAAGTCGATCTGATCGGTGGCCCGGTGTCAGCGACGCCGGCTTTCAAACTCGGCGAGAAGACGGGAGATCCGCTGGCGATGTATCTCGTTGACCTGTACACGGTGTGCACCAACCTCGCCGGAGTCGGCGGCATCTCCTTCCCGTGCGGATTCACCAAGTCGGGGCTGCCGATCGGCTTCCAACTGCAAGCTCCGGCGCTGGCTGAACCGCTTCTCCTCCGCGCCACTGACCGCTACCAGCACCTCACCGACTGGCACCGCCGTCGTCCCGCCCTTGCTGCCGCCCCTGGCTGACCCACATCCGCATGACCGCCAACGCCCCCCCACTCCCGTCGTCGTTCACGACTGTCATCGGCCTTGAGGTGCACGTTCAGCTGCAGACAGAGACAAAACTCTTCTGTGGCTGCTCAACGCAGTTCGGCGCCCCTCCCAACACTCAGGTCTGCCCCACCTGTCTTGGGCTCCCCGGTTCGCTGCCGGTCATGAACCGCCGGGCCTTCGACTTGGCAGTCCGTGCCGCCTTGGCCCTCGATTGCCACATCGCACCGTTCACGAAGTGGGACCGGAAGAATTATTTCTATCCCGACCTCCCCAAGGGCTACCAGATCAGCCAGTTCGACCTGCCGTTCTCCGCTGATGGGCAGCTGGAAGTGGTCGATCCCAAGGGGGGATGGTCGCGAAAAGTGGGGATCATCCGCGTCCACCTCGAGGAGGACGCCGGCAAGAGCATGCACGACGAGGGCGCCGGCACCGGCGACACGCGCATCGATCTCAATCGGGCAGGCACCCCGCTGTGCGAAATTGTCACCCAGCCCGATCTGCGTTCGCCGCAGGAGGCGCGGGCTTGGCTCAACGAACTGAAGCTGCTGCTGGTGTATCTCGGCGTCAGCGATTGCAACATGCAGGAGGGGAGCCTGCGGGTCGATGCCAACGTCAACCTTCACATTCCGTGTGACGGGGGACCGGAAGCGGGAGGACGGATCGCCAAGACGCCAATCGTCGAGATCAAGAACATGAACAGTTTCCGCTCCGTTGAGCGGGCGCTGGTCTACGAGGTGGCCCGGCAGTTTGCGGAGTGGCAAACAACCAAGGCCGAGATGGGAAAAACCCCCAAGCAGACCCGCGGCTGGGACGATCCCGCCGGCGTCACCCGCGCCCAGCGGCACAAGGAAGAATCGAGCGACTACCGCTACTTTCCCGAGCCAGACCTCGTGCCGGTGACGGTCTCCCAGGCCTTCCTGGCCGAAACCAGGGGAGCCATGACGGATCCTCCGACTGTGCTCCGCCAGGCCTTGGAGGCGAAATGGAAGATCTCCGCCTACGACGCCGACGTCTTAGTCAACCAAGGACGCGATCTGGTGGCCTACTTCGAGGCCCTGGCAGAAGCGGTGGGCGAGGGGAAGGTGGCCAGCAACTGGATGCAGCAGGATGTGCTCCGGACGCTCAATGAGCGTGGCGGCACGATCGGCGAATTCCCCGTTCGACCGCCGGTACTGGCCGAGATCATCGGCCGGGTTGCCAAGGGTGACTTCGACACCAGTCGCGGCCGCGAGATCTTCGCTGAAGTTCTCTCCAGTGGCCGCTCAGTGGCCGATGTTGTGGCGTCGCTGGGGATCGCCGCTGTCGACGACGACGAACTCGTCGCCCTTTGCCGGGAACTGTTGGCGGAGAATCCCAAGATTGTCGCCGACGTCCAGGCCGGCAAGGAGCAGGCCGCCGCCGGACTGATCGGCCAGGCGAAGAAGAAGAACCCCAACGTCAATCCCGGCAAGGTGCGGGCACTGTGCGTCGATCTCATCCGGAAGATGGGATGAAGGGCAGCGGCCAGCCCGACAGCGATGCCCACGCCGGTGCCGACGCGGCCCCTTCTCCGCATCAACTCGCAGCCTGGGATACTGACCACGTCTGGCATGCTTTCACGCAGATGGCTCAGTACGACCCGCTGCTCATCGAGCGCGGAGAAGGCTGCACGCTCTATGACACCGACGGGCGCGCCTACCTCGACGGCTCCGCGAGCATGTGGTGCAACGTCCACGGGCACCGCCATCCCCGGCTCGATGCGGCACTGCTGGGCCAGGTGGGGAAAATCGCCCACACCACCAACCTCGGCCTTTCCAATCCCACCACTGTCGAGTTCGCCCGCCGGCTCGTCGAGGTGGCGCCTGCCGGCCTGGAGAAGGTGTTCTTCAGCGGTGACGGCTCGAGTGCTGTCGAAGCGGCGCTGAAGATGGCCTTTCAGTATTGGCTCCAAGCCAACCCGCCCCGTGAAGGCCGGACGCGGTACGTGTCGATCAGCGAGGCGTACCACGGCGACACGCTCGGCGCCGTCGCCATCGGCGGCGTCGACCGCTTTACCTCCATGTTTGCCCCGCTGACGTTCGAGCCGATCCGGCTGCCGAGCCCCGGAGGCCGCTGTCCCGCCAGCGGCCGGCCGCCGCCGTCGCTGCTTGAGTCGCTGACGCTTCTGGAAAACGTGCTCACGACGCACGCAGGACAAATCGCGGGGATGGTCATGGAACCGCTCGTGCAGGCCGCTGCCGGGATCTATGTCCATCCCCCCGGCTATCTCCGCGCCGTCCGCGAACTGACTCGGAAGCACGACGTGCTGCTGATCCTCGACGAAGTCGCCGTCGGCTTCGGTCGCACCGGGACACTCTTTGCCTGCCAGCAGGAGGGGGTGGTGCCAGATTTCCTCTGCCTCGCCAAAGGGCTGACTGCCGGCTACCTACCGATGGCCGCCACACTCACCACCACGCCGATCTGGGAGGCCTTCCTGGGCCCGTTCGCCGCGCGGCGGACGTTCTTCCACGGACACACCTACGGCGGCAATCCGCTCGCCGCGGCCGTGGGGCTTGAGTCACTGGCGATCTTCCGCGACGAGATGGTCCTCGAGCGGATGCCGGCGAAGATCGAGCATCTCCGCGGTCACCTCGCACGGATCGGTGGACTGCCGCATGTCGGCGACATCCGCCAGTGCGGACTGATGGCGGGCATCGACCTCGTCGCCGACAAGGCCTCACGCAGAGCGTTTCCCTGGCAGGAACAGCGGGGGATGAGGGCCAGTGTGGCGGCCCGAAAACACGGGGCGCTGCTGCGGCCGCTGGGGGATGTGGTGGTGATCCTGCCGCCGCTGTCGGTGACTCTCGAGGAGATCGACTCGCTGTGCGCGGCTGCGGAGGCGGGGATCCGTGAGGTCACGGAAGTCTGACGGCGCACCGCGCACACCTCGCTGCGGCATGACTACTGCACGACCGACTTGCTCCCCTCGGTGGAGCCGCCGATCGGCGCTCCTTCTGGCATCGGCCGCCCGGCGGTGGGCAAGCCGCGGCGGTGGAGTTCGGCCCGGATCCCGCGGAAGGTCTCGAAGCTGTCCGGGTAGCACCAGAGCGTGACTGTCGTCTCCGGCGTGACGTTGGCTAGCACCCGTGAGAACCGCGAGCCGGGCCGGAGGGCGTCTTCGGTCGTCTCGCCGGCCAGACCAGCCATCGGCCGCACCACCCACTCCCGGGAGCGGATCAGCACTTGGCCGCGGGCTTGATCGAGGCGGGCCTCGATCACGTAGTCGAGCGAGAAGCCCTGCACCGGCCCCACCGCCTCCACCCGGTTGTGGAGCGAGGCGATCTGCCCCCCTTTGCGCTGCGTCTGGGCCTTGGCCATTTCGAAGAGTTCGGTGAGCGGGATGTAGGCGATCCGGCCTCCGTCGAGGCGGAAGTGGATCTCGTCGCCGGTGACAGTCCGACCGATCGGGGTCGGATAGGCGAGGACTTCCTTGGTCGTCGCCGGCAAGTGCGCCAGCCCGTCGAGTTCGAGGGTGCATTTCTCGATCTCAACTTCGAGTGCGCGGCGGCGGGCGGACGACTCGGCGGCCCGCACCCGGGCGCCGTCAAGTTCGAGCTTGCGCTGTTCCACCTCCACCTTGGCTGCGGCCACCGCAGTCGCTAGTTGCAGCCGCGCGTCGGAGGCCATCGCCGTCGCCATCTCCAGCGTCCTGGCCTGGTTTGCCAAAGCCCCGATCTCCCCCTCGGCGGTCGCCAGTTCCATGTCGAGCTGGCCGACTTCGTGTTGCAACTCCTCGATCCGGGCCGCTGACTGCGGAGCGACCTGGAGCCCGATCTGCTGGACGCGCCCCCCCACGATCATCACCAGAATGATGAGGATGCCGACGATGTTGGTGACCACGTCCAGGAACGAGTCCTGTCCGGCGCTGCTCGTATCTTCGACCTTGGGACGGGCCATCGCTGGTTCTCGGGGCGGGAGTGCTTTGCGAAATGAAGCGCGTCAGCGTTTGACTGGTTCGGAGTACGACGCCCGCTGCACCGGCGGCAGCGGCACGATCTGATCCTTCCCCTGACGGGCCCGGGTGTCGATGCCGCTGTCGGCGAGGAGTCGCTCGAGGTCGTCGCGGCGCGACTGACCGTCGGCGGTGGCGGAGAGGACGAGTTCTGGTCGCCAGTACATCCGATCGCCGGCCAGCCCCCAGGCACGGACCTTGGCATGCAATGCCTGAACGAACGGATCGACTGCCTGCGCGGTGTCACCATCGACCGGGACACGGGTCTGAATCCGTCGCCCGCTGTCATCCAGGATCCGCAGTTCATTGAGCGCGCATTCGACATGCACCGGACGGGTGAGGGGAATTGGCCGATCCCGGGTCTCGAGGCTGGCCCAGTTGCTTCCCCGGCTGTTGGCAAGCGAACCTCCCCCTGAACCTCCTGCCGTTCCCCCCGGCGATCCACCGACGCTGAGCATCCCCGGCATCGTCACGTCTCCACCGGCCCCGCCGCTGGCGCCGTTGCCGGGCGTGCCACTGGGGGTCCCTCCCGCGGAACCGGCAGCGCCTGCTCCAGCCCCTCCCTGGCCACCGGCCTGGCTGCCAGCGAAACCAGATGCGTTCCCGGCGGCATAACGATCTCCCCCGGCGGCACCGCCGCCTCCAGGGCCGTCTCCCTGGCCCTCCCCCGGCACGCCTCCTCCGGGAGGCGATTGGCCACTGCCACTGGCGTCGGCCGCAGCGGCCATTCCCGGGGCGCCCCCTGGCTGTCCGTTGGGGGACAACTGTCCTGCCTGTCCAAACGGACCAGACGGCCCCGTTCCGCCGCCGGCGAGCCCGCCTGCCGAAGTTCCGGGAGCACCGCTTCCGCCCGGGCCGCCAAAGCCGGACGCCCCGAAGCGCCCACTCCCTTGCCGGCTGGAGAGAATCGCATCGCCCCCGGCCTCGCCGGGCTCACCGCCGGCAGCAAAGGGACGACCGGGCGCGATGTCTGCGCTCCTGCCGTCACCGGGGCCACCTCCGCCTTCCCCAGAGCCGCCAGCGCCACCGGGAACGGGCTGGCCGGTGGCGTTGCCGGCGACGCCACTGGGACCGGCGCCACCGGTGTTGCCAAGACCTCCCCTGCCGTTGCCAAAAGCGCTGCCGCCACGCCCGCCAGCGCCACCGGGAGCCGCCGCGCCTGCGGCCTTCTCTTCTGTCCAGTCAAACTGTGTCTGGTCCCCCAGCACACTCGGGCCGCCGTTCTCCTCGACGCCGCCGCGGGTGGGCGACGCCCGGTACTGCCGGACCGGCTTCTGGGGCCGCTGCGGATGGTTCTCAACCAGCCAGGCCAAGCGGCGGCGTGATTCTTCGATCGCCCTATTCTCCACCTCGGCGAGCAGCGGATCGGGTGGCGGATAGGCGATGGTCCAATCGTCATCGATGAGTTGGTAGCCAAACTCGTTACCCCAGGAAGTGATCGCCTCGCGGGCCGCGTAGTAGGCCATCACCCCCGACGGGCGCACCAGCAGCAACGGATAGGGCTGGACTGCCGGTTCACCGGGATTGACGCTTTTTCGTGCCACCTGCTCGCGGGCCGCGCGGAGGGCGCAGGCCAGTGGATTGCCAGGCCCCGGAGGCCCCTCGAAGTCGGACGGCGAAAGGCGGATGCCCTCGGGCTGGAGAAACACGCCGTCGATACAGCACTCGATGTACAGAGGACGGCGGTGGGTGCCGTGCTTGCCGGCATAGGGAATGACCGCATACGCAGCAGGACGCTTGGCTTGGTCCTCAAGAGCCTTGTCGAGGGCTTCGCGGGCATTGGTGAGCCGCCCCTCAAGGGCCTCCAGTTCACCTTCGCCAGCCGCCTTCGATTCCCCCTCGAGGGCCTCGACCTGGCGACCGAGCTGCTCCATTTCGTCGCTGAGGGCACGCGTGTTTTCCTCCACGCTGGCCAAGCTCATCCGCGCCCGCGCCAGGTCGTCGCTGGTCCGCTGGCTGACGCCCTCGAGTTGCTCGCGGCGCCAACGGGCGTTGTCGCGAGCGAGTTCGAGTTCCTCCACCTCGGCGGTGGAGGCAACCTGCTGGCTCTGCGAGGCGGAGCGGCTGAAGAGCACCAGGAGCACAAGGAGTGCGCCCATGGTGCACAGCAGCACCGCCAGGAAGGGGAACAGCGAGATCGTCGGTGATGGGGCCGGGGTACGACGGCTCATGCGGCCCTTCTGGATCGCGGTGCGGCCTGGAGATCGATCCGTCGAGACTCGACGGAAGTGTCGGCCGCGCGGCCGGCAAGTAATTGCACCGCGGCAGCGAGGGTCGCGAGCGTCTCGTCGAACCGGCCTGTGGCGGTGAGGGCGGCGAGGTTCGATTCCAGCGACCGCTCAAGGTCTGTGACATCACGGGTGGCGTCGACGACCCGCTCGAGGAGTTCGGTCTGATCGGCGAGTGCCTGCTGATGCAGCTGGAAACCCTCCATGGCGGCGGTGAGGGCGTCAGCGGCACGCGCCCAGCGATCCTCGCGTTGGCTGTTGACGTGGGCGTGCGCCTGGGCGAGTGATTCGCTCCACTGCGCGAGCGTCGAGCCGAGTGAATCGGAGAGTGCCGAGCGCAGTTCATCGCCACTGGCAGTCACCGCCTTCGACAGGCTCCCGGCTGCGGCCTGCTCCAATGCCCGCCAGGAGTGCTCCTGCGCTTCGAGCAGTTGTGAGGAACTGCGGGCCACTGCCTCTGAGAGGCGGGCCACGGCCACGGCAGTACCGTCTCCGGAATCGAGCGACTGGAACCGACCGGCGAGGCTCTTCCAAGCGGCTTCATCGACGCTCCCCAGCAGTGACTGCTCGGAGCGGTCGATCAAGAATTGGGTGAGCATCAGCACCATCGAGAGTGCCAGGGCGGTGGCGGTCGTGTCGAAGGCCACACCCAGGCCGGCAACGACGCCGGTGATGTTCTCCAGTTGGGTGGGAGAGAGATTGGCGATCGCCTCGGTGATGCCGATCACCGTCCCCAGAAAGCCCATGATCGGGATCGCCCAGATGACAAACCGCACGAGCCCATAACTCTGCGAAGCCCGGGCGGCGTCGAGATCGGAGAGGTATTTGAGATGGTCCTCAAGTCCCTCCGCCGACCCGGTCCGCACGACCAAGTCGAGCGCTTCACGGAGCCGGCGGACGAGGTACCCGCCGTCCTCTGTCGGAGCGGGAAGGGACTGCTGCAGCCCGACCGACTCAGACGGCTCTTGCCCTCCCTGGGGAATCTCCGTCAGCAACTGCTCGGCGACCCGCGATCGTTGGGAGTACACATCGAGCAGTTTCAGTCCCAGTGCCGACAGTCCGACGGTGAACATCACCGTCTCGACATACTCCACCCAGTGGCCCGCGAGGTAGCGGATCGTGCCGGCGTGAGTGATCACCCCACCATGGATGAGGGTGAAAAAACAAAAGGCCAGCGCTCCTCCCCAGAGGAGCGGCGAGCGGATGAGGACGGTGGTGAAAGCCTTGACGTACGACACCCGTTGCACCTCCCTGACAGGCTGGCCCGGTGGCCGGTTCATTGCCGCTCGGCATCCGCGAGGATGCACAGACCGGCACAGACAACTCCATCGGTAGGGTTTGCCGGATCGATTGAATCGAAACCAGCGGCTGGGCGAAATGCCAGATGCACACCCTGGCGCCGCGGCAAGCCTGGCAACCTCGGAGGCAGAGGCAGGTGAGATGGGCGGGGTTGCCGCTGCCCCGCTCGCTCCCTACCTTCCCCACGGCCCAGGAGAGTTTTCCCACCGGCGCTCTCTGAGCGCCATCCACAATCCGATGGAGTTCACCGATGGTTGATCCCCAAACTCCCAGTGGATTTCCGGCATCCCACAGACGTCGACGCTGGGGTCAGGCTGGGGCCGCAGCTCTCGTTGGCCTGGGAACGCTGGGCTGTGGCGGGATGCTCTTTGCCCAGCCGCGGCAGATCAGGCCCTCCCAGCCAGTCACCACCGAAGCCACGGCTGGCCCCGGACTGTGGGTCACGGCCACGCCGCTCGACGACGGACGCCAACTGCTCCTGGTGATCGATCCGCATCTCAAGAACGCCGCCGTCTACCATGTCGACGCCCAAACCGGGGCCATGACGCTGAAAAGTGCCCGGAACATCACCTACGATTTGATGGTTCAGGACTACAACTGCCAGGAACCGAGGCCGGCGGCCCTCCGGAAGATGCTCGAAGTGGGGGGAGAAACTGCCACGCCTGGGCAAATTCGTCCGTAACTGGGTGTGCCGGCCATGCCGGAAGCGCAAGGCTCGTGCGGGAAAATGGACTTCGGCTGGGGATTCGTCGACACTGACGAGAGAGAGATCTCCCGCCCCCCGCACCCCGCACCCCGTCAAGGCAGCCATGGCCGGCAAATTCATGTCGATCGAGGAAGCCGCCAGGCTCCTGGGTGTTTCGAGCGATGAGATCAACCGTCTCGTCGACCGGAAGAAATTGTTCCCGATGCGCGACGGCGCCACCATGAAGTTCAAGGCCGACGAGGTCGAACGCTTGGTTCGCTCGCTGGGGGAGGAGGCCTCCTCGGCCAGCAGCGGGCTGGATCTCGAACTCGACACGCCGGGCATCGCCCTCCACGAACCGGGGCGGGATGGTGGTGGAGATGACGATCAACTGATCCTCGACGACGGCGACATCGCCGTCGATTCGATCTTCGGCAGTGCCACGCCTGCGGGGCCGTCGCCATCTGACACCGGCGTGGGGAAGGGCAGTGTTGCGGCTCAGAGCAACTCCGGCCTGTCGCTCTCCTCCCCCGGAGGACTCTCCGGCGCCGACCTCCTCTTTGGAGACAGCGTGCTCGGCGACGACGCGGGGAGCGAGGACCTATCCCTGGAATCGATCATCGGTGCATCGTCGCCATCGATCGGAAAGTCGGGGGCCAGCCCCTCTGGCATCTCGGGATCAGGGGGTTTGAGCATCGATCTCTCCGGGATCAGCGGCAGCGGTTCGGCACAGTCGGGGAAGGCCCTCGGTTCCGGGATCGGCGGTCTTTCCGGTCCAGGTCTCTCCGGTCCAGGTCTCTCCATCGCCGGCGGATCGGGGATCGGAGGTCTCTCCGGCCCCGGCCTCGGTGGCCTGTCGGGTCCGGGACTGTCTGGAGGCTTGGGGAGTGGCGTGTCGCTCGAGGGGAGCGGACTCGCCGACTCTGGCGTCGACCTGGGAAGCGCCTCAGCCGCCAAATCTGGTATCTCGGGGGACGACTTCGAGCTCGGTGGCGAGACCACCGACGACGAGAGTGCCAGCGTCGTGATCGCCTCCGATTCCGAAGCCGGCGACTCCAGTTTCTTCGGCCAAACGCTCGGGGGGCAGTCCTCGACTTTCGGCGACGACAGTTCCCTCGGGTCGGCGGGTTCTTCGGAGGCCCTGGCCTTCCCCACAATAGCCCTCGACGAGATGTCGTTTAGTGTCTGGCAGATCGTCGGTCTGGTGTGTTGCTCGCTGCTGCTCCTCTTCGGGGGATTCATCGCCTACGATCTGGTCCGGACAATCGGCAGTCCCGAAAGCACTACGCTCTCCAACCCGCTGCTCAACTCCCTGGCCGAAGCCTTCGGCTGGCGGTGAGCCCGCGTCCCGCCGCGGACGATCGCTCCGCGGGATCGTGAGAGACTCCCCACGAAGGCAGCGCTGGCTGCGGGCCTCCGCGGCCTCTGGTCTGGCGACTATAATCGCGGGGCGGTCGCCCGTCCCCCTGTCGTGGGTGGCTGGGAGCCTGCGGATCATGAGATCATGCCTTCCCCCGAACGTTCTTTCCCCTGTCGCACCCCTCTATGGCAGCACGCCGGCTCGTCACCCCTGATCAACCGGCTCCCGTGCGGGCCGTGCTTGCGACGTACGAATTCCTGGCGTCGCTCCAGTTCGCCGTGGTGTTGATTGCCCTGCTGGGAATCGTCCTCGGGCTGGGGACGTTCGTCGAGAGCGGCTTCGGCACCGAGGCGGTGAAGTTTGGGGTCTGGAATACCTGGTGGTTTACGCTCCTCAACGCCCTCTTGGCGGTGAGCATCTTCTGCGCGGCGGCCATCCGTTACCCGTGGAAGCGGCATCAGACCGGATTCGTCATCACCCACATCGGTTTGCTAACGCTCCTGACTGGCTGCTTTTTGTCGCAGCGCGGCGGCATCGACGCCCAATTGCCGCTTCTCGAGGGGCAGAAGGGGGGCCGGGCCTTCGAGGACTCCCACCATTTCTCCCTCCTCGTCCGCCCCTCGTCGGCGGGTCGCGACGCCGCTGGCACGACGGTGGGGCCGATCCGTTTCCGATCGGGTCCGTTCAACTGGGAGGAATTTGGCGGCCCGTCTGCATCGAATCGAAAAACTTCTGGCGAGACAGAATCGGGGCGCGGGGCCGTGCCGGTGCGGAGGAATTGGTTCCCGTGGGGACTCGCCCCACGCGATCAGGGGGTGCTCCACGATGCAGACGGCGTCCGCCTGGAGGTCCTCGACTTCTACGCCGACTCCACTGCGGCCCTCGCTCCCAGCGTCAAATTGCGGATCGGCACCGACTCTTTCGAGGGCGCCGGGGCTGAGGGGATGTGGATGCCGGTCGATCTCGCCTGGCAGCCCGATCCACTCCGCGGAGCACAGTTGCGGCACCGCGGCAGCGTCGGCGGTGGCACGGTCGTGTTTTGGAAACTTTCGTCAGAGGACGAGGCCGAGGCCTTCCTCCTCGGTACCCCCGACCCGAAACTCGGTTTCGGGACCCGCGGTCAACTCGTGCTCGTGGCCGATGGAAAGGCCCACCGGGTGCTTGTCGATGACCTCGTGGGCCAGCCGCGGGCGGCCCTCGACGGCACCGAGTTGTTTGTGGAACTGAGCGATTTCCAGGACCAACTCTCCGCTGCAAGGCTCAAAGTTCGCCGCGGCATCGAGGGGATTGACGAAGAAATGGTGGTCCTCGCAGACCTCCCTGAGGTCACGGTTCACGCGCCACGCACCGGCGTTCAGGGCACGCTCTGGATCGAGCGGGAGACCAGCGATGCCTCCGAGCGAATGCAGGGGAGGGCCCGCAGCCGGATCGACATCGTGCAAGCACCATCGAAGGGCCTGAAATCAGTTCCCCCCGGCCAACCGAGTGCTCCGAACCATCGGCTTCTCTACCGGCGTTGGCAAGCGCCGCTGGTCACGGCGGGCGAACTGCCCATCGACGGCAGTCCGGTGCCGGCCTTCGAGATGCCCCGTGCGAAACTCGAGATGCGCCTCGACCGCTTCCTCCCCGCCGATCAACTGGAGATCGCCACGCTGCCGCTCCCCTTCAGCAAGGACAAGGCCCCCTCGTCCAAGCGCCGCGCGGCGCGCGTCCGGCTTTCGGTCGACGGCAAGGCGGAGGAGTTTTGGCTGGCGGGAATCCCGGTGCAGCCGATCGACGAGGCCCCCAGCCCCACCGAAGAACGCACCGTCAGCGGACCGCGGCGGAGCGTGACGGTGCGGATGATGCCCGATGCGATCGACATCGGCTTTGACATCAAGCTCGACAACTTTGAACGGAAACTCGACCCGGGCACCTCGCAGGCCTCACACTTCTCGAGCCTCGTCGAGTTTCTCGACCGATCGGGCCGGGCATTGGTATCGAGACCAGTCACGATCACCATGAACGCCCCGGTCGATTTCTCCGATCCGGGCAACGGCCGCTCCTACCGGCTCTTCCAGGAGAGCTTTATGGGGCCGTGGATGCCGGGTGACGACCTCTACGAGAAGTTCACCAAGAACAGCCCGGAAAAGCCCGAGAAGCTCGAGGCTTCGGTGCTGACGGTCAATTATGACCCCGGCCGCGGCGTGAAATACCTCGGCTGCGGCCTGATCGTGGCGGGGATCTTCACGATGTTTTACATGCGGGCCTACTTCTTCCGACCACGTCGGGATCACGGAGATGACGACACCCCCAGCCCCCGGCATGCCCCAGTGGCCACTGGCACCGGCGGCGATGGGCGCGAGGGTGCCAATCGCGGGGCACGGCACGGGGATTCCGCCCCGGCCAGCCGCAGGAAACAACGAGGTGCTCGATGATCCGAATCCGGCAACTGTCTCCCTCCCGGCTGCTGCGGGCTCTTCTGCCTGTCCTGATGCCCGTCCTGCTCGGTGCATGGACGAGCACATGGGCAGCGCCGGCGCTCGCCGAGCCCCCGGCTCCGGGACTGTCACCGAGTCTGGGCGCCTGGCAGGCAATCCCCATCCTGGAGGATGGTCGGATCATGCCTCTGGACACTTTTGCCAGGCGGGAAGTGGAGAAGATCTGCAACATCCAGCAACCCAAGCTCGCGATGACCGCAGGGGATTCCCCGGTTCAGTGGCGGGCCGACGAACTGCTGCTGGATTGGCTCGTCCGTCCGGCTGCCTGGGAGGACGTCCCGTTTCTGATCGCCGAGCACGAAGAGCTTCGCCGCCTCCTCGGCTTGGAGTTGTTTACCAACACGCCCACCGGGAAGGTGAGGCTCAAGTACGCCGCCCCCTCCGACGTGGCCGAGTGTGAGCCGCTGCGGAAGCGGCTGATGGAACTCGACGACCGCCGCTCCAAGGCCACCCGCGACGGGCAGCCATTTCGGGCCGAGGGGGTCGATGCCAAGGTCGAGCAACTCTGGCAGGCCTACGTCACGTGGCGGCAACTGGTGTTCCGGGCCGCCGACGAGGCTGTGGGACGCACCCGGTTTCTGCGGACGTTTCAGCAGGTGGTCACAACCTGGAAGCCGCTCCGTGGCAAGGTGTCGGGCGAGCAGTCGGTTGCCGTCGATACGGCCTTTCAATCCCTGGCCGAGGCGATGGGAAACTCCACCCGCTTCCCGACAAACGAGATCCTCCCGCGCCTCGCGGAATTGCGAAGGGCCTTTGATGATCTGGCGATTCCGGCCGATGCCCCTGCCGATATCCGTCGGGCTGCCCGTCGCTTCGACGACCGACTGACCACACTCGGCGAGGCGCTCTACGACAATGGCGGCAGCCTCCATGTTGTCCCCACCCTCCACGCCGATGCGCTGGAGGCTGAACGCTCAGCCGAGGACGACATGCCAGCCTGGCTCGCCTGGCCAACGCTCCTCGACGCCCCGCCGCAACTCCTCCCCGGCTACCCACCGGAGCGTATCCAAGCTGTCCAATCGGCGTTCGGGGCATTGGCTGCCGCAGTGGACTCACCGGCAAGCAACTTGGCACGTCCGTTCGACGTCCAGGCCGCTGCCGAAAACCTCGCCTCGCGTCTGCGGGCCCTCGGCGAGACGGTCGAACCGCTGCGGATGGCCTTGCCGATTGAACGCCCCGACGCCGATCTCCTCCGACACACCGCCTATCCTCCGCCTGGAAGCACCAAAGGCGAGGTGACCTACAACCTCGGCGACCCGTTCCGGTTGTCGTGGGTGGCGGCCCTGTTGGCACTGGCGGCCTACGCCGTGTCATTCGGACGGACTCGAGTGCTGTTGTTCTGGATTGCCACCAGCCTCTTGGTCTTTCAGTTGGCCTGGACGGCGCAGGCCTTCGCAGCCCGGGTGGCGATCACTGGATGGGCGCCGGTGACCAACATGTACGAGACGGTGATCTATGTCCCTTTCTTCCTCACCTTCCTCGGGCTGTGCTTCCTCCTGGCGCCGATCCTCGGCACAGGGATGGCGGACTCATGGCGGATGTCGGCAGTGCCGCCGCCGGTGGGCACGCTGCTGCCGGGGGAGGCGACGCCCCTCGACCCTCGGCAATTGGCTCACTTCGGTGGGAAGGGTGGATGGGGAGCGATCAACTGGCTGCTGCTCCTCCCCAGGCTGGCCCTCTCGGCGCTGGTCCTGTGGGTGCTGGCAATGGCCCCCTACGCTGCAGGGGGGCGGACGATCATCAACCTCCTGCCACAGACAGACGTCGACCGCTCCATTCCCAATCTCAACAACCTCGTCGTCTGGCTCGTGGGTTGGTCGGTGCTGGCGCCGGCGGTGTGGTATCTGCCGCGTGTCATCCTCAGTCTGCTCGGCGCCCTGCTCACCGCGCCACTCTCCTGGCGTGGGGGTGGCTTCACTGCTGCGGTGCCTGAGGTCTACCGGCGAAAATCATTCGGACTGGTGGTGGCCGCAGTGGCCTTCGCGGGAACGTTTATCGCCTGGTTTTTTCCCATTCCAGGCAAGCAATTTAGCCCCCTGCAACCGGTCCTCCGCGACAACTTCTGGTTAACGATCCATGTGCTGACAATCGTCTCGAGCTACGCCGCCGGAGCACTGGCCTGGGGACTGGGGATCCTCTCCCTCGGCCACTATCTGTTCGGCAACTACCGGCGTGGCTCCTCCGGCACGACACGGGCCCCCGAGGCGTGCGGCGAACTGGCCGGCTTTATCTACAAGGCGATGCAGGTGGCAGTGATCCTGCTGGCCGCAGGCACGATTCTCGGCGGACTGTGGGCGGACGTGTCCTGGGGGCGGTTCTGGGGCTGGGATCCCAAGGAGGTTTGGGCGCTGGTATCGCTGTTGGCGTATTTGATCGTGCTCCACGGCCGCTATGCCGGATGGATTGGCAACTTTGGTCTCGCTGCCGGTGCCGTGCTCGGTGCCGCCGTGATCGGGATGTCATGGTACGGGGTCAACTTCCTCCTCGGAGCAGGGCTCCATTCCTACGGTTTCGGCCAGGGGGGACAGACCGAGTTCTTCACCTTCTTGGTCGCCAATCTCGTCCTCCTCACCGCAGCGGCGTGGCGGCTCAAGAGGGAGACCGGAGGTGCCGGCGCAGGAAGAACCACAGCGGTCTGACGAGGCCGTGGTCAGACCGGAGGGGCGTGAAAACCGGAACAGTTTTCTTGGGAAAGAGGATGAGCGTGGAACGACGGACTTGGTCGCGGTTGGGGAGTGTCGGCACGGGGTTGGCAGCGGCCGCTTGGTTGCTTCTGAGCCTCCCAGTGCCTGCGGAAGCCATCGAGCCCGCGAACGACCCCGCTCGGTTTGAGACGACAGTCCTGGTTTCGGGGCTCAAGCAGCCGATGGAGTTGGCCGTTGCCCCTGACGGCACCCTCTATTTCATTGAGTTTGAGGGGCGGCTGAAATGCCTCAGCCCTGGTGCCACCGAACCTCGTCTGATCGGGGAACTGACGGTCACCACCGCCCAGGAGAACGGGCTCATCGGTCTCTGCCTCGACCCGCACTTCTCCGACAACGGCCACCTCTACCTCCAGTACTCACCGCCTGATTTCGAGGGGCAGCACGTCAGTCGATTCACGATTCGCGATGGGCTGCTCGATCCGGCATCGGAGAAACTTCTCCTCGCCTTCCAGGAGCAGCGCAAGGAATGCTGCCATCACGCCGGATCGATGGCCTTCGGTCCGGATGGCTGCCTGTTCATCGCCTCCGGCGACAACACCCACCCGCATGGTGATTCCCAGGGCTATGCACCGATCGACGAGCGCCCCGAGATGGCCCCCTGGGATGCACAGAAATCGTCGGCAAACACTGACAGTCTCAGCGGCAAGATCCTCCGCATCCGCCCCTTGGCCGATGGCAGTATGGAGATCCCAGAAGGCAATCTCTTTCCCCGCGACGGTTCGGCCGGCCGGCCGGAGATCTACTGCATGGGATGCCGCAACCCGTGGCGGATGTCGGTCGACTCAAAGACCGGCACCGTCTACTGGGGCGAGGTTGGCCCCGACGCCGGCGGCGACGGCCCACGCGGTCCGCGCGGGTTCGACGAGATCAATCAAGCCAAGGGACCGGGCAACTTCGGCTGGCCCTATTTCATTGCTGACAACCGCCCCTACGCCGACTACGACTACGCCACCGGCGCCATCGGGCCGCTGTGGGACGCCGCCGCGCCGGTGAACGCCTCGCCGAACAACACCGGGGCCAGTCTCCTGCCACCGGCCCAGAGCGCGTTGCTCTATTACCCTTATGGTGAATCCGCGGAGTTTCCCGAACTGGGGCAGGGGGGGCGGACAGCCTGCGCGGGGCCGGTCTATCACGAGGCCGACCACGCCGCATCGCCGACCCGGTTTCCATCTCATTTCGACGGCTGCCTGCTGATCTACGAATGGTCGCGGAACTGGATCAAGGTCGTCCGCTTGGATGCCGACGAGCGCGTGGTGAGCATCGAGCCGTTCCTCCCCGATCAACCGTTCGCCCGCCCGGTCGATATGCAATTTGGTCCGGATGGGGCCTTGTATCTGATCGAGTACGGCGACACCTGGGGGGTGAATGCCAACGCCAGGCTTGTGCGGATCGACTACGCGCGCGGCAATCGGGCTCCGGTGGTGGTGGCCGCCGCGGAGAACAACATCGGACGCCACCCGCTGGCGGTGCGGCTGTCGAGCCAGGGGACCTTCGACAAAGACAGTGGCGATCAACTGGCGTACGAGTGGCGGGTGCTGCGGGCGGCGAGCGGTGATGGTGCGGCGCCCGAGGCGCTGATTGCTTCACGTGAGCCGCATCCGACCGTCAACTTCAGCGAGCCGGGCGTCTACACAGTGGAACTGGTGGTCTGCGATACCGCCGGAGCCACCCGCTCGGCATCGGTGCCGGTGGTGGTGGGCAACGGTCGGCCAGAGGTAGTGTTTGCCGAGCCGGCCGACGGGGACTTCTTTGATGACGAGATACCGATCGATTTCCGACTGCTGATCCGTGATCACGAAGACGGCACCAACGACCCGCGCGCCGAGGACGCGGACGGCATCGAGGAGCTCTCCAGCAGCGATGTGCCCCGGGCGGGTGTCCAGGCGGCACTGGTCGCCGCCGGTGACGGAGGGGCGGTGCCAGCGGGGCTGGAGCGGATGAAGCGGAGCGACTGCTTCAATTGCCATGCCGTCGACCAGGTTCGAGTTGGCCCGCCGCTGGTGGAGATTGCCAACAAATACCGGGGCCGGGACGGGGCCCTCGAGGCATCGGTGGAGCGGGTGACGAAAGGCTCGACGGGCGTGTGGGGCAAGATTCCCATGCTTCCCCACTCGCATCACACTGCCGACGAAATCCGCGAGATGGTCGGTTGGATCTACTCGCTCGAGCCATCAGCGTTGACGCGGGTCTATCCCGGGTTTGTGGGGACGATCTCGGTCACGGCCGAGGAGGCGGCCACAGGGGGACGATACCGCCTGGAGGCGAGTTACCTCGATCGCGGAGCCGGTACCATCCCGCCGCTAGCGGGAACCGCTACGGTGTTCCTCCGGCCGCGGTCCATCGAGGCCGAGAGCGCGGATGACATCCGCGGCCCGCAGGTACTCTCGTCGGGAGCGGCCAGTGCCGGAAAGTTTCTCGGCGCCATCGACCATGGCCATGCAGTGGTGTTCCGTGACCTGCCGCTCGACAAGATCCACGGCGCCACGTTGCGGATGGCGTCAGCCGGAGCGGGGGGAGCGGTGGAACTGCATCTCGACGCCGCAGATGGCCCCCTCTTGGCAACCATTCCGGTGGAGGTCAACGGGGAGTGGGAGCAGTTCTACCAGCGGAACACGGCCTGGGAGGGGGTAACGGGCAGACACGATGTGGTGGTCGTCTTCACCCATCCGCAGCAGGCGGGGGGAATGATGAATCTCGACAGCATCCGTTGGATGCCGTGACCCCATCCCTGCGTTCGGGCCGAGCGGATCCCTGACGCCCTGATCCCTGACGCCCTGATCCCCTGACACCCTCATCAGCGGGCCTCGAGTGGGGGCCGGATCAACTGGTCGCCACCGGCCGTTGCGGAACTGGCTGGCCTGTGTGCCGGCGGCGGTGAGCCTCAGTCGCACCGCGCCCTCCGTCCGCAGGACCCGTGCTGGGTGGTCGGCGCCGGCAGCCGACTCGTACGCCCGTCGCACTTCCTCAAAACGCGGTCCGGCGGCGCCGCTGACCACCACCCACTCTGGTGCTGTCACCCTTGCTAGCGCCGGCGGCAGGCTTGCCAGACTGCCATGGTGAGGGGCGATGAGCACGTCACAGCGACCGGGCCCTTCGGCGACAAAGCGGTCGAGGGCTCCTCCTTCAAGGTCGCCGGTGAGCAGGATGCGGCGCCCTGCCGATTCCACCGCGACCACCAAACTCGATTCGTTGTCAGTCGGACCCCGCCCCCGTGCTTCGTCCCCCTCGACAGTCGCTCTTCGGGGATGGAGGACTCGGACCCTGCACAGCCCGTCGAAAGGGATCTCATCCCCCTTTCTGCCGACAGTCACCGCGATCCCGGCCTGGTTGATCCGCCGCAGGATCTCTGTCACTGCCGGCGACTCGCTCTTCAGGAACGCTTCCGGAACAACCACGCTGCCCACCGCGAACCTCTCGATCAGATCGGGGACGCCGTTGAAATGGTCGGTGTCGGCGTGCGAGATCACCAGCGTGTCGATCCGCTCGATGCCCTCGCTCCACAGCACCGCCGAAAGACCGCGGCCGGCGGCGATCCCCGCCCCGAGTCGTCCGGCGTCATACACGAGGCAACCACCTCCTGGTCCCCGGATCACGATGCCGCAACCATGCCCCATCGCTGCGATCACAGTTTCGAGCGCGGGGGCGGTGCGACCTGGCAAGACGGTGACGAGCAATCCGACGCAGGCCCAGGCGGCGGCGGCACCGGCCCAGGTGAACGGCCGCACCAACCGCGGCCCGGCCACGAGGAGGAGGATCGCCAGCATCCCGATGTACCAGCCGGCGATCCACCATCCAGGCGGCCCGCTGACCCACGCGAAGGCCCCAGGAATTCCGGCAGCCTGCCGGACCACGACGTCGATCACCGCCAGACTTGCGTCACACACAGCCCCGCCGATGGCAGCCAGCGGCACGCACACCGGGCTCAGCGCCAGACAGACGAATCCCCCCACCATTGCCAGCCCCACCAGCGGCGCAATCAGCGGGTTGAGCAGCAACCCCACCGGGCTGGCGACGTGGAACGAACCTGCCACCAACGGCGCTGTCGCCAGCCACACCGCCGCGCCGACGAGGACCGCATCGGCGATGTCACAGCCGCGGCGCCGCAACCAACGCTCCACCGGCCCGCGGGAGTGATCAATCAGCCGCGCGATCGGATCGTCGTTGCGCCGGCCGGACGCCACCGCCGTGGCCGCCCCGATGAGCACCGCCGTCGACAGGAACGACAGCTGGCTCCCGATGCGGAACAGTTCGGGCGGATGCCAGGCGAGCACGATGATCGCGGCCACGGCCAACGCATTGATCCCCGGCGAACGGCGCCCCGTCGCTCCTCCCAGACAAGCCAGCCACACCAGCAACGTCGCCCGGAGGACGGGGGTCTCGGCTCCCACCAGCAGCATGTAGAGCCCCGTCAACACCGCCACAGCCACCAGCGCCGGCCCCCGCGGAAGGCGTGCCAGACGGGCAATGACCACAAGCGCCCCCGCCAGAAGTGCCACATGCAGACCGGAAATGGAGAGAATGTGGACCGTACCGGTGACCATGAAGGCGTCGATGGCACCGGCAGCAAGGCCTTCACGGGTTCCGAGGACGAGTTTGGAGGCCAGGGGGGCGCGCGCCGGCGATACATGGTTCGCCAGCGCCAAAGCCCCACCGGCCCGCAGCCGGTCGAGGAGACCAACTCCCGTTGGCCAAGCGGGCAGCGCCACGATCTCCAGACTTTCTTCTCCCGGCACACGGATCACCGACAAACAGCGTGCCCCCCGGGCCCGGGCCCGTTGGTCGAACTCCCCGGGGTTTCCTGGTGAACCGGGACGCAACCCCCGCCCCCACACCCGGAGGCGAGCACCGACCGGCAGCGCCGACGGCGGACCGTCGACGATCACCACGGCCCTGCCACTGACCGGCCGCCAGGATTCGCCGTCGCGGACCGCGGCCACGGCCAGGAGGCACTCGCTCGTGGGAGGCAGGCTGCCGCCGCGGAGCGGATCGGCAGAGCGCGGCAATTCCCGGGGGGATTCCAGCAGCGATCCTTCGACAACCAGCGGGACCGGGAGGTCGCCGAGCGACCAAGCAAGGTCGTCGGCGGGAAACAGTCTCCACTGTGCAGAGGTCCATGCTGCGCTGCTGGAGGCCACTGCCACCAGCAGAAGTAGGCCAGCCGCAGTGGAACCGCCACCGGCGAGCACGGTCCAAGCCAGCAAGGCACCAAGCGCCACCCCCCAGCATGCCAGCGCCGGCAGAGGAAGGAGGATCGCCAGCGCCGTGCCGACGGCGAGTGCCGCCGCAACGACGACAAGCGGACGGGTGGGAAGTGGCTCACGACGCCACCATCCTGCCGGGATCGGCGGCAGGAGAGACATCGCCGCGGCGCAGAGCCGCGGCACACGGCCGACCAGATTGCTCACGCCTTCGGGCAGCGGCGGCATCGACCGTCCTCACTGACACCCTGTTCTACCGGGACTGCTCCACCGCTGACTGGGCCCCACCACCGTGGCAGCCCCCTCTGGCTCTCGCCTGTACGGATGTCCTACCGCGGCGGAGAGCCTCTTGCAACGGGGAGGAGGGGAAAAAAGGGAGCGGAGAAGGGGGGGCGGCGATGCAGAAAACAGCACCGGCCCCGGGTTTGTCAGGCCCGCCGTGCCTGCACGATCCGCGGTAATCCGGCCAGATCGTTGAGGGTATCGCCGGCAATCAGTCCCGGCTGCCGGCCGATCACGCCCCGCGCGGCTTCGGCCGTCGAAGGCCCGACTTCGATCACCAACCATCCACCGGGAGACAGTCGCTGGGGCGCCAGGGCGACGAGCCGCTCGATGACCTCGATCCCGGATGGCCCGGCGACGAGAGCGCCCCGGGGCTCATGGAGACGGACGTCCCGCGGCAGGCTGTCGAATTCGTCTTCCCGGACGTAGGGCGGATTACTGACGATGCAGTCAAAGGGCCCCGCTCCCGATGGCGTGTCGAGGAGATCGCAGCGCGCGAATTCGATCCGCTCAGCGACGCCGTGACGGGCGGCGTTGTCAGAAGCCACGGCCAAGGACTCTGCCGAGATATCGGTGGCCACAAGCCGCGCCCGGGGAAGATGCTTGGCGAGCGTCACCGCTACGGCGCCCGATCCGGTACCGACGTCAGCGATCCGTGGGGAGGGGAGCGGCTTGCAGATATCGAGAGCGCGGACGACGAGCCCTTCGGTCTCGGGGCGGGGAATGAGCACGGCTGGGGTGACGCGGAAGGCGAGCGAGAAGAACTCCCGGCTCCCCACCAGATACGCAACTGGTTCCCCTTCGCCGCGGCGTCGCACCAGATCGCGAAACCGACTCCGTCCGGCGTCATCGACGGGCTCATCGAAAGCCGTATAGAGGGCGATCCGCGGGCAACCGCGGACGGCCGCCAGCAACACCTCGGCATCCAAGCGCGGCGATTCACTCCCCTTGCCGGCCAACCATTCGGTCGTCCAGGTGAGCAGTCTTCCGACCGTCCAAACGTCGTCACTCATCTCTCGACCTCCCTCCGCCACCAAGAAGCGTCTACCGGGCGTCCGTCAGGAAGGCAGCGATTTGGCAGGGCGTTCCATGTCGATCCGACGCTGCTGCCGAGCGTGCCCTTCGATGGCCAGGATCACCAATCCAAGCCGGCCAGCCATCACCTGATCGAGCGTAAAACTCTCATTGATGCGATGGTCGGTGACTCGGTTCTGGGGAAAATTGTACGTCCGAATCCGCTGGCTGCGATCACCGGAGCCGACCAGCGTCCGCCGTTCACTGGCCCGCTTTTCGTGTTCGATGCTCCGGCGGAGTTCGTAGAGCCTGGCCTTGAGGACTCGCAGCGCCTTGGCGAGATTCTTGTGCTGGCTCTTTTCATCCTGGCACTGCACAACCAGACCGGTCTCCAGATGCGTCAACCGCACCGCCGACGCGGTCTTGTTGACGTGCTGGCCACCAGGACCGCTGGCGCAGAACAGATCCTTGCGGTATTCGTCGGCAGTGATCGACACCTCCACATCCTCAGGCTCCGGCAACACCGCCACCGTCGCAGCCGAGGTATGGATCCGCCCCTTCGCCTCGGTGTCGGGGACGCGTTGCACACGATGGCCACCGCTCTCGTACTGCAGACGACGGAACACGGCGTCACCAGAGATTCCCAGGACGAGTTCCTTAAACCCCCCCAGTTCGGTCGGGCTGGCATCGAGCACCTCGACCTCAAACCCCTGCTCCGTGCAATACCGACGGTACATCTCGTAGAGGTCACGGACAAACAGCGCGGCCTCATCCCCTCCGGTGCCGGCCCGCAATTCCAGCACCAACCGGGAGCGATCGGCGTCCTCGTCGTCGGAGCAGAGGTCAAGAAGCTCATCCCACTCCCGCTCTCGGCGGGACTGGAGTTCAGGAAGCTCGGCCTGGGCGAGCGACCGCATCTCTTGGTCGTCGCCGTGTGCCAGCCCTTCGAGATCAGCGATCTGCCGCTCGATATCGACAAACGAGCGGTAGCGGCGTGCCAGCCTCGCAAGCGTGCCATGCTCGCGGGCGACAGCGGCCAACCGATGCGGCACGGAGAGCACGGCCGGATCGATCAATTCCCGCTCGAGTTCCTCGAACCGGGAGAGTTTCGCTTCGAGCAGGTCGCGCATCGGGGGGGATCGCCGGAGGACCGGCTCAGGATGCCGGCGGTTCGGCAACTGCCGTGACGGGCTTCTTGCCCTTATTCAAACTCGCATATCCGGCACTGGCGAACTTCGTCTTGAACTTCTCGATCCGCCCGGCGGTGTCGAGCAATTTCAACTTCCCGGTGAAGAACGGGTGGCAGAGGTTGCAGATGTCGACCTTCAACTCGGGCATCGTGCTCCGGGTCGTGAAGGAATTACCGCAGCCGCAACGGACCAAAGTGTCGATGTAACGCGGGTGGATGTCGTCTTTCATAGCTCTATCCGGGACTGTGGCCGCGGGGCAGGACCCGGAGGAACCCGGGCGGGAGGTTGGAAGGTGTCGGGAGCCCCAGAGACTACATCTTTCCTCGTGGTCTGGCAACGCGGGCTTGAAAGGATGATGGCGAAACGTGCGGATTGGACCGCTTCGGCGGCTGCTTTCAGGGGGCCGCAGGGGCGATTCGCGCGGCGATCAATCGACTGCCGAAACGCTGGGAAGACGCATCATCTCGGAGGAGGCGGGCGGCCTCGTCAGTCTGGCCCAGGCCGATCCTGGCCCGGGCGAGGTTGGCACGGGCCGCATCGGCCCACACCCCCTCAGGGTTGGCCAGCAGCGTCATCCGCTCCAGGTAGTCGACGGCCGTTTCAAACTCACCTTCTCCCAGCGTGAGAACCCCCAACCAATACGTGGCATCGGCCTTCATTTCGTCGTACATCCGCTTCACACCGTCGGCCTGCTGGGGGGGGAATCCCTTGACGACGTCGCTGATCGTGGCGTTGCCTGGCCGGGCCATCAGATAGGCCACCTTGGCCCCGTCAGGACCGTCCAAATCACCACGGAATTCGCGGATGCGGGCGGCGTAGAGGGGGCGAAAGGAACGCACGTCGCGACCGTTGTTGGATTGCTCAAAGGCCACCGCCATCACGGCCAGTTCCTTGACGAGCGCGATATCGACAGTCCGGGAACCGGAAGCGCGGCGGGCGAGTGTCTCCCAGGGGAACTCCCACAATCCCTGACGGCCTTCAGCAGGGGACTGATGGGCCTGGTTTCCTGACGGGACGATGGCTTCCGGAAGCGCGGCCAGAGCTCGGGCAGCGATCGCCGAAGCATCGATCGCGAGGTCGATTCGCCGCGACCCCGCCAGGTGGCGGTCGAGCAGTTGCATCCGCCGAGACAGGTTCCACGGGGTGGCCGCCACCAGCACCGAGAGGCGGCCGATGTCGGCTGCCTGAATGGGGTAGGGGCGGTCAGGGAGTGACATCGCCGCCAGGACCGATGGATCGGCGGCCGCCTGGCGGGCGGTGGCCACTCCTTCACCTCCCGGACCGGGGATCGGCATTCCATATCCGGGATCGAAGAGATGGGCTTCCGCCCCACACAGGACCGCTGGGATCCAGGGACGGAGTGTGCCACTCTCGGCATCCCCCGTGGCCAGCATCACGCCGTCGAGTCCGGAGTGCCGCACCAGTTCCAGGAAGACCCACGCGCGCTGCGCCGCGCTGGCCCGCCCGGCAAGGAGGATTTCTCCAGTGTGAAACCAGCGGGAGCCGGGGGTGGTCTCGGTGGGGACCATCGGCGGATCGCTCTGGATCGCCAAGGATCGGATGGTCCAATCGAAAAGCCGGCGGGCCACTTCGAGGTCATCCAAAGCGTCGCCACGGGCCGTGGCGGCGATGTCCGCCAGCCAGCGCTGGTCGCGCAGGGCCGCGATGTCGGCCGAAGCGTTGAACGCCACATCGTCGAGGGCCTCTACAGCATCGGCACTGCGGAGCCTCTCAGGGAGGGAAGCGAGGAGCTGATCGGCATGCCAACCATCGCTCGCCAGGGCAGCCTGATCCGCCCCACCCGGACCATCAGTCCCGACAACCGCTGCGGTCGTCCGCTCGGCAGCCACCACATGAATCCACTGGTTGAGCCGATCAAACACCTGCGCAAAAGCGGCCGATTCGTCATAGGCCTCGAGATTGCCCAGAACATCCATGGCGCCGTCGAGGAGTTTGTCTCGCACCTCCTGCGAGATCTGCCGGGCGGCTGGGGGGGCCTGCGGCGCAACCGCAGCCGGCGCTTGGAGTCGGTCGGGAGCCCGGGCACCGGGGCGGGCAGGCGGGCCCCCGCATCCGCAACTGGCCAGGACGACAACGCTCAGGAGCAGGCTGACGCTGCCCCCCGGCCGGCGACTGTTTACTTCCCTGCTCCGTCTCATGCGCCGACCTCCCCGGCCCCTGCCAAGCGGGCGTCGTGGATGCGAAGAACGCGTTCGAGCACCCCCTGGAGTTTGTCCAGCGGCACCATGTTCGCGCCGTCACTGGGGCTGCGATCGGGATCGGGATGAGTCTCCAGAAACAACCCGTCGATTCCCACCGCTGCGGCCGCCCTGGCCAGCGGCTCCACCAGCGTGCGGTCGCCGCCGGTGGCATCCCCGAGGCTGGCGGGCTGCTGTACCGAATGGGTGGCGTCGAAGATCACCGGAACCCCCATTCCGCGCATCACCGGCAATCCCGTGAAGTCGTTGACTAAGCGGCCATATCCAAAGAATGTGCCCCGCTCGCAGAGGCAGATGTCCTGGCAGCCACCGGCAAGGAGCTTGGCCACGGCATGCCGCATGTCGGCGGGAGCGAGGAATTGACCCTTCTTGACGTTTACCGCGCGGCCGGTGGCCGCCGCAGCCAGGAGGAGGTCGGTCTGCCGGCAGAGGAAGGCCGGGATCTGGATCAGATCACAGACTTCACCAATCGCTGGGGCCTGTTCGGGGAGATGCATATCGGTGGTCACGGGAAGCCCCGTCACCGCCCGTACCTTGTCGAGCAACGAGAGCCCCTCGTCGATTCCCAGCCCGCGGTACGCGCCAGCACTGGTGCGGTTTGCCTTGTCGAATGAAGCCTTAAAAACCAACTGGATCGGCAGGCCAGCCGCGATGCGGGCAAGCGTGTCTGCGATCCCCAGACAGAGCCGCTCGCTTTCCATCACGCATGGTCCGGCGATGACCAGCAGCGGCCGACCAGGACCGCAGGTGTAGGGGCCAATGTGGGCCGGCAAACGCGGGTTCACAGCAGCATTTCCTGAAGCGGAATGAGGGGGCAGGACAGCGATCACCGCATCATAGCCGGGACGGGGCGGTTGCGTCCCCTCTGAAGAGCCGGTCGCGATCCCACGGAAGCTTCTCCGGCCATGCTTCCAGGTCGTGGCACTTGAGTCGCATTGAATTGATTGGATCGACACCCATGCCGCCAGTGGACGCGGCGGCGCATGGAATATGCCGCCGCCATGTGTTGCATTCGGCAACACCACCGACGCAATTTGCGGCAAGGGGGGCCGCCGCTGCGGTCGCTGCCGCGCGGCTCGAAAGGGACATCCGCCGCATTCGGCCCTTGGCAAAAGAGGACCACCCTCTCGGGCACTGATCAGCCCCGATGCAGCCATCCAACGACTCCGCATAGTGCCTCGGAACGCGCCCAGAACAGCGATCTGCGGAGAGTTCCTCCGGCACCGAAGAGGTTTGGCACGCCGAATGCAACTCTGAAACAACAGGTCGGGCCGCGTGCGGTCCGACACCACCACGGACGCGTGGCCCACACATTCCCAAGGTGGGGCCTCAGACTTCCTTCGGGCGTGCGGTCGCCTTGCCCCTGACCCGCATTCCCATGGCAGGATGCTCCTGCCGAGTCGGAGGCCCCACCCTTTTTTTTGCTCCCGTCAGTCCTGAGGAGGGCCGGCGCCGCCGCCGGGAGTCCCCGTTTTCGGCCCCTCGACCCGCCCGCGAGACGGCTCCCGCCCGAGACCCTTGACGTTGGCCTGCTTTCTGCGCTATTTTGCGGTGTTTCTGACCTTGAGCGGCGATCCGCTCAGGTTCCGTCGCCAGCGTAGCTTCAATTGGCAGAGCACCGCATTCGTAATGCGGGGGTTGCGGGTTCGACTCCCGCCGCTGGCTGTTGAATTCGTTCCCGCCATTCCGTAGGCCCCGCCACGCGATCGGTTTTCGATCGCGATCCTGTGCCGATTGAGATTTCCTTTGAGAGGTGTTCATGTCCGCTCCTGCAACACTCGACATCCGCGACCTCGTGACCGGCACCGGCGCTTTCGGCCCGAGCGAGATTGTTGGGCTGATGGGCCAGCTCGGCTCCGACCCCGCCTCGCACCGCGACCTGCGGATCGCTGTCAAGGAAATCGAGGGGCAGTCCGATCGCAGCCCGGCGGCGAGCGTCCGCCTCGGAGTCGGCCAGTACCTTCTCGGCCGCTGGAAGGATTCCCTCCAGACCCTCAAGTCGGCTGACGGTGGGGCCCTCGCTCTCTATTTCCAGGCCCGTTGCCATCTCGCCCTGGGAATGGCCAGCGACGCTACCGAGCACCTCGCCCATGCCCAGGAATCGTTCACGGCGGCCCAGAAGGCTGGCTACGATCCGACCGCCTGCGGCGTCGGTGTCGCAGAGGCCCAGCGTTTGGCAGGGCATGTCAAAGAGGCCGAGAAGACGCTCGCAAAGGTGGCCGCCACAGCCGAGTCTTCCGCTGATTACTGGGCCGAAAAAGCGGCATCCGGCGCTGATTCCGGGCTGCCGCTGGCCGACACGATTGCCGCCTTGGAAAAGGCGCTGGCCCTCGATTCGAGCCACCCTGCAGCGCTGTTTGCCATGGGGGTCATCAACGACCGTGTCGGCAACGACGACGAGGCGAAGATCTGCTACGAGCGGGCCGTGAAGCGCTACCCAACGTCGGTGGGGGCACTGCTCAACCTCGGCATCCTCTACGAGGACCGGGATGATTTCCTCCACGCCCAGCAGTGCTACAAGCGGATCCTCCAAGTCTATCCCGATCATCCACGGGCCCGGTTGTTCCTCAAAGACTCCTCCGCCTCCGGAAACCTGCAACTCGACGACCAAGAACAAAAGCAGCGCGACCGCCTCGAGCATGTCCTGGCGCTGCCTGTGACCGACTTCGAACTCTCGGTGCGCAGTCGCAATTGCTTGCAAAAGATGGGGATTCACACCCTCGGCGATCTCGCCCGGACCACCGAGGCCGAGATCCTGGAGAGCAAGAACTTCGGCGAGACCAGTCTCGTCGAAATCAAAGACATGCTCGCCACCAAGGGGCTCTCCCTGGGGCAACTCGCGGCGGCAGTCGCTGCCGAGGAAACCGCCATCGAGCCGGTGGAGCCATCGGCCGACGAGCAAGAAGTCCATTCTCTGCCGATTACGGAACTGAGCCTCTCGGTCCGGGCCCGCAAGTGCACCACGAAGTTGGGGATCATGACGATCGGCGAACTGGTGCGACGGACTGCCGAGGATCTGATGGAGTGCAAGAACTTCGGCGTCACCAGCCTCAACGAGGTGCGGGAGAAACTGACCGAACGCGGCCTCAAACTCCGCGGCGACTGATTGCTCGCTGCGGTGTCATCCCCCCCCCTGGGGCCCGTCCACCCGTCTTCGGCTCGGCTCCATTGCCTCTGAACCACTTTTTCTTGGGTGTTTTTGGAGCGTGTTTGATAGGCAGGGGCAGTGCGGGCGGATCCCCCGGCTGCCGTCAGTGGAGGGAGTGGTGTCCACCCATCCCCCCCTTTCTGAATCGTTGTTTTCAGCCCTGAATCGCCACAAACCACCCTTGTAGGGGGTGTGAGATTTGCGTTCGGGGGCGGCCCTCGGTACCGTGGATTGGATCGGCTTGCATGCCGCCACTACCTTTGGGGGCTTCCCGTGACCGCGGCCAGTCTGAAACAGAAACCAGTTCGAGATCTGGCCCGTCTGGCCAAACAGCACGGCGTTGCCGGCTGGCATGCCATGCGGAAAGACCAGTTGATCCGGGCGCTGGTCAGCAAAGCGCGGGCCCGCCAACCGGTTCCGGCGGCTGCCATGCGTCCCAAACTGGCTCCGGCGCGGCTTCCTGCGACGGAAGTCACGCCAGTCCCCTCCCGTGATGAAGCAGTGGCCCTGCGGATTCAGGAAGCGCGGGAACGTCTCGCCAAGGCCAAGATTCTCTCCACCCGCCCCGAGAGCGGCCGTCAGGCGGCATCGATGCGGGACCGGATCGTGGTCATGGTCCGCGGTCCCCACTGGCTGCATGCCTTCTGGGAGGTCACCTCGGCGAGCATCACTCGGGCACAGGCGGCTCTGGGGCAGGAATGGCACGGCGCCCGTCCCACGCTCCGTGTCCTGCAACTTGAGAACGCCCTCCAGGCATCCCCTTCAGAGCGGGTGGTGCGCTCGATCGAGGTCCACGGCGGGGTGAAGAACTGGTTTATCGATGTCCGCGAACCGTTTCGCTGCCGGGTCGAGATCGGCTATCTCACTCCCCACGGCCGCTTCCACTCCCTCGCCCGGAGCAACGCCGTGAGTGTCCCTGGCAGTTCTCAGACCGACACCCTGGACACTCACTGGGGTGACATCGCGGCCGACTGCGAGAAGATCTACTCCATGAGCGGAGGTTTCTCGCCGGAACACTCGAGCACCGAGTTGCAGGAACTCTTCGAGGAGAAACTCCGACGGCCACTCGGACCACCGGCCTTGCGGCAGTCACGCGGCGACGGCGAACCTGAGGCCGGAGAGTCGAGTGACTTTCAGATCGAGGTCGATGCCGAGATGATTGTCTACGGTGTCACTCAACCAGGTGCCTACGTCACCCTCCAGGGCGAGCCGGTAAAGGTCCGCCCCGACGGCACCTTCCGCGTCCGGGTCGACCTGCCGAACAAGCGTCAGGTGCTGCCGATTATCGCCAGCAATCCCAACGGAGTCGAGCGTCAGACGGTGGTCATCGCCGTCGAAAGGAACACGAAAACAATGGAGGCGGTCGGCAGGGATGTGGCAGACGTGTGAGGAGTTGGTGTATCATCCGTTCAGCCGGCCTCCCCAAAACGCACGCCGCCCAGCGAAACTCTGGTGGCGTTCGGGGGAACGTGCGGCGATAAGTTTTCTGCCATGTTCGTGATGATGTCACACCATGCCGGTGAGCTCTTACCGAGGCTCGTTGGGGGCTGATGCATTGTTTCGGTCGCGTGCCCAGCCGGAGAGCAGTGGATTCGTTCCGCTGCCCGCCCGGATCGCATGCCCCGGGATTCAAGGCCTCCTCGTTTTTATCAACGAGCTCTCCGCATCCGCGGCACCACGGCATTGCGGTGGAAAACTTATCGCCCTGCGTTCCCCACTCGCTTCTTGGAGTCGCCCCGCTTCTCTCCCTGTCTGGTGAGTTCTTTCTCAGCCCAGGCCCCGAACACGGCCTCCGGGCTGCCCTGGAACACCTCGGCGAATGCCGCGTCGAAGGGGATGGCATCATCCAGCCGCTCAGCCAACGCCTTGAGGCGGCCACCACCGCCACCCACCGCGATCACAAAGGCACCGCTGACGGCAGCAGTAGACGCAGGATCGGCGAGCCCCTCGACGATCGCCGCCGGACGGCGGAGATTCTGCAGCCGTTGCGTGGATTCGCTCCGCCATCCCTTGGCCACCGCCGACTTCGCCGCGGTCTTGGTGGCCACAGCCCGCCCCGCCCCAACGGCAAACCACTCTGGCGCTCCGCGGGAGAGGAAAGCGGCGGCAGCGATCTCCTCCGCCAAGAGGGCCAACGTGTCGGCCCGGGCCTCGGCCGTGTCCAGCGCCGGCGCGATGAATGAACCGTAGATCACGTCCCCGGACATCCCCGGTCGACTTTCCATTCCCTTGGGGCGTTCGTCCCCGAGGACGTTGATCCAGAAATCGGAATAATCGTACGGCTTGTCGAAGGCCAGCAGAACGATCCCCCCCTTGATCAGTGGCACGTCGCCGGCGACGAGTTGGGATTCAACGGCCGTCATCGCCTTTTCGGCGGCATCGGCCAAGCGTTCCAGTTTTGATTCCGGCAGATTCCCGATGACGCGGAGAGTGCCACGGGTGACTGAGGCCGGTTCTTCGTCGGCGATCGCCCGCCGCCACACCGCATCAGCCGCATCGAAGCGGGCGGCGAGCAGTTCTTCGTGCGACAAACTGCGGGCACGGCCGGCCGCCGCCACCGTCTCCAGTGACGTCTGCGCTGTCAGGAGGTCGAGAGCCGCTCCTTGATCGATCCACTTCTCAATGGCCTCGATCACCTCATCAGAGAGCGGCGGCTTGGACAATGGCATCTGCTGGCCGTCGATCTCCTTCCCTTTGAGTTTTCTGATCAACAGGCTCGCAGCTCCCTCGCCGGCAATGATCGGCGCACCGGTCGCGCCGCCGCGGAGGAGCGTCTCCAAACTCACCATCGACAGATTGCCGTCCGGCTGCGTGGCATCGTGGCACCCGCCGCATTGCTTGACGAGGATCGGCGCCACCTCGAATGCGAATGACACGTCGCCAGGCTTGAGCGCCACCGGGCCTGTGGGGACCACGGGCGGCGGCTGCGGACGACCGGCATTTTGCAAGGCAGCCAGGGGATCGCTGCCGTCGAATACGGCCCCTTCGTCGATCCAGCGGACGAGGAGAGCGGATTCCTCCGCAGACACCTTGCCTCCTCCCCGTGGCATGTCGCCGGTGCGGATGACTTCCACCAGCCTGCTGTCGGCCCCGGTCCCCGTCTGGACAAAACCGCTCTTCATCAGGGTTTCAAACGATGTGAATTGGAAGTCCCCCTTCTTGCCTGCCACATGGCAGCCTCCGCAATGCCGAAGCAGCATCGGCGCCACCTGGCCGACAAAACTCACGCCTCCAGCCTGTGGCTTCGGCTCGCTTCCCTTGCCTGTCGCTCCTCCCTTCGCCACCGCCGGAGCCCTGCCGGTAGGCTTCCCCTTGGGCATCGCCAGTTCGGGGTCTTTGCGGGCGGGCCTCCGGGCGGGGGTCCTGGGAGCCGATTTGATCGCAGGGAGCTCGATCCCCTCGATGTCCCCTCCCTGGAGTTCGATGTCGTCGCGAAGACCGCGGGCACGCTCCACCATCGACCGGGCCGTGGGCGGCGGGTTCTCCATTCCTTCCCATTCCACCAGTCCGCTGACTGCAGCGACAAGGTGCTCCCGGGCCGCCGCCGGCCGCTCGGCATCCAGGGCCGCACGGGCCTTGTCGAGGTGGGCCTTCACCGTGGCCAGAGAGGGGGGATCGTCGGCCCAGGCTGCTGCTGAGGTCCACGCCACCCAGCCCCCGAGCAGGACCACCAGCGGCAACCACCATGCCGAGTGGTCCTTTCGGGACGACACCCGCCAGCAACCGCAGAAAGTCCCCAAGTTCATGGTCCGCTCCCCTGCATCGCCCACCACGCCCCGAGGAAGAACGCCACCACGGCGACCACCAAGAGGGCAACTGCATAAGCATACGGCGTCCACCAGGCGATCGTCACGCGGGGCTTGAGCCGAGGGGGATTTCCGCCAACGCTTTTCCGCCCCCGGAGGCGACTCCCCTGGCGAGATCGTGCCGGAGTGGTGTTGATATTCACCGCGAAAGGTGCCGCCTCAAAAGCCTCCGCCGGCGCGAGTTCACCGAGCGACTTCTCGATCCCCGATCCCTCGAGGGAGTTCACTTGCACGCGGCCATCGGCGGGCACCGTGACGCGGGCAGCGCAGCGCGGACAGGCGACCGAGGTGCCGTGCCATCGGGTCGGAACGGAGAGTTTCGACTGGCAACCGCTGCAGCGGAATTTGATCGGCACGCCACAGACTCCGATGCACATTGGGACCACTGCAACTGGCGGCTACCGACTCTTCCGACGGACAGCAGCGTGGTGAGTTCCCCGGCCCACGCACCTCAGCCCTGGGGACGTGCCTCTTGGTCTTCATGTCCAACGCCCTCTCGGCCCCGGCCGGATGGGCCCCCTGACCGATCCATCCGGGCGCGGCGAGGCCTTCGTCGTCGCCGCCGATTGTCGCGATCATCGGCTGAACAGCGCCGCCGCGGAGGAGGACTCTGATCGGACTCGATGGTTGCCACTCCCGCGGCCACGGCCGTCGCCATCACCGCGACCAACCAGACCACCCCCACGAACATCGCCATCCGGGCGCACCCCTGCGCCCCCCCGGCATCCCCCAGCGAGCCCAACAGCGCCCCCAGACCGATGAGTACCGAGAGCACCATCGGGAGGAGGAGCGAGGCAGCGATCCCCCAAACCAGGGCCCGCCGGACGAAGCCGCGGATCGACAAAGCAGTCACCTCGAAGCAGCAAAGGAAAAGAAGCATCCGGCAAACAGCCCCCGCCGTCGAGCGGGAACAAAGGGGATTGTACCGACGGAAAGACCGCCATGGAGCCTTTCAACCACGTCGTCCCCGGGATGATCGGCGTGGGAGCGTCGGACAGGCTCCGCTAAACTCGCTCTGTGCCGTCTCCCCCTGACGGCCGCATCACGGAGGAATCCCATGCCGGCTTCCGGGCCAATCCACGCCCGCTTCCAGACACAGCCTCGGGCTGCGTCCGCCGGCGGAGCGTTTTCCCCCATGCCCGCCACTGCGTGGGGAGTTCTGGCGATCATCCTCTCCTGCCTGGGAGTGACCGCTCGGGCCGATCGGGTGGAGATGGCCGACGGACGGGTCCTGGAAGGACGCTTTGCCCTCGTCGCCGGGGTGGCAGTCGATCCGATCGCCGAGGCGTCGGGAGGTCGATCGGGTGGGACCCCGGTACTGATGTGCGACGACGAATTAACGCGGACCTTCGTCTCCCGCCGCCGGGTCGTGAAGGCAGAGGAAGGGGTCTTCGGCAGGCAGGAACGGATCGAAGTGCCCCAGCGGGTGCCGGAGAACGGCCGCCGGGTGGCCTCGGTGGGGGGGATCATCGAGGCCACGCCCTTTGACCAGTTCGGACGCCGCATCCTGGCGTTGGCCACGGCCACCGGAAGGGCCGACGTCGTCCAAGGGATCACGGTCATCACGCCGCGGTGGACGAAGGTCGAGGGGGTACTCACCGACCACCCGCTGCTGCTCGACATGCGACTGGCCACCTCGTCGATCCCCCGTGACCAACTCCGCCGGGTCATCGATCAACAGATCGACTCCAACCGCTCCGAAGACCGGCTCCGCGTGGTGCGGTTGTTTCTCCAGGCGGAGCGTTACGAGGAGGCCCGCGCGGAACTCGATCTCGTCCTCGCCGACTTCCCCGGCCTGAAGAATCTGGCCGAGGAACGCCGCAGCCTCGGCGAACTCTCCGCCAACCGGTTGCTGGACGAAATCCGCCTCCGCGGCAAGGCCGGCCAGGATGCCCTGGCGATGCGGCTCCTCGACGATTTCCCCGTCGACGACGCCTCGGGCGAAACAGTCGAGGCGGTCCGCGAGGCCCGCGACGCCTACCGCGATCGGCAGGCTCTCGCCCGCCGACTCTTGGAAGAGGTGCAATCGAAGTGCGACGCAATCACAGACGAGGAGGAGCGCGCCCAAGCGACAATGGTTTTGGATGAAATCGGCAGGGAGATGACATTCGCATCGCTCGACAGACTGGCGACGTTCGATCGACTCGGCACCGAGGCGGACATGCCTGCCGACCGTGCTGTGGCCCTGGCGATCACCGGTTGGCTCGAGGGGGCCGCGGCGGCGGGCGAGAACCTCAAACTGGCTCTCTCGGCAGTCCGCGTCCGCGGCATGGTCCGCGACTATCTGCTGACGACCGAAGCGGTTGAGCGCGAGGCTCTCCGCGGGGGCCTGGCGGAGGAGGAGGCCGGTGATGCCGCCACGATCGCGGCCATCGCCAAGCAGATGCCCCCGCCTCTGGCCCCTCCCGAGGCCACGGCGCCTGGTCTGTACGAGCTCGCCGTCATCGGGTCTGACGGGCAAACCGTGCCTTGTCTGGTGCAACTCCCGCCCGAATACGATCCACTCCGCCGCTACCCGGCCATCGTTTCGCTCCACGCCGCCTTCACCACGCCAATCAATCAAGTGGAGTGGTGGGCCGGAGCGATCGGTCCGGATGGCACGCGATTGGGACAGGCGACCCGTCAGGGGTACATCGTCATTGCGCCGGCATGGACCGAGGACGGCCAGACCAGTTACGGCTACTCTGCCCGCGAGCACGCCGCGGTCCTCAATGCAGTCCGCGAGGCCCAGCGCCGCTTTTCGATCGACACCGATCGGGTGTTCCTCTCCGGACACTCCCTCGGCGGCGATGCCGCGTGGGACATCGCTCTTGCCCACCCCGATCTGTGGGCGGGGTTGGTGGCCATTTCCCCTGCCGCCGGCCGGTACGTGAACCACTACTGGCACAACGCCCGCAGCCTCCCGATCTATTTGGTCGGCGGAGAACTCGACAACGGGAATTTTTCCCGCAACGGCATGGACATCGACCGCTACCTCGCCAAGGGCTTCGACACCACCTACGTCGAGTACCGCGGCCGGGGACACGAACACTTCTCCGACGAGATCCTCAGGATCTTCGACTGGATGGGCAGGCGGCGGCGGACGTTCTTCCCAACGACCATCGACGCGGTTTCGATGCGCCCCTGGGACAATTTCTTCTGGTGGGTGGAGATGTCGGGGGCACCTCAAAAGACTGTGGTGCTGCCCTCACTCTGGCCCCCCGGACAGGGCGTGCGACCATTCGCGCTCGATGCCAAGACCACCCCCACCAATGCCGTCAACGTCCACTGCGGTGCCGAGAGGGTGCGGATCTGGCTGTCGCCGGAAATGATCGACTTCACGCGGCCAGTGACCGTCACGCTCGACGGCCGCAAACTCACCAAAGACACCATCCGCCCCGACGCGGCGGTGATGCTTGAAGACCTGCGGACCCGTGCCGATCGCCAACATCCCTTCTGGGCGGTGGTGGAATCATCCCGCACCCAATCCGCCCCCGGCAACCGCAAGGCGGCGTCGCTCAAAGAGATTGATCCAGCCCGCTGAGGCTCCCCCCAGTTCGTCGCCGGCATCTTCCCTGCATCAGCGGCCCACCGTATCGGAAGGCTCCCGGGCCAAAGCCTCCGGCTTCTGTTCACGGGGCAGCGCGACTCCGGCGATGTACCAACCCTCAGCCACCGTCTCCATCCCCACCCCTGCCGACCCCAGATAGCGCTCGATGGCTGCAAACTCTGGGAGCGAACTGCCGTCGATCTTCTGCGACCGCACGCTCCCTTCCTTGCCGTCACCGAGCAGTCCATTGAGCAACTGCCCCATCAGGCTCTTCGATTTCGGCATCTCGCCCCGCCGCAGCATTTCATACGTGGGCCGCAGGCTCTCGTCTCCGCGACCGAAACTTTTCAGCGCCGTCTCGCCCGGAAACAGCCGACCGAGTTCGGCGGTGACGAGCTCATAATCGGCGGAAGCAGTCAGCGTTCCCTCCGCTCCAGACGTCGAAAGGACGCGTTCCAGGAAATCTCGGTGCGACGCGATCAGCAGGTGCCCGTGGGCCACGGTGACGGCCGAGTGGGGGAGAAGTTTCTCCTCCCGCTCGCGGAGTTTGCCACGACGACCGCGGCTGTCGTGATCTTCCTCGGTGTGGGCCGGAGCCAGGCCCGGGGTCTCGATCTCGAGAGTGGGGATCGCGCTGGTGCGGTCGATCAATTCCCAGATCACGTGACCGTCGTACTCCACTTTCCGCATGTCCGGATCGGTGACCATGCTCTTGGCCACGGTGGCTGCGACCTTCTTGCTGTCGATTGCCTCAATGGCGATCACCAGCCGTTCGCTGTCGATGTCGATCGGCATCGTGTGGTCGGTGATCACCGAGACCCGAGTGCCAAGACTGCCGACGAGGTCTTTCTCGACATCGATCTGCGGACCGTCCGGATCCTCTTTGAGAGACGCCACTACGTCCTCAAACACACCCTTCTCACCCACCACGTCATCGACGAGCGATTCCGCCGAGGCGAAGGCGGTCTTCATGTCCCACTGCATGGTGACCCAACTCGACACGTCCCTCGGCACCCAGGTGGGGGGATCGAGACGGGCGGTGTTGGGGAACTGGAGCATCCGGGCGGCCAGCTTGTAGCGATCGGCTGCAAACGGCTTGCGCCCCTCGACCGGCGGCGCGTAGATCAGGGTGTGGTGTCGGAGTTCGTGGATCCCGTCATCGAACACGATGATCCCACCGAGCGCCTTGACGGCGTCAAACCCCTGACGCCCGAGGATCGCCACGTAATCGGGCCCCTTCCGTTTTTCCCGGGGTGGATTGGCCGCCTGCAGCGCCTTGGCAAAACCGAGCGGATCGACAAACCACCGCAGTGGAGCCGCATGGGCTGGCACCTGGTCCTCGCACCGACTGGCCACCGCCTGAAAAGAAGCCACGGTGCGGAGCGAGTCGCTGCGTCCGGCGGCCAGATTCTGCAGCGTCTGGGTGACCACCGTGGGATCGTCGCCAACGACGATCGCCTCGGGGAGCACCGCGATCGCCACCAAGGGATGACGCATTCCTGAATCGGTCGCTTCCGCCGGCAGCGTGTAGACGGTCACGGCGGCGGCATCCTCGCCGGCAGGGGTTTGCTTGGTGGCCTTGCGCTCAAGCAGCCTCGCATCCACGGTGGCCAGCAGGGCATTGGCAGCGTCGCTGTGACCGGTGGTGTCGACCAAGAGCACCGCGGCGAGCGTGCCGGGCTTGGGCTCAATCACACCCAAAGCCACCTCGCCTCCGGGAACGCTCCCCAGATCCTCGATCGTCAGTCCGAGCCTGCCGAGCCGCTGCTGTCCGGCGCTGCGGGCCTGCTCGCGGACACTCTCCACAAACGGCTTCATCTGCGGATCTTTGAGCAATTGTCCATATTGGGTGTGATCGAACCGCTCCTTGAGGCCGCGCGGGTCGGGGACACTGATCCAGATCCGGGTGGTGGCAGGAAACACCGTCTCGCTGGGGGCAAACCCGGCCGCCCCGACAGGCACAGCAGCCACTGCTGCGGCGATGGTCGCCATCCAGGCGGCGGCTCGACGGGCAACTCCGCGTCGGGACATCGGGGGCCGGCGACCGGCCGTAAGGCTTCCGTGCACGAGAGCTCCTCCTTGAAGACATCGCCGGGGAGCGGCGAGTGATGCGCTGCCGATTAGTATCGTTCCATTGCAGCCCCAATCTGGACCCCTACCGCTCGAAACGGGAGGCCTCCTCCCGCTGACTGAGAGACTGGGGGATTCCGGCAAACGGGAGGACGTGCCGCCCCGATCCGACCCGTTGATGCTTGGCAGAAGCGGGCGATGGGGGCGACTTCAGCGGTCGTTTAAGATCCGCTGTCCCCGGCAACCTGAGGAGATTGCGGTGCCGCGACTGCCGGCAACAATCCCGCAGGCTGCGCCGTCATCAAGCGTGCTGGCGGCAGTGACACGGCGGCGAGTCCGGCGGCGATCGCTGCCACCATGGCGCAGGCGAGGGCCGTTTCACCGTTGAACCCGGCAGCCACAGCGTGGGCGGCGAGCCACAACACCCCTGTGGCTAAGGCCACGGCGACAACGATCAGCAGGGCGTCGGCAGCACGCTCTGGCTCCCCGGCGAACAGCAATCCAGCCACCAGTGGCGGCCAGCCCAGCAGCACTCCATACAGCGGTGCGGCTGCGGCGGCAAACCAATCGGCGTTGGTGCGCGGCCGCCATGTCCGAAGAGCATCGACACTGGCCGCCGAGCGACAGATCCGCTGCCAGTCGCTGTCCCCGGAGCCGAAGGGGAGCAGGGCTGGTGGCACGGCAAGCGCGACAAAGCACCCCATCGTCATCCAAAGATCGATCGCGGCATCGGCAGGCGTGAGAAACAGCCACGCCACCATGCCCACCAGGCCGGCGATCATCCCCCCCCGCGTCACATGCATCCGCAACGGTCCCTGCGGGAGTCGCTCGGAAAGGATTCCACCTCCTCCTCTCCCCAAGCTACCCAGCGGAATCAATGGATCCTCTCCCAGTCGGTTGCTGGCAATGCAGGCCACCGCGAGACCGGCCCAGGCAGCCACCGTGACTGTCAGCATCAGCCAGGGGCTGTGGGGCTGACCACGGGTGGCAAGCCAGCCGGCCAGTGTCGCGCCCTCGACCAGCAAGAGGCCGAGACTGGCAGCGTCGGCCGCCCTTCCTCCCCAGCCCAGGACCGCCCCACCAACACAACCGACTGCCGCCAACCCAGCAAGCATCGCCAGGACGCCCTCGATCCCCGTAAGCGCGAGGCTCGCGGGCCCGGCGGTGACAACCGAGGCGATCACGCGGACCAGCGCCAAAACCATCACCCCCGCCGCCGGCCATGCCAAACGGCAGGCCAGCCACTGGTGTCTGCCGCCGACGGGGACGAGGGAGCAGGGAGGCAATGCGCCGATTGCGGCCACCGCCAAGCAGGCCCCGATCCAACTCGCCATGACGGGTGCCGAAAGGGCCATCGGAACCGCACCGAGGAACCAGACGGCAACCGCCGCGGCTCCGAGCGACAACCAAGACGCCGGACGACGGCCACTGATCCGGATCATGAGCCAGACGCGTCTCATGAGCGCGAAGGCCCCGCCGAATCGCTCCGGGCTGCAGCATCCAACAAACAGCGCCGGAAGATAGCCGCCACAGCGACTGCGTTGGGATGTCGGAGAATCTCGTGATGCGTGCCGGGGAGACGGCACGCGGTGCACGTTCCGGTCGTCAGTCCGCGAAACAGTTCGGCGCTTGAGGCCAATTCACCGAGGACTCCGATATGGACAATGTCGAAATCGACCGGATCGATCCGGAGCCGCGTGATCGCAGGCAGATAGGGATCGGCGTTGACCTGCTCCTCTGGAGTCGCCGGCCGTTCTTGTCGATCAGCCGGAATGGGCCCCCGCGCCATGCCGGGACGCAAGCCCATCATCGGCAGGATGCGGTCGAGGAGATACCGCGGCCACTGCGCCACCGACAATCGTCCCAGTCGTCGGGTGTGCTTCACCACAAGCTCCGGCACCAGCCTCGACATCCATCGCCACCAGGCCCGCCAAGTCACACGGCAATTGCCGTGGGTCTCAAGCAACACCAGTCGGACCTCGTCGCCCCGTTTCCTCAATTCGCGGGCTACGCCATAGGCGAGCCATCCGCCTGCACAAAAGCCAGTCACCACGTAGGGGCCGCACGGCTGGAACGAACGGATCTCAGTGGCATAGTGCTCCACCATCGCCTCGGCGGTCGGGTGCTGTGGGTGATGGCCGTCGCGGTCGATCGCCTGGAGGCCATACACGGGGATCTCGGGCGCGAGTTCCCGGGCGATTTCCAGGTAGCTCGAAACGCCCCCCATCACCCCGTGGATGAAAAACACCGCCGGTCCATCCCCCAGCGGCTGCATCGGCACAAGCGAGTCGTACCTTGGCTTCCATGAGCCATCCCCGAGGGCCCGCGCCTGGGCCACCACCGTGGGGGCCTCAAACACCAGCGACACCGGAACGCGCCGCCCCAAGGTAGCGCCCAGCCCCGCCACGAGGCGCAGCGCCACCAGAGAATGCCCTCCAATCGCAAAGAAATCGTCATCTGGTCCGATGTCGATGCGGCCGAAGACCCGCTGCCACGCGGCGCGGATCTCCGTCTCAAGCCCGGTCAACAGGCGTTCGGGAAAAGGGGTGCCCCGGGGCGGAATTCCAGTGGGCGCGGTGCGTGCCAATTGCGCAAGCGCCGGGCGGTCGATCTTGCCATTGGTATTGAGCGGCAAGGCAGCGATCCCCACGAACCGCGTGGGCACCATCGCCTCCGGGAGACGCTCAGCCGTCCAACGGCGGAGGTCCTCGGCGGCCGGAGTGGCATCCCGGGCGACCACACACGCGGTGAGCCCACCCAACTCGGCCGGAGTGTCACCGACGACAACCACCGCAACGCCGGCCACAGCCGGATGGCCCGCGAGACAGGCCTCGATCTCGCCAAGCTCGATCCGATGGCCGCGGATCTTCACCTGCTGGTCGGTACGGGCAATAAATTCAAGCTGCCCGTCCTTCCGCCACAGGCAGGCGTCGCCGGTGCGGTACATCCGCCCCCCCAAGCGACCGCAGTGGGGATCGGGGAGGAACCGTTCGGCCGTCAGTTCCGGTCGATCGTGATAGCCCACGGCGAGTTGTTCCCCGCCGATATACAGTTCGCCCACCACCCCCGATGGCACGGGGCGAGCTGCGGAATCGAGAACGTAACACCGCACGTTGTCGAGGGGACGGCCGATCGGAGGCGATCGATCGTGATCATTCCGTTGGCACACCCAGGCGGTGGCCCACACCGTCGCCTCGGTCGGACCGTAGACATTGACCAGTTCGGCGGCTGAGCGGTCGAGGAACATCCGCATCAGGAGCGGCGGCATCGCCTCGCCCCCGCAGAACACCCGCCGCAGGGTGGGGGAGCTCGTAAACGTCTCGTCTTCAACGAGGATACCAAGGAGTGACGGCACGAATTGAGCCACCGTCACGCCCGCCCCACGCACCAGATGAGCGATCTGGAAGGGGTCGCTCCGCCCCGGAGGAGCGATCACCACTGACGCCCCCGCCAGCAGCGGACCGAACAACTCATACAGCGAGATGTCGAACGTCGTCCCGGTGGAGTGGAGAACGACATCGGTCGCTTCAAGCGGGAAGCGGTGCTGCTTCCCCCGCAGGTAGTTGACGGCGGCGGCGTGCGGAATCACGACTCCCTTGGGATGGCCGGTCGATCCGGAGGTGTACATCACATAGGCAGGCGCCCGGGGATCGACGTCGCCGGCGTCATCCCCGTCCCAATCCGCCTCCCCCAGGCCCGACGGGTCGAGAATCGCCATCCCACCGGGCCATGGGCTGGATGACTCTCCACAATCGATGATCGCTGCCAAGCCAGCGTCGGCGGCGATCATCGCCAACCGGGCCGGAGGCCAATTCCTGTCGAGCGGAACCCAGGCAGCGCCACTGCGGAGAATCCCCAGCACCGACACCACCGCTTCGATCGAGCGCGGAACCGCGATCCCGACACGCATCCCGCTGCCGATTCCCCGGGCGCGGAGCCGACTGGCCAGTTGCGCCGCACGGAGTTCGAGTTGGGCGTAGGTGACGGCCTGACCGCCGTCGCGCACGGCGACCGCAGCCGGAGTCTTGGCCGCCTGTTCCGCCACCAGTTGGTGCAACGTCGCTGGAGATCCCAATTCGACAGTGGTGCTATTCCACTGATCAATCACAAGGCGCCGCTCCCCGACTGACAGCATCTCCATCCGCTCCACCGGAACCATCGGCCCGGCCAGCATCTCCAAGAGCAACGCCTCGTAACGCGAGGCCAAACCGGCGACGGTGTCCTGGTCGAGCAGATCGGCGGAGGCCTCAAGCGCACACTCCATGCCATGCGGGCTGATCTCGACGGTGAGTGAGAGGTCGAAGCGACTGATACCGGTATCGACGCCAAGGGGGTGGAGCGCTGCCGGCCCGACACGCCACACACGGTTTCCCGTCTCCACCAGGGTGAAGAGGATGTTGACCAGCGGCTGCCGGTTCCCGCGGCGCTCCTGCACCGCAGCCGCCACGATCTGGTGAAAGGGGAGATCGGCGTGGTCGAGGGCCCGGAGGAAGATCTCCTGCACGCGCGCCGCGAGTTGGCCCATCGTCACGCCACTGGTTACCCCCCCGATATCCCAGCGGACCCGGATCGGCAGGACGTTGATCAGGCAGCCGACCGCTGCCGCAGTGTCGCTGGCACCGCGGGTGGCCACCGGAGTGCCGATGACGATGTCGTTTTCACCAGTCACCCGCTGCACCCAGGCGTGGCAGGAGGCGAGAAGAAAGTTGAACAGGGTCACGCCAGACGCGCTCGAGAGTGTCCGGAGCCGATCGACCGCCGCGCCGTCGAGACCAAACCGGTGCGTTCTCCCTTTGGTGGTCGGCGTGACGAGCGACGTTCGGGGCAGGGGAGTCTCTGGGGGAGCGGAGGCGAGCTCTTCCCGCCAGAAGGTGCGCTGCTGATCGAGTTTTTCCGGAGCGTGGCTCACGGTCACGATCGGCAGGCTCCCGACGCCTAGCGGCCCATCGCTCAGATAGGCCACTGCCAGGTCGTCGCGGAGCACGCCGGCCGACCACTCGTCGAACACGGCGTGATGGAAGGTGATCATGAGGACTGGGTCAGCGCCCTCGACATTGAACCGAACGCCCCGCAGAAGCGGGGCCACGGCAAGATCAAAGGGAATGCGGGCCTCCTCGCACAGTGCCGCCGGGAGGCTCTCGACTGCCGCGACCGCGATCTCACGCCATGCCACCGCGGCCTGAGCAGCCGGCAGTACCCGCTGCACGAGCTCGCCGTCCACTTCAACCAAGCCCGTCCGCAAGCCCGGATGCCGGGCGGCGACCGCCAGAAGCGCCCGCTCCATCCTCGGCCAATCGATCATTCCAACGACGCGCCACGCCAGCGGCACGTTGGAGGCGGCCCGATCGGGTAGGAGCGCGTCGAGGAGCCACATCCCACGCTGCGCAGGCAGCGGAGAACAGTTCACGACGCTATCGCCGGCCGGGATGGTGGCGAACGACACCTTTGATTCGACGAGCGAAGTGGGGGCTTGGGCGATCCGGGTAGCAATGTCGGCGAGCCTGGGCGTCTTAAACACGCTCCGCAGCGGAAGGCGGACACCAAATCGTCGCTCCACCGCTGCCACCAGCCGCATCGCCAGGAGCGAGTGGCCACCGAGCTCAAAAAATCCCTCGTTGCGACCGACCGACGGAATCCCGAGTAGCTCGCACCAGATCGCCGCTAATCCCTCCTCCACCTCGCCGAAGGGGGCGGAAAAGGCCTTGTCATCCCCGGTCGCCGCCACAGCATCGGGGAGCGGAAGCGCCCCCCGGTCGAGCTTGCCGTTGGCGGTGATGGGGAAGGCATCGAGGCGGAGAAACCGCCACGGGACCATCACCTCTGGCAGCCGGGCTGCCAGCAGGGCCCGGAGGCGATCGTCGTCGGGAACATGGGCCTCGGTCACAAGATAAGCCACCAGCCTCCGATCCCCGGGGCTCACCTCACGGTCGATGACCACTGCCCTCGCCACCCCCTCGATCCGCGCCAGCTCAGCTTCGATCTCAGCGAGTTCGATCCGATATCCACGAATTTTCACCTGCTGGTCGCGGCGGCCGAGATATTCGAGGTTTCCATCCTCCATCCAGCGACACATGTCTCCGGTCCGGTAGAGCCGTGCGCTAGGCCGACCGCCAAACGGATCGGGGATGAACTTCTCGGCGGTGAGTTCCGGTTGCCCGAGATACCCCAGTGCCAGCCCGTCACCCCCGATCAGGAGTTCCCCCGTCACGCCGACTCCCACCAACCGCAGGCTGTCGTCGACGACGTAGCAAGTCGTGTTCGCCAGGGGCCGGCCGATCGGTACGTTGCCGCGATGAAAAGCATCGTGGGGGTCGATGGCGTGCATGCTCGTAAACGTGGTCGCTTCGGTCGGCCCGTAGCCATTGCTGAGGCGTATTCCGGGCAGATTGATCAAGGCCCGGCGGACGTGAGCGATTGACAGGGCCTCTCCGCCCGTGATCACGTGACCAACCGTCGCCAGGCATTCGCAATCGCCATCGATCACGTGGTTAAAAAGCGAGGCGGTGAGCCACAGACAATTCACCCGCCCCTCCCGAACCACCTTCGCCAGACGCATGATTCCGGGCATACGGTCACGAAAGATGACGCAGGTGCCGCCGGAAAGGAGGGGCGACCAGAGCTCAAACGTCGACGCATCGAAAGCGGTGGGCGCTAGCAGTAGCGTCCGCAACTCCGGGCCGAAATCGGCGTACGACTGGCCGCGCACCAGCCGGACTACGGCCCGGTGCGGGACCACCACCCCCTTGGGTCTGCCAGTCGATCCCGAGGTGTACATGACGTACGCCGCTTTGGCGCCGTCGGTCGCGGCGAGGCCGGTCGCGAGATGTTCCTGGTGCCACCAGGCCTCGTCGGCATCGACCAACACCCTGGAGGTGGCTGGGACTGGCAGGAGGCCGGCGAGCCCTCGGCATGTCACAATCGCAGTCAGACCTGCATCCTCGATCATGAAAGCAATGCGCTCGGCAGGATGGTCCGCCGGGAGTGGCGCGTAGCCGCAGCCTGCCTTGAGGATGCCGAGCACCGCCACCACAAACTCAATCGACCGCTCCAGGAAGACGCCGACAAAACCGCCCGCACCGACTCCCAACGATGCCAAGTGGCCGGCGAGACGATCGGAGGACGCATCGAGTTCCGCGAAAGACACCTCCAGGCCCTCACACCACAGCGCTACTCCCCCCGGCGTGCGCCGCGCCTGCTCACGAAACAGCCTGTCCAAGGTCGCCGGCGGCCCGATATCGACGGCGGTATCGTTGAACTCGAACGTCACGCGATGGCGATCGGCGTCGCTGAGCAGATCAAAAGAGTCAATCGCCACATCGGGGGCGTCTGCCAC
>QWOP01000063.1 GCA_003669605.1 Planctomycetota bacterium
GAAGTTCGTGAACGCGCCCTTCGACTGCTCGAGCACGACCAGACGCTTGCGGAAGCCCTTTTGGCCGAAAGACTTGGTCTCCTCGATCAGGTGGACGACGCCGCGGACGGTGGGGTCTTTCATGGGATGCTGGCCGTTGGTGGTCTGGGGCGGGCCGAGCCGCGCTGGGGGGCGCGGTTTGAGGCCGACAGGATACCACAGGCAGCCTCTGCTGATCATCGCCAGGGGCTGAAATGGCCCGCTGCCGCGTTCCGCGGCGGAGGTGCCAGGATTCGCCACGTCTGGCCGCGGAACAGAGCCAACGTTGGGGCGTGGCGTCCGGCACTCCACATCAACCGCGGGCGCCCGACCTATTCGTGCTCCCCATCGACCCGGGCTTCGCCGTCAGGATCGATCTCCACTCGCAACGTCATCGGATGGCAGCAGACCGGGCAGTCCTCGACATAGGCCTGATGGGCTCCGGCCGAGAGGTCGATCGGCACGATGATCTCCTCACCGCAGGAGTCGCAGACATACGTCGCCTCGGCATCGATCCGGGCCCGCGACTTCGGCCGGCGGCGGCTCTGCTTGCGGCGCGACTTGCTCATGGTGGTGATCCCGATGGATAGCGGTACCTTGCGATGGATGGCCGTGCCTGGGCCCGGGCTCGGCTCACATGCCGTAGGGAAACTCGGCGTTTTCGGTCAGGCCGCTGCCCCGAATCGGGGCGAGGGCCTTGGCGTATTCGAGCAAGATCCGCTCGGCGAACTCGATTCGGCGGCGGAGCCAGGCGTCGCGATCGCTCGCCGCCGTGGTGCCGACGAGCACGTCGTTGACGTCGTGGATCAGAACGTGCTCCGGAATGTAGACCAGCCGACTGTTTTTATAGCCGCTGGTCCGGAGCTCGTTGACCGGATAGCTCCCCCCGCGCGACGCCGAGACGGCCACGATCAGCGCCGGCTTGTGGCCGACTTCCTTCGGACCGGCAAACAGGAGCAGGTTCTTGAGGGCCGGGGGCACCATCCCGGCCCATTCGGGCGCGATGATGACGAAGCCGTCGGACTGGCGCATCGTGTTGCGGAAGGGCTTCCAGAGCGCGGCAAGCTCGCTCTCCCCCTGCCACAGGCTTTCGTCCCACAGCGGCAGCGGATTGCCTGCCAGATCGATCGTCTCGATGGTCACGGAAGGATCGATGCGGGCGAAGTCGTCGGCGATGTACGCGCCGACTCGGCTCGACTGGCTCTGTTTGCGGTGACTGCCGACGATGATCGTGATCAGCATGGTGGCTCCTCTCGGGGCGGGGAGATGGAAGCGAGAGACACGTGGTGCAGGAGGCCCGAGAGTCGGAGCGTAGCAGATCGCCCCCGATCCCGGCCCGCATCAGAACGTGGCGTTCGCCCGGAGCCCATAGATGAAGGCGTTGTCGGTGGCGATCGCCCCCAGCCCGGGACGGATCCACTGGATGTCGGGGGTGACGTTCAGCCAGGGCGTGGCCTGAACATTGTAGAACCACTCGACGCCGACGCCGTCGCGCGGGGCGAACAGCGCCGTCGGCACCGGCCCGAACTGACTGCTCCCCCCGACGAAAAAGCAGCCCAGCCCGAACGTGTCGCCGCGCATCCTCCCCAGCGGGCTGTAGCCGCCGAGGCCCGTACTAAAAAAAGAGCGGATCGGATTCGGATTCCCGTCGGCGATCGATGCCCGCCCGAACAGGCCCCAGCCGCGGTCGGGCTTCTCGCCGTAGCGGACGAGGTATTGGTCGAAGCCACCGTAGACGACCCAGGAATCCCACAGCGTCCGGCCAGCATTCGCCAGCGGCCCGCCGCCGACATCGCTCGGCTGGAAGGCGAACCGCAGATCGCGCTGCGGCTGGTGCTTCCAGACGGCCCCGAGGTGGCGCTGCCCCGGGGCGTCGAGGAGCTTCGTCCGGTATTTCACCTCGCCGCCGATGATGATCCCCTGATTGAAGAGATCACCGAACTGGAGGAAATCGGCGGTGCGGTTCTTCGGATCCATGACATACACCGACATGCCGCCCCAGTCGCGCGGGGCCACGATCCCCGTGGTGAAGAAGGAATAGGGCATGCCGAGGAGGAACGACGGATTCGCGATCAGCGCCTGGTTGACGAACTGCTCGGTGCCGTCGCCGCCGGCGAACACGTCCTGATCGAACGACCCCAGAATGTCCTTCTTCCCGCCGTACACGACCCAGTCGGGGGAGAGGGGCTGGGTGACGAGGATGTTCGTGATGTAGGGGACTCCAGGATCGTTCGGCCGCGGCGGAAGGCACGCCGGGAAGACCACCGGCGTGAACGCCCCGGCACGGAGCGACACGTTGCCATACTCGCCGTACCAGTGCTCCGCCCGGATCAGGAGCCGGCCGCGGGGGAGACCGCCGAACTTCTCCAGATCGACGACGGCGTCGTACTCGCCCCGGCCGGTGTAGACGAAGACATCGCCGCCCCCGAGCGGCGGCGGGACGGGCTGATCGATGCCGCCGGCGACGCCGAATCCGAACTGCGTCACCCGGCCGCCGAAGGTGACCCCCGCTTCCTTCGTCGAGAGCCAGCGGTCGAAGAGGTCGCCGGTCACCGTCTTACGGCCGAACGGATCGGTGCCCCCCGCGGCCGCGCCTTCCTCTGCGGTGGCCGGGTCGTCGGGGAGGAGATCGATCGAGTACGGCGCGGCGAGCCGTTCGGTGATCGCCTCGCCGTCGGCGGGCTCCTGGGCGATGCCGCGCAGGGCCCCGGCCGCGACGAGCAGGCCGACCAGGATCGCCAGGCGGGTGGAGGGGGGCACGGGAGGCTTTCAGTAGGAGGCGACGATCTGGGCGCGGACGAGGAGGCCGGTCTGCCCGGCCACGAAGCCGGTGCGGTTCTGCCCGGCCGGTGAGCTCTCGAGCCAGGCCGCATCGAGGGTGAAGAAGAGGTTGTCCTTCCCCGGGAGGAAGAAGCGGTTGAATCCCCCTCCCCACTCGGTGCCCGAGCCGTAGGCTCCGGTGACGTACGAGGTGCGGGCGTAGATCTCGGTCTCGCGCGGCACAACGAAAGAGCCGGCCTTCACGAAGCCACCGAAGGCCGACGTCGACCCGATCGGCAGCGGCCCGGTCGCCCGGAAGCCGAGCAGGTCCTGGAAATAGAGCTCCGAGGAGAGCGATAGGCCGCGGTATTTCCAGGCCAGGTCGATCGCCGCCAGGGAGATGTCGTAGGAGAGGAGCGTGACACCGGGGGCGAGTGCCCCCGGCGTCGTGATGATCGTGCCATCGGAGAGGCGGATGGGGGAGTTTTCGACGGCGTCGCTGGCCGATTGGCTGCCGCTCCCCAGCGCGTAGGTGTAGCAGCCGCCGAGCCGGATCGCCCCCTCCTGGTGATCCTGGAGATCGGAGTAGCCGCGGCCGAAATCCCCCCACGGCTCCCACCATGCCGATCCGGCCCAGGCGAAGCGGTTGTTGAGGGCCTCGGGGAGAAGGTTGAGGGTGTTGAAGCCGTTGGCCACCATGGCGTGATAGAAGAGGCCGTCGAGCGGCTCACCGGTGATCCACACCCCTTGGCTCAAGCTAGGGCGGAAGAAGGTGGTGGCCATCGTGCGGTCGGCGCTCTGGAGCGGCGCGAACGCACTCTCGATCCACTCGCGTGACCCGGGCACCTTCGACTGGCCGACGCTCAACTCGAGCGTCTTGCTGAAGCGGTAGCTCAACCAGAAGGCCCGGAATCCGATCGGCTGGTTGGTGACGGAGTTGTAGTCGATGTTGAGCAGATAGGAGAGCCGCGGGAGGAGCGCGTCGCCGGAGAAGATCAGACGCCCGCGGGGGATGCCGAAGTAATTCGAATTGGTGATCGGGACGATGTTCCCCGCGCTGTCGGTCCACGAGGGCTCGGCCCGGGCGAAGCCGTCGTAGCGGAACATGTTCTGGTTGCGGATCCGCAACGAGAACGGCGTCTGGCCGGGATCGCGCGGCAGGATCGCGAAGCCGTTGTCGTAGTCCGCGCGGAACCGGCTGCCGATCCATTCGGTGTCGGTGCCGATGGGGGCAGGTGACTCTTCCCAAAGCTCCGGCAGCGGTGGCGGGATCGCCTCCGCGGCGGCGGCCCCCTCCACCGGCTCGGGCGGAGCCTCGGCGGCGCGGGTAGGGGAAGGGGGCTGGGCGATCAGGGCAAGGCAGGCAACGATCGCCAGGCAGCCGTGGAGCGGCCTGTGGGCGGATCGCTGTGGCGCTGCCATGGGCATCTGGCGGCTGCTGTATCCGGGGTTGCCACCGGTTGATGCGGTGGGCTGGGGGAGCCGGGGGAGCCGAGGGCCATCGCGCGGACCTCCCCCGATGCCTAGGGATCTCCCCGCTGGCGCTCATCGGCAAAATCCGCCGGTCGGGTCGAGAAATCCGGTCGGGAGATTGCGGAGAGCGGCGGGGGAAAACGGTCCCGCGACGGCGCTATCAGGTCCGCCGCAGTCGGCCCGTCTGCGGCCAACGGACCATCGACGGCTGCCTCCAACTCCGGGCGGCGTTTGAGGAACAGATCAGACGGCAACCTGCCGGGGCAGCCGACGGATTCAGCCCACGTGAGACCGCCCACTCCAATCAGGCATGGTCTCGGAGTCGGGAGAGCATTGCCGGAAGCGAGGCCGTCGCAGGGCTTTTGGCAGCCTCTCGAGCGAAGTTTCGCCCAAACCGGGCGGCCGGAGCGGTTTCGGTGTACAATGCCGGGATCTGGAATGCAGTTCCCCTGTTGGGGGCCGTGTCCCTCCGGTTCGCCGGCTCGCAGCGTCTTGAAAAAACGCCACGCGTCGGTTTTGAATCGGCAGGCCCGGTGCCTTGAGTTCTCGCCATCCCGGCTTGGTGGGCCACCATGTTGGCCAATGACGGTCGCGGCCCGAAACTTTTCTCGGGCTGCCGGGACGATACTCGAGCATTTGGAGCCTTTTTGCATGGCGAAGAAACTGTACGTTGGCAACCTTAATTACAAGGTCACCAACGCCTCCCTGGAGAGCCTGTTTGCCGAATACGGCGCTGTCCGCTCGGCGCAGGTGGTGATGGATCGTGAGACCGGCGGGAGCAAGGGCTTCGGCTTCGTCGAGATGGCTGACGATCAGGCCGCCCAGGCCGCGATTTCTGCGATGCACGACCGCGATGTCGACGGCCGCCGGCTCGTCGTCAACGAGGCTCGGCCGCGCGAAGAGCGTCCGGGTGGGTTCGGCGGCCGCCGTTAAGCCATCGACAAGGGTATAGCCTGTCAGGGGACGGTCTTCGCGGCCGTCCCCTGGCTGGCATTTGAGGGTGGCCCGCCGCTTGATGCGGCGACGGTCATCCTCGAGCCGCCGGCTTTTCCGGTGGTGATCCCTGCGGATTGATTCCCCCGGCTGCCGCGCAACCGGGTTAGGCATGGATGATTTTTCGGCGGTCAGCCAGGGCGCTAGGGTGGTCGTTGCTTCGTGATCCCCGTCCCGCACCATTTCCCTGGAGCGCTCCCATGTCGCACAAGAAGCCTGTTCCCCCCCAGCCCGCCGGCGCTGTACCGCGGCCACGTTGTCCGGTCTGCGGAATGGCAACCTATTCGCGCAGCGGCACGCACCCGCAGTGCATGCAGACCAGCCATGACCGGCAGCTGCGGCAGGCGATCAAGGACGCCGCTATTCCTCCTGTCTCCGGGGCCTGATCGATCCCTCCCGGTGGCCGTCCAGGGCTTGCGAATCGATCGACGCTCCTAAAGCGGCTAGGCGCCGGGCCCTTCAGGCATCCTCGGTGTCGGCGGCGGGCAATTCCCCGGAGGCGATCGCCTCCGAGAGACGCCGGTGGTCGCCGGCGATGAGGTGCGACTCGGCCACAGAAAACACCTCCACCGCGTCGGCGAATGCCTTTCCCTCGCCGAGATAGGCGGCGATCGCCACCGTGTCGCCGCTGCGGGCGTGCGCTCGGGCCAGCGTCTGGGCGCACAGATCGGCGTAGAGCTCGAGCGTGGCGAACTTCGCCCCCTCGACGTCGAACGTCCCCTTCATGTCGTGGAGCTGCCGGCCGTAATAGTGGCGGCCCGGATCGGTGACGCCGTCGACCCAGCCGAGAAACAGATCGGAGACCGCCTGCATGAGCTTCTGGCCACGGACGATCCGC
>QWOP01000053.1 GCA_003669605.1 Planctomycetota bacterium
CGCCGCGCCTGCTCACGAAACAGCCTGTCCAAGGTCGCCGGCGGCCCGATATCGACGGCGGTATCGTTGAACTCGAACGTCACGCGATGGCGATCGGCGTCGCTGAGCAGATCAAAAGAGTCAATCGCCACATCGGGGGCGTCTGCCACTTTGCTCAGGAGAGTTGACTCCGGGGGGGAGTGGGGCGCGCCGAGCCACCGGGCAGCCAGTCCCGCGACCGTCGGGTGATCGAAGACGTCGCGGACCGACGCCGGGCAACCGAATCGCTCCCGGGCCCGTGCGACCAGTCGCATCGCCGCCAGCGACATGCCGCCGACGGAAAAGAAATCGTCGTCACGCCCTGGCAGCCCGCGCCCAAGGACCTCTCTCCAGAGTTCAGCGATCGCCAGCTCATGGCCCTTCAAAGGCACCTTTTCGACCGGATCGTCTCCCACACCCACGACTGGCACGTCGCTGGTGAATCGCTCGAGTTGTCCTCGATCGATCTTGCCGTTGAGCGTGAGTGGTAAGGCATCGAGGATTCCGATCCGTTCGGGAATCATCGCCGCTGACAAACGCGCCGCGAGCCACGTTTTCAGCTCAGCCAGGAGGATCGTCCTCCCCGCAGCCGGCACCACGTACGCCACCAGGGACCAGTCGCCCGCGCTCTCCTGACGGGCAACGACGGCGGCCTCCGCGACTCCCGGATGCCCAGCGAGGACCACCTCGACCTCATCGGGCTCGACGCGGTGACCGCGGATCTTCACCTGCCGGTCGGCACGGCCGAGGTATTCAAGAAGGCCATCGGCCCGCCATCTCCCCACGTCACCGCTGCGGTAGAGACGCCCGCCTGGCTCGGTAGCGAAGGGATCCGCCACGAACCGCTCAGCCGTGAGGTCGGCCCGGCCTGCGTAGCCGCGTGCCAGGCATATTCCACCAATCCAGATCTCGCCGGCCACCCCCACCGGCACCGGCTCCAGCGCCGGGTCGAGCAGACGGATCAACGCTCCGGCAATCGGACAACCAATCGGGGGGAGATCGGGCCAAGCGGCCGGGGAGCCAGTGAGCAAGTGCGACGCGACGACGTGGCTTTCAGTGGGGCCGTACTGGTTCCAAAGGATGCAGCCGGGGATCATCGCGAAGAACTCACGGATCGCCACGCCGATCCGGAGCTGCTCGCCGGCGACGATCACCTCGCGAAGCGACGATGGGATGCGGCCGGTCGCCAAGCCCGCCAGAGCGAGATGCTCAAGGACCGCCACCGGCAGAAACACCCGCTCCACGCCCTCCTCGATGACAAGCGTCAGAAGCACCACCGGATCGAGCCGGGCTTCCTCCGGCACGATCACCAGTTCTCCTCCCGAAAGCCAGGTCGAGAACATCTCCTGGAATGAGACGTCGAAACCGGCACTGGCAAACTGCAGCGTGCGGGCCCCACCTCCCACTGCGGAGAGACGGCACTGCCAGGCGATGAGGTTTTCAAGTGGCCCCACCGGCATCTCGACCCCCTTCGGGGTGCCGGTCGACCCCGACGTGAAGAGCAGATAGGCCAGTTGATCAGCCCGCGTCGCCCGCGGCAGGATCGCCTCTCGGTCCGGCACCTGCTCATCGATGTCGATTCGCAGCGTCGCCGGCTGAGAACATCCTGGCGGGAGCCGGGTATGCAGCGTTGCTACCAGTGCCGCCAACTGACCGTCGGTGACGACAATCCCACATCCAGCAATCGCCACCATCGTGGCGAGGCGTTCGATGGGGAGCGTCGGATCGAGGGGGACATATCCGCCCCCCGCCGCGAGCACTCCGAGAATCGCCGCAGGGAGCTCCAGGGAGCGGGGCAGGCAGATGGCCACCGGTTTGTCGGCCGCCACGCCCGCGCGGCACAGTCGCGCCGCCAGCCGCGAGGCATGCTCGTCGAGGTCGCGGTAACTCCAGGTGCCGCCGGCCGATGTCACCGCGGCGGCGTCAGGAGTCGCGGCCACCTGTTTGCGAAAGCGCTCGATCAGGCTGCCAGCGTGCGCGGAGGGCTCCGCGAAAAGAGCCGCGTCAACGATCAACCGTTGTCGCTCCTGCTCGTCGAGCAGCCTGGCGCGCGAGACTGGCTCCGAGGGAGCATCGAGGAGCGATCGGAGAAAGTTAGAGAAGGATGTGCCAAACGCGGCGATAGTGGCGTCGTCGAACAGGCGCCGATCGTACTCAAACGCCCCCCGCAGCCCTTCGCCATCCGCTTCGAGGAACAACGTGAGATCAAACTTCGACGTCCCGGTGTCAACGGCGACTGGCTCCATGGCCACGCCGGCAAACGACAGTGGAGAAACACGCGCCGGCGTGAACACGAAGAGCGTGTTCACGATCGGCTTTCGTTCCCTGGTCCGCTCCCCGGCGGTTGCCAACACAATCTCGTCGAACGGCAGCCCCCTCTGGCCGACGGCAGCCAGGAACGTCTTCCTCACCCGGCTGACGAGTTCCGTGAACGGCTCTCGGGAAGCCCCGCTGGCATCGTTCCACCGCACCCGCACTGGAAGCGTGTTGAGATAGCAGTTGACCGATTTCTGGAGTTCGAGCGTGCAGCGCAGGGTGACGGGCGTACCGACGATGACATCGTCGCTGCCGGTCACACGGTGGAGCCAGGCGTGGAAGGCGGCCAAGAAGACTTGGAATGCTGTCGCCCCTGTCTCCCGGGCTAGGCAGAGGAGGGGCTCGCGCAGATTTCCCGCGATATCGAATCTGTGCAGTCCGCCGAGCTGGCCGATCGGGCCTGCCTGCGGCGCACGGCTTCCCAGCCTCGGCCAGGGCAAGTCACCGTCGGCGCCAGCCAATTCCTCCCGCCAAAACCTCGCACAGCGATCCCTCTCCGCGGCATCGGGTTCGGGCAGCCAGGCCGGGGCGAGCGCCACCGTCTCCGACGCATCGAGCGTCTCTTCCACCTCCGGCCGCGCGAGCTCACGGAGGAGCAGATGGATCGACCACTCGTCGATGATCGCGTGGTGGAACGTGAGCAGAAGAACGCCATGGGGGGCGGCGGCAGGAAAGAGCGTCGCCCGCCACAGCGGCGCCGTCGCAAGATCAAACGGCACCCGGGCATGCAGCTCAAGCGCCCGCTCGAGTGACGATGCATCGACCGTCGGCTCCTCCGACCAAGGCAATTCCAACGCCGCCGCCGGGAGGATCTGCTGCACCAGGCCGTTCGGAGCGTTGATCAGGCCACTGCGCAGCGCCGGATGCCGCTGGAGCGTTCGGCGGAGAGCCAACCGGAACCGCCCCCAGTCGATAGCGTCCCCCGCCCGGAAGGCGAATGACTGGTTGTAGGTGGCCCGATCAGGAATGATCGAGTCGAGCAGCCAGATCCCCCGCTGGGCGGGGAGAGCGGGGATCCGATCGGGATCCCGCAGCCTCTCTGGTGAGATCCCCGCAGCCAGTTGCGGCGGCGGCTGCGGCCGATCAGATCCGCGGGCGATCAGCGCCTCGAGAGTCGCTGCTAAGTCGGCGATTTCCGGGTGCTCGAAAACCAGCTGCACTGGAAGGCGGATGCCGAACTGCCGTTGGATCTCGGCCACGAGGCGCATCGCGTGCAGCGAGTGCCCCCCCATGTCGAAGAAGCGCGCTCCCCGCGGGACTTGGTCGACGTGCAGAATCGCCTGCCAGATGCCGGCCAGTCTTTCCTCGGTGCCGGGGCGGAGGGCGTCGGGAGAGGAAACTCTGCCTCCATCGTCACCGTCCGGGACAGCGGCGGCACCATCGAGACGACGCACAAGGCCGCGGGGACGGAGCCCTTCCTCTGGTGACGGCTCGGCCGTCTGCTTTCCGGGGGGGCGGTGGATTGGCAAGTCGGCCATGCTTCGTGGAGGAGCTCTCTCTCGTGGGGCTCGAATTATGGGCCACCGACCGCCGAAAATGAAGTTGCTATTCTTTATTTTTACTCGAGCAACCGCTCCGGATGGCACGATGATGCCATGCCGCCGACCGATCGAGCCCCACACACCATGGCCGTCATTGCAGACCATTCTCTCCGCTGCGAAACCTGGATCGCGGACTGCGATGCCTGGGATGCGGCGGTCTTTCTGTCGTCCCTGTCAGAAGACGAACATGCCCGCGCGGCCCGGTTTCACTTTCCCCAGGACCGCAAGCGGTTTGTCGTCCGCCGCGGTCTGCTGCGCCGGCTCCTCGGCCAGCGACTGGCGATTCCTGCCAAAGAAGTGCCGCTCGCGGCCGGCCACGCAGGGAAGCCGTTGCTCATTCCTCCCCCGGGGGACAAGGGGACTTGGCCCCAATTCAATCTCGCCCGATCTGGCAGCCTGACTCTCTACGCGCTGCGGGGTCCCGGCAGCGGCCCGGCAGCCGCAGAGAGTCAGGCAATCGGCGTCGATCTCGAACGGGTCGATTCCGGTACGCGAACGATCACCGACCTCCGCCGCGTGGCAGCCCACTTCGCCACCGAAGAGGCAGCGCTGATCGCGCGGCTCCCCGATCCCGAGGCGGCAGCGGCGTTCTACCGCTGTTGGACCTGCAAGGAAGCGTGCCTCAAATGTCTCGGCTGTGGGATCGGATCGGACGGGCCGAGCCTTGCCGACATCGTGATCCGCTGGGAGGAGAGCCCGTCACCAGGCAAGCGCTGCACCGCCCGCGGCACATGGGCTACCGGCGGGCTTGCCTGGAGCCTGCTCTGTTTTTCACCGACCGACGGCCACGCTGCCGCCGTGGCGCTGCCGGCGTGCGACGGTGCCACTGCCGCCACCGACGGTGACACCTTTGACATCCATCTCGCTTGGCTGGTCGCTGTTTCCGGCGACCAGCCGACCGTCCATGCCCGGTCGGTCAGCCCCGCGGCCGGACTGCCCCCTGGACCCGGCCCGGGAGCCCCATGATCCGCAGGAAGCCCTCGGCGTCGGTCTGGTCATAGTTGCCGCCGCCCCCCTCCATCGACGCGATGGCCGCATCGTAGAGGCTGTTGGGACTGGTGCGGCTCTTGACGAGCATATTCCCCTTGTAGAGGTTGATTTCCACGCTGCCCGTAACCGGCTTTTGGGCCTCGCAGATGAAGGCCGAAAGCGCATCCATTTTCGCGCAGTACCAGAAGCCGTAATAGACCATCTCCGCCACTTCCGGCGCGATCCGGTCGCGGAGATGAACTAGGTCGCGGTCGAGGGTCAACTGCTCCACCAGCCGGTGTGCTTCGTAGAGGAGCGTCATACCCGGCGCCTCATAGACGCCGCGGCTCTTCATGCCGACGAAGCGGTTCTCCACGATGTCGCTGCGGCCGATGCCATGGCGACCGCCGATGGCATTGAGCTCCAGCACCATTTCGTGGGCCTTGAGAGTCTTGCCGTTGACCCGCACCGGCACGCCCGACTCGAAATCGATCCGCACCGTCTCCGGCGTGTCGGGGGCCTGCTGCGGCGAGACGGTCATGCCAAACTCGACCAGCGCAAAGCCGTCGGTGGTCATCTCCTCAAGCAGCCCCGCTTCGTAACTGGTGTGCAGGCAGTTCTCGTCGGAACTGTAGGGCTTTCCCTTGGAGGCCTTCACGGGGATAGCGCGGGCCTCGCAGTATTCGATCAGCTCGGTGCGGCCGGGGAAGGCCTCGCGAAACTCGCGGATCCGCCATGGGGCAAGAACCTGGATCCTCGGATCGATCGCTTCGGCGGCGAGTTGGAAACGGCACTGGTCATTCCCCTTGCCGGTGGCACCGTGGGCATAGACCGTCGCCCCCTCCCGGTGGGCGATATCGACACACACCTTGGAGATCAGCGGCCGGGCGATCGATGTGCCGAGCAGGTAGGTACCCTCGTAGCGGGCCTGCCACTGCATCACCGGGAAGGCGAAATCGCGGCAGAGTTCCTCGCGGACATCGACGATCATCGACTTGATCGCGCCGCAGGTGCGTGCCTTGGCAAGGATCGCTTCCCGGTCCTCGCAGGGCTGGCCCAAGTCGACGTAGACGGCAATCACGTCGTAGCCGCGTTCAATCAGCCACCCCAAAATCACCGATGTGTCGAGGCCACCCGAATACGCCAGCACGCACTTCGTCCGCATTCCATTCACCTCAAGAGGATCTGTCGATTCCATATCAACTCAGTCACACTCCGGTCACACTTCCTGGACCAGGGCCATATTATGCCCCCCCGTCCCAAAACCAACTCCTGCCACCAGCACAATCCGGTCCCCCTTGTGGAGACGCCCCTCGCGGAGGCCCCAGGCGGTGACGTGTGCGAGGAGTTTGTTGACGTCAGCTGACACGGTGCCGGCCAGCGGCGTGACGCCCCAATAGAGCGCCATTTGCCGGAGCGTTGCAACACTGTCACTGACTCCCACGGTGGGCACAGCTCCGCGGCGCTTGGAGCGGGCGATGGCCGTGACTCCGGTGCGGCTGGCGACCACGAGCAGCTTGGCCCCCAGTTCGGCGGCGATCCGACTGGCGCCGTCAACCACCGCCTGCGTGATCGGGTGCAAGCCCTCGGCGAGGACTTCGGGGCTGGTCATGTCGATGGCGGCAGCCAGTCTCGGCACGCGCTGCCGTTCCTCAAGCGACCGCATCCGGTCGGCGAGGTACTGCGATTCGGTGGCACCGGCGATCCGTCGCATCATCTCCACCGCCAGCCGGGGATGGTCGCCGATCGCCGTCTCCCCGGAGAGCATGCAGGCGTCGGCTCCGTCGAGGATGGCATTGGCGACATCGGTCGCCTCGGCCCGGGTCGGCCGGCGGGAGTGCTGCATGCTGTCGAGCATCTGCGTGGCCACGATCACCGGCTTCTGGTAGCGGCGGCCGGCGAGGATGATCTGCTTCTGGACCATCGGCATCGTGGCCACGTCGATCTCCACACCAAGATCGCCGCGGGCCACCATCACCACATCGGCCGCCTCGCAAATCGCATCCATCGCCTCGACCGCCTCGCGCTTCTCGATCTTCGCTACCACCCGAGCCACCGACCCCCGGGTCCGCAGCAACTCCTTCAGCAGCCGAACCTCCACTGGCGACCGCACAAATGAGAGGCTGACAAAATCGGCGCCGGCAGCGGCGGCCCACTCGGCGTGCTTCCAGTCGGCAGCGCTCATCGCCGATACCGACAGTTTCACCCCCGGAAGGTTGACTCCCTGCCGGCTGCGGACGGTGCCCCCCTGGACGACGCGGCAGTCCACCTCGTCGCTGCGGCTGGCCTCGACGACGAGGGTGATGGTGCCGTCGGCGAGCATCACCGGGTCGCCGACGCGCAGTTCGTCGACCAACGGGGCGTAGGTGGTCACAAAGGCGTCGGGGACCGCGGACTCCGTGCCGCGGACGAAGCGGATGAGCGATCCCTCGACGCACTCCACGGCACCGCCGGGCAGTTCGCCGAGGCGAATCTTCGGTCCGGCCAGATCAACGAGGACACCCACCGGGCGGGCCACGGCGTCCGACATCCGCCGGATCCGGTCGAGGGTCTCTTGGTGCTCGGGAACCGAGCCGTGGGCCATATTGAGCCGGAAGACATCGACCCCCGATTCGATCAATCCACGAAGTTGATCCTCGCCTCGGCAGGCCGGCCCCACGGTGGCGACGATCTTCGTCCGCACCAGATCTCCACCGGGTCGCTCGGCCCCGCTCCGCTCGGCGAGAAGAGAGCCTGCACCAGGCTGCCCCCCCCGTGCCGCGTCCTGCGAGGCATCGCGACCGGCTGGAAGGCTGGAATCGGACATGGGTGTCTCGCGATCTGGGGGGCTCGAGGAGAGCAGGGGGAAGAAAAACAAGGAATCGTGCGCGCATCGTACCCCGTGGATCGGCAGGTGTCCTCGTCGATCCAAGCGCCGTTTTCTGCCCCTCGTCCCGCTGTCTGAATTGATAGAATCGCTGCCATGGCAGCGCGAATCGAAAGAAACCCAGCGTGGCAGGATCGACGGGTGATCGTCGCTGGCGGGACCACCGGCTTGGGGTTCGTGATCGCGACGGGTTTGGCTCGGGCCGGGGCCCGGCTGCTGATCGTCGGCCGTTCATCGGAGAGCGTCCGGCAGGCGCTGGCGGCGCTTCCGGGGTCGGATCAACCGGGTCGGATCCTGGGCTGTGCGGCCGATCTCTGTCGAGCGGGCGAGGGAGGGCGCGTCGTGGGGGAGGCGCTGGACCGCTTCGGCGGCGTGGACGACCTGTTTTTCTGCATCGGCCGATCAGGCAGAGCCCGGATCCTCGACACCCCAGCGGCGGCGATCGAAGAGGCGTTGGCCGCCAATCTGATCAGTGCGGTGGAGATCACCCGCGCCGCCGCCGCCGACATCGCTGCCGCCCGCGGCCACATGGTGTACATCGGCAGCCTGGCCGGAAAGCTCGTCACCCCATTCATGGGCCCCTACTGCGTCGCCAAGTCGGCGCTGGCTGCCTACGTCGATGCGGTGCGGATCGAAATCGCCCCCCGCGGTGCCCATGTGCTCTTGGTATCGCCAGGGCCGATCCGCAGGGTCACTGCGGGGCCGGCCTTGGGGCCCACCACCGACCGCTACGCCGACGAGGTGAGCGGGGCGGGGCTGCCCGAGGATGCCAACCTCCCTGGGGGGGGCGCGGGGCTTTCCCTTCTCGATCCCGAGCGGCTCACCGAGCGAATCTTCGAAGCCTGCCGGCAACGGACCGCCGAACTGGTCCTGCCCCGCCGGGCTGCACTGCTAGCCGGGATCATCCAGTGGTGCCCCAATTGGGGCCGCCGCCTGCTTGGGCGCCTCACCACGCGGTCGCCGGGTTGACCCAAAGCCCCGCAACAGGGGCCGCTGAACTCGCTTTGACACACACGGGCAAAACGAGGACAGTCCCTCCCCTGGTTGCCCAGCCTCCCCACCATCCTCGGCCAAGCAGGCCCTTGCCGGGAGGATCGCTGCACACCGCATGCCCCACAGGGGCATCCACGAGGAGCCGCCCAATGCCCCATACACCGTTCGTGTCGTACGCCCAAAATCTCGAAGACGTGATGCTCTGGCGGGCGCTGGGGCACGTCGAGGGCGGCTTCTTCGTCGACATCGGTGGCGATCACCCCGAGGCGCTCTCGGTCACCAAGTCTTTTTCAGAGCGTGGCTGGCGGGGAATCAACGTCGAGCCGCTCCCCGACAAACATGCCGCCTTCACCGTCGCTCGGCCGCGGGATGTGAATCTTCGCAGCCTCGTCGGAGCGCGGGAGGGGGAGGGCCGATTCTGGCAATTCGGCACCAGCGATACCGGCTGTTCGACGATGGATGCCGACGTGGTCGCGCACCATGCCAGCCGCGGCGAGCTGCCCACCCGGGAGTGGGTGGTGCCGATGACCACGGTCGACCTGATCTGTGACCGCCACGCTCCAAACGACATCCACTTTCTCAAAGTTGATGTTGAGGGGGCCGAGGAGCAGGTCTTCGCGGGGATGAAGCTCTCCCGGCACCGCCCGTGGGTGATCGTGGCTGAAAGCATGCGCCCCGGCACGCAGGAACCGGCCCACGGTCCGTGGGAGCCGCTGCTCACCGGCCGCGGATACCAGTTTGTCTACGCCGATGGGCTCAATCGCTTCTATCTTGCCGACGAGCGCGCCGATCTGCGGAAGGCATTCCTCTATCCTCCCAATGTCTTTGACCGGTTTCTCCTCTCGGGCTGCGAACACCAGTGCGGCATGGTGCACCGCCATCTGCGAAATCGCTGGCGACTGCGGCCCCGCTGGTTCACTGCCAAAAGTCGTCAGGCTGCTCCCAGCCGCCGGGGGTGACGCGTCTGCCGCCTTGCGGATACATTTCTAAAAAGTCCCCATTCCCAGAGGAGAGCACGGTTATGGCGTTGCCAGGCGGTTCAGAGGCGTTCCCGGGCATCGAACGGATCCGCTATGAGGGCCCGGCCACGAAGACCATGCTCGCCTTCCGGCACTATGACGCCGACGCGATCGTGGAGGGGCAACCGATGCGCGATCACTTCCGCTTCGCCGTCTCGTACTGGCACACCTTCCGTGGCACCGGCAGCGACCCCTTCGGGGCACCGACGATGATCCGCCCGTGGGAGATCGGCGGCACCGACCTCGAGGCCGCCCTTCGCCGTGTGGAAGTGGCCTTCGAATTCATGGAGAAGCTCGGGGTTGGCTTCTACTGTTTCCACGACCGCGATGTGGCTCCGGAAGGGCACTCGCTCAGCGAGTCTCACCGGAATCTCGACACCGTCGCTTCCGCTCTCGCCGCCCACCAACAGACAAGTGGCATCCGCCTCCTCTGGGGCACCGCCAACCTCTTCTCCCATCCCCGCTACGTCCACGGCGCCGCCACCAGTTGCAACGCCGATGTGTTTGCCTTCGCCGCCGCGCAGGTGAAGAAGGCGATCGAGGTGACGCATGCCCTCGGCGGACAAGGCTATGTCTTCTGGGGTGGCCGCGAGGGCTACCAGTGCCTGTGGAACACCGACATGAAGCGGGAGATCGACCATCTCGCCCGCTTCATGCACATGGCCGTCGACCATGCCCGGAAGATCGGCTTCGAGGGGCAGTTCTACTTCGAACCCAAGCCCCGCGAGCCCACCAAGCACCAGTACGACTACGACTGTGCCGCCTGCATCAACTTCCTCCGCGCCTACGGCCTGGAGAAGCATGTGAAGATGAACATCGAAACCAACCATGCCACGCTCGCCGGCCACGAGATGCAGCACGAACTGGAATACGCGGGCATGCAGGGATTCCTGGGCTCGATCGACGCCAACACCGGCGACCCGCTCCTCGGCTGGGACACAGACCAGTTCCCCACCGACATCTATCTGACAACCCGGATCATGCTCACGCTGCTGAAGTACGGCGGCATCGCCCCCGGCGGCGTGAATTTCGACGCCAAGGTGCGGCGGGAGAGTTTTGAGCCGGTCGATCTGTTCCACGCCCACATCGGCGGCATGGATGCCTTCGCCCGCGGGCTGAAGATCGCCGCTCAGATCCGGGCCGACGGAACACTGCAGCGACTCCTCGATGAGCGCTACGCCAGTTGGTCCGGGCCGCTGGGCCGGCGGATCGAGGCCGGGAGCGAGAGTTTTGAGTCGCTGGAGAGGGAGATGCTCGCCAAGGGCGACTCCACCCCTTGCAGCAGCGGCCGGCAGGAGTTGTTTGAGAACCTCATCAACACCTACCTCTAATCCAGACTCTCCTCCAGAAGTCCGGAATCTATCCGTGGCGGATGGTGGTCCGAATACCGGTGGTCCTGCCGATGGGTGAACTGCATCTCAAGGTCGTGCCCGGATCGTCGCGCGACGCGATTGCGGGTTGGCTGGGGAACCGCCTCAAGATCAAGGTCCGCCAACCTCCCGAGAAGGGAAGGGCCAACGATGCCGTCACCGACTTGCTGGCCAAGGCCCTGGGGATCAGCAGCAACTCCCTTTCCCTCGCGTCGGGGGCCACGTCGGCCTTGAAGACCTTCGCCATTCCCTCACTCGATGACGAGGAGATTCGCCGCCGCCTCGATGGTGTGGACAGCCCCCCCAAGAGAGAGAACTAACGACCCTCAGGCATTCCGATAGACTCAGTGTGTATGTGTTCCCATGCCCGAGTCGGCTTCATTTTTCCCAGGTGCTCGCTCGGCCTCTTGGCAGCGATTGCGCCCCTTGCCGCTCTCCGACACCTGTTCGCGTGGACTTTTAAATCCATGACACGTTTCGCCATCAGAAAGCATGATCCATCGTCCCGCCGGGCGCTCCTCCTCGGCACGGCGCTTGTGCTTCTGACTGGGGGCTGCTCAGCATCCGGGCGGGTGGCTGCCCGCCGGCTGCTCGATGACATGTCGACGGGAAACCGCAAGTTGGCAACCACCATCACCCGCTTCAACGAGGTCCTCTTGGAGCGGGTCAACGACAAGTGTAACGACGAAGCGGTGCTCAACTCCCTGGAGGGAGTCCGGGCCCTGATCCGCGAACTCGACGAGGCGTCGCAGGGCTGGAAGATCCCGGAAACCGTCGAGGCGGTTGCTGTGGTGAAGGCCTACCGCGACCACCTGGCCGGTCGCGACTCCCTGTTCGCCGAGAAGGTGCCGCTGATCCTCGAATCCCTCGCTGTGCCAGAATTGACCAAGGCGGAGCGTTCCAAACGCACCAAGGGGGTCTTCGACCAGATCCGCGTGGCGGAGAAGAAATCGCTCAAGGCTCTCCGCGATGAACAGCGGAAGTTCGCCGCCTCGGCCGGAATCTTCGCCTACGACTGATCTCGTGCCCAACTGACTTTTGCGCAAACCTGACGCTGGAGGGCCATGGGGGCACTCTTCTCGCGGAGGCCTCCGCTCACTCTTTGCCTCCGGAGTGGGCCGGGGGGACTGCCAGCATTCGCGCCAGCCAGGCGTAGGCCTCTTCACGCTGGGCCGGTGGGAAATCGTGTTCGGCGTCAGGGGTCACCAGCACCAGGTGATCGCGGGCGGAAAAGAGTCCGTAGATCGGTTCCGCCGCCGCAAAGGCCCTGCGGACGCCAGCCACCGCAAAATTGTCGTCATCGGTGGGCGCGTTGGCGAAGAACCCCCGCGGCGCCAGCCCGGCGATCACCTCGGGAAAATCGAACGGCACTCGGGCCGGATCATTCCCGAACATGTCACGGATCCGCGGCATATAGGTGCGACTGGTCCAGCCCGCGAGGTTGCCGGAGAAATAGTCGGGAAAGGGGGTGAATCCGCAACTCGAGACAACCGCCTTCAACCGCGGCTCGAAGGCTGCGGTGAAGATCGCATTGTGCCCACCGAGGGAATGGCCGATGACGCCGATTTTATCCCCGTCGACTTCGGGCAGCGATTCGAGAAGATCGACGCCACGGATGTTGTTCCAGACCGCCTTCATGCTTCCGCTGGCGTACCGAGTCTCTGCCAGTTCATCCGCCCAGCGGTACTCCCCGAAGCGGGGATAATCGGGCACCAGACAGACGTATCCCCGGCTGGCCAGTTCGTGGGCGTAGTGGAGATTTGGCAGCCCTCCCAGCCCGACCGGCTCATCCTTGCCGATGGCATTGGTCTGATGGAGGCAGAGCATCGCCGGCAGCCGTCGATCCCCCTCCGCTCCTGAAGCGTTCGGGGTCAGCAGCCAGGCAGGCACGCGATCGCCCACTTCGGCCGTGTAGGTGAGCTTGCGCCGTCGGTATCCGGGCAAGGCCTCGTCGCTGGTGACCTCCACCTCGAGCGGCACGCGGCGATCGTCGCCCGGCAGCGGGCCCATCACCTCCTCCATCCGCCGGCGGATGGCGGGGACTTTCTCCAGCCATTCCGCGGCGGTCGCCGCCTGTGGCTCCACTTTTTCAAGCCTCTCACTCGCCGCCGCGATCACCGCGCAGCCTACCAGGCAGACCGCCACAAAAACCCGAGAGAGCGGGGCCATGATTGCTCCGTTGTGCATCTCGAACCACTTTTAATAGTGACCACTCTTTTGAACTGCCGCGTCCTCGACCCTCGCCCCCCGACGGCGGTGAACAGACCGGCTTCGCAGGCCATGCCCCTGATCGGCCCCACTCAGCGTGCCGACGCCACTGCCTCGACGGCCCGGCGCAGCGCCTCCAGCCGCTCCTGGTCCACGATCTTGCCCCCCGCATGATCCGTGAGGTGAAAGGCATCGACGACTTGATCGAGATAGGTGCCGATCTTCGCCGCCTGCACCGACACTCCGGCGTCAAACAGCACCCTGGCAATCGACGAGAGCAGGCCGGGGGAATCGTTGGCGAATACCTCGAGAATCGTCGAGCGCTGTGAACTGTCATTGTCGATGAGCACCCGTACCGGCGTGTGCATCGCGGGATTGGGGCGCGGTGCGAGCGGGTTGAGCCGCCGCGCAATCTCCGGCACTGCCTCCGCCTTCAAGGCCGTGCGGATCGCTGCCGAGATGTCGGCCAGCCGGTCGGCGGGCGGGGCGCCGGCGTAGTCGGGGTCGAGGACCACGAAGTGGTCGATCACCAGGCCATCGTCGAGCGTGTGGATGTCGGCGGCAAGAACCTCCAGACGCTCTGCCGCCAGCGCCCCGGTGAGCCGGTGGAAGACCCCCGGTGCCACATCCTCGCGCGTGCCGACCGTGACCGCCAGGGTGGATGTCTCGGGCTGCCAACGGGTTGCCACAAATGCCTTGTCGGCTGGCAGCCTCGCCAATTGCACCAACTCCTCGATGATCCGTGAGGGCTGGGTATCGCGGAGGTAGGAGATTGGGAGCTGGCGTCCGATCCGCACCACCGGATCGTCCACCTCCCATTCCGCGAGCAGGCCCTCAAGATCGCGCCGGTGCCGCTCGGCCAGCGCCGACGGGCTCTCGCCATCGAGAACACCGAGGGTATGGAGGTGGAGGTCGCGGAGAAGATCCGCTTTCCATTTTGTCCATACCCCTGGCCCCACCGCAGCCACGTCCGATGCGGTCAGCACCGAGAGCATCCGCAGCACCTCCGGCGATCCAACATCGCACGCCAGACGAACGACCAAACTCTCGTCGGAAGCATCGCGGCGAAAGGCGAGATGGGCCATCACGAGATGGCGGTGGACGAGGAATTCCACGATTTTCACTTCGTTCTCGGTGAGCCCCAACCGCGTCGCGATCCGGACTGCAATCCTCCGCCCCACCTCGCTGTGGTCTTCCTCGTAGCCCTTGCCGAGATCGTGAATCAACAGCGCCAGCATCAAGACCCGTTTCCGGCCGATCTGTCGCCACACGTCGCCGAGCCACCCACTGTCGCCCGCCAGTGCCGCCGCGAGTTCGACAGCCCGGATCGAATGCTCGTCGACGGTGTACTTGTGGTAGTTGTTGAATTGCAGCAGATCGCGGGCATGGGCGAAATCGGGGATGAGCCGCTCCAGCAGCCCGATCTCGTGCAGCCTCCGCAACGATTCGCCGATCCGCTGCGGCCTTTCGAGGATTGCGAGGAACCGCTCCCGCTCCTCTGCCAACAGCGATGGAGGATCATCACCCACCGGGGACGCGTCCCGACGCGGTGCCAGCCAGCCAACATCGGGCCCGGCCGTCGCGGCGTCGCCGCTGTGCTGCGGAAGTTCGCTGGCATCCACTCGGAGCGTGTTGGCCGCGCGGATGGCATGCCAACTCTCCGCGTCGATCGGCAGTCCATAGAGCTGCGAAAGTTCTATGAGGCGGAGGATCGCCGCCGGAGTGGCAGCCACCTCGTCCCGGGCGTCAGGGAGCACCTGAAGAGCTGTGGGGCCCACCAGATACCGACCCTCGATCCGGTGGCCAAGCATCCCCTCCACCCAGCTCCGCAACCGGTGGGGCCTACGACCGCGGGCCTCGAGCCCCTCGACAACTCCCAGCACTCCGCGGGTGTGGCGAAAGTAATCCCGCATCATCCGCTCCACCGGCAACAAGCCTCCCAGCGGCAGGATCCCCGCTTGCCGGGCCAGCCGCTGCTGGTGGTCGCGGGTGAGATCGTCGGCGCACCGCCCGGCATGGAGGTGGAGATCGATGCGGACCCCCGTGAGGAATTCGGCCGCGGCACGGAGCGTCTGCACGTCGCGTGAGGAGATCACCCCCCGCTCGGCAAGCGTGCCGGGATCGCTCGTGCCCTCGGCCATGAACCCCAACCAGCGGACCATCTGGATGTCCCGCAGCCCACCGGGGGAACGTTTGACGTTTGGCTCGAGGAGCGACATCGACTCGCCATACTTCGCCTTCTCGCTTGCACGGGCCTCCAGCAGCAGCCTCGTCAGCCGTGGTTGTCCCCGTGCGGCCAGGCCACGCAGCTGTTCGGCGAGCCGCTGGAGAAGGTCGCCGGCTCCCCACAACGGCCTGGCATCGATCAAGGAACTCATCACCGCCGCATCGGTCCGTGCCAGCCGGACCGCGTCGTCAACCGTCCGCACGCTCTGCCCCACTTCGACACCGGCATCGCACAGATCCTGGAGCAGCCGCCGTGCTGAGGCTGTGAGCAACTCGCTCCCGCTGTCTCCGGCTGCCGGCAGATCATGCAAGAGCATCAAGTCGACGTCGGAGAAGGGAGCCATCTCGCGTCTCCCGTAGCCGCCATGGGCCACCAGCACCAGCCGACCCCCAAGCAAGCTCGCTCCCCCCGGGGGGAGATCGGCGACCACCGCCTGCCAGAGCCCGTCCACGAGGCTGTCAGTGGCGTCAGAGGCTCTGGCGGCCGTCTCCACCGCGGCTACCCCCGCTCCGTGGGAGGCAGCCATCGCCTCCCGCAGTTCACCGAGAGCCACCCGGGCCCGGATCACGGACGGGCGGAACGCCGTCAAAGCAACGTCTTTCCCAGCGGACTGCGGCATGCTCACTTCCGTGAAGGCTGCCAGGGATCGTCCGCCACCCGCTCCTGACGGTTGGCGTACCTGGCGAGGACGAAGAGCAGGTCGCCAAGGCGGTTGAGATACTCAATGGCGTTGACGGGAATCGCCGTATCGGGCATCGACGCCAGTTTCACGACGCGGCGTTCGGCCCTCCGGCACACCGTGCGGGCGACATGCACCGCCGCCGCTAAGGGAGTGCCGGTGGGGAGAATGAACGAGGACAGGGAGGGAAGAAGTTCCTCGTGGCGGTCGATCGCCTTCTCCAGAGTCTCCACATGGGAAAGGCTGATCCGCTCCAGGGCGTCGCCCGGGGTCGCCAATTGGGCGCCGAGTTCGAACAGATCGCACTGGATCTGGCGGAGCAGTTCGTCGATCACGCCCGTGCCGGGGAGCGTGCGGATCAGCCCCAGATGGCTGTTGAGTTCGTCGACGGTGCCGAAGGCCTCGATCCGGGCATGGTCCTTCCGCACCCGCGGACCACCGAAGAGCCCCGTCTCCCCCGCATCGCCAGTCTTGGTGTAGATCTTCATGCATGCCTCCAGGCCATGGTGACGACTCCGGATCAGGGCGTTTTCCGGTCCGCGACCGGCAGCGCCCGACGTATACTGGGCGGGTCGGGAAAATCCTTCAACCCAGGCTGCTTGGAGCCCCTGTTCCAGATGCACAATCACGCCCCCCCCCGCCCGCCGAGGGCTGGCCGGTGGATCAATCTCGTCGTCGCCTGCTCGGCTGCCATCTTCTGTCCCGGTGCGGGCTGCCTCTGGATGCCTGCCTCCCCCGCCGCGGACAGTCCCAGCAGCAAACCGGAAAAGGAGCCCAGTCAAGGCTCTGCACCTGCTCGCAACGGGGCGGACCTCGAGGCCAACTATCTTTCGGCCCCGATCAAGATCACTGATGGCCTCACCAAAGCGGGGGAGGGCTACTTCTCCCCCGACTCCAGTCGGATCTGTTACCAGGGGGTGCCACAGGGCTACCCGTTCTACCAGATCTACATTCAGCCCTTCGACTCCCAGGCACCGCGGATCGCCACGCCTCTGTGCATCAGCTCGGGGCGTGGCCGGACCACCTGCAGTTGGTTCTCACCCGACGGCAAGCGGCTGCTGTTCGCCTCAAGCCACCTCGATCCCAAGCTCGATACGACGGAAGCTCTCGCTCGGGCCCAGGCGGAGGAAGATGCCCGCACAGGTCGACGGCGCCGCTACCAGTGGGATTTTGATCCCCAGATGGAAATCTTCACCGCCGCCCTCGACGGCAGCAACCTGCGCCGGCTCACCGATAGCCCTGGCTACGACGCCGAATGCTCCTACTCTCCCGACGGGAAAAGGATCGTGTTTGTCAGCGACCGCGATGGCGATGCCGACATCTACATCGCCGACGCCGACGGCACGAACGTCCGCCAGATCACCAACCAGCCCGGCTACGACGGCGGCCCGTTCTTCTCCCCAGATGGCCGCTGGATCTGCTATCGCACCGACCGCGTGGAGAAGGACCTGCTCCAGGTCCACGTGCTGCGCGACGACGGCAGCGCCGATGTGGCGTTGACGGCAGGGCAGGGGGTGCGTTGGGCGCCGTACTGGCATCCCACGAAGCCCTGGCTGATCTGGACCGGCGCCGACCACTCCGACCCCACACAGCGGCCCAACTACGACCTCTGGGTGGCACGCTACGAAACTGACGGTGACACCTTCCGGGCCGGCCCGCCACTCCGCCTTACCGATCACAGTGGAGCCGACGTCCTGCCGGTGTTTTCACCCGACGGAGAGCTGTTGATGTGGACTGCCAGCCGGGACGGCGAGCGATCGACGAGCCAACTGTGGCTCTCGCGTCCGAACTTAGAGGCGATTGAAAACGACCTCCCGGCTGTCCCCGCGCCCGGATCGGCGGAGGCCAACCGATGAGTGTTCCCGCGTCGCAGCACAGTGCTTCTGGTATCGATTCCGGCGGCGCTATCGTCCCGCTGGCCATGATCGGCGGCGGTCAGATGGCCTTGGCCCTGGCAGAGGGTTTCTGCCGGGCCGGGTTGCTCACACCAGCCGATATCACTGTCTACGATCCGGTTCCGGCGGCCCGTGACCGGCTGGCCGCCCGGATTCCAGGCATCGGCCTCGCTCCTTCCGCCGCCGCGGCTGTCGCTGGCGCCGGAATGGTGTTCCTGGCGGTCAAGCCTCAGCACGTCGTCGCTGCCGCGGCTGAATTCGCCGCGGCGCTGCCGAGTGGGGCCACAGTGGTCTCGATTGTGGCTGGCCTGTCGATGGACAGCCTCCAGACGCTGTTGGGATCAAGGCGGATCATCCGCGTGATGCCCAATACTCCCTGCCTGGTGGGGAAGGGGGTCTCGGCCCTCTGCCGGTCGCCGGAGGTGCCAGCAGAGGCGGCATCCCAAGCCGCCCGCCTGCTGGGAGCGGTGGGGAGTGTTCACCAGGTCGATGAGCATCTGCTCGACGCCGTCACCGGTCTCTCCGGATCGGGCCCCGGATTCGTGGCTCTGGTGGTGGAGGCGCTCGCCGATGGCGGTGTCAAGGCTGGCCTGCCGAGGGCGCTTGCCCTCGCCCTGGCCACAGAAACGCTCTCCGGCACCGCCGCCCTGATCACCGAAACCGGTGAGCATCCCGCCCAGATCAAAGACCGGGTGGCGAGTCCCGGTGGCACGACCATCGCCGGACTGGCCGTGCTTGAGCAACGGGCAGTCCGAGCGGCGCTGATAGACGCCGTTGTGGCCGCTGCCGACCGGGCCAGAGCCCTCGGGCAGCGTTCTTCCGCCAGTGGTTGAAAGACCGCTCAGTCCAGATTTACGAGGGGCGCAGTCAGGCCTTACCGCCGGGGCTTCTTCTTCGCTGCCTTCGGCTTGGCCGACTTTGTCTTGGTCTTCGCGGCACTGACCTTGGACTTGGGGGCAGACTTCACCTTTCCGAACACATTGCTCCAACCGTCAGCGTACGTACTGTTGGAACCGACACGGATCAAGGACACGAGGACCTCCTAGTGTTGGGGGACGGGTTGGACTGGCTGCGGGTTCGATTGGCTGCGGGGGGCTTTGTTTCGGGCTGGCGATGCACCCCGGGCTCCGATCCACGCCAGTCGTCTTTCGACAGCCGGCATGGCCGCTGACTCGTCACCATTTGTTCTGTGGTGTTAGCGATCATGCAGGGGGAGGTCAAGGATGAACGCCACGGGAAGGTGGTTTCAACCGCCTGCCGGAGAGCTCACTTCCGCTCGGCGGACCTCGATCCAGACACAAGCAACCGACTCCGGGAGTGGTGCCCGAGGGAGATCGTCGTCGCCGGATGGAATGGGCTGGGCGTTCTCCCAGCCCGACGCAGGCTCCGGGAGGCGCAGGCAAAGCTCATTCCGCTGGAGAAGAATCTCAGTCACGTCGATCCCTGCACCGTCCAAACCAGCGCCGCCTCCCTCTCCGGCCAGCAGCAGGCTGCCATTGAGGCGGATCTCCATCCGGCCGCAGCGGCCGGCTGCATCTCCGGCAGCATGGAAAACGACCATCAGGTGGAGCCGCTCCCCCGGAGCGATTCCTGGCGGCCGGCCAAATCTCCTCACCCACTGGCAGTCTGTCCCGGCGGACTTCCGTGGAGCCTCCCAGGCCGCCTGGAGCCGGATGACGTGGAGAAGCTGGTGTGTCGGAGATTTCACGTGACTTGCCCCGGCGCAGCCGCCGTTATACTTCGCTGGAATCGTCCACGGGCCACCGCGGACCCGAGGCATTCTGACGACGAGCCCCGCAGAATTGAAGGAGTCGATGCGATGGCAGGAAGCGCGATGGAGTTCACCACCGACAATTTCCAGTCCGAGGTACTCGATTCGGATGTGCCGGTGCTGGTCGATTTCTGGGCACCGTGGTGCGGTCCGTGCCGGATGATCGGCCCCACGATTGAGGAACTGGCCGCCGAGAACAAGGGCACTGTGAAGGTTGGGAAACTGAACGTGGACGACAACGGCGACATCGCAATGCAGTACCAAGTCTCGAGCATCCCCGCCCTGATGATCTTCAAGGGTGGCCGCTTGGTCCAGCAGTTCATGGGCGTGCAGCCCAAGGTCAAACTCCAGCAGGCACTCGACGAGTGCAAGGCCTGATCCATGCCGCCTGCGGGTGCGACCGGGTGTGGTCACTCCGCATCTGGTGATCGGGCCGGTTTTTTTCACGGCGGCCGGCGGGGCGGCGCAACCACCCCGCCGGCTTCGCCGCGAACCGCTTCCTGTTCGCCCGCGGATTTGCCGCGGACGAACGCTCGGCTGATCGTTGACGTTGACGGCACTCAGCTGCAGGCCGATTCCAGTTCGGCACTCACCAATCCGCTCGCCGGGCTCGAATTCCGGAAGTGGAGGGTGTGGCCATCCTCGTCGCCGGCTGCACCTGCAGCGATCGGCACAGACAATCGGGATGGGGCCGAGCGGGAAATCGGCAGCAGCCCCATCTTTTCAAGTTGGCCGTCGGCGACGAATCCCGCCAGATGGTGCTGAAACCCAGGCTGGCGGAGTTTCTCCACCGCCTTGGCCTCGATCTGTCGGACACGCTCGCGGGTGACGCTGAAGATCGACCCCACCTCCTCGAGCGTGTAGGCGTATCCATCGGTGAGCCCGAAGCGGAGGCGGATGATCTCCCGCTCCCGGTAGGAGAGGCCGTCGAGCACCCTGCCGATCGAATCTTTGAGAGATTGCTGGTTGACGTTCCGGAGCGGATCCACCTCGCGGTGGTCCTTGAGAAAGTCACCGTATCCCAGTTCCTCCCCCTCGCCCACCGGCTGGTCGAGCGAGAGCGGCTGCCGCGACATCCGCCACACGCAGGTGGCCTCGTCGACGGTCATCCCAGCCTTTTCCGCTAACTCAGCCACCGTGGCTTCCCGGCCGTGCTGCTGGCGGAAGTCGCGGGCGACGTTTCGCAGTTTGGTCATGGTGTCGATCATGTGCACCGGCACACGGATCGTCCGGCTCTGGTCGGCAATCGCCCGGGTGATCGCCTGACGGATCCACCACGTCGCGTACGTGGAGAACTTGAAGCCCCGGGCGTGCTCGAACTTATCCACAGCCCGCATCAGCCCGGAATTTCCTTCCTGGATCAGGTCCAGGAACGTCAATCCCCGGTTTCGGTACCGCTTGGCAATCGAGACCACCAGGCGGAGATTGCCGGCGGCAAGATCCCGCTTGGCGGCATCGTACTTCCCCTGCATCTCGTCGAGCCTGCCGAGCCGCTTCTTCAGCGTACAGCGGCTTTCCCGGACGGAGAGGAGGATTCCGCGGCAGCGGCGCTTGAGTGCCTCACGCTCTTTGGGGTCGCGTCCCAACGGTCCTGCCATCTCCTTGGTGAGGTCGTCGAGCTGGCTGCCTGCGGCCCGCAACTCGCGGACCAGCGGCATCAATTTCTGGATCCGGAGATTCATCTCCTCCACCAAACGCACCGCCTTGTTGCGCTGCCTGACCAGACGCCGCCAGGCGGTGCGGCGGACCTCCATCGGCAGGCTCTTGGACATGGCAGTCCGGAAGAGCTCTTTCTTCTCTTCCTGAATGCGGTGCAGCGTCACCAGATTCGGCCCCAGCCGACGGAGGGCGAGCTTCTTTTCGCGGGTGTTGGTGACCGAGACCTCGATGGTCCGATCGAGCCGGACCTTTCCGGCCCGGATCTTCTCCAGCAATTCGATCGCTCCCGCCAGCACCAGATCATTGGCCAGGAGCGTGTCGCGAAACTTCCGGCGCCAGCACTCGATCCGCCGTGCCGACGAGACCTCGGTCTCCCGGGTGAGCAGCGGGATTCCCCCCATCTGCAGCAAGTAGAGGCGGACCGGGTCATCGATGGCACCGATTTTGCGGATCGCACCGGCCTTGACGGATGGTTTGGCAACAGCCTTGACCGCTGGCTTGACGGCACGGAGCAGGGCGGGGGAGACAACCTCGGTGGAGCGGCGCATGGGTGTTCCTTGGGAGCGAAGTACGGCTGGCCCACCTGGGCCCCCTTCTTTCCCATGCACGACCGATGCCAAAGCCACCGGGCCACCGACCGCGGGGCCTTTTTATGGCTTTAAGTGCCATTTTTATGGCTTTTCGTGAGCATCAAGCGGCTCCAGCGGAGCCTCGCAGGTCGCCCCAGGGCGACGCCCCCGCCACACCCGTGTCGACCGGATGCGACGCGGGAAGGGTGTTTGCTCAAGATTGACCGCCGGCTGAATCGAAAGACTCACGAGGAAGGGGAATCGAGGGGGCCAGGGCTATACTCCCACTGGGGGTGTTTTCCCGGGCGGAGGCCGCTCGCCAGACCTCCCGCTTCCAGAAGCCTCCGGTCCACTGGTGACGCATGCCGCTGATCCCGCTGATCATCATCGCAGTCTTGTTCCTCGTGGGGGCGATCGCCCTTGCCATTGGACACAAGGGATGGAGCTGGGGAACGGTGGCGGCCGCTTGGCTCGTGCTCCTGTCGGCCGTGGGATTTTTCGCATTGGTGGGGATGCTCGGCCAGCGGGAGCGCGAATGGCGGAAGGTCGTGAACACCTACCAGGCGGCCTTGGTCAAGGAACGCGAGGCGCTTGTCCCTGCCACCGGCACAGCGCTTCGCCCCGACCCGTCATCCAAGTCGCTGGTGGTTCTCGAAGACGAACGCAAGCGGTGGTCGCGGGTTCTTGACCGCATCAACACCTGGCGGGGCCGCCATTGGGACAGGGCGGCTTTCGTGCCTCCGGCCAACGGCCAGCCGGGGAGTATCACCATTGAGGGGATCGAGAACGCCACGATCAATTCTGGCGCCGAACTCTACGTCTTCGACACCACTCCGATCGAACAAGGGGGGCGCTTTGTCGGGGCCTTCCGCGTCGAGTCCGCCGACAAAAACGTCTTCACGGTGTCGACAATCTCGGTGCCCGATGCTGCCGATCAGCGGGCACTGGCCATGCCACGTGGCGAAGTGGCGGTCTACGAGGATCTGCCTATCGATCGCTCGTTCGCCTTCTACCGCACGCCGGTTCCGGCGGCGCCTGGCACCGAGGGAGCGGATCCAGCGGCCACCTTGCCCGACCCATCGAACCCCGTTCCCGGACGACCATCGAAGAGCGACCCCGAGGAAATGCTCAAGCACCTGGAGTTGAAGCTCGAGGAGTTTCGCCTGCACGACACGGTCGTCGGCGGCGCGGTGGCTGCCGAAGACCCGCTGGCATCTCACGCTGAGGAGAGCGCCGCTGCTGGCGGCGACGACGGAAGTGCCGTCCCTGGCAGTCCGACCGCGGTCGCCCGCACGGTTTCAGACCCCACGCAATCAGAAACGCCGCCGCCTGGGGTCCACTGGGCACGCGTCGTGTTCAATGCTGATTTCTCGTACACCTGGCCCGATGGCACCCTTTCCCGCTTCAAGGCCGGAGACCTGCTCCCCTCATTGCCGGCCGAACAGGTGGCGACGCTCAAAAAAGAGGGAGCGGAATTCACCTCGACGTGGTCGATTCCCCCGGGGCTTTACTGGGCGAATGTCGAGTTCAAGCAACCCCACTCCTTCCCACGGAAGCAGGGGGAAGCCTTGGAGTTCGACAGTGGCCGGACTGCCATGTTTGATCTCGATTCAGCCAAAACGCTTGAGAAGGAGGGCGTCGTGGCCATTACGGCGGTGATCTTCCGCCGGCCCCTAGCCGATGGAAATGTCGCCCTGCGGGGAGCCGGCGCCTTTCAGGTGGATGGGGATGGCAAGGGGCCATCGCTTCCCATCGACGTCAACGGACTGGTGGTGATGCGGCGGATCCTCGAGGAAGACAAGCGGTCGATCGACTCCTCGATCAAGCAACTCGAACTGGCCAAAACCAGTACACAGAAGGAAATCGCCGACCGGCAGCAGGAGCAGGCCGAACTGGCAGACGATCTGACCCACTGGAAGTCGGACGTTACCGCCGCGGACCGCTCCGCCGGTGCGTTCGCCGCCCGGCTTGCCGGTGCCACAAGGGACTTAGCGGCCTCCGAAAACTCTGTGGTGGAATTGGGGAGGGAACTCGCCGACGCCGTCGCCACCCTGTCGCGCGCCATCGACCAGTCCGCTCCTCCTCCGGACAATCCGCTGATCCCGGCCGATGCGGGCCGCTAACTGCCCGTGGAAAAAGTCATCCCTGACCTTTTTCCACTTGAAAAACCTCCGGTTTTTTGAGTGCTACGCACTCTCGACCGCCTCGTGCAGTCGGGCAGGCTATGTATCCACAGCCTGCTCGCTGCCCGTGGAAAAAGTCATCCCTGACCTTTTTCCACTTCTCGACTAGCGCCCCCCAAGAGACGACTCTCTCTCCGCCCCCCTGGAACGCCAGTCCCCTCCCGCTGAGGCGATCGGCTGCGGTACACTTGGCGGCGTTGTCGGCCCCTCCCTCCGCCCTGAGCCACTTCCCCATGCAGCGATCTCCCGCCCGCCCCCCCGCAGCTCATGCTGATGCGGCGCATGCCGCGACGTCTGCCCATCTGCGCAAAGCGGTGCACCACCATCGCGCCACCAGCCGGCGGGGCATCCTCGAACGCATGTTCACGATGTGGTTCAAGGGCTTTGTCTACAACCAAATCTGGGAGGATCCGCGGGTCGACGCCCAGGCACTGCGGATGGGGCCCCACTCCCGCCTGCTGACGATCTCCAGCGGCGGTTGCAACGTCCTCAACTATCTGATCCACCGGCCCGAGCGGATCGTGGCGGTCGATCTCAATGCCAACCACATGGCTTTGACGCGGCTCAAACTCGCCGCCATCAAGCACCTTCCCGACTACGAGACCTTCTACAATTTCTTCGGCTACGGCCGGCATCCCGACAACGTTGGCAACTACAAGCGTTATCTCCGCGATCACCTCGACCCGATGACTCGTTCATTCTGGGAGACGAGTGACTGGCCGGGGCGCACGGTAGGGCCAAAGCGGATCGGCTATTTCAAGCGCGGACTCTACGAGCAGGCCAAACTCGGCCAGTTCTTTCGCGTGGTCCACGGGCTCGCCAGGGCCATGGGCCGCGACCCCTCGCGGTTGCTCACGGCGAAGACAGTCGCTGAGCAGGAGAAGGTGTTTGACGAGTTGTTCGATCCGTTGTTCCAAAACCGAATCGTCCGCTGGATGGGCCGGCAACCGGTGGCGGTCTACAGTCTCGGCATTCCCCCCAGCCAGCATGCCGCGATGCTCGAGGAACAGGGAAACAACGGGGCCAAGTTATTCGACATGTACCGGGACCGGGTCCGTCGTTTGGCTTGCGGATTCCCCCTCAACGACAACTACTTTGCCTGGCAGGCCTTCGGGAGGCGCTACGATCACGAGGAACGCAAGGCCCTCCCCGATTACCTCAAGCCGGAGAATTACGAGACTGTCAAATCAATGGTCGATCGGGTTGAGACGCACGTTGCTTCATTGGCGGACTATCTCCGCACGGAGAAGCCAGGTGGCCTCAATGGCTTCATCCTCCTCGACAGCCAGGATTGGATGCCACCGGCGGTGATTGAGGAGCTCTGGGACCTGATCGCGACGGTCGGGGCCCCCGAGACCCGGGTGATCTTCCGCACCGCCGGCGAAAAGTCCCCCGTCGATGCGGCCCTCAGCCCCTCGACCAGCAGCAAATTCGTCTGCGAACAGGATGAGGCCCGTCGCCTCCACGCCGAGGACCGCTCGGCGATCTACGGGATGTTCCACATCTACCGGAAGGCCGATTCGCAGCCCTCTCAGGCATCACTCGGCACAGGCAGCGGAGGATCGGCGCACTCATGACTGATCCCGCCGGCGGCCCACCCGCGGCCCAAGGTCCTCGTTCGTCTTCGAATAATCACGGCGCCAGGCAATCTGACCAGGCAGTGGCGATGGATCGGATGTACCGGGTCACCCGGCACATCTACGACTTCACCAGACGCTATTACCTGCTCGGACGCGATCGCCTCCTCGACAAGATCTCAACCGCTGCCGACTCGGCAACGCTGGAGGTGGGGTGCGGAACCGCCCGCAACCTCATCAAGCTCGCCAGACGCAGCCAACCTGGCCTCCTCTACGGACTCGACGCCTCGCACGAAATGCTGGAGACGGCGGGAAAGAGTGTGCAGGCTGCCGTTGGGGGAGGCCCCGGCAAGCCACAGGTCGTGCTCCGCCAAGGGCTCGCGGAGCAGCTCGACGCCCGGCGGATGTTCGGCCGCGAGGAACCTTTCGACACCATCTTTTTCTCCTACTGCCTGTCGATGGTGCCCACCTGGCCGGGGGCGATCGACGCAGCACTTGCCAATCTCAAGCCGGGCGGCGAGTTGCTGATCGTCGATTTCTGGGATCAAAAGGATCTGCCGGCGGTGTTCGCAGCGGGGCTGAAGAAGTGGCTCTCGCTGTTTCACGTCCACTACCGGCCGGAAGTCCACGACGCGTTGGTCGATCTGGGGGAATCGGGACGGGCGGACGTGCAGTTTGAGTCGGTGGCTCGCCGCTACGCCTACATCGCCACCATCCGCACCCACGGCAGTCGCATCTGACGCCCGGGGAAAAAGTCATCCTTGAGCTTTTTCCACTGACTGCTTACGGGAGCAGGAACACCAACCCCGTGACGGTTGCCGCCTCGACAGCGAACCCCCGGGGACTGTAGGGCACTGCGGGCACCGTCCAAGGAGCACAGTCTCCCGGCCGGTAATAGCCGAGCGGATAGACGCACTCCCAGGGGGCCTGCATGCCCGCCTTGTAGGGGAGGATCGGCAGCGTGGTGAAGAAGTGGGCTCCGGCGATGAACGGATCGAGGAACATCCCGCGAGAGTGCCCGTAGCGTTCCAGTTCCCAGTCCTCGAAAAAGAGTGGCTTGTGGCAGTAGCCGGCCGCCTTCCACGTCATGGTTGTGGAGGCGAAACGGCGGGTGCGGAAGACCTCTCCTTCCAGGCGACACTCACACGGGTAGTCGTTGCCCGGCGTGCCGCCGACACGGATGTCGAGGTCGATGAAAGCGATGTCGTCGTCGCGGAGCAGTTGGAGGGCTTCCCGACAGCCCTTGGAGGACTCCGCACAGGGATCCCGTCGGCTGGCCTCCTTCCGGGCGACGCCAGCGTCGCGCGACTTCGACCGCGCCTCGTCTCGGGCGTCACTGGCGGCGCGTTCCCGTTCCCGCTCTCGCTCCCGTTCCTGCTGCCTCTCGGCGGCGGGCCCAGCCTCCCCCTTGCGGTCGCCACGTGGCGTGATCTCCCTTTCAGGCAGGCTACTGCGCCGCCTTGGTGGCGCGGGCTCGGCTGCACGAGGAGCAGGTTTGGCGGCTCCGTCCGCGGCGGCATCGGCCGGGGATTCGCTCTCCTTCAATGGGCTGTCGTCGCCGGCGGCTGTGGCCGGATTCCCGACTCCCGGCAGCGTTTGCTCGGCGGCAGCGGCAGCCTTGGTCACCGCCTGACTCGCCCCATCCGCCACGTCGGCAGCGCGGGTGATGCCCGCGGCAGATGTGGCGAGCAACACGACCACGGCCGCCATCACTCGGGAGGGCAGGGGGATCCGAAGCAGGGAGAGAGCCGCTGCGTCACTCCTGCTTTGGATGGGCGCTGTAATTAGGAGCTTCCTGCGTGATGACGATGTCATGTGGATGGCTTTCCCGCACGGTGGCCGCGGAAACCTGGATGAACCGGGAATCGCGTCTGAGTTCTTCGATGGTCCGCGTGCCGCAGTAGCCCATCCCGGCCCGCAGGCCGCCGACGAGCTGGTAAACAAACACGCTCAAGGGGCCCTTGAAGGGCACTCGTCCCTCCACCCCTTCCGGAACCAACTTGTCGCCGCCGCGGCCCGTTGTCCGCTGCCGGTAGCGTTCGCTCGATCCTTGAACCATCGCCCCGAGCGATCCCATGCCGCGGTAGGCCTTGAACGTGCGCCCTTGAAAGAGCACCGTCTGACCTGGGCTCTCCGCCACGCCGGCGAGCAATCCGCCGAGCATGCAGCTGTGGGCCCCCGCGGCAAGCGCCTTGGTGATGTCTCCCGAGTAGCGAATACCTCCGTCAGCGATCACCGGCACGCCGGCACTTGCCGCCTCCGCCGCGGCTTCCCAGATCGCCGTGATCTGGGGAACACCGACACCAGAGATGACCCGTGTAGTACAGATCGACCCGGGACCTATCCCAACTTTGACACCATCCGCGCCAGCCTTGATGAGATCCCGACAGCCTTCCCGAGTTGCCACGTTCCCCGCAACCACCTCGATTGCCCAGCGTTTCTTGATTGCCGCAACGGTCTCGATCACGTTGGTGGAGTGGCCGTGGGCGCTGTCGACCACCAGCACATCGACTCCCTTGGAGATCAGATTCTCGGCCCTTTCAAAGTCGAACACTCCCACCGCCGCACCGACCCGTAGCCTTCCCTGCCCATCTTTACAGGCGTTGGGGAAGCGCTTCATCATGTCGATGTCTTTGATGGTGATCAGCCCGGTAAGCATCCCCCTGCCATCGACGAGGAGGAGTTTCTCCACCTTGTTGGCCATCAACACCTTCTCGGCCTCGTCGAGGGTGACGTTGCCGGTGGCCGTCACCAGTCCGGTGGCGGTCATGATGTCGGCGATCGGCGTGTCGCCACTCTCCAGGAACCGCAAGTCGCGGCGGGTGATGATCCCCGCCAACTTCCGGCCTTCGGTGGTGATCGGCACCCCCGAAATGTTGTACTGATCCATCACGTCCCGGGCCCGGGCCACAGTCGCGGTAGGGGGCAGGGTGACAGGATCCATGATGATCCCGTTGGCGCTCCGCTTGACCTTGTCGACCTCCTCCGCCTGCCGCTCGATCGAGAGGTTTTTGTGGATCACCCCCAGCCCCCCTTCCTGGGCCAGGGCGATCGCCATCTCGCTCTCGGTCACCGTATCCATCGGCGAACTGATGATGGGGATGTTGAGGCTGATGCCGCGGGTGAGGCGGGTGGAGACGTCCACATCGGCAGGAACGACGCTGGAATGCCGAGGCACCAGCAGGACGTCGTCAAAGGTGATCCCGACGGCGACGATTTTCCCGTCCATGAGGTGCCTCCTGCTCGCGGAAAAGCGCGGATTATGAGGGTCGGAGGGCCGGAGGGCAACGACCACTGCCCGGCGGCGGGGAATCTGGCACGGTTGCCCTGCCAGCGGCGCATGGCGGGAAAGCGTGGCCTAGGTTTGTGCGAGTCGCGGACAGAGGCCTTCAAACCCTCTTCCGCCCCCCCCCACTTCACCGCATCCCCCGGTCCATCATCATGCGATTCCTTGACGAATACCTGGACGCCACCCAGTCCGGCCGCCGCACCCCGTCCCTTGCCGACCATGCCACGCGCCCCGATCGGGCGATGCTAGAGGCCCATTTGGCCCGGAAACGGTACGGTCGCTTCACCCTCACCGACGCCGTCCGCCCCAGTTGGCAGCTCGACGTTGTTCCCCAGGCCGGCTACCGCTTCGACACCTACGTCGATGCCAGTGGCAGCCGGCTGCCGGCCCTGGTGGGGGCGGTCTCGAGCGAGGACCTCTTTGACACCCTCCTCCGTCTCCTCGACCCGGTCGGCGAGTCGGTCGATGTGGTCCTCGAGTCTTCCCACGGCGACGGCAAGGCACCGCTCGAGTTCACCCGTGAGGGGATCGATCGCACTGTGCTGGAGAGCATCCTCTGGGACTTCGAAGACCTGCTCCTCGACGACGGCTGCACCGCTCTGGCGGTCCTTCATCCCGAGCGCCCCGTAGAAGTGCAACTCGACGAGCACAAACTGCTCATCGTGTACTCCCATTCCCGGAGCCCGTTCGAGCGGGTGTTCGCCGATCTGGGGCTGGCCCGGGACGACCGGATGAAATTCATCTCCCAGGGGGAGCACCTGCATACCTCTCACGCCCGATTCGCCGCCCGATTTGAAGAACTCGTGTCCCGCATCGGGGCCGGCTGAAAAACCGACTTTGCCAGCGACTGCTGCCACGGGGCCGTTCCGGGAATAATTCCCGGGGCGGCCCTGTGGCATTTTTCATGTCTCAAGCACGCCGGCATGCTTCCGGTAGAGCCCGCGGAACTGGTGGTAGGTGAGGCCGAGCCGAGCGGCCGCCTTCCGTTGGTGGTGGCGGGTGGCACGGAGCGCCTCGCGGAGCCATTCCACCTCCAGGGCAGCGACCGCATCCGGGAGTGATGACTGCCGGGAAACGTGGGGAATCGTGGCTGGCGGAGGACTCAAGACCGCATCGACGGCGCCAGGCATCCCCGCCGCACCTGCCCCCGGTCGACAGAAAGGATCGAAGTCGATGTCGTCATCGTCCACCGTCCCACCGTCGGCCCTGTGCACCGCCCGCTCAACGACATTCTTCAGTTCGCGGATGTTCCCCGGCCAGGGATGGGCTTCGAGTGCTGCGCGGGCCGCAGCCGTGAACTCTGCCCCCCGGTCGAACCCGAGTTCGCGGGCCATGCGGCCGGCGAAATGGCCTGCCAGAACAGCGATATCCTCGCCACGCTCGCGCAACGGGGGCAGATGAAGAACTTCAAACGAGAGTCGGTCGAGGAGGTCCTCCTTAAAACGGCCACTGCGGGCCATGGCCCGCAGATCGGCGTTGGTGGCGGCCACGATGCGGACGTCGACCCGAGTGGGCCGTGAACTCCCCACCCGTTCAAACGAGCCGTACTCCACGACACGGAGGAGTTTTTCCTGCACTTCCAGTGGCACGAGCCCAATCTCATCCAGAAGCAGCGTGCCGCCGTCGGCGGACTCAAACCTGCCCGCTCGCTCACTCGTGGCCCCGGTGAACGCCCCCGCCTCGTGACCAAAAAGCTCCGACTCAACCAGCGTCGGCGACAGGGCCCCGCAGTGGAGAGTCACAAGCGGCCCAGCCCAGCGGCGCGAGAGGTAGTGGAGCTTGGCAGCCGCCAGCTCCTTGCCAGTCCCCCGCTCGCCAATCAGGAGCACCGGCCGATCGACCGCTGCCGCCCGCGAGAGTCGCTCTGTGAACGCCAGAAAGGCGTCCGATCGGCCGATCGCCTCCTCAATACGCATAACCCTACTCCGAGATGATTCACAGGCAGGCTTGAATCGCCAAACAAGAGTGTATTTCGCCACAGATGGCTTTTAAAGCCACTCGAGGTGCCGTGGCCGAGCCGTTTTAAATACTGCAAATCCATGCTGCCAAGGCACTTCCGTTGCGCAGCGACATCCGGCACTGGGTTTGCTTCTTATCCAGACAAGCCCCAGCCTCGCCACAACTCCATCCCCCTTCAGGAGCTTCCCATGGGCGTCTTCACGCGACTCAAGGACATCATCACCTCCAACCTCAACGCCATGCTCGACGCCGCCGAGGACCCCGACAAGCTGATCCGGCTGATGATCCAGGAGATGGAAGACACGCTCGTCGAGGTGAAGGCCAACTGTGCCGGTGCCATCGCCGCCCGGAAGCGGGCCGAGCGGGGGGTGGCCTCCGCCGAAGCGGCGATCGGCGTCTGGGAGGAGCGGGCGCGGTTGGCGATCGAGAAGGGGCGCGAGGATCTGGCCCGCGAAGCGATCCGTGAACGCCGGCGACTCGAGGAACTCTGCAAGGCCCACGCCCAGGAAGCCAGCGGCTGCAACGAGGTGGTGGCCCGTTACAAGGAAGACATCGACGCGGTGGAAGCGAAGCTCACCGACGCCCGGCAGCGGCATCGACTGCTTGTCGAGCGTCACCGGCGGGCCCGCAACCACGAACGGACCCGCGGGGTCATCGAGCGCGTCACCCGGTACGATGCGGTGACGAAGTTCGACCAACTCGAGCAACGGATCGAGCGGATGGAGGCGGCCTCGGAGATCAGTCCCGATCTCCAGAAGCCGTCGCTCGAGGAGGCGTTTGCGGTCCTCAAGGAATCAGACGCGATCGAGGAGGAACTGGAGCGGCTCCGCAGCCAGCCGCGGCGGCCGACCGCCCCCTGAAAACCACCGGACTGTAGCCCCTCGATCTCCACTCCGTTCCGCTCACCCTTCCTTGTCGCGGCCTCTGTGCCATGAGGTTCCCATGACCACACTTCTCGGCATGTTGGGCTTGGGCCTTCTCGAAATGCTCGTCATCCTCTGCGCTGGATTGCTGATGCTGATGACCTTCGGTGGGTTGTTCGCGGCACTGGGCTCGGTGTTCCCCGCGTCGCGCGGCCCCTGCATTCTCGGCGTCTGCTGGCGGCTCGCCCGCCACCTCGAGGCACCGGTGCGGGCGGTCCGGCTGCTCATCGTGGCGGCCATCGTCCTGACAGGCATTCTTCCGGGAGTCCTCCTCTACCTCGCTGCTGGCGTCATCCAGTCGTGGTTTGACGGGGCGATCGACGAGTCGTTGCCCGGCTTTGCTGCCACCGACACCGGGCCGATGGTCCTCGGCGTCTGCCGGCGGCTGGCGCGGCGGCTCGATGTGCGAGTCGGCCCGGTGCGATTGCTCGTTGCCCTGGTGGGGCTGGTGACAGGCGTCTTCCCCGGTTTGATTCTCTATTTTTTGGCCGCATTCCTCCGCACCGACCACGCCCGACGATCACTCGGTCGCTACTCCCAGATTCTCGACACACTTCGCCACGACCTGCCAGCGGCTTCTGACCGCAGCGGTGCCTTTCGCGCAGCGTCTACCCGTCCGCGGCGCATCGGCCGTTACCGGATTCTCGGGGAACTCGGGGTCGGAGGGATGGGGACTGTCTACCGCGGCCGCGACGACGCCCTCGCCCGTGACGCGGCGGTCAAGGTCATCCGACCGCTGCCGGGCGACGACGCCGACGCCCGCCAACGGTTCGGCGAGGAGGCCCGCGCTGCTGCCTCGCTCGCCTCCCCCCACATCGTGCAGATCTACGAGTTCGACCCGGTCGGCAGCCCGCCATTTCTGGCGATGGAACTGGTGCCGGGGGTGAGCGTGCAACGAATGGTGCAGAGGCAGGGGGCGATGCCGGCTGCCACGGTCGTCGACTGCGCGCAGCAGGTGCTCGCAGGGCTCGCTACGGCGCATGCGGCGGGGATCATTCACCGCGACATCAAGCCGGCGAACATCCTTCTGGCCACCAGCGGCCCCGCTGCCGGCACCTACAAGCTCACCGATTTCGGCTTGGCCCGCAGCCCCGACCGGCAGCACACGCTCACCGCCTCAGGTTCGCTCCTCGGCACGCTTTTGTACCTCGCACCAGAGGTGGCGATCGGCGACGACGCCACTGCCCCAAGTGACCTCTACAGCCTCGGGGCGACGCTCCACGAAATGCTCGCTGGCCGGCCACCGCTGACAGCCGATAGCCCACTCAAACTCCTCCGTCGGATCACGACCGAAACCCCGCCGCCGATCTCGCATGCCCGTCCCGATCTGCCAGCCGACCTCGCCGCCTGGCTCGATCGCCTTCTCGCCCACGATCCCGCCAGTCGTTTTCAGTCGGCGGCACAGGCACTCACCACACTCTCGTCGCTGCCGGTCGCGGCCGATGCCACCACGGGCCTGTCGCCCGAGGACGCAGTCGCCGCAGCGGACGACATTCTCGGCCGGCCCCACGCCGTCGATTCGGCCAGCCCCGATCTCATCGGCGAACAGACCGTCACCGACATCGCCCATGAGCTGAGCCTCGACGCCCATGATGTGCGGGCCATTCTCCGCACCCACCGGCGGGGCAGGGGAGGCCGGGGACGCAACACCGAAAGCATCGTCGGCATGTTTGGCGAGGCGCTCGGCCGCAAAGGGGGCCGAGACGGCACAGATCGCTGGAGCAGTCACCGCACAGCAACGCTCTCCCGGTCGATGCCGCGTCGGCAACGCAGAGCGCTTGTCGCGGCATATGCTGGCGCGATGTTCGCGGTAGGCTTCGCCCTGATCGGCTGGAAACGCCCCCGTGACGTGGCAACCCTCGTCCCGCCGCGTCCAGTCGTCGTCATGCCGACCAAAACCGCCCCCCCGCTGCCCCTTTCGGCCGAGGCCGATCCGGACTCAGCCTCGCTCCACAATGCCGTCCCCGGCCATTCGCTCCCGTTCACCCAGCCCCCCAAGCCCGCGGCCGGCACGGTCTCCCCCCCATCCCTCGCCCCTTCCCCTCGCCAGGTATTCCGCCATCAGGTCGGGGTTCCGACCGGCATCGGCGTCGTTCTTATCAGTTCGTTCGCACTCGGCTTCGCGCTGGTCTGCCGCGCCCTCCGCCGCCGGCGGGCGCGGAACTGGCCTTGAGCCACCGGCCCCGCGCCGCGACGATCCCGCCCCTTGCGGTCCAGATCGGCCGCAGCCCGTGGCCCGTGGGATGCCTCGCGATGGACAGCCGCTCCAGACGCTCGTGGACGATGCTCGTGGTGCTGCTGGGCGCGGCGGCGTGCCCACTTGCCAGCCGCCAGACGGCCAGCGCTCAACTCGCTTTTCCTCCGCCGGCTCAAACGCTCCCGGCGCCGCTGCAGCCGCTGCCATCCACCACCGGACCCGCGATCGTCCAGCCACTCCCGGCACCGGGGGCCGCCCTCGATCCGTTTGCACCGTTGCCCGCCGGCACCGTGATCGGACCTGCTGGTCCGGTCGTCAACGGGCCACCGCCGGCAGCCAAGAACAGCGTCATCATCCCACCGCTCGATGCGGAAGTCATCTGGCAGCAGATGGTCAATACCGTCGATGACTATTTCAAGATCCAGGCAGAGCAGCGGGTGGTCTATGCCAATGGCATTCCGGCCGAGGGGCGGATCGACACCTATCCCCAGACTGGCGCCACGCTTCTGGAACCCTGGCGCGGCGACTCGGTGGGCTTCCGCGAACGGCTTGAGTCGACCCTCCAGTCGATCCGCCGTTCTGGGTCGATGCGACTGATCCCCGATCCGGCCGGCTGGAGGCTGGAGGCTGTGGTGCTCAAGGAACTGGAAAACCTCTCCCGACCGATGCGGGCCACCGCGGGCGGAGCCTCGTTCCGCAACGACGACTCCCTCTACCGCTACGGCACGCCGCTGCCCACCCTCGGCCAGCAGGTGGGCGATCAACCCCGGCCGGTGGCCAATCCCACGCCAACGCTGGGCTGGATCCCGATGGGGCGTGATCCGCTCCTTGAGCAGCGTCTGCTCACGAAGGTCATGGCACGCCTGGGAATTGCTGCGGTGCCCCAACAGCAGCCCTACTATCAGCCCCCCGATGCCACCGCCGCGCAGCCGATCACCTTCCCCGGCCCGGCGTCCACGACGCCCCCGGAGATGGTGCCGCGGGGGCCGGTGTTCGGCGCGCCGATCCAACCCGAACAACTCCCCCCAGGGGCTCCGATCGCCCCCGGCCCACCGGTACCGATCGAATCGATTCCGTTGCCTGGGCCGCGGTAGCCGGGGCGGGACAGAGGCACGCGCTGCCGCTTACCGCGGCTCGTCGGTGACGCAGCCCTCGCTGGCCGGGGAGACGCAGCGGATGTACTTGGCGAGGATCCCACGGTCTGCCTTGAGCGGCGGTGCCTTCCAAGCGGCCCGGCGCTTGGCCAACTCGGCTTCCGACACCTCGACGTCGAGGCGCCCGGAATCACCGTCGATCACGATCCGATCACCATCGACGACCAGCGCGATCGCTCCCCCTTCCTGGGCCTCCGGAACCACATGCCCCACGATGAATCCGTGCGAGCCACCAGAGAAGCGACCGTCGGTGATCAGGGCCACATCGTTGCCCATTCCTGCCCCCATCAAAGCCGAGGTGGGGGTGAGCATCTCCGGCATGCCAGGGCCCCCCTTGGGTCCCTCGTAGCGGATGATGATCACGTCGCCACGCATGATCTTGCCCTGCTCAAGAGCCGCAAGCATCGCTTCTTCACTGTCAAAGACGCGGGCCGGCCCCTCGAAGCGGGCCCCTTCCTTGCCGGTGATCTTGCCGACGGCCGTCCCGGGGGCGAGGTTCCCCTGGAGGATGACGATGTGGCCGGTGGCCTTGATCGGCTGCTCGACGGAATGGATCACCTTCTGTCCGGCAGTCAGCCCCTTGTTGGTGGCCAGATTCTCAGCGAGCGTCTTGCCGGTGCAGGTCAGGCAGTCGCCGTCGAGGAGGCCCTTGTCGAGCATGTAACGCATGAAGCCACTGGTGCCGCCGACGGCATGGAGATCCTCTTGCACATAGCGGCCGCTCGGCTTCAAGTCGGCGATGTAGGGGATACGGCGGGCCACCGATTGGAAATCGGACGGCGTCAGCGCCACGCCCACAGCACGGGCCATGGCGATGAGATGGAGCACGGCGTTGGTCGAGCCGCCGAGGGCCATTGTGACCACGATCGCGTTCTCGAAGGCGCGGCGGGTCATGATGTCACGGGGTTTGATGTCGCGCTCCAGAAGCACGCGGACCGCCGCCCCAGCCCGGCGGCACTCATCTTGCTTGGCCGGATCGACCGCCGGAATGCTGGCACTGTCCGGGAGCGACATCCCCAGGGCCTCGATGGCGGTAGCCATGGTGTTGGCGGTGTACATCCCACCACAGGCTCCGGCCCCGGGGCAGGCGTTGCGCACGACGCTGCCGCGCCGCGCATCGTCGATCCGCCCGGCGACATACTCGCCGTAGCACTGGAAGGCAGAAACAATGTCAAGCGGCGTGCCGTCGGCGAGGTGCCCAGCCCGGATCGTGCCACCGTAGACCATGATCGCGGGCCGGTTCAGGCGCCCCATGGCGATCAGGCAGCCGGGCATGTTTTTGTCGCAGCCGGGAATCGCCACCAGGGCGTCGTACCACTGCGCCTGCATCACCGTCTCGATGGAGTCGGCGATGATGTCGCGCGAGGGGAGCGAGAAACTCATCCCGTCGGTGCCCATCGAGATCCCGTCGCTGACGCCGATGGTGTTGAAACGCATCCCCACCATCCCGGCCTCCCCGACACCGTCCTTGACGACCTTCGCCAGTTCGCCGAGATGCATGTTGCAGGTGTTGCCGTCGTACCACATGCTGGCGATGCCCACTTGGGCCTTGTCGAGGTCGGCCGGCTGCAGCCCGGTGCCCAGGAGCATCGCCTGCGAGGCCCCCTGCGAGCGGGGCTGGGTGATGCGGGAGCTGTAGCGGTTGAGCGCAGCCATGGCTCGCGGGTTCCTTGCTGGGATCGTGGGAGGGGCTCTGGGATGGGCGACTGGACGGATCCGGTGACCTGGAAAATCCCGGGCTCCGGCGGGGCCCGGGCAGACGCCGGTCTATCCCGGAACCGAACGGGCAGAATAGTATCTGCACACCCCCTTGGAAAGCGATCGGCCGCCACGAACCTGGCGGCGCTTGCCATCGGCAGTCTGTCGCATCCCCATCCACCGTCGTCGGCCCCACCATGCCCCCCACGCTCCGCCGTCCCGCGTTTGTGTACCTCGACCTCGGCAACGTGATCGTCACCTTCGACCGCGAGCACGCGCTGCGACAAATGGCTGCGGTGGCAGGGATCGCCCCCCGCACCGTCCACGAGGTGGTGATCGACGGCGGCCTGCAGGCCGATCTGGAGCGGGGAACGATTGACTGGGAGCGGTTCCACGACGAGTTCTCCCGGCGGACCGGGTCGACAACCGATCCGGCGCGGTTGGCCGACGCTGCCAGCGACATGTTCACCCTCAATGTGGCGATGCTGCCGGTGATTGCCGGATTGGAACAGGCCGGGGTGCGATTGGGGATCCTCTCCAACACCTGCGCTCCCCACTGGGACCACCTCATGGCCAAGAAGTACGCCATCCTCCCCGGGCACTGTGCGGTGACAGTCCTCAGCCACGAGGTCGGAAGCCTCAAGCCCGACCGGGAGATCTACGACACTGCCGCGCTGTTGACCGGCGTGCCCGCCGATGAGATTTTCTTTACCGACGACATCCAGACGCACGTCGACGCCGCCCGCAGCGCCGGCTGGGATGCCGAATTGTTCGTCTCGGCCTCCGGCCTGATCGACGCCCTCGACAGGCGAGGGGTGAATCTTGGGCTCTAAATCTTGGTCTCTCGCTGTCTGTGGAAAAAGTCATTCCTGACCTTTTTCCGCTTTTGATATCCCCGGCGGCAAGGGCCGGCAGTCTATCCTCAGCCTGCGAAAGTCTCCCGGCCCCTTCAGGACCCTGCCGCGTCGAGGGCCCTGATCAGTTCCTCCTCGGTGAACCGCCCCTCGGCCACCTCCCGACCGTCAATCACCAGCACGGGCACGCGGAGGCCGTAACGCCGCACCAAGGCGTCGTCGGAGCCGACAAAAATCACCACCGCGTCCGGGGCGTGGTGGGCGAGGAGGTCCTCGGCCTCCTCGCAGAGGTGGCACCCGGAGCGGGAATAGAGCAAAACGCTGCGCATTGCGGTACGATACCTGTCTCCCCGCCTCAGGCGACACCCTTGGCCATGAGTGACTCCGAACAAACGCTCGACGACTTCCTCCGGGTACTGCGGGCCAGTGGCCTGATGGATCCAGACAGTATCGAGCAGGCGCTCGCCCCCTGGAAGGACCAGTCGGGGGAGGTCCATCTGGGGGCCTCACCGGTCCCGGCGGCCTTCCACAAGGCGCTTCTCGACTCCAGCCAGCTGACCGCGTGGCAACTCGACCAGTTGCGGAAGGGGCGTCACAAGGGCTTCGTGCTCGGAAAGTACAAACTCCTCCGCCTGCTCGGCGCCGGGGGGATGAGCAGCGTCTACTTGGCGGAACACTCCGTCCTCCACCACAAGGTGGCGATCAAGGTGCTGCCGGTGAAGCGGGTGGATCAGAGCTCCTATCTGGCCCGCTTCGAGCGCGAGGCTCAGGCGTCGGCGCGACTCAACCATCCCAACATCGCCCGGGCCTTCGATCTGGAGTCGTCCGGCGCCATCCACTTCATCGTCCTTGAGTACATCGACGGCATCGATCTCTACGCCCGCGTCAAGCGCGACGGCCCGCTTGAGGTGCGAGAAGTTGCCGACCTCATCCGCCAAGCCGCCACGGGCTTGGAGTATGCCCATGAGGAGGGGCTGATCCACCGCGACATCAAGCCTGCCAACCTGATCCTCGACAAACGCGGCACGGTGAAGATTCTCGACATGGGTCTGGCGCTGGCCGAGAGTGATGAGGCGGCCTCGTTGACCAGGGAGCATGACGAAAAGGTCTTGGGAACTGCCGACTACCTGGCGCCTGAACAGGCCCGCGATAGCCACAAAGCCGACGCCCGCAGCGACATCTACTCCCTCGGCTGCACCCTCTACTACCTGCTGGTGGGGCGAGCGCCATTCGCCAGCGGCACGTTGACCGAGCGTCTCCGGGCCCACATGCACGAGCCGCCACCAAATCTCCTCGAGAAGCGACCAGACGTCCCCACGCCGATCGCCGAACTCTACTTCCGGATGATGGAAAAGCACCCCGACGCCCGGCCGCAGTCGGCCCAGGAGGTGGCCGACGCCCTGACTGCGTGGCTGGCATCAAACGCCACTCCGCGGCAGCGGGAACGGACCGAACCACCGCGGCGGGCCCCACGGCGCACACCTGGGGAAGGCCCCCGCCGCCATCAGGGCCAGGTGGTTCGCAGTGGCCCGGGAAGTTCCTCTGGAACCGATGCCACTCCGGGGAGCAACCCATCATCGGCGGCAGGGAGCGATTCTGGTGGATCGAGCATCACCGGCCGTGCGGGCCGCGACCCCACCGGTTCCGACTCACTGGCAAACCGCTCCGCAGCCATCGAGGGGCTGCCATGGATCGACACCTCGGTCGCGCCGAGCGCAGCCAATCGCGGTTCGGGCAGTCGGGCTGGACGGACCTCGGGCAGCGGCCAGGCGGGCCCTCAGGCAGTCGTTGCAGTGGGCCAAGAGCGACCGAAACCGACGGCCAGTGAAGCCGCTCGGCCCCAGCTCCAGACCTCCTGGACCGACATCCAAATCATCGGACTGCCGATCCTGTTCTGGATTCTCTTTCTGCTCGGCGTGGTGGCTGCGCTGGCCCTCGGCGTGGCTGTGATCCGCTCGACGGGGTGATCGTTCGCAGAGCCTCGGGGGGCCTTGCAGAGGCTCTTGTCTGGCCGGCTGTGGATCCACTGCCAGCCCCGAGTTGCCCGAGGCGGTCGGCTCTCCAGAGCAAGCGCGGGCGAACGTCTGTCAGCGTCCTTTGATCCGCCAGTGGCCGGCGGCGAGATCCCCCAGCCCGGCGCGGTGGGTGAGGTCGTAATCCAAGGGTGTGAGCGTGACGGCGCCGGCGGCCAGCGCCATCACGTCTGACTCATGGGCGGAGGGGGGCGGCGGCGGCTCGTTGGTGGCCCAGTAGTAGGGACGACCGCGGGGATCGATGCGTCGTTCGAAGGCCTCGCCGTACCGGGCTGTGCTCATCGGCACCACCCGCAACTCCGGGCTGCCTGACAAGGCCCGGGTGGGGATGTTGAGATTGAATAGGCTGCCCGATACCGGCGCCCGCTCAAGCAGCGCGGCGATCACCTCGACGGCGATCTCCGCCGCCCGGTCGAAATCGGCATGCTCGTCCCATTCCAGCGAAACGGCGATGCTTGTGATCCCGAAGAAGGCCCCTTCGATGGCGGCCGCGACGGTGCCTGAATAGAGGACGTTGATGCCGGCGTTGAGTCCACCGTTGATGCCGCTGACGACCAGATCGGGGCGGCGGGGGAGAAATTGCGTGATGCCGAGCTTGACGGCATCGGCTGGGCTGCCGTCGACAGCCCAGCCGCGGCAAGCCTGGCCGTCGTACACCTGCTTGGCAGTCAGCGGTGTCAGGAACGTGATCGCGTGCCCCACCCCACTTTGCTCCGTCGAGGGAGCGACGACACTCACCTCTCCCAAGCGGCGCAAGCCCTTCTCCATCGCCGCTAGTCCAGGGGCGAAGATGCCATCATCGTTGGTCAGCAGTGTGAGCACGGGGCCTCCTTGAAAACGTCGGGAAGGGCTCATCGTACCGCTCCCGATCGCCGTTCATCGCCCCGGAGGCTGGTTTTTCGGGGCGCGTTGGAACACCTCCCCCGACGCCCCGTATACTCGCGCGTTTGCCGCTCTTCGCCCCCGTCAGCCCCCCCATGAAGCAGCCTACCGCCCAGCCAGCCCCCTCCCAGCGCCCGCTCCCCCACCCGGCGACCGGCCCCGTCGCGGCCCGGACCGAACGGATCCTGGTCCTCGACTTCGGCTCCCAGTACGCCCAGTTGATCGCCCGCCGCGTCCGTGAACAGAACGTCTTCTGCGAGATTGTCCGCCACGACATCACCGCCAAGCGTGTCGAGGAATTGGCCCCCCGGGGCATCATCCTCTCCGGCGGCCCAGCCAGCGTGTACGAGGCAGGGGCCCCGCGGTGTGATCCGCAACTATTTCGGCTGGGGATCCCGATCCTGGGAATCTGCTACGGCATGCAGTTGGCCTGCGACGCTCTCGGGGGCCGAGTCGGCCGGGCGTCATCGCGGGAATATGGTCGCGCCACCTGCACGGTGACCGCCACCGATCCGCTGTTCAGCGGCATCCCCGCCACCACCGAGGTGTGGATGAGCCACGGCGATCAAGTCAACGAGGTCAGCCCCGACTTCCTCCCCCTGGCCCGGACTGCGACCTGTCCACTGGCCGCCGTGAAACACCGCAGCCTCGCGGTGTATGGCCTGCAGTTCCACCCCGAGGTGACCCACACCCCCGACGGCAGCCGGATGCTCGCCAACTTCCTCCGCGACAGCTGCGCCTGCAGCGGCGCCTGGCGTCTGGAGGACGTCGCTGAGAGCACAATCAACGAACTGCGAAAGCGGATCGGCTCCGAGAGGGTGATCTGCGGGCTCTCCGGCGGCGTCGATTCGGCGGTGGTGGCGGCCCTCCTCAGCCGGGCGGTGGGGGACCAACTCTCCTGCATCCTCGTCGACAATGGCCTGCTGCGAAAGAACGAGGCGGCCGCGGTGATCGAGCAGTTCAGCGATCACTTTAAGACCGACCTCCATGTGGTGCCGGCAGAGGAGAAATTTCTCAGCGTGCTCGCCGGGATCACTGAGCCGCAGGAGAAGCGGCGCCGGATCGGCAAGGCGTTTGTGGAATGCTTCACAGCGGAAGCCGCCCGGATCAAAGGGGCGAAGTTCCTCGCACAGGGGACGCTCTACCCCGATGTCATCGAAAGCGGCGCCTCACCCGACGGCCCCGCGGCCACGATCAAGCTCCACCACAATGTCGGTGGACTCCCCGACGACATGGATTTCGAGCTCATCGAACCTCTCCGCGACCTCTTCAAGGACGAGGCCCGACGGCTCGGGCAGCAGTTGGGGCTGCCTGAAAAACTCGTCTGGCGGCATCCCTTCCCGGGCCCAGGACTGGCCGTCCGCTGCCTGGGGCACATCACCCGCCCCCGCCTGGAGACATTGCGGGAGGCCGATGGAATCGTGCTGGAAGAACTCGAGCGGGCCGGCTTGATGCGGCAGGTCTCGCAGGCTTTCGCCGTCCTCCTCCCGGTGCAGAGCGTCGGCGTGATGGGCGATGCCCGCACCTACGACGAAGTGTTGGCAGTGCGGGCGGTGGAGACGGAGGATTTCATGACCGCCGACTGGTCCCACCTTCCCTACGACGTCCTCGCCCGGATCTCCACGCGGGTGATCAATGAAGTCAAGGGGATCAACCGCGTCGTCTACGACATCTCGTCGAAGCCACCGGCGACGATCGAGTGGGAGTGAGTGGCGACGATCGAGTGCGAGTGAGTGGCGACGATCGAGTGGGAGTGAGCGGCGCCGGTCAGCCGTTCTTGTGGCCGAGATATTGCTCGCCGCGAACCACCGACACATCGCTCAGCCAGGCAATGCAGGCGTAGTGATCGAAGTAGTTGTGGGACACATAGGCCAAAATGGCGACGGCGATGTCGCCTGGCACCACGAATTCCAACTTCCTGGTCTTGGCCTCTCCGGTGACGAGCATCACGTTGCGGGTACTCCGCGAACCGTGCCCCTCAACGTCCATCATCGTGAAGCCGGTGGCACCGAACTTGATGCCCTCGTCAGCGATCTCTCGCATGATCACCGTTTCGCCAACCACGGTCACGAGCTTGAGCGGATAGAGTTGCACGTGATTCTCCTCGACGTCTGGGGGCGGGGGATCGTTTCTGAGTACCGGCAGAACTACTGGGAGTGGCGCCGGCGATGGTTTGAGCAGGCGATGATTCTACCGTGCCACGGGGTTCACTCGGCGCCGACAAACTTCGCCATTTCGAAGTAAATCGGAATCCCGAAGGCGATATTAAAGGGGAACGTAATCGCCAGGGCCGCGGTGATCGAATAGGTGGGGTTGGCCTCGGGAAGCGTCAGGCGCACCGCCGGAGGCGCGGCGATATAGGAGGCGCTCGACACGATCGCCGCCAGTACCGTGCATCCGCCGAGGTTCAGCCCGGCCAGATGCCCCAGCCACGCCCCCAGGAAACCATGCACCAGCGGCATCAGGATCCCGAAGGCAATCAGGAACGGTCCAACCTTGACAAGGTCGCCAAGTCGCTCGCCGGCCACCAGCCCCATCTCCAAGAGGAAGATGCAAAGCAGGCCCCGGAACAGCATCCCCTTACTCTGAAAGAAGTCGTAGAACGGCTGGAATCCGGTTTCGTCCATGAACATCGTGGAGACGAAACCGATCACCAGCAGGCCAGCCATGAGCATGATCGACTGTCCGGTCATCACCTCGTAGAGGGCTTCCACGAGTTTCGACTGCCGTGCCTGGGGGCCCGGCCTCCCCACGCCGCCAGCCGCCGCCCGTGCAGCCCGTTCCTTGGCCGACAGGGCGGCTCCCAGCACCAATGCGATGGCGATCCCTGGACACTCAAGGAGTGTCACGAGCGTAGGGAGAAAACTGTTGGCTGGATGCTGTGTCTGCTCCACAAACGAATTGGCGACGGCATAGGTGACGGCGGAGGTGCTCCCATAGTGGGCCGCGATTCCCGCCGAATCGGCGATCGACATCCCACCGACGTAGCGGAGTACGGTATAGGCGGTGATCGGTGTCAGGCAACCGAGAAACAGCGTCGCCAGAGCCGGCTTCCAGATCGTCGACACACCATGTTCCTGGTATTCGTGGGCCAGTTCGTGCCCGCCGATGAATCCGATCGACATCAGCAGGAAGATGGCGATCGAATAGTAGAGTTCCTTGGGAATCTTGATGCCGCCGTGGATCCGGGTGCAGATGATTCCCAGCAGGAAGCAGAGCGGAATGGGGGTGAGCAGATTCCGCTCCAGCGACTCGACGATCCGACCGATCTGGTCGGCACTGAACACGCCCAAGAGACCGACAGCGACAGGGAGAAGCGGCGTCATGGATGGACTCGCGGAAGGGATTGGCGGGCGCCGGGATCTTGGACGCCGGAGAACTTGTTCATTGAAAGCGTACAAGGGCCGTAGTGCGATGCGAGGTCAGTTCCGAGGGACTGTCGCCTTTTTAAGGCTTCGAACCTCGTCGGATCGTCGGTCTGGAGGCTGTGCCCAGACGGCCGCCGCGTCATAATGACTCCGCGCCCGAGTCGAGGCGTTTGATTCCCTGGCGCACCGGCGAGGATTCCGCATGCACGTCGCGATCATCGAAGACGATCCCGTGATCGCCAAAGCTGTGGCCACGGCCTTCCGCGAAGCGGGCCACCAGTGCACCTGGGTGGCAGACGGCGAAGCGGCCATCCGGCAAAACACGATCCTCTCCAGCGACATCGTGGTCCTCGACATCATGCTCCCTAAGATGGGGGGCCTGGAGGTGTTGCGGCTGGCGCGGTCCGCCGGCGTGCGAACCCCCGTGCTGCTGCTCACGGCACTGGGCACCATTCCGGACAAACTCGCTGGGTTTGAGGGGGGCGCCGACGACTACCTGGTGAAGCCGTTCGCCATCGACGAGTTGCTCGCCCGCGTCGAGGCAATCCACCGCCGCTCCGCCAACAAACCGGCGATGGAGATCGAAGCGGGCAGCCTGCACCTCAGCTTGGCGACCAAGCGACTCTCAATTGACGGCCGGACCGTCGATCTCACCCCCACAGAATTCAGCATTCTCGAACTCCTGATGCGCTTCAAGGGGCAGGTGGTGACGCGGAAGATGCTCTGCGAACATGTCTGGGGATTTGACTGGGACGGCCCCACCAATGTGATCGAGGTCCACATCAACCGTCTGCGTGGCAAACTCGACAAGGGGCGGCAGGATTCGCTCATCCAGACCATCCGCGGGCGGGGCTATGCACTGGCCAACGACTGACCCCACCTCGGCGGGACGGTTCTCCCGCGCGCTGCGTCGCATCCCCTGGGGGTCGCTCCGCGTCCGCTTGACGCTCCTGAACTCCGCGGTGGTCTTGCTGACGATGGCCTGCCTGCTGCTTGCGGTCCGCTTCGGACTTCTGACAGCGCTGTACCACGAGACGGATGACACCCTCCGCGGCGAGGTGCGAGAGATCGCGCTGGCCCTCAATGAACTCCACCCCGACATCGATCAACTCGTCGCCGAACTGCGGCGGAAAGCCGCGGGGCACGAGGAGCGGGGATGGTTCGTCCAGCTCCTCGACGGCGCCGAGTCGACCGTCTGGCACAGCGACAACTGCCCGGCCGCCATCCTCGAGTTCCCCGTCGACGAGACGAAGTTCGAAACGGTGCAGCAGGTGGAGGATTTTCGCTTCGCGCGGCGGCGGATCACCGATCCTGCCGATCAGCCGATGTACGTCCGGATCGGGATGCCGACGGAGTCGCTGGAGGCCGAGGTCGACGGCCTGACCCGTTTTCTCCTCCCCATTGGCCTGGGATTCTCGCTGCTGACACCGCTGGCCGGCTATTGGTTGGCACTGCGGGCCACGCAGCCGATCGCCGGCATCCTCCGCACCGCCGAACGGCTCCAGCCCACGAAGCTTGGCGACAGGCTGGAGACACGGGGAACGATGGATGAACTCGACCGCCTCTCCACCACGATCAACAGGCTCCTTGACCAGGTGGCGGGATATGTCGAGCGGCAGCAGCAATTCGTCGCCGACGCCGCCCACGAACTCCGCGGCCCGCTGGCGGCAATCCAAAACTCGCTTGAGGTGGCGACAGCCAAGGACCGCAGCCCCGATGATTACCGGATCACGCTTGAGGATGTCCTGGGAGAGTCTCGGCACCTCTCCAAGTTGGCAAACGATCTCCTCCTCCTTGCCGAGGGGGGAAGCGACTCCGAGCTGGCAGGTTCCACGCCGGTCGACCTGGAGCACGTCGTCCGCCAGATCGTGGGGATGTTCACCGGAGTCGCCGAGGAGCGATCGATCGGGCTTTCGGTCCGTTCCCACGGCCGACTGACAGTCCGCGGCGACCAGCGACAACTGCGGCAGGTGTTCAGCAATTTGGTCGACAACGCGCTCCGCTTCACGCCGGCCGGGGGGCGCGTCGAGATCGCTTTGGAAGCGCAACTGCCAAAGGGGGAGGCGCTGGTGGTCGTCGTCGATACCGGTCGGGGCATCGAAGAGCGGCACATGGGACGGGTCTTCGACCGCTTCTTTCAAGCCGACGCTGCCCGCGACCGCAGCGACGCCACCCGCGGCGGCGGACTGGGGCTCCCCATCTGCCGCTCGATCGTGGAGCGGCATGGTGGCCGGATCGAATTGGCCAGCCAGCCGGGGCAGGGGACGACCGTCACGATCCATCTCCCCCTGGCCGCGGACGGATCGGCTGCCTGAGGCGCTCTCAGCCACATCCCCCACCCCCCCAGTATCGCCACCTCAATCGGCAGATATTCCAAAGCCGTTACTTCTTCAATAACCGGCAAAGTCGCCGGAGCGTTTCTTCCGATTCCCAGGAGTATTCCTTACGGAGATTCCTGTGACTGTCCCGCAGACTACCGCCTGGCAGTTTTTGGCAAGGCTGGCAGTCCAGAGAAGCGCTGCGGCCTGCGTATCCCAGGCTGGCGTGCTCCTCTGTGCCGGAGGGCTGCTGGCGGCGCTGTCCGGCGGGGGGATCGCCTGGGGAGCCGACGCGGAGGAATTCCTGGTGATCGGCGAGACGGACGACACCCCGGCCCTCACGCTCCCCAGCGTCGCGTCAGGCTTTCGGACCTTCGAACAGGTCAACGAGGCTGTCGCCGACGACCGCAAGAAGATCTCCGCGCTTGAGGCCCGCCTGGAGGAACTCGAGAAGAAAGCCGGGGGGGGCGTGGAACGGCTCCCGGTGCCCGATGCCAAGGGGCCATCCCCCGACGCCGCCACAGCGGGGGAGACGAAGGACCCTGCCGGGAAGGATGCCAAGAATTCCAAGGAGGCCAAGAAAGAGGAGAAAAAGCCCGACGAGCCCTATGAGGTGGGCTCCGATCTGGGCATGGCCACAAAATGGAACAACGGCCTGCAGGCAGAGAGCGCCCACAAGGACTTCCGCGTCAAGATTGGTGGCCGGATCCAGATGGACGAAGTGGCGTTTACCGAAGGGACTGGCCCTGCCCAACCCATCAAGGAAGGGGGACTTGCGCCGGCGCTACGCAATGCGATGGATTTCCGCCGCGCCCGCCTCCGCGTCGATGGCCGGATGTACGAGGTGTACGATTTCGTCGGCGAATACGACTTTGCAAACCAACTCAATACCAATGCCTCGACGATCCCCAGCGAAACGTCGCTCGGCAACTACGCTGCCATCACCGAGAACTGGGTCCAGATCCGCGAAGTGCCCGGCGTCGGCATTATCCGTGCCGGCAATCAGAAGGATCCGTTCGGCTTCGAGCACATGACCAGCAGCCGCTGGACAAACTTCATGGAGCGGTCATTCGCTCAGGACCTCTACGAGGGCCCGTTCAACAACGGCTTCGTCCCGGGCGTCCGCCTCCTCAACACCACCGAAGACCAACGGGCCACCTGGTCGGTGGGGGCATTCAAGAACACCGTCAACCCCTTCGGTTACATCGACAACTCTTCCGGAAACGCCGCCGTCGGCCGGCTCACGTGGCTTCCCTTTTACGAGGACGAAGGGAAGAAACTTCTCCACCTCGGTATCGCTGGTCGGGCAATGCAGACCAACAATGGCTCCGTCCGCTACCGCACCCGTGGCGACCTCCGCGACGGTCCCCCCGGCCCGCTGAATGCGATCTACCTCGACTCCGGGTCGCTCAAGGGGGACTGGATCAATCAGGTGGGGCTTGAGCTGGTGGGGAACAATGGCCCCTGGTCGTTCCAGTCGGAGTATTTCGGGAACTGGCTCTACAACACCACCTCCGCCACCGCGGCCTTCAATCCATCATCGCCAAACTACGGCACCGCCGGACTGCAGCCCAACGGAGCCCCCTGCGGAACCTATTTTACCAACTCCGGCTACGCCGAAATCCTCTACTTCGTCACCGGTGATACGCGGGCCTACGACCGGCTGGAAGCCCGCTTCGAGAGAGTGATCCCGCGCAACAACTTCTACGTCGTCCGCGACACCAGCGGCCGGATACGATCCAGCGAGGGAGCCGTCCAACTCGCCCTGCGGTATCAGTACGCCAATCTCAGCGACCACCAGATCAACGGCGGCACGCTCAACGCTCTCACCGCCGGCGTCAACTGGATGCTCAACCCCAACACCCGGCTCTACTTCAACTACGACTTCACCTACCGCGACTTCACCAACAACCTCAATAACAACGCCAGCGGCTGGATCACTGGCTTCGGCACCCGCCTGGCCTTCGATTTCTAAACTGCGAGAACACCAACACCATCGTCCGGTGGAGATCTTCGATGCGTTCCAACGCGCCACGTATTGCAGTCAGCCTGATGGCGGTCGTCCTTGGCGCCACAGTCATCTCCGCCGGACCACCGGCAGCAGATGCCCCGGAGGATCTCCCCAGCCGCCCGGCCAAGGGTGCTGCCGCGAATCGACCAGCCGGTACAGCCGCAGCGCAGCCAGGCGGCGACAAACCGGCCAACATGGAAGCTGCCGCCGCGCAGCCAGGCGACAAGCCCGCCGCTGACAACTCGGGCCAAAAGCAGCGCGGCTGTGGCAAGGAAGGATGCACCAACTGCAATCCGCAGGTGCCCAGCTGCAAACCGAAGTGGGAGGACAAAAAGACCAAGAAGGCTGCCTTCACGATGAAGTGCGACTTCGAGTGCGCCCGCCCCTGGGAGCCCTACCATCAAGGGCATTGCTGCGAGGAGAAGACCACCCCCTGCGGCGAGGTGTACACCAAGAAGAAACTCTTCAAGACCGACGTGGAAAAGGTGGAGCGCGTCCTGAAATATGAGGTGGTGATGAAGCCGGCCGTGCCGTGCTGTGAGCCGGAACCGGCCTGCTGCTGCCTCGGCTGCCGCTGCCTGGGAACTGCCTTCCGCCGTCTCTTTCACTGGTGCCCGTAATCACCTGCCGATCTCCGCGCAATCTGCAAGGTCTGCTCATTCCCCGCAGCTCCTCCGGCCAGCAGCCTCGCTCCGAGCCGGAGCGGCAACCCCACCGGTAATCCCCGGCCAGCCGGCCTGAGCGGTGTTTCTCGGCAGGTCGCTCCCCGCAGCCGCGCGACGGTGCCGAATTCTCCAGGGATGATTCCTGTGAGGATTGTGCGGACGTGGACGGTAACTGTCGGTACGGCCGATTCTGCGGGGCCCGCGGCCATGCGGCGGCCGGGCTGTCTCGGCGCACATCCATGGTGGCGATGGTGCTGCTGGCGGCGGCATTGCAGCCCCCGGGAGAGGCGCAGCCGGCCGGTATCGATGCCGGCGGACCAGTTCGACCGACAGCAGCGGAACTGGTCGCGTCGCCGCTCCCACGCCCGGCGATCGCGCTGCCCCGCCCAGCGACGCCATTTGGCATCCCCAGCATCGCCGTAGCGCTGTCGGCCGATCCTTTCCTCCTGCCGCCGCCACTCCCGACAGCGGTGACTCCGGCAGAACCACCGCCACCGGTTCCCCTTCCGGAAGCACCCCCTGCGCCAGATCCTGCCATGCCGCTGCCAGCAGATGCGCCGCCAGGGGAGGGGAGCGTGACCGGCAACGGCAGCCGGGAGCTTCCCTCGGCGCCCAATGGCTGGCCTGATCTTGGCAGCGATCCCTTCGGCGTCCCGCGCGATCCTTCGTTCCAACTCCGGATCGGCGGCCTCGTGCAACTCGACTCGACGGCGTATGCGGCAGGCCCGGGGCCGATGCAGGCGCCCGAGATGGCGGGCCTTGATCCACACCTCTCCGACGCCGTCAACTTCCGCCGCGCCCGGTTCAGGCTCGAGGGGCGGATGTGGGAGCAGTACGACTGGGCGGCGGAATTCGACTTCGTCAACCAGATCAACGCCTTCAACCAGATCGATCCAGTGTTCCCCAGCCAGGGACCACTGCCGGAGGTCACCGATCTGTGGCTGCAAATGCGCGATCTGCCAGTCCTCGGGCGTCTCCGCGTCGGGAACCAGAAAGATTCTTTTTCATACGAGCACCTCACCTCCAGCCGGTGGCTCAACTTCATGGAACGGTCGTTTAGCCAGGACGCCTTTGTGGGGCCCTTCAATGACGGGTTCGTCCCCGGCATCCAGGCGTTCAACGGCACCGACGACGGCCTATTCGCTTGGCAGTTGGGGGAATTCGTCAACACCGCAGCGCCGTTTGGATACACCGACTTCGCCGGCGGGAGTTTGACTACCGGGCGCGTGGTGTGGTTGCCCACCTATGCCGACGATGGCGCACGGCTGCTCCATCTCGGACTCGCCGGTCGGACCATGCAGCCGCGAAACGGCTTGGTGCGATTCCGCACCCGCGGCGATCTTCGCAACGGCCCCAACGGCCCGGCCAACTCGATCATCGCCGACTCCGGCGTCCTCTCCGGGACGTGGCAAAATATGCTCGGCCTGGAGCTGGTGGGCAACAACGGTCCCTGGTCGCTGCAGGCGGAGTATTTTGGATCGTGGCTCTACGGCGCCGCCACCACCGATCTCGGGCCGCTAGCCACCAACGGTTTCCAGCCTCCCCCCGGCACCCCCGTGGGCACCGTCTTTTACCAGGGGGGCTATGCCGAGGTGCTCTACTTCCTCACCGGCGAGAGTCGCTCCTACTCGCTTCTTGAACATGCCTTCGACCGCCCATCTCCACACAGCCATCTGGCACTCTCGCCATCGCGTCCCCGGGGCTGGGGGGCCTGGCAGGTAGGGGCCCGTTACAATTACCTCTGCCTCAGCGACGGCGAGGTCAACGGCGGCGTTGTCAACGCCGTGACCCTCGGCCTCAACTGGCTGCTCACTCCCCACGCCCGCCTCTGCTTCAACTACGATTTCACCTACCGCGATTTCCAGAACACCCCCTGGACCAACGGACCATCCGGCCCCGTTCCGGCCCCGAGCTTCGATGGCAGCGGCCCGATCCACGGCTTCGGGACCCGGCTGGCCTTCGACTTCTGACCCGCAGGCAGCGATGACGACATGACGACTGCACCCCACAACACACGGCCTGTCTTGGGGATCGTGTTTGCTCTCGACACGGAAGCCGATGCCTTCGCCTCCCGCGTCCAAGGGAGCAAAAGCCTTCAGGGGGCGGAGTTTTCTATTCATGAAGGCAATCTCCATGGCCAGCCCGTGGCCTGGGTGGTGTGCGGCGCTGGTATGGCACGGGCTCAACGGGCGGCGCGGGCCCTCTGCGACGGGCACCAGCCGCTGCACGTCTTGAGCGCGGGGTTTGCTGGTGGGCTCGATCCCTCCCTCCCCCGTGGAAGCCTCGTCACCGCGGCCAAGGCGTTGCGGGAGGGGGAGTTGCCGATCGAACTCTCACGGCTGGCTCACATGCCGGGCACCACCGAGTGCCCAGAGGGGATCGTCACAGTCGATGCCGTCGTCACCACCGCCGCTGCCAAGCAGGCCCTGAAGGCGGCGATCGGCGCCAGGTTCGTCGACATGGAGACGTATGCGGTGGCCCGTGTCGCCAGCGGATGCGGCATCCCCTGCCTGTCGCTGCGCGTTGTGTCGGATGCGGCCGGCGACGAACTTCCTGCCGACATCGCCCGCCTCGTGGCGCCCCAGTCGGCCATGCGGAGGGTGGGAGCGGCACTGGCGGCGATCGGTCGCAAACCCACGGCTGCGGCCACTCTCTGGCGGCTGTGGGAACATGCCGTTGTCGATGGCCGGACACTCGCCGACGGCTTGGAGGCAGTCTGCCGCGGACTGCCCGTCTGCGGAGCGCTGAGCACGTCGCAGGCGGTGGAGAAATCCGGCAGTTTTCCCGCCGGTTTTCCCCGTGGAAAAGAGTGAGGATTTTTCCAGGGGCGATTCGCCCGTCAACGCCCCAGCACGATCCTGGCCAGGAGGCCGCGAGGCAGATCGGGGGTCAGGTGGGCTGCGGGCCGCCCCAATGCCGGGCAGAGCGCTGCCGCGGCCAGCCTCCCGCTGCGGACAGCCCCTTCCATCGTTGAAGGCCATCCCGTTGCCGTCCAGTCGCCGGCGAGGACGAGATTCGGCACCGCGGTCGTGGCTGGGGGGCGGACGTCATCGACGCCGGGGCGGACCGAGAGCACGGCGGTGGGATCGGTAACCACCCGGGCGTCGATCAGTCGAGCGTCCCGCGCTCCCGGAAAGGCTTCACGCAGTTCTGCCACCACCGTGGCCACCACAGCGTCGCGGTCGCCACCGAGGAGCCCGCGGGAAGCACTGATCACCACCTGGCAGTAGCCGCTGCCGGGCTGATCGGGCGCGGCATCGGAACGGAACACCCACTGCGATACCCGACCGATGAGCACCGCATGCGCGACATCGATGATCTGGCGGTCGAACCAGAGGTGCACCGCCGTAATCGGCGAGGCGGTCAACTGCTCATCCGCTACCGGCACCATTCCCGGCAGCAGTCTGCCCGCTGCCCGCCACGGCACCGCCACAACCACGCCATCGCAATCGATCAACTGGCCACCGCAGCGGACCCCCGCCACGCGGCCATCGGCGCCGAGTTCGAGGCCGGTAACGGGCATGCCTGTCTTCACCTCCACACGCCGCTGCCGCAACCAGCCCAGCAGTCGCTCCCCAAACAGGACTCCCAGCGGCAACGTCGGCACATGCAGGTCGGCCGCATCGCGGTGGGCCAGAAAACCATCCACGGCCACCTTCCGAGCCGCCGTGATGCTCACCAAATCGATCGATTCCCCCAGGGCACTCTCCAAAACAGGCTGCCAGAACAGTCGGATCACGCTCTGCGGTTGTCCAATTCCGGCGAGCCATTCCCCGGCGGTGCGGCGGGCGGCGGCGGCCGGCCGGAGTCGGGCCAGCCGCAGCATGCCGAATGCCAGTTGGGTCTTCTCGATGAGGCTGAAGTGCCGCATCCCCAACAGCAGTGGCGCCAAGTGGAGCGGCGCGGGGAGGAGACGCGAGGGGGTGCATTCGGCCCGAGCGTTGTCCGGGGCGATGAACCACATCGTCCGATCGCGGCGGAAGCCGGCGGAGATCCCCGCCTGCCGGCAGAGATCGAGGAAGTTCGTGCAGCACCCCATGGCAACATGCTGGCAGGCGTCGACGGGGTTGCCGGCTGGGTCATCGAATGACGCCGCCCGCCCCCCGACCCTCCGCCGCCCTTCGCACACCGTCACCCGGCAGCCACCGTCGGCAAGCGCGGCAGCGGCTGCCAATCCGGCCAGACCTCCCCCCACGACCACTACATGTGGTTCTGTGCAGCGCGGCCCGCGCGTGGAGGACAATCGCTGATCACGATTCAGCCCGGTCACAGGATCGATGGGTGGCACGAGATCCCTTCAGGGTATTGGCCGCCGCAGTGGCGTGGCAGGCAGCCACAATCCGCGCGGTCCGGTGGCCACGGAAACAAGCGCCGCCGCCACGAGGAGCGGTTTCGGGGGACTGACGCGACGGACAAAGATCAACGGCCCGGAGGCATGGAGCGAATTCCAGATCGTTCTGTAGACCCCGTACATCGCCCGAAAGACGATCCGTCCGTCGGTGGAGAGAAGACGGTCGAGGCGCCGAGCCCCCCGGAACCATTCGTCAGCCCGCGCCACCTCAAGCGCCGCCAGCTTCCCGAAATCCGGGCCGATCTTGCCGGTGCGGAGTTCCTCCGCCGAACAGCCCGTGACGGCGAAGTCGCTCTCCGGCAGATACACCCGCCCCCGGGCCCGGTCCTCGGGGATGTCGCGGAGGATGTTGGTGAGTTGGAATGCCAGGCCACAGAGGCGGCCGGCGGGAATCGCCTCCGGCGAAGTAAATCCCCAGATGTGGATCGCCGCCAGCCCGACGGCACTAGCTACCCGGCTGCAGTAGAGCTCCAACCCGGCGACGTCGGCGATGCCGACGGAATGGAGGTCCATCCGCACTCCCGCCAGCACCTCCCGCAGGTAACACGGCGGGATGGCGAAGCGGCGCACGGAGTCGACCGTGGCCCGGATCACCGGATCGTCACTCCGGCCGCCGGCTAGTGTCGTCTCCAGATCGAGTTCGAACGCATCCAGGGCCGCAGCGGCTTGTGTGGCGGAGGCCTCGGTGCGGAGGGTGCTCTCGTCGCCGTCGACGATGTCGTCGGCGCGGCGACAGAAGGCGTACAACGCGGTGGTGGCCCGGCGCTTCTCAGCAGGCAGGAGGCGAATGGGAAGCGCGAAGCTCGACTTGCTGCGGGAAAGCAGGGCTGCGCACGCGGCATGATCCGAGGCGAGCGTTTTCATCGCCACCCCGAGAGTGACGCGAGCGTCGCCGAGCAGGCGGCGCGGGCCGCCAGCCCAGCCTTCCGCCAGCGGCCGACCGTCGGGCGGACGGAGAGCGTGTCAAACCCCGCCCGTTCGAGGCAGTCGGCCACCGCCCGCCCACCGGCAAGAAAGATCGCGATCGCCGGCCGCAGCCCCCGCGGCGCCCGCCCCACCAGGCCAGCCCCCGCGTCAAACAGCTGCCGTGCCCACTCCACTTCTTCCCGGAGCAGGCCGCGGAGGGGCAGGGAAGCACTCGGCGCGTCGAGCGCCGTTTCATCAACGCCATGACGCCGCATGTCGTCGGCCGGGAGGTAGACCCGTCCGGCCTCGCGGTCACGGCGGATGTCCTGCCAGAAGTTCACCAGTTGCAGTCCAGAACAGATGCTGTCCGACATCGCCACCAACTCCGCATCATGGCACCCCTCCAGCGCCAGCACGATCCGTCCGACCGGAGCCGCCGACTTCCGGCAGTAGTCGAGGAGGTGGGCCCGGGTAGCGTAGCGAACGGTGGTCCCCAGCGAGTCGTGGGAACGATCCTCATCGAAGGCGTCGAGGAGGTCGGCGAAGGGAACGATCGACAGGCCGGTTGCCCGCGCAGTGTCGGCCAGCGCCACGAACACCGGATGGTTGGGAGCGCCGGCGAAGCACGCTTCCAGCCGCTGACGCCAGTCGGCCAGTGCCACCGCCGCCGCGGCGGGCGTCGCGGCCTCATCGGCGAGGTCATCGCTCCAACGGGCGTAGGCATAGACATTGGCCAGGTCCTGCCGGAGCCGCGGTGGCACCAGTCGGGTGGCCACGGTGAAGTTCTCGTAGTGCTCACTGGCGAGGCGTCGGCACCAAGCCCGGGCGGCTTCCAGATCGTTTCCTTGGGGAAGTCCAGCCAATTGCCAGGCCGCAACGTCGCGCCGCCGGGGATCTCCGCGGGACGACTGCGGGGGCGTGGGGGAAAGGGGCATGAGGGAGCGTGCGGGGAAGGCTTGAGGCGATCTGGCCGGGTGAAAACTGCCCCACTAGGATAGCCGGAAGCCCGCCTCCCGCGGACACCCGCCTGCCAGGCTCACAGCTCCGCGTCGTATCCCACACAATCCACGCCCCCAAGAGCTCCCTCATGAAAATCGTGTTGGCCGGTCCCCGAGGTTTCTGCGCCGGAGTCAACATGGCGATCGAGACCCTCGAGACAGCCATCCGTCTCTACGGCACGCCGGTCTACGTGTTCCACGAAATCGTCCACAACAAGCATGTCGTCGACCGCTTCGTCCGCGAGGGGGCGGTGTTCGTCGATACTGTCGAGGAGGTGCCCACGGGAGCGGTGCTGCTGTTCTCCGCCCACGGCGTGGCTCCCGAGGTCCGCCGCGTGGCGGCCGAGCGAAACCTGGTGGCGATCGACGCTACCTGTCCGCTGGTCACGAAGGTCCACCTCGAGGCGATCAAGTACGCCAAGGGGGGCTACCGGATCCTGCTCATCGGCCACGAGGGGCACGACGAAGTGATCGGCACGATGGGGCAGGCCCCGGCTGCGTTCACTCTGGTAGAGACTCCCGAAGACGTCGACGGTCTCCCATTCGGTCCCGACGACAAACTCGCCTACCTCACACAGACGACGCTCTCTGTCGACGATGCCTCGAGGATCATCAATCGGCTCAAGGCCCGCTTCCCGCAGATCATCGGTCCTCCCAAAGACGACATCTGCTACGCCACCCAGAATCGCCAAGAGGCAGTTCGTAAATTGTCTGACGGAGCCGATCTGGTGATCGTGCTGGGGAGCCAGAACAGTTCCAACAGTCAGCGGCTCGCCGAACTGGCCCGCGACAGTGGGATCCTTGCCCACCTCATCGATGGCGCCAACGAGATCGACCCCGGCTGGTTCCGTGGAGACGAGACGGTGGTGATCACAGCTGGGGCGAGTGCCCCGGAGAGCGTGGTGCAAGACTGCGTCGGCTGGCTCCGTGACCGCTTTTCTGCCACCGTCGAGGAACGGTCGATCCGGGAAGAGGATGTCTATTTTCCGCTCCCCAAGGAACTGCGGGCGGTATCGGCCTCCCGCCAGACCGGAGGCTGACCCCCGGGGCTCCGGCGGACACCGGGGCTCCGGCGGACTCGGGGCTCCGGCGGACTCGGGGCTCCGGCGGACTCGGGGCTCCGGCGGACTCGGGCCCCCCCGGATGGCCCAGGCCCAGGCTGACACAAGCGTCACCGAGGCCAGGCAACAGAGTCAGTGCTGCAGTTTTTTGTAGCGGAAGCGGTGTGGTTCGTCGGCACCGATGCCCTGCCGCTCACGACGATTGGTTTCGTAGGCCTCGAAATTCCCCTCGCAGACATGGACGTAGCCATCCCCTTCGAAGGCGATGATGTGCGTTGCCAGCCTGTCGAGAAACCAGCGGTCGTGGGTGATGACCACCACCGATCCGGCGAAGCTCGTGATTCCCTCCTCGAGCGAACGCAGCGTGTCGACATCGAGGTCGTTGGTCGGTTCGTCGAGGAGGAGGAGGTTTGATCCGCTCCGCAGTAACTTCGCCAGATGCACCCGGTTGCGTTCGCCACCGGAGAGCCGGCCCACCTTCTTCTGCTGGTCAGGTCCGATAAAATTGAAGCGGGCCACATAACTGCGGGCATTGATGGTCCGCTTGCCGAGTTCGATCGTGTCGTGGCCCCCGGAGATCTCCTCGAAGACGGTCTTCTCGGGGTCGAGCGCGTCGCGGTTTTGATCGACGTACCCGATGTCGACCGTCGGACCGATGCGGAGGGTGCCCGAATCGGGCTTCTCTTGCCCGACAAGCATGCGGAAGAGCGTGGTCTTCCCGGCGCCGTTGGGCCCGATGATCCCCACGATGCCCCCCGGCGGAAGACGGAAGGAGAGGTTCTCGAAGAGGAGTTTGTCTCCGAAACCCTTGGAGAGCCCCTCCCCCTCAATCACCAGATCCCCCAGGGGCCGGCTGGCGGGGATGGTGATGTCGATATCCTGATCGCGGATCGCAGCCTGCTCAGCCGCCAGTTTCTCGTAGGAGGAAACGCGGGCCTTGCTCTTTGCCTGGCGTGCTTTCGGCGACATGCTGATCCACTCGAGTTCGCGGTCGAGCGTCTTCTGACGGGCACTGGCCTGCTTCTCCTCCAGTTCCATTCGCGCCTTCTTTTGCCGCAGCCAAGAGGTGTAATTGCCTTCGAAGGGGATGCCCCGGCCGTGGTCGACCTCAAGGATCCACTTCGCCACGTTGTCCAGAAAGTAGCGATCGTGCGTCACGGCCACCACCGTGCCGGGATACTCGGCAAGGTGCTTCTCCAGCCAGTTGACGCTCTCGGCATCAAGGTGATTCGTGGGCTCGTCGAGGAGGAGCATGTCGGGGCGTTCGAGGAGCAGTTTGCAAAGCGCCACGCGCCGCCGCTCGCCGCCGGAGAGGTTCGTCACCTGCCAGTCGCCGGGGGGGAGGTTCATGGCGTCCATCGCAATCTCCACCTGCCGGTCGAGATCCCAGGCGCCACGGGCCTCAATCTGGTCTTGGACGGCCGCCTGTTCGGAGAGGAGTTTGTCCATCTCCGCTGGCTCCATCGGCTCACCGAGCCGGGCATTAATCGCCTCAAACCGAGTGAGGATCGAGCGGGTGGGGGCGACCGCCTCCATGACGTTCTCGAAGACCGTCTTCGTGGGATCGAGGAGCGGCTCCTGCTCGAGGTATCCAACGGTGTAGCCGTCGGCGAGCCGCGATTCCCCCTCATATTCGTGATCAATCCCAGCCATGATCTTTAGCAGCGTGCTCTTGCCGGCGCCGTTGCGGCCGAGCAATCCGATCTTCGCGCCGGGATAGAAGGCGAGGTTGACGTTCTTGAGCAGCTCCCGCTGCCCGAACTTCTTATTCAGGTCACTGATCTGGTAGATGAAGGCCGCGCCCATCGGGAAATCCTGCGTGCTCTTGATGGTGTATTCGATCGCTCGAAACACCGAGTGTAGCAATCTGGCCGCCGTCCGTGGGCCGGCGATTGCTCCCCGCCCGATGCCGGGGAGATGGACTGGCGGGGGGCGATCCACTACGATCCCCCCAACGGCGGCTCACCACCGGGAGCCCCGTCCGCGACTGGGTTTTGCCGGGCGGCCATATTTCCGTCGGCAGCGCGTTTTTGTCGGTCCAGGAGTCATTCCCAATATGGCTGAATACACGAATCCCGACGTGTTGGTGTCCACCGACTGGGTGACCGAGCACCTCCACGACTCCCATGTCCGGATCGTCGAGTCGAACGAAGACCGGGCGCTCTACACCCAGGGACACGTGCCGGGGGCGGTCGAGATCGACTGGCAGGTCGATCTCCAAGACCAAGTCCGCCGCGACTACGTCGACCGGGCCAGCTTCGAGAAGCTCTGTCTGGCCAACGGCATCTCCAACGACACGACCGTCGTGTTTTATGGCGACAGGAACAACTGGTGGGCCTGCTACGCGTTGTGGGTTTTCAAACTCTACGGCCACAAGGACTGCCGGATCATGAACGGCGGCCGGAAGAAGTGGCAATTGGAGGGACGGGCGTGGTCCAACGAGAGGGTCCACGTCCAGCCGGGCCACTACACTGCTCCTGAGCAGGACGGTTCCATCCGGGCCTTCCGAGACGAGGTCCTCAAGCACCAACGGGCCGGTCGGCCGCTGGTCGATGTCCGATCGCCGGAGGAGTACTGCGGCGATCGCCTCCATATGCCCGACTACCCCAACGAGGGCGCCCTGCGTGGCGGCCATATCCCCGGCGCCGTGAACATCCCTTGGCCGCTGTCGGTCAACGAGGACGGCACCTTCAAGCCAGCGAAGGAATTGGAAAAACTGTACGTCAACTCGGCGAAGCTCAAGCGCCGTTCGCCGACGATCGCCTATTGCCGGATTGGGGAACGCTCAAGCCTGACTTGGTTCGTCCTCACCTACCTGCTGGGCTTCGCCAAGGTGAAGAATTACGACGGATCCTGGATGGAATGGGGGAACTGTGTCGGTGTGCCGGTGGTGAAGGGCACAACCCCTGACGGCGCGCCCGCCGCCCACTCCTGACAGCGCATTGCAATCTCATCCTGTTGGCCCTTCAAATCCCACGTCCGGACAGTTGCCGTATGAACACCGTCTCCGGAAGGATCGATGGGGTCGTCGGTGAATTTGCCGATCTCGACGGCCGCGAGAAGTTGGAGCTTCTCCTCGATTTCGCGGCGCGGCTGCCGGCACTCCCTCCTGAATACGCGGCCCGAAAAGGCTCCGAAGACCGGCGTGTGCATGAGTGCCAGACGCCGGTGTTTCTCTGGCCCGATGTGCAAGGGGGAGTGACGCGGCTCTACGCCGAGGTGGCCCCGGAAGCCCCAACCGTGAAGGGTTTCGTGGCAATTCTCGCCGATGTCGTCGAAGGCCGTCCGGTCGACGAAGTCCTCTCCATCGGTGACGATCTCTTGGAGCGGATGGGACTGGCGCACGTGCTGGGGATCCTCCGCACGCGGGGCCTGCGGGCCATCGTGGGCCACATCAAACGCGGCGTGCTCGCTGCATCAACCACTCCCCACGGAACCCCGCCTCCATGACCCCCCGTGTCGTTGCCGGCATCGATCTGGGCGGCACCGCCGTCAACTACACGTTCCTTGACGAGCGCGGTCAGTTTCTCATCGACGGTCTGTGTGAGCACCCTGCGCGGAGTGTCGAGGGCCCCGCAGTCTGCCTGGGGCAGATCGCCGACGGCCTGGAGATCGCTGCCAACAAGGCGGGGATCACCCCCTCGTCGATCGTCGCAGTGGGGCTCGACACTCCAGGCCCAGCCAGTAGTTCCGGCGTACTCAGCCAACGGGGTTCGACCAATTTCGTCCATGCCGACTGGGCCGGCTACGACATCCGCGGCGGACTGGCGGCCCGACTCGGAGTGCCGGTCACCTACCTCAATGACGGCAACGCCGCAGCCCTCTGGGGCCATGTGGCGATTTTTGGCTCTGAAAACACTTCCACGAGCCTGTCGGCCATCATCGGCACCGGTCTGGGGGGCGGGGTGATCAGCAGTGGACGGGTGATTACCGGCCGGCACGGGTTCGGCGGGGAGTTGGGGCATGTGCTCATCCCCCACCAACAGATCCGCGGTATCGAGGGGATCGACCCGCGGTGCAATTGCGGCCGCACCGGCGATCTGGAATCGCTCTGCTCGCTAACGGCCATCCGCCGCACGCTCCTGCCCCACTTTCTCGCCAGCCACCCCGATCACCCTCTCGCCGCCGTGGTCGATCCCGGCGAGGCAGCCAAGCGCGTCCGCGGTATGGCTGAACGGGGCGACGAACTGTGCCGGAAGATTTTCCGCGTGCAGGCCCATGCCCTCGGCCTGTTCTTCGACGAGATGATCAACGTCTTTGATCCCGACGCCCTGATTGTCGGTGGCGGTGCTGTGGAAACCTCGGCAGAATTCCAGCAATGGTTCGTGGCGGAGATCCGCCTGGGCATGCCGGGACAGCGTGAGGAGCAAGCCGCGATTCCGATCCACGTCATCCCCAACGGCGACACCGCCGGCTCCCGGGGAGCGGCGATCGACGCCGCCCGACTGGTCCGGGACGGCCACGCCTGATTCCGAGCGGATGATTCCGCTGTCGAAGCCGGGCAGCCCCCGACGCCTCAGCCGACGCGACCGCAGGCCGGTTCGACGGCATCGGCCAGCCCAGTCGCCATCGCCCCGCAGTCGGGGACAACCTCCAGAACAGGCAGCCTGCTGGGAGGTGTCCCAGGCGGCCCGTTTTGAATCACCGGAAGTGCGTGAAGGCCATTGGGTTGGACGCGAAGGACTGTGGCTCGAGCAGGGGTTGGGAGCGGGGGGAGGGGCCTCTTTGGGGCGCCGAAAAACATCAATCGGGCAGTTGCCAACAGGCCGGTAAGAGATCCAAACGTCGCCTCAACAGCGGCCGGTTCATACCCGCAGTGCACCATGCAGTCGCTGCACTTGGGATTCCCACTGGCACGTCCATACCCCGGCCAGTCGGTGCCGTCGATCAGTTCCCGAAAACTTCCCACGTATCCTTCGTCGAGGAGGTAGCAGGGGCGCTGCCAACCGAAGAGGTTATAGGTCGGTGTCCCCCAGGGGCGGCACTCCAGATCCCAGGCTCCTTTGAGGAATTCAAGGAACACCGGCGACTGGTTGAACTTCCAGCGTCTTGGTGCGCCATCGAGGATCCGTGCAAACAGCGACTGGCTCCGCTGCCGGGCGAGGAAGTGATCCTGATCGGGGGCCTTCGAATAGGAGTAGCCGGGGGAGATCATCATCCCCTCCACTCCCAGCGTCATCACCTCGTCAAAAAACTTTCGATAGCGCTCCGGGTCGGCGTCGGTGAACAGCGTTGAATTGGTCGTCACGCGGAAGCCGGCCCGGCGGGCGGCACGGATTGCCGAGACGGCGATGTCGTACACCCCATCGCGGCAGACGGCGTGGTCGTGCTCCTCGCGGGGGCCATCGAGGTGCACCGAAAACGCCAGGTATGGCGAAGGGGTGAAGTGCGGGAGCATCTCCTCGAGCTTCAGGGCGTTGGTGCACAGATAGAGATACTTCTTGCGGGCCACGATTCCAGCCACGATCTGTTCAATCTGAGGGTGGAGGAGGGGCTCGCCGCCAGGGATCGACACCATCGGAGCCCCACACTCATCGACCGCGTGGAAGCATTGCTCAGGCGTGAGATGGGAACGGAGGATCTCCGTCGGTTGCTGGATCTTGCCACACCCGCCACATGCCAGGTTGCAGCGAAAGAGCGGCTCCAGCATGAGTACCAGCGGATAGCGCTGATTGCCGCGGAGCCGCTCCCGGAGGACGTGCCGCACCACCGCGATCATCTGTCCGACTGGAACACTCATGCGACTTTCTCCCGTTCCCTGGCCGCACCGTTGTCGGCGCAAACCCGATTGGCATTCGCTGCAGCCACCTCAACACATTCTGACTGTTTGGCGGACGAGACCTCCACACGGTCCTGTCCCAAGGCCTGATTCCCCGCCGCCGCGATCGACCAGCGGCCGAGCGCCATCAAGGGGAAGTAGAGCCGGTACCAGTGGTAGCGAAGGTAGAACACTTTCGGGAAACCGGTCCCGGTGAATGCCTCCTCTTCCCAATCGCCACAGGCGGTCTGCCGGCCCACCAGCCACTGCACTCCGCGGCGGGCGTGTGGCGAGTCGTGCCGGCCGGCGGCGAGCAGTCCGGCCAGAGCCCAAGCGGTCTGCGACGGCGTGGGCTCCCCCTGCCCGGCGCAGGCGGGATTGGCGTAACTGTCAGGCGACTCGCCCCAGCCCCCGCAGGGACTCTGGTGCGCTGCCAGCCAGTCGGCGGCAGCCACCACGGCATGATCGGTTTTCGGAACACCCACCGCCAGCAACCCCTCGATCGCCTGCCACGCCCCGTAGACGTAGTTCACGCCCCAGCGCCCATACCAGGCGCCGCTGGCTTCCTGGGAACGGCGAAGATAGGCCACGGCCCGGTCGACCGCAGGGTGCCCCTGACGGAGCCCAATCCTCCCCAACGCCTCCAGCACACGGCCGGCGAGATCGGGCGAACTGGGATCGATCATGGCGTTGTGGTCGGCGAACGGCACCTTGCAGAGCAACTCGCAATTATTGTCGCGGTCGAACGCCCCCCAACCGCCATCCGAATTCTGCAGGGCTTCGAGCCACAGGCGCGCCCGGTCGATGGCGGCGTTTGCCCGCGTCAGCCGGCGGGAGCAGAAGGTCTCTTCGCCGGCGAGTGTCTGCCGCCAAGTGGCCATTGCGATGACAACCATCGCCGTGTCATCAACATCGGGATAGAAGCGGTTGCTGTACTCGAAGCACCACCCCGACGGTGCCACTGGTGCGGTCCGCCGCGACCAGTCCCCGTCGGTCCGCACCTCCCTGTCGAGCAACCAATCAACCGCTGCCTCCAGCGCCCGGGCATCGGCAGGAGAGTCGGCGTCACACTGACCGCGACGCGCCAACCTGTCGACCGCCAGCCCCCTCAGGGTCAGCGCGGTGTCCCAGACGGGGGAGCGACACGGTTCGATCCGCGTGGAGCCATCCTCCTCGTGTTCGATGAGCCCTTCGAGCTGCCTCCAGCACTCCTGGACCTCGGGCGATTCTTCGGAACACCCCATCGCCCGGAGGGCGACAATGCTCCACACAATGGGGGGGAAAATTGCCCCCAGTCCATCACTGCCGTCGAAGCGCTCGAGCATCCAGCGGCGGCATTCGGCCACCGCCCGGCTCCGCAACGGCCTGATGCCGAAGGCATCGAGCGTCTTGAACACCCGGTCGACACCGCGAAAAAACTTGGCCCAGAGATCATCCCCGCCGAGTCGGCCCACCACTCGTTCGGCGTGGACCCCGGAGGCGTCGGCGAACAATTCGGCAATCCCCTGTTCCCGGGGAAGGACCCGCAACGGCTTGAATGCCCAGATCAGCGACAGCGGCACGATCATCGTCCGCGACCATGCCGACACGCGACGGAGGTTGACTGGAAACCAATCCGGAAGCAGCACTATTTCTGGTGGCACTGCGGGGCAAGCGGCATACGACATCTGTCCGAGGAGAGCCAGATAGAAGCGGGTGAAACTGTTCACCGCCCAAGGGCCTCCAGCAACGGTGATCGCCCGGCGGGCCCGGCGCATCGGCTCCGACTCAGGGTCGTGACCAGTGAGCTTGAGGGCCAAGTAGGCCTTGACGCTCGCGCTGATATCGACCGGGCCGCCGCGGTAAATCGCCCAACCTCCGCCCGGCAACTGCTCCCGGAGAATGCGGAGGACGGCACCGGGCACATGCGCTCCGGTGAGCTTGCCGGCCCAGGCGAGAATCAGGATGTATTCGCTCTCCAGGATCGTGTCCCCTTCCAGGGGCCCACGCCAATGGCCATCGGCAGCCTGATGCCGGTACAACCATCGCGCCGTGAGGCGGCAGGCATCGAGCACCGGATTCTCATTCCCGGTCGACACCCGCCCCATCCCCCGACCGGAATGGCTGAGCGAATCAGTCGCTGCCGGGAGTTCCGCCGGAAAGGAAGGGGAAGCCGCCGGAAAGGAAGGGGAAGCCGCCGGATAGGAAGGGGAAGCCGAGGGCGGACCGCGGCGTCCGTCACCAAGGGAACGGTTTGCTGGCGGAGCCAATGTCGAGCTCTCCGCGTCCGCCATCGTGTGTCGCGTGTCCGTTCCGGGTCCTGTGTAGCTCATGGCGCATCCGTGCTCCGAGCAGGAGAAATCCACACCGGCTTTTCTCAGTGTTCGCTTCCAGGAAAATCAACCAAGGGCGATCCTTCGCCCCGAAGCCCAAGCCTTCGAGACACTGTGCCTGTGCCGGCGGAGAATAGAGAAACCCGGGGAGTACCACAAGGTCGGCTGTACCCAGGCGCCGCCCCCCAGCCCCGCAGAAGCCGTGGATTGCCACGAGCAACCTGACTGCCGTCATGCTGGGACGACTGGGTTGTTTGTACTGCCAGAGCCCTGGGATGAATCCCCGGCAGGCACCAGCGGCAATCGAATCCATGCCCTGGTTCCCTGACCGGGACGCGATTCAAGGGCGATTCCACCGCCGTTGGCCTCGAGGAATTTCCAGGCCTTCGAAAGCCCGAGCCCCGCGCCACGACCCGCCTCACGGCCACTAAAAAAAGGATCGAATGCACGACGCAACACGGCTGGTTCCATCCCCCGGCCATCATCCTCGACGAGGATTTCGCAGACCCTTGAGGATTCGGCCCCCGGCCCGAACACGGCCAGCGTGATCCGACCGCCATCAGCGACCGCCTCGATCGCGTTGGCAGCCACCGCCCGCAGCGCCTCCTCCACCTGGGACTGATCGACAAACACTGCCAGCGGTGCCGGCGGCGGACTGTACTCCACCCGCACCCCTCGGCCTAAAGCCTGGCCGTTGATTCCATCAACCACCGCAGCCACGATCCGGCCGACATCGGTGGCGGCACGGACTGGCCGGGGAGGGCGTGCAAAGAGCATCAAGCCGCCGATCATGTCACGGGCACGAAAAGCCTGATCCACGATCGTCGACAACCGGCGACGACGGTCGGGAACCCGCTCGTCGAGAAGGAGCGTCTGGGCCCGCGTGGTGATGTTGGCCAAGGGATTGTTGATCTCATGACCGGCACCGTAGGCGAGCTCCCTGATCGCCTCCAGCCTCGCTTCCTCGAGCGTCTCCTGGAATCGTTCGCGGAGCGTCACATGCTCTGTCACCAACCGCGCGACAGCCAGAAGGAGTTGTCCTTCGCCCGTGGGAACCGCACTGCCAGCCTCCGCGGTGGGAGGGTAGTCACCGCGGGAGAGTCGTTCGAGCCACGCCGTGGCCCGCAGCCCACCCCCTGCCGACGCTCCATCCTGCGGTGAAGCCACCCCCAACCACCCCGGCCAGGCTGCCGGATCGGCGACCATGCATCCAGAGACCGTCGTCGACGACGAAATGAGATCGGCTGCAAAAAACGCCACCGGCGAAGACCCAACGCCTCCCCCGGGCCGGACGCTCGCCCACGTCACCTCAGGCGGCACACGCCACGTCTGAATCGGACGCTTAAGAACGGCCAGGCGTTCGGCAAAGAGCAGCCAAATTGCCACCGCCGGAACGGTCGCTGCGGCATCGCGGAACCGATCCCATGACGCGTGATCGTCATCGGTCATGGCGAGCACGGCCCGCGCCAGGCCAGAACAGGCCTGGCGCGGGACCGGCAACGCAATGATGGGGCGACACTCCGGACGAACCAGCAGCCATACACCGGAGCCGTCGCTGTGGGGCACTTCCATTGTTCCAGCCCGGAATGCTCCAGGCAGCAACTTTTTCAGGATCCCGTCGCCACCGACTCAATGTCGAGCAGCGTGCAAATCCGGTCGACAAGCACCTCGGCCTCGAACGGCTTCTGCAGGAATTCGTTGGCGCCCGACTCTTTGAGTTCCTCAATCTTGTCAGGCTCACACATGCCCGAGATACAGATGATCCGCACCTCGTCCATCGTCGAATCGCTGCGAACCCGCTGGCAGACTTCCTTGCCATTGATATCTGGAAGCATGACGTCGAGCACGATCAGGTCGGGACGGTAATCCTTGACCATCATGCCGGCGTCAAAGCCGTTATTGACGCTCCGAGTCTCGAACCGACCATCCCTTTCGAGAACGTCGGTGATCAGTTCCACAAGATCTTGATCGTCGTCGACGACCAGAATCTTGCGCCGGCCGCTCTCAAGCGCGTCGGTGGGAATGCCGTTATCCCTCATGAACAGGAACAACTGATCGCGGGGAATACGCCGAAAACGACTCCCCGGAACACGAAATCCCTTCAACTGACCCGAGTCGAAGCAACGAATGATCGTTTGCTGGCTGACCTTACAGATCTTGGCCGCCTCGCCCGTTGTGTACACAGTCTTTTGCATCGCTTTACCACCCTCTCCCTAGCCGTGGTGCAGCTAGTCGAAACGGCATCCCGGAGTTTGCCTCATCCACAAAGGCCACCCCGACTGCCTAGGCCTCCTTGTTGCCATTCGCTCTACGCCATCCATGAACATGACCTAAACATGACCAGATCGATCAGATCGCTCGAGTCATGCTCAAACCAGCCGTCATCTCATCCCCAAGGGCTCCAGCATCACGCCAGAATCCTGCCGAGACCCGGTCTCCCGCGGAAGTTACCCGCAAGCCACCCATTCCTCCCAGACAGACAGCCCGAGCAACGCTCCTGGCCGACTGTTCTCTGGGCCAACGCCCCTCGACGGCATCCTGAATCCCAGAAATGGCAAGTGGGGATGATTGGGGAAAATCCTTTTTCCCGGCGATCGCTTCCCTACTTACCACCCTTACCTGCGGCCAACTCTACAGCCATCTTGCGCATTGAGTCAATATCGGTGTATTCAACGCAAACTCTGTTTGCGCAACACCTTGGGCATTGTCCCTGAATCCGCGAAAAAAGAATTCTGCCCCTTCGCAGACTGCATCGACGGCCTGTTCGCCTCAAGTCGCCGCAACTTCCCGGTCAGGCACGACCACCTCAAGCAATTCCACTGCTGGGTGGCCAGCGAGGGAGATTTCCGCCACGCGGCCGTAGATCGGCAGCGGTTCTTCACCGAGGACGGGAAGACTCCCAAACAGCGACCTGAGGCGGGGACCGGGGAGGATCTTGAGGAGGCGGACGTCCCGTACTTCGCGGAGCACGCCAGCATTGATGAGCACGCGTCCTAAGGGAATCCGACCGGAGCGGATAACTGCCGCCGTCGGCCCATCGACTCGACGCAGGTCGATCCGCACGATTCCGTACTGCACGACTTCGCCACGGGGCGAAAGAAGGAGGATCTCGCGGGCATACCAGGGGGTCGTGCCCCCGGCTTCGCCGGTATCCCTGGCACGGGCCACGACCCGCAGCCCGAGCGGAGTTCCATGCCGCTGCTCCATGGCGACAGTCATGTGGCTGTGGTGGTCGAGCAGCGCGCGGCTCGGTTCGGGCACCGCAACCGGATCGACCGCGGAGAAGACCGCGAATCCAGGGCCGGGCTCGGAAAAGATCCGCACGAGCCTCACGGCACGCGCAACGGGATCGAGTTGTGATGCGAGAGAGGTCATCCGGCCCCAACCCTGCGGAAGTCAGTTGACCAAGGCTACGGGAGAGAGAGTACGCGGTCGGCTTCCCCCCCCGCAACCACGTCGCTGCAGACATCCTCTTCCGAGGGAGGCCTCACTCGACACCGCAGTCTGCTAGGCACGCCGCCGCCGCTCCATCGGGCACCGCGAGATCAAGGAGAAATTCCAGCACCTCTCGCAGCCGCGCGAACCGGCAGGTTGCTGCCGCTGCAACTGCGGCAGCCCGCTGGTCATCCACGATCGCCGCGGCGCGGGAGAAGACATCTGCCTGCTGGTAGAGGCGGCGGGCTTCGGCAATCAGAGCCGTCTCGCTAGCCCCTGCGGCATGATCGCGTCGGACAGCCTCCGCAAGCGCATCCAACCGGTCGAGTTCGGCGGCCGGAAGCCGCTCCCGCGCGAGCGCCCACATCAGCGTGGGGCGGCCACCGAGGAGATCGCCTGCCGCCCGGCGGTCGTTCTCTCGGTCCCCCTGCCAATCCTTGAGATCATTGAGCAGCTGAAAACCGATGCCAACATGCCTGGCATAGCGGTCGATCGCGCCTGCTGACCCTCGATCGACCCCCGCCAGACGGACTCCAATCGTCACCGCCACCTCGAACGCCGGAGATGTCTTGAGTCCGTAGATGGTGAGCGCTTCCTCCGACGACAACCGCTTCTGGGCCGCATCCCTCCACCACAACTCGGCCCCCTGTCCACGGGCCAGACGGACATGCGCGTCGGCCAGCAACGCCACAACGTCTCGCTGCACCGCCGCATCCACCCCCGGTAGGGAAGATGCCAGGCGGTAGCCAAGGCCGACAAGATAATCGCCGGCATTGATCGCCGAGGGGATGCCCACATCCTGGTGGAGCGTTGCCCGACCGTACCGCATCCGATCGGCATCCTCGATGTCGTCGTGGATGAGGGAGGCTTTGTGGAAGATCTCGACTGCCACTGCCGCCGCCTGGGCGGCGGCACGACGGCCGGAGGCCAATCCTCCCGCCGCCGATCGGGCGCCGTCCCCTGCGTTGTCGCCCCCTGCGGCGCCGTCGGCCGTCAAGCTATCGAAGGTGGCAAGAGTGATAAAAGGACGGAGGAATTTGCCACCGCGGCCCAGGAAATCGGCCGCCATCCAGGCGGTGGCATCGAGCGCCACCACCTCGCCCCCGGTGACTCCACCCTCTCCCAGCGCCGCCGGGACGCCGCTGGCGGCCACGATCCGCTGCAGGGCGTTGGGAGTGAATAATCCAGCCGCTTCACGCAACAGTGGAAGGTGGTCTACGGCCGGGACGCCCCCCACATTGGCCGCCCCCAGCAGGCCGAGCACCCAGTCGGGATCGAGGGTGGCCGTCGCTGCCGCGCGGCCGCAGAAACTGCGGGCCACCACCGATTCGTCGCAGTCCTGACTGGCGGCCACAGCAACAGGATCAAACGGGACTGCGGCGATCGGCAATGAGAAGGCTGGGAGCATGGCGAAAGCCTTCTCGAGGTGGGAGAGTTTCGCCACCCCCAGGATGCCATCGTACTGACCGGTGAGCAGCCCGCCGATTGCGGCCACGGCCCGAGGGGTGGCTTCGACCACCCAGCCGCAGTCCCGCGCGGCGGCCCAGAGTGTGCCGATGACACACCCCGGACCGCAGACATGCGGCGGCCGGGACTCGGCATCGATTCCGGGCCTCGCGGCCACCGTGGGGCAGTCGGGCAGCAGAAGCAGCCGGCGGCCGCTGGGCCCCGTGGCCAAACGGCCACGCCAGTATTCGGAGACGATTGTGACCATCGTCCAACCAACGTGCTGCGTCGCGGCGCCCGCTTGGACGACGAGGGCCTCAGCATGGCGCCGCAGCCCCGCGGAAGTCCGGGCTGCGGGGGGCATTCCGGCCGCTTTCCAAGTTGCCACCAATTCGGCAGACAATGTCCTCAACCGGTCGCGGAGGGCCCGGGACTGCGGACAGGAGAGTTTGCTCTCAGTCCCGAGAGACTGATTTTCAACTGGCGGATGCGGTCCTCCCTCTTCCCGCGGTCGCTTGGCCCCGGCGGTCCATTTTCCTTGAGCGTCCTCAAAGGTCGCAGCGTTGACCGGCTGGGGAATCTTTTGCACCGCGCCTCCACCTTATCCTGGAATCGATCAAGCCGTGGTTTTCCCGAGAACACCGGCCTCCGATACCGCTGGGCCCACGGACACCGCACCGTCTCACAAACACGCCCGTGACTCTGCCAACGCTGGAGGCGGCATCCCGGCAGCGTTCTGACTGCCATTGCTGCGGTAACCGCAATGGCAGCGCCCTGCTAACCCCCGATTCCCCCCACCGCCACCAGATCGTCCTCGAAGAACCGCGGCAGCAGCGAATCGACCATCAACAAGCCCCGGCGGGTGAGTACGGGAGCGGGGCGGAGTTGCGCGAGGCATCCCTCGGCCTCAAGTTGGGCCCATTGGCGAGCAAAAGCCTCCACGGGATCAATCCCGAACTTGGTGCGGAGCCTTTCGACATCGAGGCGACCGCGTTTGAGCCCCAGGATCGTCTCGCGGATCAGCAACTCGCGGGAGGTCGGGCGGAGTCCACGGAGGATCGGCAACTGGCCCAACTCCACGGCGCTTAAGTAGTCGTCCCATTGCGTGGCATTTTGATAATGGACCCCTGACAAGTGCCCGAAACTCGCCACCCCGAGGGCCACCAGATCGCTCCCTTCCCAGAGCATGTCGCGGTAGCGGAAGTGGACGCGGTCAGGATCGCGAACCAGGGTGTAGCCACTGGAGACTGCATACCCGGCCGCGACAAACCGGTCGAAAGCGAAGTCGACCCATTCCCGCTTTGTCTTCCAGTCGGCGACCGGCGTCGGCGCGCCGCTCTCACGCGCGTCATGGACAAACGTGGTGTTGAGCGGGAGTTCGAGTTGGTAGATGGTCAGACTGTCTGGTTGGAGTGCCAACGTCCTCTCGATGGTCCGCTCCCAAGTCTCGCGGGTCTCGCCCACCATGCCGGCGATAAGGTCAATGTTGACGTTGGGGAAGCCTGCCGCACAGATCCATTCCCAGGCACGGAGAATCTCCGCCGAGAGGTGTGCCCGACCGTTGGCCTCGAGGATCTTGTCGTCGAAATTCTCCACCCCCAGGGAGAGCCTCGTCACGCCGAGTTCGCGGAGGGCCTTGATCTTCGGTTCCGAAAGCGTGCCCGGTTCGCACTCGAACGTCACCTCCTCAGCATCGTTCCATCCGAAACTGGCATGCACTCCGGCAACCAGTTTCTCCAGTTGCTTGACCGAGAGAAAGGAGGGGGTTCCACCACCGAAATAGACATACCGTAATTTTCGCCCGGCCACCGCCGGCTGCGCGGCCACAATGGCCGCTTCGCGGGAGAGACCCTGGGAATAGCGCTCGACGTCTGCCGCCTTGGTGTCGGTATAGACACGGAAATAGCAGAACTTGCAGCGCTTCCGACAAAACGGCACGTGCAGATAGAGCCCCAGCGGAGCGTCGGTGGGGGGGGAGGCAAAGGCCTCCAAGACCGTCGGCACAGCGGCGGCGTCCCAGCGGTGAAACGGCGGGTAGTTGGCGACGAAATAACTGCCCGGTTCGGTCGAGTCACTCATTCGGTGTCACCAGTTGTCATAAGGCCGTTCTCGGGATCACCCAGTCCATCGCCCGCTCAAGCAGAGCAGACAGTCAACCAGATCGCTCAGCGGACGGACAGGCCGCGGGCCGCCAACAGGTCGTCAAAGTCGCGTAGATGGTAGACGATACCGGCCCCATCGAGCATGCCGCACAGACTCCGCAGTGCGATGCCCATCCCATCCGGGCCGCTGGTACCACCGAACTGACCACCGCCACGGACGTGGGGTTCGAGGTCGAGAAACACGCCGGGAATGCCCCGTCGTGCGAGCCGCTTGGCGAGCGTGGGAAGGAATGTCTTGAGATCGGCAAGGATCTTCGCATGCCCTCCGGCACCGCGGTCGGCGGGGACGAAGTTGGCAAGCGATCCCTCGTCGACGTGCCCACCCCGGGCCACCACCGCCGTCTTGCGGGAGTCCTTGATGTGGACCCAGCCCAGCCCGGGCTTCATCGCTTCCCACTGCCTGAAAATCTCGCTGGTCGAGAACCCCTGGACCACCAGATTGGCAGCGTCGAACACCAGTACCAACCCGGGATGGTTGACGCGGCGGTGGATCTCGGCGAGCAAATGGCCGTCGCGGCCGACGAGGTTGGCCTCCACCTCCAGTCCGAAGGTGAGGTCGGAGCGGTGGCAGGCCTCGGCGATCCGGCCGATGCGGTCGACGGCCGCCTCAAGGTGATCCTCGGGCCGCTCTCCCTTGGGTGGATAGAAGGAGAAGCCCCGGATCAACTTGGTCTCGAAAGCGTGGGCCAACTCGCAGGCCCGGGCCACGTTGCGGGAGAGGTAGGTCTTCACGGGAACAAAGGCATTCTTCGTGCCATCCTCGACGTCGAGGAGTTTTGTCTTTCCGATCGGCGAGGCGATCGAGGCCACGTTGACGCCGTACCGGTCCCCGAGATGGCGGAGTTTCTGAATCTCGGGAAGCGTGAGTTTCATGACGTTTTTGACTCCCCGGCCGACGTCGATGAACCGCAGGCTGTAGTACTCAAGTCCCATTGCCGCCAAGGCCGTGAACTGTTCCACCGCCGTGAGATCGAACGCCGATTCGTCGGCGAGAGCGGAGAGGAGGACGCGTGCCTGGGCCATGGTGAGTTCCCGTTGAAGGGGGTCCCGACGTCATGCGGAAGGGGGGAGATGATCAGCAGAGGGGTGGGAGACCACGATCCGCGACGAGATGCCACCGCGGGGCGTGAAGTGGGCCAGCAGCGTCATCCGCCGCGGGGCGAGCACCGCGACCAGATCGTCGAGGATGTGGTTGGTGACGTTCTCGTAGAAGATCCCTTCGTTCCGGAAGGCCTGGAGGTACAATTTCAGGCTCTTGAGCTCCACGCACAGCCCGGCGGGGATGTAGCGGAACGTGAGCGTCCCGAAATCGGGCTGCCCCGTCTTTGGGCACATCGACGTGAACTCGGGACAGATGATTTCGATCAGGTAGTCGCGGGCCGCAAACCGGTTCTCGAAGACTTCGAGTTGCGAGCGGGACGGCGGCTTTGCAGGGTGGTGGGTCACGTTTGTCATCGGATTGGTGCTGGATTTTGTCATGGAGAAGAGTGTGCCATGAACGACGGCCTTCTGAAAGCGGGATCGCGGCCTTCCACAGATGCGGCCCGATCACGGTCCCGACTGGTGGTTCTTCTCTCCGGGGGGCTCGACTCGGCCACCGTGGCAGCCTGGGGCTTGCGGCAGGGCTGGCAGGTGACCGCCCTGTCGATCGACTACCGGCAACGGCACCGCATCGAACTGGACGCCGCTCGGGCTGTGGCCAGTCACCTGGGAATCGACGACCATGTGATTATCCCCCTCGATCCGGCGGCATTTAGGGGTAGCGCACTGGTGGACAGCACCATTCCGGTTCCTCGGGACCGGGCCGACGAGGATCTGGCACGCGACATTCCCACGACCTATGTACCGGCCCGCAACACCGTATTCCTGGCTTTGGCCTTGGCCCTGGCGGAGTCGCGGGGGGCAGACGCAATCGCCCTGGGAGTCAACGCCATCGACTACAGTGGCTATCCCGACTGCCGGCCGGAATTCATCGATGCCTTTCGGCGACTGGCCACCCTCGGCACCAAGGCCGGCGTGGAGGGGCGGCCAATCGGGATCCTCGCTCCGCTGGTGGAGATGTCGAAGGAGGAGATCGTCCGCTTGGCGATCGACCTCGGGCTCGACACCAGCCTGACGAGCAGTTGCTACGATCCTGCCGCAGACGGCGGCCCCTGCGGCCACTGCGACTCCTGCCGGCTGCGAGCCGCCGGGTTCGCCGCCGCCGATGCCATCGATCGACGGGCGACCCCCTTGCGGGCTTAAGTCCCTGGCCGGATGGTCAGGATGGTCCCGCCGGCCGATATGGTTGAAGTTGGCCGTCCTGGTTGTCGGTCGCGGATCGGGAGACTCCAAAGCGTGCGGATCGCCGAACTCTACGCCTCCCTGCAGGGGGAGGGTCTGCTCGCCGGAACGCCGAGCACGTTCGTGCGCACCAGCGGCTGCAATCTCCGTTGCCACTGGTGCGACACGCCATTCACCTCCTGGCGACCGGGCGGGGAGGAAAGGAGCATCGATGCGATCCGCAAAGCTGTCGACGATCTCGGACTGTCTCATGTGGTGCTCACCGGCGGTGAGCCACTGCTCCCCGCCGACGCCGGGGAACTGTGCGCCCGGCTGCGTCTGGATGGCCACCATCTCACCGTGGAAACCGCCGGCACGGTGCTCCCTGGGGGAGTGCCGGCGGAGGACCTCGCCGATCTGATGTCGGTCAGTCCCAAACTCGTCTCGTCGGCTCCCCCGCCGGACACTCCCGGCGACTGGCACGAACGTCATTCCCGATCCAGGCGCCGGGATGACGTGCTGGAGGCGCTGCTGCGTGCGCCGCAGTGGCAGTTGAAGTTCGTCGTCGATACACCCGACGATCTGGCGGAAGTGATCGCCTGGCTCGACGACCTCGATGCCGCGGGTGTCGGTGGAGAAGGGGGGCTGCCCCGCGACCGGGTGTTTGTGATGCCGCAGGGAACAAACCCCGCGACACTCGCCGCAACGAGCCAATGGCTCGAATCAGCCTGCCATGCTGAGGGGTTGCGACTGGCGCCCCGCCACCACATCGCCTGGTTCGGCAACACCCGGGGAACCTGACGGTTCAGGCCGGGGCAGGGGGGGCATCGGCGGGGGAGTGGGGCTTGCCGGGGGCGTGCCCTCGAGGTCCGAAAGCCAACACGGTGGCGGCACCGGCGGCCACCACCAACAGCCCGGCGAGGAAGAACGGACTGACGGCTCCGGTGGGGGTGTGTGCGAAGGCGAGCGTGGTGAAGGTATTGATCACTGGAGCGCAGCCAAAGACCACCGGCATCACCGTGAACGGCTTGCCGCCGGAGGAGAAGGCGAGAATCGTTCCTAAGGCCCCCAGCGCGCCGAGCGACCCGCCCCCTAGGCTCCAAAGCACGCCGGAGGAGTTCCAGTTGCCTGTGTCGCCCAGCGGTCCGAGCAGCGCCAGTGGGACGAGGACGGCGATGAGGAAATAGGCGATGCCGATGCAGATCAGCGGTCGCAGGCGACTGCCGGCCATCGCTGTTTGCCCTTTGTGGAGCACTGGACCATAGGCCCCCCAACTGAACATCGCCAACGCCACCGACAGCAGCACCTCGAGGAACCGCTCCGGCCGGGCCGTCGCCGGGGCCACCGAATGCGTCGGGGACTCGGCCAATTCCTCGCCGGCGTCGTCGGCGTCGACGGTGGCGCTCGGGACAGCACTTGCGACGGCAGCGGGCGTCGCATGCCCATGCGGCACCGGCTTGAAGATGAGCACGGTGACGGCTCCCATGACCACGAGGATCAAGCCGGCGAGGAATGGGGCCTTGAGTTGGTTGAACGACTTGGTCATGAAGGCGTTGAGGAGGGTGTTGATCACCGGCGCCCCGCCGAATACCAGCGGCATCACGTAGATCGGCTTGCCACCAAAGTTGAGCGCCAAGATCACCCCCAGCGCTCCCAGTGCCCCGGCCGTTCCGGCCAGCAGGCTCCAGAGCACTCCCGTCCGCGTCCAGGATCCCTTTTCCCCACCACGGGTAAGCAAGACCAACGGGATCAGCACCGCGATCAGAAAGTAGGCGATCCCCACACAGACAAACGGGCGCAGCGGGGATTGCATCCCGTCACGTCCGAAATGGAGCACCGGGCCATACACGCCCCAGCAGAAGGCGGTCAGGGCGATCGCGGCGAGCATGCGGAGGAACTGCACCATCGGTAAAACTCCAGCAAACAAGGGCAGGAAAACGGAGGGCGGAAGGCCTGATCAACCAGCGCTGCGAGGGCGATTGGTCTCTGAGGCGACACGGGGCTCGGCAGGGTCCGCCGATCCACCGGCTAGCGTCCCTTCCAGGAAGGGCATCATCATACGCCCTACATCGTCGACGGAGAGGAGCCGCATGCAATCGTGGTGCTTGAGCGGGCACTCTCGCCGGCCACAGGGAGAGCAGGGGAGATCGAGACGCATCTCTCGGAGGCTGGGATGATCGGAGCGGCCCAGCCTGGGGTCCATGGGCCCGAGAAGGGCGATTGTGGGGCGGTTGAAGGCGGCGGCGATGTGCCGCGGCCCGCTGTCGGAACTGACCACGACGGCAGCCCGACGGATGAGCGCCTTGGCCAGTCCGAAGGGGAGTTGAGGCTCGTCGGCTAAGCTCTGCACCGACAGATTCCCGGCACGGGTCACGACCGAGCGGGCATCGTCCCGGTCTCCGGGGCCGCAATGGACCAAGACCCGCGCATCGGGGCGCTGCTGGAGAACAAAGCGGGCCAGGGCGGCGAACTTCTCGGCCCCCCAACTCTTCGCCGGGCCGAACGCGCCGTTGTCATTAAAAACCACGAGCGGACCGGCAGCGCCGGAGGGGAAAAGACGCCCCAAAACGCCATCCGCCAGCCGCTCGTCAGCCACCAGAGTGGTCAATTCCGTCCGCAGCGAACCCGCCGGAACCCCAATCCGCACAGCCAAATCCATGGCATGTTCGGTGGGAGATGTCGGTTCCACACGCCAGCCGCGGCGGCGCGGCGGCAGCGCATCGGTGAGCAGCAACCTGCGACCGTGACGGGCAAACCCCACCCTGCGCCGCGCCCCACCCGCGAAGGCCAAGGCCGCGGTGGAGAGTGAATTCGGAACGATCAGCGCCGTGTCGAACCGCCGCCGCCGAAGTGCGCGGACGACCGCCGGAAAACGGACCGCCGCAGAGCGGCCACGGCGGTCGTAGGGGACGAAGTCGTCGAGCCAATCGGTGCCGGCAAGCAGTTCGGCGTAGTGCTCCTTGAGGACGCCTGTGATCCGGGCACGGTTGCCGAAATGACCACGCACTGCCCGGAGCATGGGGGTCGCCATGACGAGGTCGCCGACCCAGCGAGGAAGGATCACGAGGATGTTCATGACCGGTACCCTACCCGCCGGGGGATCGGGGGAACAAAGCCAAAAAGAGGGTAGTACCTGAGGAAAACGCTCAGCCGCGGGAGGCCAAGGCGTCGCGTGGGGAGAGCCGGGCCACGGCGCGGGTGGCCAGCAGCCCCGCCAGCAGCGCCACCAGCAGCGTCAGCAGGCAGGTTCCGGCGATCCAGACCAGCGGGACTGCAGCGCGCCCACCGGCAACGTGGGCCGGCAGGGTCGCTGCCCCAGCCAAGCCCCCGGCAACCAGACCAAGCCCCACCATGAGGAGGGTCTCAAGGATCACCAACCGCCGCAAGCGGGCAGCCGAGAAACCAACTGCCTCGAGGAGGCCGAACGTGCCGATTCGTTCCAGGACGCTCTGGATCTGGGCTGCTGCCACGCCGGCAGTCCCCAGCAGCAGGCCGAGCGTGCCGAGCGCCTGAAATGCCGACAGGAACGTGTTCTGCACCGCCGACAAGCTCTGCAACCGCTCGAGTGTCGGCTGGACCGTGACCCCGGCGTCGGTCCAAGCAGCAGCCACCGCTCTGCCAACATCGGCCCCCGTGCTCGCGTGCGGCCCCGCATCCACCAGCGCCATTCCATACCCCGAGCGGCGGGGAAACACCCGCTGAAAATCCTCTTCAGCGATCATCACCCATCCCTGCAGGATTCCCGGTTCGAGGAGCCCGACGATCTCGTATTCGACCTCCACGCCATCGTCGTCGGGCAGTTTAAAAAGCGTTCCCACGCCTCCCAACTTGAGCGCCCAGCGGGCGGTGGCATCGTCGAGAATTGCTGGCACGGGTCCATCCCCACCAGCGCGTCCCAACAGCCGCCAGGGATTGCCCTCGGCGGCGGCCGGCAACTGCGAGTGGCCCGTGAAACCGAATCCGCCCCGGGCGACGAAGTCGGGGCCGAGCCCCAAGACCACCGGCCGCGCTGGGGCGTAGAGGTTGGTGCAGCTGGCATCGTCGCCGGCGCTGGCCCGTACCCGGGTGATCGTGCACTCGGCGATGATCTGGCGCTGCTCATCGGAGAGGCCCAATTCCATCCGCACATCGGCATCGGCGGGATCGACACCGGTCGGTTCACCGAAGGTGGCGATCGTCGTCCATCCTCCGGTCGGTCCTGTCCGGTCGAAGGGCCGGGAAGGAACACTCAACGAAAAAGCCGACACCGCCACGATGAGGAACTCCGCCACCGCCACGATGGCGGCGATCGAGAACGCCCGCGTCGGCCGATGGGCCAATCCCCGCCAGGCGAGTCCGAAAAGCGAGCGGATCGACTGCCGGCCACCGCCAGCCACCCGCCCGAGCAACAATCGCACCAGCGCCAACAGTCCCGCCAACGCCAAGGCCCCCGAGAGGAAGAACAGCCCCACCGCTCCCTGGGCATCAAGCCGGCCGGCGGTGGCCGCCGCCACGAGGCTCAACATCAAAGCCGCCACTGCCAACTGCTGCGAGCGCCGGGCCGCCGCAGGCTTCGCCGCGGGCGCTTGATCCCCCCCCCCGCGCAAGAGCGACAGGGGTGGCTGTCCGGCAGCGCGGCGCGCGGCCCACCAGATGGCCCCCATGGAAAGCAGCGCACTGGCCACCGCCCCGGGCAGCAGGCTCACCCAGCGGATAGAACCGTCCCCGAAGGCTGGCGTCGAACCGGCGGCGACCGCCGCATTCCAATTCGACTCAAGCGCCCGCAGAAGCAGCCGCGCCCAGAAGGGCCCGACTGCCGTCCCCACGGCCACCCCCACCAGCACCGCGGCAGCCCCCACGATCGACAGCAACGCCGCGATCCGCCGCGCCGGCCAACCGATGGCCGCGAGGACTCCGACATCCCGGCGCCTGGCGGCAACAAGGAGATGGAACAGCAACCACTCCAGCAACAAGCCAGAGACCACGACAAAACTCGACAGCGCCAGAAAGAGGCTCCCAAAGGGAGTCGATCCCCTAGCCGCCGCCAGCGCATCGGCGCGGGAGGCCTGCACCCGAAGGCCCATCCGTTCGGGCTCCAGGTCCTCCGCGAGCTTCGCGGCGACTTGGGCACGCTGGGAGTCGGAAAGTTCCGGCAGGAACCAAGCCGTCGTCACGCCGAACCGGCTCCCCGCCAAGCGGCGGCCACACTGGAGCGACACAAAGGCCTTGGGAGTGGCGCCGTGCGACTTCCAGTAGCGGTCGTCCTCGTCGTGGGGGGCCACCGTCCGCACCTTCGATCGATCGAACGGGAAGGGGGGATCCCAGTCAGCGATCGACTTTTCGTCGGTGATCCCCGGCACCTCAGGCACGAGACTCCGCGCCACTGCGGCCCCCTCCATCCGCGCGATCCCCTCGATCCGCAGCCGGTGGACGGTCTCCTCCACCTTGCCATGGAGCGTCTCGGAACGGAAAAGACGCAGATCGATCTCGTCCCCAACCGCTACTGGTCGCCCCTGGGCGGCAAGGTCGTCGGCCATCCAACGGTCGATAATGATGCCGTCGGGGCCGGGAAGCGCCAGGGCCATTCCGTCCACGCCGCACAGGCCACCGACGGGCAGCGTGGTGCCGTCGATCGCAAGCACCGTCGAATAGGGGATGGCGGCGGCGTCTTTTCCATCCGTCGCCGGCACGGTCAAGTCGTTGACGAGAAAGGCCAGCGTGGGGGTTCCGCCGAGTGGGCCCAGCACCGCGGCTGCGGCCCGATCGACCTCTGTCGAAAGCAGCAGTCTGCGGCTGGCCAGCCGGGTTGCCATCCCGATTCCGCCACCGCTGGGCACCGCTTCAAGCGACAACCCGTAATCTTCAAGCGTTGGCCGAAGCGCTGCACGGAAGCGCGCTGCGGCATCCGCTCCAGGCGCTGGGGAACCCGCCACCGCCGATTCCCCCGGCGCCCCGCCGACGACCGGCGCCCCGCCGACGACCGGCGCCCCGCCGACGACCAGGGCCGCGTTGGCAACAGCGCCGCGGCGGAGGATCTCCTGGACGGTCGTTATCGACGCCAACAACAAGCCTCTGGTGACCTGCGCGGGACGGAGCGAGAACCGGCCAATACCCTGCGGCGGGAGAACCTCGGCGACCGTGAGGCGACGGCCGAACGACTCCGGTGTCCGACGACCGAGCGGACTATCGGCAGGGACATCAGACCGCTTCGCGATCCGCAGCACCACCGCGTCGCCAGGCTGCGCATCGAGCGCCTCCGCCAAGACGTCATTGATCGCGATCTGGTCTCCGGCGAATGACGCAGCCGGGGGCTCGAATCCGAGTGCCGCAGCGTCCTGGCACGCCAGGAGGGTGGCGCGGGCAGTCCGTGGAGACGAGGCGTTCCCGGCCTCGACAACCACTTCAAGGACGATCGCCGGCACAACGCCAACACCCGATACAACGGCCTCATGGGGAAGGGCTGCCCGGAAAAAGTCATCGGCGACAAGCGTCGCATCGATCCCCCCCAGCCGCTCCAGGGCCAAGCGACGCAGTCCGTTTTGGAGGGCGTCGCCAACACCGATGGCCCCGGCGATGGTGGCAGCGACGACGCCGCAGGCAACGGCCAGGGCCAGGAGTTGTCCACGCCACTGACCGACGAGTTGCCAGGCCAGGGCGGCCAGGGAGCGGGCGGCGCTTGTCGACGGTGCCGAAGGGGGGCCGGGTGGAGACGTCGTCATGCCATCAGCCGCCCGTCGACAAGGCGATGGATGCCCCCTACGCGAGCGGCGATCGCCACGGAGTGGGTCACGACCAGCAACATGCCACCGGTCTCGGCTGCCAATTCCACCAGTAATTCGCTGACCAGTCCGGCGGCGTGGGAGTCGAGTTGCCCGGTGGGCTCGTCGGCGAGAATCAAGCGCGGTGCCAAGAGCAGCGCACGGGCCACCGCCACTCGCTGGCGTTCGCCCCCGGAGAGTTCTCCTGGCATGTGGCGCTGACGGGCCGCGAGGCCGACTCGATCGAGCAGTCCGCGCGCCCGGTCCTCGATCTGCGCCGGCACCGATCCACCCGCCAGCGCCGGGAGGAGGACGTTGTCCAGAGCGGTGCAGCCGTCGAGGAGGTGATGTTCTTGAAACACGAATCCGATGCGCCGATTGCGAAACAGGGCGCGGCCGACAGTTCCGCCGGCAAAGGGGTCGGCCCCATCGAGCCTGACCGTGCCGGAGGTGGGCTCATCGAGGGCGCCGAGAATCGACAGCAACGTGCTCTTGCCGGAGCCGCTCGGCCCCATGACGGTGATCCGCTCGCCGGCACGCATCCGCAGCGAGACGCCGTCGAGGACACGCAGCGCCCCTGCGGCGGATAGATATTCCTTGGTGAGTGCGTCAACCTCGAGCACAGGATCGGTTCTCCCTATCTACCCGTGGAAAAAGTCATCTCTGAGCTTTTTCCACTTGAAAAACCTCAGGTTTTCTCCAGTGCAACCCACTCGAGACCGCCTCGTGCGGCAAGGGCCGGCATTGTATCCACAGCCATCTCGAGGCCGCGGCCGTCCGCCATCGATGAACTCCTCCGCGGCGACATCACCCCTTACTGCGAAAACGCCTCCAGCCGGGCGACGACCTCAGGGGGGATCGGGACCGACTCCGGCCGCTGCCCCGGCCGCAGCCGGCAGCGCACCGCCACCATCCGTCCCCGCGCCACGCTCCGCCCTGAGTGCTCGAAGCGGTGCGACCAAGTGACGCTCGTCCGACCGATCTGTTCGATGGCGACCACAATGTCGAGCTCGTCGCCAAAGCGAACGGCAGCGACGTAGTCGCAAGACGCACTGACGCGAGGCCAACTGAAGGAGTCTCCCCCCCCAACTGCTTCCACCTCACCAGACGCCGGAGCCCCCTGCTCGATAAGGGGCACACCGACGGCGCGGAGAAACTCATGCTCCGCCGACTCCATCCAGACAAAGAACGCCGAGAAGTGCGCAATCCCGGCGGCATCGGTGTCCCGAAACTCCACGCGACGGCGGGCCACAAAGGGCTGCCGAGCACCCCCCGAAACAACTGGGGCATCCCTGTCACCAGAGGGTTCCAAGGGGCTGTCTGGTCCGGGAAGTGTCGCCACCGATCGACCTCGGGTGAGCCTCTGCCCCTGACGGGTTCATCCAGGGTGTCGTCGGTCAACAGAAACGGTTGAACACCGACGCCCGCGTAAGCCGTCGTTGGATGGCCCCCGAGAAATCAGGGGCCATCCAACGGCTGGACTGGGTTCACCGAAGTTGACTGGAAGAAGTCATTCGCCAACGTAGGGCAGCAGGGCCATGAAACGGGCCCGCTTGATAGCGCTGGTCACGGCATGCTGACTGGCGGCAGTGCAACCACTCTTGCGTCGACCAAGAATCTTCGCCTGACGGTTGACGAGCTTCCCCAACAACTCGAGATCCTTGTAGTCGACATACATCGGACGGGGACGGGCACCGTCGATGAAGATCGGGTCGCGCCTCTTGACCTTGGCGCGGGGCTTGGCCTTCTTCTTCGCGAACTTGCCGAACTTCGGATTTACGGGGGGCATCGTGTGCTCGTAACAGGGATTCGGATTCATCCACCGGCATGCAGGCCGGCTGGGGTAACCATCGAGAAAAACGACGTGTCGTCAAGGGATCCTGTCTGACGGCAGGCCCAAACAGCATACCAACATCCGTGCATTCCGTCACCGCCGGGGTCACGGAATGAAAAAAACGATTCCTGCAGGGGCTTGAGCGGGGCCAGCCCCAGCGGAGCGGATCTGGACAAAAAAACATCGTGGCAACGCAGGATGCATGACATGCGTGACATGCATGACATTCTTGAGGGGTCGGCGACGGGGGAAAAATGCCCCGAAAAAACCCCTCAGGAGCCACCACCGTAGCCACGGCCACTCCCTCCCGCACGACCACCGCCACTGCCACTGCCACCTGGACGCGGCGTCCGTTCACGGGCCTCATTGACGGTCATCGGGCGACCGTTGAGCTCGTGACCGTTGAGCGTCGCGATCGCAGCCTGGAGTCCATCATCGGTCTCCATTTCGACGAAACCGAAACCACGCGACCGACCGGTCTCGCGGTCGACGGTCACCTCGGCGGAACGGACGGCGCCATGCGGCGAGAACATCTCCTCCAGATCGGAGGACGTGGCTGACCAGGGGAGGTTGCCCACGTAGAGCTTCCGGGACATGGAAACGGCCTCAAAGACTCTGGGGGGGAGCGCGGTCGCACAGAGTCTGTTCTATCAATTGTGCCCCCCCGGAACAACGCCGGGCGCCCCATTTGCGCCCACCTCTGACGGGCAAAACAAGCCTTCGTCGGGGGAGGCTTCGCTCCGGAGCAGATGATCAGAGCGTGCTTTTGGAAACCTGATTGTAGAGGCTGTCGATCAGCCCAGGCTCACGAAGACGGAGCGAGACGTAGCGGGCAAACGCCTCACGCGAGGCCTCGATCAGTGGGGTGTCCCACTCTTCGTTCCAGATCGGCCAGTTCGTCACAGCAGTTGATTGGCCGCCGACGTCGATCTCGACATGGATATTCCGGCCACCATCCCATGATGCGGCCAGAATGACTCCTGGTTTGATCGGCGACGTACAGACCAGCAGCGAATAGACCTGCGGCATGCCCCTGACCCTCCTTGGCTCGAGTTCGCACCATGAGACACGATCCGGTGCCAATCCGACAAGTGGCGTCGGGCCCAGACCATGCCTCATTCCCGGATTCCCGCCGGGAAATCGACCGCGGCACACCGAAAAAGGGGAGGGGCTGGCCGACCACTTTGGCAGCGAGACTGGCTCAACTGCAAAAGACGCCGAACCAACCCAACACCCTGCCGGCACATCCGTTGCCAACGGACAAAGATTCCAAACCATGTCCATTGAGCGCCGTCAGAATCCATTTCTGGGCCCAAATTGCAAGCCCCCGCGGGGAATTCCCGCGGGAGACCGGCAAAACAATTTCCGTCCGGTTCCATATCCTGGCCAGTGTTCGCAGCCCGCTGCGACGATCCCTGGGGACTGGACGGGGAAGTCTGGGGGCGTAGGCTCGTACGGCTGGCAGTGGAAGCAGATCTCAATCGAAAGGCTTGCGAAAGGCTTGATTCAGGCGGTGCCCTCGTCCTCGAGGCGGCACATGGGATCCGGCGGCTGCGATCGGAGATCGTGGCCGCTGCTGCCGGGAGTGGTCCGATTTCCTCACGGAGGCAGTGGTATGCGAATGACAATTTTGGCTGTGACCTTGGCGCTGATGGCGACGACGGCCCATGCCGGCCCGCGGCGGAGGACGGTGGTGACGACGAGGCCGACTGCCTCCGTCAGGAGCGTGAGTTCACCGACCACCACTCGGGAGGTGGTCGGCGGGGGCGGTGCTCAGGCCCATGCCGAGGCGATGGCCTCCACGGGCTCGATGGTGCATGCCCAGAGCCACGGAGCGACCTACGAAGGGGTGGGGATGGGGGAAAGCCCGCAGGCTGCGCTTCAGGCTTGCTGCAACAACGGCGGTGCTGTCGTTGAAGAGGGGGTGGCGCAGGCGAGCAGCGGCCGGTGGTTCGCCTGTCGGCGCTACTCGTTGCGCTGACGATTTTCACTGTCGCGGCGGCTGGCGAGAGTCAGATCGGCTGTGGCAGTAGCCATCGGTGAAACGGGGCATCGGACGCAGAATTGGCCGCCGTGGTTCACGGCTTGGGTCAGACTCGCTGCTCTCGATTCCAGCTTCCCCGGCCCGCCACTGGCATGGCGGGACCGGGTGAGTGCCCGCCCGCGGCGCGACCGACACTCTCAATACGTTGGGCGAATAAACCGGCCCACCAGACCGTCGATGAAAACAGTCTCCCGACACGATCAGAGTCTCCGAGCCTATTTCCTCGCGGACTTTTTCACGGTTTCGCCTCGAGAAAGGTGAAAGCGGCCCCGGGGCGAAATGATCCGGAGGCGTCGCCGTTGTAGGTCTCGCCATCCTTCAGCGGAAGCCGCTTCACGGCCGCACCGGCCGTGAAGTCGAGGCGCTCCAGTGGAATCCAGAACACCGTCGGGCTCGTCGCCGAGTCGAAGTACAAGACGCGTTCCTTCTGGTCATGCACTGTTCGCCAGATCGTGCTGGCGACATTTGGTTTGCCGGGAGTTGTGATTCCCAGCGGCGCCGAGGCATTGCGGATGACGCTGAACACCGCCGCAATCGCGCGGAGCCCGGTGGTCTCCTTGGGGATCGAATCGACGTAGAAGCTCGCCCGCACGAAACGATCGCTGGCCCGGACCGTGCCGGGGAGCATCACGTCGCCGCCGATCTGCTTCCAGTAGGCGTTGAGAGCGAGCTGCTGATCATACGGGGGGGAATTGGTCATCACGGTGTAGTCGCGGCTGTGGTGGATCACGAGGCGACCGGCGACATATTCAACGATGGCCGAGTCACCGGAGGAATCGGAGATCGCCAGGTGGCCGACGCCAGCCTCACCGTTGGGGAGCACCGGAGCGAGAATCGTGAACGGCTCCTTCCGCAGGTCTTCCACTGCCTCGGCGACCGTGGCGTAGGAGTCGAGCACGTACTGAGCCCAGCCACCGATCGAGAGGTTCCGCCGTCCTGTCACCGGTTTCCCGTAGTCGCTCTCGGCCAGATAGAGCGTATTGGCGACGAGCCCCTTCTCGTTCATGCCATCGACGGTGGCGACGCCGTAGAAACTCACCGCTACCGACCCGTATTTGCTCGTCCACTCCAGGCTCGCTGGCCCGGCATTCCCATGCCGCTTCATCCCCTGCGGGAAGCACCAGATCTCCGAGGAGGGATCCTCCATCCAATCCATCGATCGGCCGACGATGACTCTCCCGTCACCGAAGCGATGGAGGCAGCGGGTACAGGCCGACGCCGCCACGCCCAGCAGGGTGACGGCGAACAGGGCAACCAGAACAGCACCGAACAATCGAAAGCGTGACATGACGCTGGCACCTCGCGAAGGGGATCGAGCCGACCGAACCAGGATTCGGCGTACAAAGCGGCGCAGTTGGGGCTCAAAAAGCGGCGCAGCAGGCTCCTGCGGGGAATTGCACTCTTCTGCAAGTTGGGAGCAGAAACACCACAATCCCCGAGGAAACCGTTGTTTTCCCCGGGGATCGTGAGGTACTGTACAAACGTACAATGGGCAGCACAGGAGTCGAACCTGTGACCTCTACGGTGTGAACGTAGCGCTCTAACCAACTGAGCTAGCTGCCCGAAACGTGGCACGGCGATGCAAAAACACCGCGTTTCCCAGGACGGAAGCCACTGCAAGGCCCTCAATCCTACACCCGCACACAGCGTGCGCAAAGTGCCGATTCTGCCCTCCGCCGGCAGAAAAAAGGGACTGCCGGGGATGGACTGCAAAAGGACCGGAAACCACCACTGGAAGGAGAGTCGAACCGGACGGGGGAAAGTCTTGAAGAAGGGCCGGTCGAATTGCCCGCTCAGAGACAATTCAAGATGGCCGGGCGAACCTTCCGCCCCCCTTCACTCGCCGCAGGAGGCGGTCGCGCGGGCGCAGCACTGGAGAAAGCCGGACGTTTTTCAAGAAGAAAAAACTCGGACGACGCTTTCCAAGGGGCGGTCAACGAACCGTCTCGGGGAGCATGACATGCGGATGAGTGCGGAGCGCCTCGGCTGCCTCAGGAGAGAGCACCGTCAAGCCACAGAGATAGAGCCGCCCCTTCCGCTTCGCCCCCTTCTGCTTCGCAAGCGTCTCGGCTGCCTCAGGAGAGAGCGTGGTCAGACCACTGAGGAACAGATCCCTCTTGTGATTGGCAAGCACCAAAGCCACCTCGTCCGAGAGCACCGGCAGGCCATTCAAAGACAGTCCCCCCTGATGCTCCACAAGCGCCTTGGCCACCTCGGGAGAGAGCGCCGTCAGGCCGTTGAGAGAGAGCCCGCCCTTGGGCTTCGCAAGCGCATCGGCCAAGTCGGGAGAGATTGCCATCAGGCCGCTGAGAACCAACGTGTGCTCGTGCTTCGCAAGCGCAGTAGCGACCTCAGGAGAGAGCGCCGTCAGGCCATTGAGGGAGAGCCAGCCCTTGTGCTCTTCAAGTGCCCTGGCTCCCTCAGGGGAAAGCGTCGTCAGGCCGTTGAGGACAAGGGCACCGATGTGCTTCGCCAGAGCATGGGCTAACTCTGGAGAAAGCGCCGTCAAGCCGCTGAGATCGAGACCGGCTCCGCTGTGCTCCGCAAGCGCTGTGGCCGCCTCGTCCGAAAGCGTGGTGAGGCCGCTGAGGTTTAACTCCCCCTGATGCTGCGCAAGGACCTTGGCCACCTCAGGAGAGAGCGCCGTCAGGCCGTTGAGAGAGAGCTCTCCTCCCGTGTGCTCCGCCACCAACGCTCGCGCCCTCGCGGCGGTGAGTTTCTCGATGGCATTGGTGTCGTCTTGCCCAACAGCCGATGCCATCATCGCGGCCCACAAAACGGCCACGATTCCCCAATTCATCATGACGCTCTTTCTTTGCGACAAAGTGTGCTTACGACGCCCCACGGCCCGCCAAGGTAAGAAGCCGAGCGCCTCTTCGCTAGCCACCCATGCAGGGATTCGAGCGCCGCACAGAGGGCAACCCGCTTGGCAGATGGACGCGCTGACCTCAGCCAGCACCGGCGGGGCAATTCCCGCCCGGCAGCCTGGCGCCGCAAAGAGACGTTGCAGAGCCCGTTGCGAGAGCCCAATCAGACGCCGTCCACTGGACCTGCCGGGGGATCGAACCGGGGGGCGGTCGTCGTCGGACCACTGGTCCCTTCGTCGAACCGACGCGACGGCCTCCGGGACACATTGGCGGAAGAATTGGCGGAGGAATCGATGTGGGCCGAGATGTCCATCTCCCTGGACAGCGTCGTGAACTGCTTGCGGAGCTCACCGATGCTCTGGCCCACCGACCGCCCCACCTCCGGCAGACGCTTTCCGTAGAGCATCACCGCGATTGCACCAATGACGACGATTTCGAGAGGGCCAAGGCCGAACATCGCCACAACTCCTGTCGGAATTCCCACGCACATCAGCCGAACTGCTGGACCGCCAAGAAGACGCCCGCCGGTCTACGGGACACTCTGCTCCGGTCACGACGCAGGCCACCCGTCGAATCTGCCCGGCAGACGCTCAGATCGATTCAGATCGATCCGTCGCCGCGCCCCGCCGTGCCGTCGTCTTCGATGCCCTGCACGCCCCGCTTGAATTCCACGATGCCCTGGCCGAGCGAACGCATCACCTTGGGGAGACGAGAACCGAACAGCAGCAGGATCACCGCCGCCACGATCACCAGTTCAACCGTGCCCAAACCCATGAATGCGATCATGACGTGTACCTGTGACCTTCCCTGGGAATCGAGCAGAAGACGAACCACTGCAGTCTAATCAAGGGCGGTGGAGGGTCAAATCGCCGCCCCCCCAATCCCTCTGTTCCGGCAGCCATACGCCCCCCCCACAGCCTCACGCCACGGCCGGTTGGCCGCCCGTCCCTTGGGCCGGTCAACGCCGCCGTGCCACAGTCACCCTGGCTGCCCCCCCTGGGCCCCCTTGCGGAGTGTGACGGTAGTAGACCTCGAGGGACAGCGCCGCAAGCGCCGTCGCGTACACCCGCCCTCCATGCCCTCCCCACACCGGATCAGGATCAAAACTGCCGTCGAGTGGTCCACCGTCGTGACGCTGCAACGGCAACAACGCTGCTTGAAGAGCGTTGTTCCACCGCTCCCACGCCGGGCCCCCGGCGTGGAATGATGCCAAGGTGCCGTAGTACCAGGTGTAGGCGTTGGGCGCACGCGAATCGGGGAGCGCGCGGGAGAGCAGCTCGACCCCCTCCGCCACCGCCGGATCGCTCGCGGGCGTGCCGAGGAAGAGCCGGCAAGCCAGCGCCTCGGCCGTCATCGCCACCGTCGGCCGCTCCCCAGTCCGGTAGGCGGCCAGCCCGCCAGATCGTCCGGAGGAGACACTCTGCAGAAATCCACGAGCCCGTCTCTCGGCCATCTCCAAGCCACCAAGTCCCGCAGTTTTGGCGCTTGAGAGCACCATCACCTGCCAACCAAACTGGCTGGTGTCACCCCGGTCTCCGGCCGCATAGCGCCAACCGCCGGTGGCCGGATGCTGTGCTGAGAGGGTGTATTGCACCGCGCGTTCCAGGGGAGCTCGCAGCGCCGGATCGCCAGAGAGCGCCGCCGCCTCGGCGAGAGCCAGCGTCGCCATCCCGTGGCAGTAGAGCGCCGCGAAGAACTCGGCCTCACCCGCCAACGACCCATCGGCCCGCTGCCGCGCGGTGAGAAAGGTGAGCCCCCGGGCGACCGTCCGGGAATGCGGCCCCTCCCGGTGCGTGGTGCCGCTGCCGAGAATCGCCAGTAATGCTAGGCCACTGACCCCACAATCGGCCCTGCCGCTGGCTCCCTGGGGATGCTCCCCGTCGACGCGCTTCCCGATGCCGCCGCCATGCCGGGCCACCTCCCACTGCCCCTCCTCCGACTGGGCCCGCACCAGCCACGCAAGCGCTGCCTGCACCGCCTTCTCGGTGTCGGCGGAACCTCCACCGGCCTGCAGGGCCGCGGCCTGCCGGGGACCGGTGCGGGAGGCATAGACATCCGGTACCGGCACGCTGTCGCTCGCCGTCGCCTCAGGGCTGCTCGGGGATTCCTGCCCGGACCGTGCTGGGAGCCCGGGCGGCTGAGCCTCCAAGGTCGGCGACGAGGACAGCGACACAGCATCGTCCAAGAGCGGTGATCCGCCGGGCGCCTCAGGAGCCTGCTGGTCGACGGCGGCGGCTGGTGGAGGAGGCGGATCAAGAGCCAGGAGAGGCGGAGGATCGGCGGCCGGCCCATCGTCAGCCAGCATCGTGTCACGCAGCGCAATTCCATCGCGCACGCCATCGTCGAAAGGCGATGCCGGCGCCAGTTCCATCACAAACAAGGTGGCGTCGTCGCCCAGGGCGCTGTCGTCGCCAACCGCATCGCCAGCCGGCCCCGGAAAAAGTCGGTGCGGTCGCAGTCCGCCTACGCTTGCCAGGACCGTGGCCAGAAACAGATGGACGACGATCGACAGCCCGGCGCACTTCCGCAGCGGTTGCGACTCAAACCAGCCCCCCTTCGCCGCCGCGCCCACCCAGACGATGCCGAGGAGAGCGACTAGGGCCACCACCACCCATTGCATGGGCATCGGCTCGGGCTCCGTTTCACTCGTTGACCACCGGCCCGGCACCCGAACGCCCCGGCTGCGTCTGAACCGCGATCGCCACGCCGCGGATCCCCGCTGCGCGGCACGACTGATAGACCTCTGCCATCGTCCCATGCGAGGCTGAGCGAGCACCACGGACCACCACAGAGACATCGCCTCGCTCTTCGCGGAGCATCTGCAGCCGTGGCGTCAGCGCAGCGAGGGCCAACGGCTCCCCGGCGAACAGCAATTCCCCCGCTGCATCGACCTCGATCATCAGCGGTTGGGCGGGCTGGGCGGATGCGGCAGAGCCCACCTGGGGAAGGTCAACGTCGATCGCCCGCGGTCGATCCTCGAACCGGGTGGCACACATGAAGAAGATCGTCAGAACGAGGATGACATCGATCATCGGCGCCAGGTTGGGGGCGATCTCGTCATCGTCCGATAGTTTTACCAACGGCATCGCTTTTAGCCCCCATTGGCCGGACGGCGGGGCGGAGAGCGCGAGGCGACGGACTCCAGCGAAATGCTGTCGATGACCCGTTGCCCGACCTCGTCGAGCCGCATCGCCAACCGATCGACGCGGCTGATAAACAGCCAGTGGAGTGTCATGGCTGGAATCGCCACGAGGAGCCCGGCGGCGGTGGTGATCAACGCCTCGCCGAATCCCTTGGCGAGGAGGTCGGGCCGCCCCATGGCGCCGGCGGTGGCCACGTCGTTGAACGACCGAATCAGGCCGAAAACGGTCCCCAGCAATCCCAACAAGGGACCGATCGTGGCGATGCCGCTAAACACCCTCCGGTAGCGCCGCAACCGATTGATCTCGCGTTCACAAGCGTCGATCGCCGCTTGTTCGATCTCCACGACCGGTCGTCCCCACCGGCGAATGGCGGCGGCGAACACCGCGGCGGCTGGGCTGTCGCTGGTGGCACAGACCCGCAGGGCCTCCTCGCGGTCAAGTTCCCCCGCCTCGATCTGCGCGACGAATCGATCGACGAACGGCTTCGGCACCACCCGGCCGGTGCGAAGGTTGACCAGTCGTTCCAGACCGAAGACCACCAGCGCAAAGGAACAGCCGATCAGCGGCACCATCAGCAGGCCGCCGTCACGGAGCACCGCCAGGAGGTTGCCGGTGGGGATCAGTGTCTCAGTTCGATCGCCACCATCCAGAGCCCCCGCTCCATCCCTCTGCGGCAAAGCAACCGCTGCCGAGGTATCGGCGGAGTGGAAGGCATCCGGCACGGCGGCCACCCGGAGCGGAGCCCGGATCACCTCTGAGCCGGCCCAGGACCGGGGCGACTGGGCCGTGGCGACCGGTTGCACCCCGAGCAAAACCGCGACCGCCAGCGCCAGGATCGATCCGCGGCAGACACCGAACCGGTCGCCTCGTCGCATCAGGGTGATCATGATTGGCCGGCCCGCCAGTGGAGGGGACGCGGCAAGAGCCCATTCCCTCAGGACCGGCCGTGCCCCCATCGAGACAGATCGGCAGGGAGGGGCACCAGGGGCGACCGTGGCTGGCGGGACAGGCATCGCCGTCACCACCGGCAGGGCCGGTCGGCCTGCCGGTCCTGAACGAGCAGTCCAGGACCGGCAGCCACTCGCCATTGATCAGGCATGATCCGGCATGATCAGAAGTTTGCGTCACACCCGGTGTCGACATCACCCACCATGTGAAGGTGGTCATGATCGATGTAGAGCACTTCCTGGCAGTCGTCATCCACCAGCGTGTGCGGCACAGGCCAGCCCACCCGGCGGACCTCCTGGAAGTACACCGTGCACTTGTAGTGGGCATGGTGGAGTTGCGTCGGTCCAGCCAGCGGAAGGTGACGCGGTGCGTCGATGTAATCGGCGATCTTGCACTTCGAGATGCGGACGTGGTTCCGCTGGATCTCGTAGAGGAAGGGCCAGTTCCCCTGGACGGGACGGGCCTTCTCCAGCGCCCGCATCACTTCATCGTCGCTCGGTTCGTCGAGCGCCTCGCAGGGGCCGCCAGGCTGGAGAGCACCCAGCACCGGAGTCCGCTCGTACCGCTCGTAGTTCCAGAACTGATCCTCCTTCGCCTTCTGCAGACCGACCGGCACTGGGATCGGGATCGCCAAGGGGCCGATATTCGGGCCCTGTTGGGTAAGCCAAAAGCATCCGCTCTGCGTGATGGTGCCCGCAGCGATCAGCAGGGCGAGCAGAGTGGAGCGGGCTGAAACCATCATGGGAAACTCCTCGAACTGTCTGGAAAGGCGGTCGAGTGTGGAAGGACCTGCGGGTTGTATCGACCATGCCGGCGGACAACTTTCACGATTCCTCCGCTGGCGCAGAAAAAATCGACTGTGCGGTCCGCGGCGGCCATCCGGAGGCGGCCATCCCCAGGCAGCGTGGCCGACGCCGGCAGCTGGCGAAGCCATAACGGCCGCGACCCACCTCCCGCTCGAAGCAGGAGGTGGGTCGCGTGATTGCTTTTCTGGTCTGCTGGCGGGGCGTCAGCCGGCAGTGAGCCTGTTAGCGATGGTGGCTGTGGACATGACGCTCGTCAAAGTCGAGCCACCACCAGCCGTCGTCCCATTCCAGGGACACCCGCCGCCAGCCGAGTGGCACCTGCGGATAGGGGTAGAAGGGTCCGATGTATGGCCAAGCGGTCGGCGAGTACTGGGTGGGATACTGGACGGCCGCGTAATTGGGGGAGGCTGCGTAACTCGGCCAAGCGTAGTTGGGGACGTTGGGTCCATCACCCCGCATCGGCACCGGGCCACCGGCAACTCCCATCCCGCGGGCCGGCATCGGAGCACCGAGGCCGCCACCTGGCCCACCCGGACCAGGGCCGGCAGCGTATGGAGCACCATTCATCGGGGCCCCATTCATCGGGCCACCGGCATAGGGACCACCTGGACCAGGTCCGCCGCCATAGGCATCCGCTGGTCCCCCCTCGGAATACCGCACCGATCCAGGGACCACCTGGCCGTTCTGCAGCCCTCCTGGGATCCCCGCACCACCTTCGGCTCCGTTGCCCATGCCGCCGGCATAGCCGCCGGGGCCGGGGAGATTGAAAGACTGCGACATCGCTCCGGTCTGCATGGCAACGTTCTGCCTGCCGGTCGGGCCACGCATGGAGGCGTGCGGTTGCATCGGCCGGCCGGTGGGCTCGCCGAGCGGACGGGGGCCAGCCTGTCCTGCTCCGCGGGTCGGCCCCACTGCCTGCGTGAGTTGCACCTGGCGGGCAGCATTCCCGGTTCCAGCGGACCGTTCCGCATCCGGGGCCTTCTTGCCCGAGAGACCAGCCGCCGAGCGGATCGACGAGGGAATGGCGAGCGAATTAAAGAGCCCGGTGGCGGGCTCTTCGCTCACTTTGAGTTTATTGACCACCCGTTCCACACCTTCGGTGGCACGAGCGGCAGCGACAGCCTTGGCGATCTGCCCGGCGTCACCCACCTGGCCTTCAAGCCACACGGTGCCCCCCTTGGCCTTCACGCTCACACGGTGGCCTTGGAGTGCATTGGTGTCTCGCAGACTGCCGGCCACGCTGGCCGCCAGATCATCGGCGCCGGCGGCGGACGTCACCGCGGACGCCACGACCACCGCGAGCAGGAACGTGGACCTCGAAATGGACATGCATGACTCCTTGGCTCGGCAGCATTGACCGGACTGTCCGCGACCCACGTCCGACCGGTCCGGTATGCGTGGATGCTCTCGGGAGATGTCATCGGCTGTCGGTCGCACCGAACAGGAGTCTTTTTCCGGTTTGCGCGAAGACGCCCTGGGTGCCGGCAATACCGGCAGGAGGGGCGGAAAGGGGGCCCGAGCAGTGAGCCAGCCCGGACAGGAATGCCCTGGGGAGTATTCAGGCGGGCCGTCAATCAGCACGACTGGCGGAGATCGATGACGGAGATCATCGTCATCAGCATCAGTGTCACGGCCGACGTGGCTGCGGCATCGGGGCCGAATTGGATCGTGAATCCGCACAGCCCCCCCACCAAGCCCAACGCCGCCAAACACCCCCACTGGCCCAGCCGCTCATAGCGGCTTCCCTCGGCCATTCGCGCCACGCCCGCCGCCAACAACCCCAGCAACTGCACCCCCCCAAGAGCGCAGACGATCGGCGACAGCGAGAGGGCCAGCAGCAGCATCGGGCGACTCCTCCCCAACGTTGGGCGAAACTCGAAGCAGTGACGGTCTTCAAAACAGCAGCGAAACTCGAAGCTGCGGGCATCCACCCCCGGCCAGTGAATCACTGCCCGAGGAGCTCTTCGAGTTTCTTCTCCAGGTCGGCGATCACCAGGTTGCGATCGACCACCTTGCCATCAGCATCGAGGAGAAACATCGTCGGCAGCGTGAGGACGCCAAGCTCCTCCGCAAGCCGGCCATCGAGCCCGCCTGACTCGTGGAGTTGTGGCCAGGGGATCGGCTTGGCAGCCAGGTATTTGGCCAATTGTGCTTTGTCCGAATCGAGCGCAATTCCGACCACGGCAAATTTTTTCGGCCCATATTTGGCGTAGAGTTCCCGGATCTGAGCGATGTCCACTTTGCACGGTTCACACCAGGTGGCCCAGTAGTGGACCAGCACCGGAGCGCCTTTGAGCGATTCAAGCGACACCGTCGTGCCATCGACCGCCGTGCCGCTCAAGGAGAGCGTCCGGCCAACACTCTGCAGCCGCCTGGCGGCTCCGCGGGCCTTCTTGGCCGATCCAGATTCGGGAAATTCCTTGACGATCGCCTCGTAGCGGGCAAGGGCGCTCTTTTCGTTGTCGCCAAACTCATCGGCGATCCCCATTTGCAACAGCGCCTCGGCCGCGTCGGGGGAGGTGGGGTGGTCCTTCACGAAAGCGGCCAACTCCTCGAGCCACGCAGTCTGCACCTTGCCGACGTCGGCGCCGGTCTGCTGCATGGCGTCGGCATACCGGGCCGATGCCAGACGGAACACGACAAAGGCCTGCAACGGCTCCTCGTCCTCGACCCTCGCGGCGAGTTTCTCCAGCCGTTGAATACCCCCCGGGAGCGCCCCTTCCTGAACGGAAGCCGAGATGGTCTCCGCCAACTGACGGATCCAGAAGGCCTTCTGGTCGTCGTCGGCAGCAGAGACAACATCCTCGAGAACGCCGACCTGCTCCTCAGCGAGGGCAGTGCGGGCGTCTCCGGCGGCGGTCGTCATCTTCCCCTCGATATCACGGAGTTTCGCCAGGAGTGGCTTCAGCTTCTCGTTTTCCTGCGGAGAGTCGTCGCCGGCCCCACGACCGGCCATCCGGGGCGTGAAAAACCCCGCCGGTTCTGCGATCTCACCCTGAACACCAGGGACCTGCGGCGCGTCTACCGGCCGCCACACCTCTCCGCAGCGGACGAGCGAGCCGACATACACCTGCCCTGTGGCCCCCTTGGCGGCTCCGGCGTCAATGAGCACGACGACGTTGTCGTAGGCGGCGACATCCCTGGCGACACCAGCGGCGCCGGCGGGGAGGATTCCGGGCTGGGCTGCGAGCATGTTGTTCCACTGGACATCGGCCCCAATCTGCTGCTGGGACTTCGCCAGAGCAGCAAATGCCTTGGCCGCAGCAGCAGCCCGGCCAACGAGTTCACCGAGGAGCGGCTCCTCGAAGCCGGCAGCCACGAGATCGTCCTTGCTGGGAAGCAGACGGCTGAAGACTGCCGGATCGCGGGTCTTGAGTGCCGTCACGATCTCCGCCGTCGCCTCCTCCGCAGAGAGCGATTTCCAGGCGTCGAGGGTGCCATTCTCATCCTTGTCCACCCCCCAGCGACCGCCGCCGGAATTCACCCACCGGGCCTGATCGGCCTTGGCGTTGAAGTCGGCGTCGATATCGCGATACACCTCCACGCCATCTTTGTAGTAACTCCACCGGTCCACCACCCGGTCGCCGTTGGTGTCGGCGAAACTGCGGAGCACTTCGCCACGCGGCCCGCGGACGACCCACGCATTGAGCCCCCCTTCCTTCTCCATCTTGAGCGTAGCTCCCTTGGCCTGCTCGGCAGTCAATGTGTCGAAATCGACGTTCTTTTGGAACGGGGACAGCCCAAGGGCGTATTCGACCGTCGGCTGCGCGGCAGCCGGGAGGGATGCCGCGGCGACGAGGGCCAGACAAAGCATTCCCGCCACCGCCGGGGCACGGCAGGGAATGGCGAAGCCCGGAAAGAGAGAGAAAGCGGGGCGTACAGCGAACATGGAGATGGATTCCTGAGTGGACGGACGCGTCCAGAAGGTAGCGGGAAGCCCTCGCGGCGCCAGCGCCATTTTTCACCCTCGCTGCCCGTGGAAAAAGTGACCCTCGAGCTTTTTCCACTTGAAAAACATCCGCTTTCCTCTCAATCCTGCGCAGTCGCGCCCGTCTCGCGCAGCGAGTTGCCGCGGTTTCCCCACAGCCTGCTCCCCGGGTACGGAGAGCGATCGGCCAGGGGACCGTTCCCAGGGGGCACGGTTCAGTTTCCCGGTCCTGGATCGTGCAATCCGGGAGAGGGTTGCAAAGCCGCAGCCACCGCTGGTAGTTTTTCGCAGTCTGGTTTCCGCTCGGTTTTCCGGGGGGAATGGCCCAGGCGCGCGTAGCTCAGCTGGTTAGAGCGCCACCCTGATAAGGTGGAGGTCCCAAGTTCGAATCTTGGCGCGCGCAGTGCTTCTCGGTTGGGGCAGTGAGTCCCAGTGGGACTGATTGATTTTGGATCAGGATGGTTTGGATCAGCCTCATTTTGGCCTGATGCCTGATGCCTGATGATGGAGTGGTCGTTGATCGCGGTGGCCTCCCCGCCTGACTGTTCCGTGTCGCAGTGAGGCCGCTGCCCGCCGAGTGATCCCGCGGGGACGTAGCTCAATTGGCAGAGCACCGCCTTTGCAAGGCGGGGGTTAAGGGTTCGATTCCCTTCGTCTCCATTTCCCTTCTTTCTTGGCCCCCCCTTCTTCCGGATGCCGGCAGTCTTGCCACGCGACCACGTCACCGGCTTGGCCCACCGGGATGCCATTGAGCGATTCCTGGAGCGTTGCCGTGCGACAGACGTGGGCGGCCCTGGGCCGGCCCTCACCGTGACTGGCGGTTCCCGGGTGGAAACACGCGCCAGCAGCCAGCAACGCCAGCAAGCGGCGTTTGTGATGGTCGATGTGGTGGGCCTGAAGAGCGCCAATGAGCAGGGGGGATTTAGCGCCGGGGATGCTCTGCTGCGTCTGGCCGCCGACCGCCTCCGGGAGCTGGCCCCCGATGCCAGGCTCTTGGTGCGGCTGGGGGGGGACGAACTGGTGGCCGTGTTCACCGGCCCGGCCGCCGCGGAACGGGCCGCCCGGTCTGCAGCGGCCGCCTTGGCGGACGGCTCATCCCCCAGGCTCCGCGCCGGCTGGACGGCCCGCCTTCCGGGTGAACCAGCGGCAGTTCTCCTCGACCGCCTGTATGCAAATGCGCGTCACGGCCTGCATCCCTCCCCGGGGGGCTGAAGGCGCCGGCAAAGCATGCCGATGGTGTGACTGGACGGAAACCCCACCTGTCACTGATACTGCTCGATTCCCTCCTGCCGCGAATTCCCTCTTTGAGCGGATTCCCTCCTCGAGCGGATTCCCTCCCCCCCCCCTCGTCAACCTGCGCATCGCTTCGCCCCTTCTGCATCCTCCACCTCCCGATCCGAGGGCCCGGTCCGCCGGGCACCATTTCCCCATGCCCGTTTCATCGTCAGACTCCTCCGAAACTCCCTCCCTGCCGCGCCGCTCCGACATCCGCAACATCGCCATCATCGCCCACGTTGATCATGGCAAGACGACGCTCGTGGACTGCCTTCTGCGGCAAAGCGGCCAGTACCGCGCCAGCCAACTCTCTGGGGAGCGGATCCTCGACTCCAACGATTTGGAGCGCGAGCGTGGGATCACGATCCTCGCCAAGAACATCGCGGTGGAGTGGAAGGGGACGAAGATCAACATCATCGACACCCCAGGACACGCCGACTTCGGCGGCGAGGTGGAGCGGGTGCTGCGGATGGCCGACGGGGCGCTGGTCCTTGTCGATGCCGCCGAGGGCTCGATGCCGCAGACCCGCTTCGTCCTCTCCAAGGCCCTTGAAGCTCGGCTCCGCCCCGTGGTGGTCGTCAACAAAATCGATCGGCCAGACGCCCGCCCCCTCGAGGTGCTCGACGAGATCCTCGGCCTGTTCCTCGAACTCGGTGCCGATGACGAATTGGCTGATTTTCCGTTCGTGTATGCCTCGTCCCGGGAGGGTTTCGCGACGCACGACGTCAACGTCCGTGAAGGGACGATGGAGCCGTTGCTGAACCTCGTGCTGGAGAAGATCCCCGGCCCCACGGTCGATCCTGATGCCCCTTTGCGGATGCTGGTGACGACGCTTGACTGGTCCGACTATGTCGGCCGGATCGCCATCGGACGACTCGATTCGGGACGGCTGATCAAGGGATCTCAGGTGGTCCGCTCGACGGCCGCTGGGACCTTCGTCGCGGCGAAGGTGGTGGGCCTGCAGGTGTTTGACAAGCTCGGGAAGATCGATGCCGAGGAGGCCACCGCCGGCGACATCTGCGCCGTCAGCGGCTTGGATAACGTGGAGATCGGCGACACGATCTGCGACCCAGCCGACCCGCGCCCGCTGCCACGGCTGACGGTCGACGAGCCGACGCTGAATATGGTGTTTGGGGTCAACTCCTCGCCGTTAGCGGGCCGCTCGGGAAAATATATGACCACCCGGCATCTTCGCGACCGACTCAACAAGGAACTGGAGAAGAACGTCGCCCTCCGTGTGGAACCGATCGAGGGCTCAGAGCAGTTTTCGGTCTCGGGCCGCGGGCTGCTCCACCTCTCGGTGCTCATCGAGACGATTCGCCGCGAGGGCTACGAACTCTCGGTGGGGAAGCCGCGAGTGATTCTCCACCGCGAAGGCGACAAAGTCCTCGAGCCATTCGAGACGCTGGTCGTCGAGGTGCCGCACGACAAGCTCGGCCCCGTCATGGAACTGACCGGCTCCCGCCGCGGCCAGCTTGTTCACATGGGCAATCGCGGTGATTTCGCCCATGCGGTGTTCTCGATCCCGGCCCGCGGCCTGATCGGGCTGCGGACGAGGGTCCTCAATGCCACGCAGGGGACAGCGATCATGCACCATCGCTTCGAGGCCTGGCGCCCTCTCGAGGGGGATGTGGCAGGACGGGCCAACGGGGTGTTGATCTCGATGGTGCCTGGCAAGGCAGTGGCTTTCGGTCTCGATGGCCTGCAGGAACGGGCCGACCTGTTCATCGAGCCGGGCGACGAGGTGTACGAGGGAATGGTGGTGGGGGAAAACGCCCGCGGCGACGACATGACCGTCAACCCCACCCGGGAAAAGAAATTGACGAACATGCGTGCCAGCGGCAGCGACCGCAACATTCTCCTCAAGCCACCGCGGCGGATGTCGCTGGAGGAAGCCCTTGAGTACATCGAGGACGACGAACTGGTGGAAGTGACGCCAGACGTCATCCGCCTGCGGAAGGTCCTTCTCTCCGAGCACGACCGGAAGCGGCACGGCCGACAGAAGTCATGAGAAGTCATGAGAAGTCATGAGAAGTCATGAGAAGTCATGAGAAGTCATGAGAAGTCATGAGAAGGCATGAGAAGTCATGAGAAGGCATGAGAAGGCACGCGGAGCCAGGAGTGCCTCCGCGGTTCAGAACAGGTAGACCTTCCCAGGCTGCACCATCTCCACCCCGGGGAGACCAAGTTCGTCGATCTCTCGGGCGATCTGGGCCGCAAACCGGGCCTTGCGGTGGACGACGATGGTCCGCACTCCAGCCGGCAACTTGGCCACCTCGGCCCCGAACGTGCGGGTACTGAGGTGGCCGGTGAGCGTCGCCAGGTCACTGTGGGTGGAAGGGAAACTCGCCTCCAGGAAGACTGCCCGGAGGTGGGGGATGGTGGCAAGGTGCCGCCACAAGTCCTCGGTGGGGCCGGTATCCGAGGGAAAGGCGACGGCCGAGACGCCGTCATCCACCACCAACCCCAACGTATCGACCCCGTGGGAAACCGGCACCGGCGTGACCGTGAGGCCGGCCCGTTGCACCGGCACCATCGACTCCAGAACCGTCGTCCGCAGGAAGGCGTTTTCGGGACTCGAGAGCTGCAGGAAGTCGGGCCAGACGCGGCCGTTGAAGACGTCACCGTGGAGGAACTCCAGCACATCAGCGGCAGCGAGCACCTCCACGCAGTCCGGCCCTGGAGAGTAGACATTTTCCAGGAAGATCGGCAGTGACGCGATGTGATCGAGGTGTTCATGGGTCAGGAAGACGTGGCGTATCCGCTGCTGCCGCTCGAGATCAGCGAGCAGCCCGATCGCCCCGGCATCAATCACGACAGCGTCGTTGACAAGGAACGACACGAGGTACTGCGTGTCGGCAGCGGGAATGCTCGAGGGAAGGAGTTCGATCCGCATCAGTCGGCTGCTCCAGGCGGCGCGGATGGCGCCGCGGGTCACATGGCAAAGAAATCCTTGATTCGCTGAAACAGGTCCGGAGGCGGGGGCTCGGGGGGCCTGCCTCCAACGGCGATAGCGCGCGACCGCTCCTCCAGCCTGACTTTGAGCAAGGCACCGATCTTATTGACGAGGCTCGGCTCCGCCTCCAGCACCCGGCGAAACGACTGTTTATCGATCTCAAGCACATGCGCCTCGCCGATGGCAGTCACCGTCGCCGAGCGGGAGGCCCCGGTCATCAGCGACATCTCGCCGAAGAAGTCGCCGGGGCCGAGTCGGGCAAGCGACACCGGTCCAACGGAATCCTCCACCGTCGTCACCTCCACACTGCCCTCGAGGATCACGAACATGCTCTCGCCAGCATCCCCCTGGCGGATCAACTGTTCACCAGCAGCAAACCGCAACTCGCGGCTTTCCCCAGCGAGCCGACGGAGCTGGTTCTCCTCCAAGACTTTGAGCAAATGGACCCGTTCAAGCGACATTACCCGCCGAGACACGGCCAATTCTTCTGTTTCTAGTGTGGCAGGAGGGGGCAGCTCGGTGAGGCGAATCGCCTGCGTGGCCACGGGAATTTCAATGCCGTTGCGGGCCAGGGCGAACCAGATCCGGTCCCGTGCCATGCCGTCCACCCGGTCGCGCTTGTCGAAATCGGAGGTGAACAGCCGCACCCAGTGTTCGACACCACGCTCAGTAAAATTGCTGGTCACGACCGACGGCATGGGGCTCTCAAGGACCCCGAAACTCCCACGAATGGCAGCGAGGATGATTCGCTGCACCCGTTGCGGCGACACGTCATAGGGGGTGACGACGAAGATCGACCGCCGCGACCAGGTGTCGGGCTTGGTGAAGTTGCGGATCGACGCTTGGGCAAGTTGTCCGTTGGGGATGATCACGGTTGCCTCGTCGAGCGTGATCACCTTGGTGGCCCGCCAATTGATCTCCACGACCCGGCCGATGTGGGCCTGGATGGTGTCGTACTGGATCCAGTCGCCGATCTCGAAGGGGTGCTCGGCATGGATCGCCAGTCCGGCAATCACGTTCCCGAGCGTGTCCTTGAGAGCAAAGCCGACGACGGCCGTGATCAGCGCCGACCCCGTCACCAGTTCACCGGCATTAATGCCGGCATCCCAGAGCACGATCAACAGCGCCAGTGCGAGCATCAGCCAGAGGAGGATATCGAGAAAGATCTTCGGCATCCGCCGGGCGACCCGCTCCCAGCCGGACACGGCCGCCAGCAGCAGCGCCGACTGAAGTAAAGAAGCCACCAGGAAAAAGCGGAGGACGTGGTGGGAATGCTGGGAGACGCGCTTGGTCCCCTCGCCGATCGGACCCTCGATGTCGGCGGCGAACGTGTCCGGAGGGAAGACGAGGTTGGCGATCAGCGGAAGGACTGTCAGGCACAACAGCGCGATCGGCCCCCACGCCAGTCGCCGCCGCCCGCGGGGTGCGGAAATGAGATAGAGCGCGAGTGCCAGCAGCGCCAGGAGCAACTCCCGCAACGCCATGAAGTCGGTCCAGCCGGTGAGGCCGTTGATCAACTGATTGAAGTCGTTGCTGATGGCGAGGACTGGAAACATGGGCGGCCGGCTCCGGCTCGCTCAGCAGTCAATTCCCCCACCCGCGGCAACCCAGAGGTCGACACGGTCCGCAGGGGCCAACTGGTGCGCTAGGATGAAAGGGAAGGGATGAAAGGGAAGGGGTGCGGAAAGACGCTTGTGACGAGGCGGACGGAAAAGGATGCCGCTGGTTGCGGGATCGGCGCATGGCCGTCCACGCCGGCATCCAGCAAGTTTGCAATTGTGGGAAGAGCGGGCCAAACGAGCAACCAAACCCTCATTTGGGGCCGATTCCCGACCGCTGGCAGGGGATGAGGCAGGCCTATCGATCACCCCGGGATGGACTTATCTGCTCCGATTCGCTACCCTCTTAGACTTCACCAACGACTTTTTTCAGGGATTCCTAGGACACGTATGGTCAAGCTCACGGTACGCGAACGGGAGAGCATCCAGGAAGCGGTTCGCCGCTTCCGCAAACTTGTCGAGCGGAGTGGCATCAAAAAGGAGATGCGCCGCCGCGAGTTCTTCGAGAAGCCCAGCGAGACCCAGCGTCGTGCCCGCCTCCGCGCTGAACGTCGCACGAAGCGAAATCGGCTCCTCGGGGTCTGATCGTCTGCTGGTCCTGATCATCTGCTCGACCCAAAGTCCGACGGGGTTTCTCTCCCCTCGGATTGCTCAGGCCGGGAACGCCGGCCGCGGCCATCGCTCTGTCGGGCTTTCGCCGGCTGGGCATGGACGCGGGGGGTGAGCCTGTCTGTCTGCGGTGGCGGTTGACTGCCGGCGCTCTCCCCGGATGGGGATTCAGCCTCGCCGGGCCTCCTCCCAATCCAGCGCGATATCGAGCCACGGAGCACCGTGCGTTGGCCACCCGCTGCTCACCCGATCGATGCCGGTGGCGGCGATGGCGGCCACGGTTTCCACCGAAATGCCTCCTGAGGCTTCGAGGATCACGCGGCTCTTGAGCCGATTGCGGATGGCGACCCCTTCGGCGAGCATCGCCGTCGGCATGTTGTCGAGGAGGATGATGTCCGGTTCCGCTGCCAGCACTGCGGGGAGGTGGTGGAGCGAATCGAGTTCGATTTCCACCACCATCTCGGCCGCCCGCTGGGCCGAGAACGTCGCCCCGATGAACTGCCGGGCCTGCCGGGCCGCGGTGGCTGGATCGCCGCCGGCGGAGGCGACCGCCGCCAGATGGTTGTCTTTGATGAGGATGGCGTCGTAGAGCCCGAGGCGGTGCGTCCAGCCCCCCCCGGCCCGCGCGGCGTACTTATCGAGGAGTCGCAAGCCGGGCACCGTTTTGCGGGTGTCGTAAACGCGGCAGGGGGTGCCGGCAACCGCGTCGACCAGACGGCGGGTGGCGGTGGCCACCCCCGACATCCTTCCCAAGACGTTGAGCAACGTTCGTTCGGCGGTGAGCACGCTTCGCGTCGGGCCTGCCAGCCTGGCCACCACAGCCCCCGCGGCGACAGCCTGGCCATCCTCCGTCAGCGGTTGCCACTCCAAGCGGGGATCCGTGACGCCGGCGACCACCGCCGCCGCCGGCAACCCGGCGATCACACCCCCTCGACGGGCCACCACATCGAGGACTGCCGTGGCTCCGGCGGAGACCAGTGCCACGCTCGTCCAGTCACACTCATGCCCCAGATCCTCCTCCAGCCAGACCACGGCACGGTCCGCGACGTACCCCACGAGATAGTCGCTCCATGCCAGGCGGCGGTGGTCACGGAGGGCTGTCGGCGGGCTGGGGGAACGATCGGCCATGGGGGACTCCGGGGGCAGAACGGCTGCTGGGCTCTTCTCCGGGCAGCGTACCGCGACGACGAGCGGAGGGGGAAGGAGGTAGGATGTTCGGCATGAACATGGCCTTCGTCGAGCGTCTCCTTCCCCGGAGGGCCCAGCCCCTCGTCGCCGTCGTCGTCGCCGCCTGCCTGGTGGGGATGATGATCTGGTTTCTCGCCTCCGGCGGGCTGGATGGTGGACTGGTCGATCACGACTTCCCCCCCACAATGCCACTGCGGTTCACGGTCGACATCAACGCTGCCAGCACGGGCGAACTGGCCCAACTCCCGGGCGTCGGCCCGGCTCTGGCCAGACGGATCGCCGACCACCGGGCCAACCGGGGACCGTTCCATGCCGCCGAGCAACTGCTCGACGTGCCCGGTATTGGTGAGGCCACGCTCGATCGGCTGCGCCCTCACCTCAGACAACTCTCTCCCCCACCAATCCCCGCCACCGCTGCAGGAGACGCTCCATGACGACGCTCCGCGAAGGGGTCTTTGAATTGGTGAGCCCCTACCAGCCGGCCGGCGACCAACCCGCTGCCATCGACAGTTTGGTCCGTGGCATCTCCGAAGGAAGGGCATCCCAGGTGCTGATGGGTGTCACCGGTTCCGGGAAGACGTTCACGATGGCCAACTGCATCGCCCGCGTCGGCAGACCGACGCTCGTCCTTTCCCACAACAAGACCCTCGCGGCCCAACTCTACGCCGAGTTCCGCGACTTCTTCCCCCACAACGCGGTCCACTACTTCGTCAGCTACTACGACTACTACCAGCCCGAGGCCTACATCCCCCAACGGGACATCTACATCGAGAAAGATGCCGCGATCAACAAAGAGATCGACCGGCTCCGTCTGGCAGCGACAAGCGCACTTGTCAGCCGCCAGGACGTGATCGTGGTCGCCAGCGTGTCGTGCATCTATGGCCTCGGCTCTCCCGACGACTACCGGGCGATGGTCATCCGCCTGGCAACGGGCATGCATCTCACCCGCGAAAAACTCCTCGAACAATTGGTTTCCATCCACTACGAGCGCAGCGATCTGGCCCTGGAACGGGGCCGATTCCGCGTCCGCGGCGACACGGTCGATATCTGGCCTCCGTACGATGAACTCGCCTGCCGGATCGAATTCTGGGGCGACACCATCGAGTCGATCGCCGTCACCCATCCCACCAGCGGCGAGGTGGCGGCCCGCAAGGACGAGAGCTACTTCTACCCGGCCCGGCACTTTGTGATGCCCGAGGACCGGGTGCGGGCGGCCGTGGCGAATATCCGCCAGGAACTGGACGACCGGCTGGAGGAACTCAAATGCCAGGGAAAGTTGCTTGAGGCGCAGCGGCTCGCCGCCCGGACCCGCTTCGACTTGGAGATGCTCCTCGAGGCAGGGTTCTGCCCAGGGATCGAGAATTACTCTCGCCCTCTCTCCGGCCGCCCCGCGGGCAGCACCCCCGACACGCTGTTTAATTACTTCCCCGAGGATTTCCTGTTCTTCGTCGATGAATCACACGTCACTGTGCCGCAGGTCCGCGGGATGTACGCCGGCGACCGAAGCCGGAAAACGACGCTCGTCGACCACGGTTTCCGCCTTCCCAGCGCCATGGACAACCGGCCGCTGAAATTCGAGGAATGGGAAAAGAAACTCCACCGCACAATCTACGTCTCGGCAACTCCCGGTGAATGGGAGTTGGCGCGCACCGGGGGTGAGGTCGTCGAACAGGTCATTCGGCCGACCGGCCTCCTCGATCCAGTGATTGAGGTCGTTCCCGCCCGCAACCAGGTGCTCCACCTCTCCACTGAAATCACCACCACTGTGGCGGCCGGCAACCGGGTGCTGGTCACGACGCTCACCAAGAAACTGGCCGAGGATCTCTCGGCCTATTTCCAACAGCGGAATGTTCGCTGCCGCTGGCTCCACAGCGAACTTGATGCCTTCGAGCGTGTGGATCTGCTCAAGCAACTCCGCCAAGGGAAGTTTGACGTCCTGGTGGGGGTCAACCTGCTCCGCGAGGGGCTCGATCTCCCCGAGGTGGCCCTGGTGGCGATCATGGACGCCGACAAGGAGGGATTCCTCCGCAGCGAGACGTCGCTCATGCAGACCATCGGCCGCTCGGCCCGCAACGTGGACGCGCGCGTCATCCTCTACGCCGATACCATCACCGAATCGATGCGGCGGGCGATCGACGAGACCAAACGCCGCCGCGAACTCCAGCAGGCCTACAACACCGCCCACGGCATCACGCCGGAGACCGTCCGCAAGGAGATTCGCTCCGGGATCGAGGCGGAATCGAGTGCCCGCGCTAAGGCATTCGAGGCTGTGGGGCAGGGGGAGGAGGGGAGGCGAGAGGCGGCCGAACTCCTCGAGCAACTCGAGTCCGACATGATGGAGGCCGCAGCCGAACTCGACTTCGAGCGGGCGGCGGCGATCCGCGACCGGATCGCCGGGATGCGCAGCGGCTCCCCGCGCTCCAAAGCCTCATCCGCCAGGCGTGGCTCCTCTTCCGGAGGGGGCCAGGGCAGGGGGGGGAGCACAGCCAGCAGCGGACGGATCCCACGTCCCAAACGCTGACTCCGTCCGCGGCGAACCGGGGCTGGCACCGTCTCCGCTGGCAGGCTGGGGAATTCAGCCCCGGGGGGTCCACAGTCGTGCCTCTGGCTGGCTCAGGCCAACGGCCGCCCGGGCCTCCGTGGCGATCCGGCCCGGATCGCCCCTCCGCCGCCGTGAGCCGGTCGGCCCACACAGAGCAGACACATGTCATCGCTCCGCGCCTGGCCGGCGGCATGCCGCTCGACGTCAGTAAGAATGCGGCGGCCGATCTCCTCCGCCGAGCCGGCCGGTTGGGCCACGAGTGCCTCGAGCCGATCCAGGCCGTAGATGTGGTCCTCGATGTCCATCGCCTCGCTGATGCCGTCGGTGAACAGAACGAGCGTTGTCCCCGGCGCAATATCGATCTGCGAGGATCGAAAGCTGCCACCGGGATCCATGCCCAGCGGCAATCCTCCCTGCTCCGGTCCCACGCCCTGCACGCCCCCTTGGGCGTCCCGGACGTAGACCGGGAGATGCCCGGCATTGACCAGCGTCGCCCGGTGCCTGCAGGGATCGATGACCACGACGACGAACGTCGCGAACCGTTCGTCCCAGCCGTTTTGACAGAAACTCTCGTTGATCTTCGTGACTGCTGCCACCAGATCGGGTTCACTTGCCAGGCAATAGCGGACATCGGCGGCCAGCGTCGCCATCACCAGCGCGGCCGAGACCCCTTTGCCAGATACATCCGCCAGCACCACCGCCATCCGCCCCTCCGAAAGAGGCACGTAATTGAAGTAATCCCCCCCGACGTGCTGCGCCGACTCGTAGAAATCGAACACCTCGTAGCCATCGATCTCCGGCGGCTTGGAGGGCAGGAGCCCCTGCTGGACGCGGTGGGCGATTTCCAGGTCGCGCTTGAGTTTCTCCTGAACGACGCGGGCATCATGGGCCAAAGCCTGTTCGACCGCCTGAGCCGCCGCCCCCGCGACGCCCGCCAGCACCTCAAGATCCCGCTGCCGAAACCCCAGGCCGCTCTCCCTGGAATCGAGTTGCACGACACCGATCACCTCGCCGTCGGCCCTGCTGATCGGGACGCACATCACCGAGCGCATCGGGCCAGCCATGATGCTCTGACTGGCGTCGAACCGCTCGTCCGCCATCAGGTCGTTGGAGAGGATGGCACGCCGCGAACGAGTCACGGCATCGAGCACCGATTGGCTGAGGCGAAGCGGCCCCTGTTCCTGGAGGGTGCGAAACTTCTTCTCCTTGAGCAGCAGGCGTCCGGAGCCAGGCTCACACAGGAGCACAAAGCCCCGCTCCGCCTGGGGGTAGATGTCAAACAGCCCGTCGAGCAACCTGGGAAGCACCTCTTTGAGCGACAGGGAATTGCCGATCGCCCGATTGATGCCAAACAGCGCCCGCAGTTGCGCCTCGGCGTGCCCCGCCAGGACGTCATCCGCCGATGGACTGGGGAGTTCCATCTGCGAGACGATCAGCGAACTGCCGGCAGACGAGGCCACAAACTCCTCGTCATTCTCCTGGTACGTCGTCTCGTCGCCGCCGCCGACAGCGGCCCTGGCATCAACGAACCGCATCCGCTGGCTCCCGACCACGATTTCATCGCCGTGAGCCAGCAGGCGGCGACCGGCGAGCCGGCGGCCATTGACGGTGGTGCCGTTCCGGCTGCGGAGGTCCTCGATCAGCAACCGCTCCCCCTCGCGCGTGATGGCGGCATGGTGCCGGCTCACGGAGGTATCCAGGATCGGCACCTCGCAGGATGGGTGTCGACCGAGCACGACCCGGGCGGTATTGATCGCGAACCGCTCCCCCTCGTGGGGACCGGACAGGCATTCGAAACTGAACGCCGACATGGAGCCCCTCCCTTGCGTTGTGTTCTTCCGCCCCCTCATTCTCTCAATCCCTGCCGGCGAAAGCCGGCCGGCATCGTGGTGGCAGGCCAGCGGGCCCTCAGGTAGCGCCGAAGCCCGCTTTCCGCGGTCGGTGAAGGCACCGGGCGAGCGCGATTGCCTCGGCAGGATTCCGTCGGTACGCTCTTCGGGAGCGTTCCAGCCACTGTGCAACACTATATGGCGTTGTGAAGCAGCCGTGGCAAGAAGCGTTTCCCCGTCACCGGGGACCCGTCCGCATCTCCGGCTGGTGCCGGGCCCTCCACGGCCTGGTGTCGGTCCCGGATCGGCATCGATTTGGGGAATGGTGTAACGGTAGCACGACTGGCTCTGAACCAGTTAGTCTAGGTTCGAATCCTAGTTCCCCAGTTTGTATCTCCAACGGCTCTTCGGCGCCGGCCTGTGGCCCCTCTCACTGGCACTCGGCCAACGGAGTGCCAAGCCCCTTGGCCGATCCGCGCCCCCGGCTGGCCCTCGCATGGATCCATCCCCTTCCGATCCACTCTCTGCCACTCCCACGGCCACGCGCTCTGGCGGTGTTTCGGGGGGTGTTTCCTGGTCCGCCACGCCGTCGCCACGCGGCTTCACCCTCCCGGCCGTCTCCGAACGGCACCGGGTGATGCTCATCGATGACCAGAAGTTGATCGGCACCGCTGTACAGAAGATGCTCGCCGATCAGGACGACATCGACTTCCGCTTCTGCCAGAAGCCCGACGAGGCGGAGGCGATTGCCGCTGCCTTTCGGCCCACGGTCATCCTCCAGGATCTGGTGATGCCAGGCGTCGACGGTCTCGACATGGTGCGGAACTTCCGCACCATCGATGGCACGCGACAGGTGCCGATCATCGTCCTTTCGGCACAGGAGGAGGCGGTCGTCAAGGCCCAGCTGTTCGAGGCTGGGGCGAACGACTACCTCGTCAAACTCCCAGACCGCATCGAACTGATCGCCCGGATCCGGGTCCACTCCGATGCCTTTCGGCGGTTGCTCGAGCGGAATGCGGCCTTCGCCGCTCTGGAGCAGTCGCTGGCCGACCTGAAACGGGAGCAGGAGAAATCAGAACGCCTCCTTCTCAACATCCTTCCTGCCAAGATCGTGGAGAAACTCAAGGACGGGCAGGGGACAATCGCCGAGAGTTTCGCCTCGGCATCTGTCCTGTTTGCCGACCTCTGCGGCTTCACCGAATTCTCCCAAACCGTCGATCCGCAGAACCTCGTCAGCATGCTCGACGAGATCTTCTCCACCTTCGACCACCTCGCCGCCGCGCACGGCATCGAAAAGATCAAGACCATCGGCGATGCCTACATGGCCGTGGCCGGCCTGCCGGTGCCCCGCGACGACCACGCCGAGGCGATGGCCGCAATGGCACTGGGAATGCTTGAGGGCTTCCGCGGCGTGATGAAGGGACGCGGACTGTCGATGCAGGTGCGGATCGGCATCCACTCCGGCCCCGTCGTCGCCGGGGTCATCGGCCGGCACAAATTCATCTACGACCTCTGGGGCGACACGGTCAACATGGCCAGCCGGATGGAATCGCACGGCGAACCCTCCCGGGTCCATATCTCCCAGGCCACACGGGATTTGCTCCAAGGAAAATTCCGCTTCGCCGATCGGGGGCCGATCCAGGTGAAGGGGAAAGGAATGATGCACACCTCGTTTTTGCTGGGGCGTGAGTGATCTCCAGCGGCCGTGGCATCAATGCCAACGCCGCAGCCACCCCCGCTTCCAGAAGAACCACAGCATCGCCGCCGTCGTGGCAACCATCATTGCCATTGCCACCGGCGCCCCGTAGCGGAAGCGGAGCAGCGGCATGTTCCAGGGGGATTCGGTGTCGAAGTTCATCCCGTAATAGCCGGTGATGAATGTCAGCGGCATGAACACCGTGGCGATCACGGTCAGCACCTTCATCACATCGTTCATGCGATTGTTGATGCTCGCCAGGTAGATGTCTCGCAGGTCGCTGCCGATCTCGCGGTAATTCTCCATCAGGTCGAGCAGTTCCATGGTGTGGTCGTAGCAATCGCGGAAGTGCGCCCGGGCGTGGTCCCGGACAAGCGGCGTCTGCTCGCGACCGAGGGCGTGGAGCAGATCGCGCGTCGGCCACAGCGCCCTGCGGAGCGTCATCAGGTCGTTGCGAACATCGTGAATTCCCACCAACGACTGCCGCGATGGGCGGTAGAGCGCTTCCTCCTCGAGATCTTCGAGGCGGTCGCCGAACTGTTCGAGCACGGGAAAGTAGCCGTCGATCACCACATCGAGCAACAGTGCCGCCAAGGCGTCGGCCCCCTCGTGTCCGATCCGCGTCCGTCCGTGGCGGATCCTCTGGCGGACGTTAGCAAACGGATCCACCGCCAATCGCTCTCGGAAAGTGATCACGTAGCGGTCACCGAGAAAGATGCAGACCGGATCGGTGACGACCTGCTCCCCATCAATCCGCACCGTGCGGGCGGCGATGAGCACCTGATGGCCGAAGAATTCGACCTTGGGGCGCTCATCCGGAGTGACAGCGTCCTCGAGTGCCAACTCCCCAATCTGAAACACGTCGCCGATCAACCGGGTGGTCTCGCTGTCGTCGAGCCCCTCAACATCGATCCAGAGCACCGGCCACGTCTCGCGGGCCACCGTCAACTCCTCCGCACGGAGAACTGTCGATTCGGCACTCGATTCCGGATCGCATCCCAGCAGTCGCAGCGTGGCAGGAGGCGCGTGGCCGGCTGCATGGTCCCCCAGCGGTGCACCAGATGGGGGCACGATGGCGGCACGGCGATGACGGCGGCGACGGCGATTCTTGCGCGGGGCCACAGGGTGGGCTCCTTGGGCGGGCGTGAGGCATTCAGGCCGGGCCGACTTGCTGCCAGCCGCCGGCAGGGGAGAAGTCTGGCAGCCCCGCCCGGGGATAGTCATACTCTCCCTTCCACCTCGAGAACCATTGCCGGGCCCTGAGTCAGGCTCGAGGATTCGGCCAGCGGTGGATGCATGGCCGGCAAACCGAGCGAGGTTCGCGTGCCGACTCCCCGTGACGAAGATCCTTTGCAGACCGCCAGCACATCGCTCCATGGAGAAGCGTCGCCTCCCGATTCGCCGCTGGGAGAGGCGATGCAATGGGTGTCGCGAATCTTCACCATCGGCCTGATGATGTTCCTGCCCGGAGTGGCCGGCCAGTGGCTCGACGAACGAATCGGGGTGGCATTTCTCGGTCCCATCGGTTGGATCCTAGGATTTGCCGGAAGCTTGCTGGCCCTCATCCGCCTGGGAAACGAAGCGCCGCCGAGAAAAGCCCCCCGGCGACTCGTTTCATCCATCGATTCCCCTCACCGGCCCCAACGCCCCCCGTGGCATTCCCAAGCCCCGATTCCCCCACCTGACCGATCCCAACGACCGTGACAGCCTCCTCGTTCAACCAGCAAGCGATTCCCTCGACCCCTGGTCCCACCCCTCCGTCCCAGGGCGTCAGGACGCTCCTGGGGGGAGCGATCCTCGTCGCTGTCCTCGCCATTCTCGTGGTGTCGTCGCTGGCTTTTTCCCCTGAAAAAAAGGACTGGGAGCCAACTGTGGCGATCGTCGCAGCAGTCTGCGGGACATCGTCGCTGGGCGGATGGCTGGTAACCAGACTTGGCGCTTCCTACCCCGCTCTGGCAGTCTCTGGCTCCCTTGGCGGAATGGCTTTGAGGCTCCTGATGCCGTTACTGCTGTTGGGCTGGCTGAGCGTCGATCCGCCTACGTCCCCAGAGGCACAGCGGCTCCGCGAAGCAGGCGCCAGGGGCCTTTTGGTCGTTTTTTACCTCACCCTACTTGCCACCGACATCGTTTTGCACATTATGTGGGGGCCGAAAGGCCCCGGTCGGCCCCTCCGCCGCCATCCGCCGTCCCCCTGACCCCAGCCCGAGAACTCCGCATGTCGGCAAACCCGATCTACCACCTCAAGGATTCCTACTTCTTCGAGGTCCCCAAGGCGCTCTGGCGGCACAACTGGAAGTCGATCCAGGACGTTCCAGAGTTCCTCGTCGCAGGCCATCCGGAGATCACCGACGTCGCCACGTTTAACGAGGCGATGGACGGAAAGATCCTCATTCCCCAGTTCTTCGGCGAGCTTGAAAGTCTGTACGCGATAAAGTCCGGCGGCTTCGGGATCTCCAAGTACATGCTGCTGGAACTGCTCCTGGCAGGCATCCTCCTGTGGCTGTTCACCTGGCTGGCGAAGCGGATCGCCTCGGGAGCCCCAGCCAAGGGGAAACTCGCCAACCTGCTGGAGATCATGCTGCTTTTCGTCCGCGATCAGATCGCCCGCCCGGCCATCGACGACAAGCACGCCCACGCCGACGACCATGGGCATGTGCACCACGCCTCTGATGCGTTCGTGCCGCTGCTCTGGACGCTGTTCTTTTTCATTCTCGGCTGCAATCTTCTGGGAATGGTCCCATGGGCTGGGTCCCCCACGGCATCGTTCTCGGTGACGCTGGCACTTGCTGCAGCGACGTTCCTGGGTGGCTTCATCGGGGGAACAAAGCAATTTGGTCTCGTCGGCTACTTCAAGAATCTTGTGCCGCCGATCGACATGCCCGTCTACCTGTTTCCCCTGAAAGTCGCCATCGTCGGCGGCCTGTTCTGCATCGAGCTCCTCGGCCTTGCGATCAAGCACCTTGTTCTGGCAGTACGACTGCTGGCCAACATGGTCGCCGGCCACTTGGTGCTCCTGGGAATCCTGGCACTGATCCCGGCGGCGGCCGCTTCAGGATGGTGGGGGACGGTGACGGGAATCAGCGTCGTCAGTGCAACGCTGTTCAGCGTTCTGGAGCTGTTCGTCGCCTTCCTCCAAGCCTATGTTTTCACCTTCCTTTCGGCCCTGTTCATCGGTGCCTCGGTCCATCACCACTAATTCACAGAAGTCGGCCAGCACCAGTCGAGGTAGTCCTGCCCCGCGAATGAAGAGTCACTCGAATCAACGGCTGTGGATGACTGGCCTTCAATTTTGAAAGAATTTGCTTAGAACACCGGGATAGTTTCAGCGGACGGGTTGCAACCCCCATTGAAGCCAACCATCATCCATTTCTTGATTGCAACCATTCCCTCTCAATCGCCTCACCGGCAATCGCCCCCCGCCGACACCACCGCGGGGCAAAACCATATTCTCCGTCTTTCGTTTCCGTTTTCCTCCGTTTGGGGCCTCGCCCCGATCCCTCGTTTTCAAGGAGCCTGAACCAGTGATCCGTTCGATCCTTTCGTTCCGTACGCTGTCCATCATCGCCGCCGTCTCCCTGACCATCTTTGCCAGCAACTTTGCTGCCGCCCAGGACTCAGGCCGGAGCCTGATCGAGTTCAGCTCCCCGTTCGGTGTCGGCCTGGTCGTCATCGGTGCCGCCTACGGCATCAGCAAGCTCGCTGCCGCGGCCTACGAGAGCATGGCCCGCCAGCCCGAGGTGGCGGCCAATATCCAGCTGGCGATGATCATCGCGGCGGCCCTCATCGAAGGCTTCACGTTCTACGCCTTGTTCCTCTGCACTCCGAAGGCTTGATCGAATCCCGCCTTTCCAAGCTTGGCACTTGATCGACAGTGGTGACTGCCCCCGGAAATCGGTGGCAGACCGAACGGAACGGTTGCTGTGGAAGCGGTGGTGGTCAAATGCCACCGCTTCCACATCGGCCCGGAGACCGAAGCGATGCGCTTCACCCGGCCGTACCAAACTCCGCCCAGCATCATCTGGCGGTTGAAGGAAAGCATTGGTCACGGGGGGCGTTGTTCGGGCAACCCAGCGGCTGTCGGTGGTCGCGAGCCCACCTGAGGGATTTTGTTTTTTTGATCTTTTTGGTCGTGGCTTTGGTCGCGTCAGGAATTGGCGCTCGGCGGATGTGGGCCGATGGTGCGTGCTTCAGTCCTGTCCTTTGCCTGTCCTTTAATTGACGGTGTGGGAAAGATCCCACTGGGTGCGGTGACTGCTCTCGACTGCTTCAGGAGGATCCGAAGTGAACTGGTCCGTCGTCAAAAAAGTTGGTGTTTGGGCTCTCCTGCGGAGAGTGGCCATGGCCATGCTCGTGCTCGCTTGCCTGGCAGCGGTTCTGCAGGGCTCTGCCGCAATCGCTGCTGTCGGTTCTGCGGCGAAGCCTGGCGAGGCAGCGGATGCCGCCGGCCATGATGATCACGCAGACCATGCCGGTCACGCCGGTCACGCTGGTCATGCCGAGATCGGGAGTGCGTTTCCCACCGACGACGCTCGCAAGAAGTTCGAGAACCCGGCCGAGTTCCGCAGCGATCTGGCGATCTGGTCGCTGGCCGTATTCGGTGCCCTGCTGGCTCTTCTTGGACAGTTTGCCTGGAAGCCGATCATGCAAGGCCTCGACAAGCGGGAGCAGGGGATCGAGCACCAGATTGCCGAAACCAAGGCTGCCAACGAGGAGGCCAAGCGGATGCTCGTCTCTTATGAGCGTCGCCTCACCGAAGCCTCCGACGAGGTTCGCGGCATGCTGGAGGAGGCCCGCCGCGACGCCGAGTCGACCCGGCAATCGATCGTGGCAGAGGCCCGCAAGGCCGCTGAGGACGAGCAACTGCGGGCCCGTCACGAGATCGGCTTAGCGCGCGACGAGGCCCTGGCATCGATCGCATCGAAGGCTGGCGAACTGGCAGTCGAGGTGGCGGGGAAGTTTCTCCGCGACAAACTCGGTTCGGATGATCATTCGAGACTGATCCGAGATTCCGTCGCCAGTCTGACAACCCGTCCGAGTAACAACTAACTGAGATCCCTTCGCCGAGATCCCTTCCCCGCCAGCCCTCCGCCCCATCACGCCTACCCCGTAACAGACTCTTCTGGCACCAGGCACACCACCGGCCACTGGACTTCCGATGACCACCTCAGGCGAACACCCCACCGACCCGTCCGCCATTGGCGAGACCGCCGCTACCGACATCGGTGGCCAGCGTCTGGCGAAGGTCTACGCCCAGGCGATCCTCGATGCCGCCGATGCCGCCGGATGCCGGAATGAAGTCCTCGCAGAACTGCACTCGCTCGCCACTGACGTCCAGTCGAAAGTCCCTGCCGCCCGCGCGCTGTTCGCCTCGCCTCGGGTGAGTATCGAGGAGAAGGAGTTGCTGGTCGAGAAGATCTGCTCCGGCCGCGTGACCCCCACCACTCTGCACTCACTCCACGTCCTCGCCCGCCACGACCGGCTCGGTATGCTCTCCGAAATCGCAGCCGCGGCCGCCCGTCTGGCGAGCGAGCGCGACGGTCTCCGCCGGGCTGAGTTCACGACCGCAGTGCCGCTCGATTCCGCCGACCAAGCAAGGGTCGTCGCCGACACCGCTGCGGCACTCGGGCTCCGCCTGGCCGCTACGTTCACTGTTGATCCCGACGTGCTCGGCGGACTGGTCGTCCGCGTCGAGGACACCGTCTATGACCATTCCGTCGCCACGAGCCTCAACCGGCTGGGTGACCGCCTGAAGCAGAGGAGCATCCATGAAATTCAATACAGACGAGATCGCCTCGGTACTCCGTGAGGAGATTTCCCGCTTCGAGCGGAGCATCGACGTCCGCGAGGTTGGCCGCGTCCTCGAGGTAGGCGACGGCATCGCGCGGGTGTGGGGTCTTTCCGGCGTGATGGCCGGCGAGATGGTGGAATTCCCCGGAGGCATCACCGGGCTGGCGTTTAACCTCGAAGAGAACTCCGTCGGAGTGATCATCCTCGGCGATTCCCTCAAGGTCACCGAAGGGGACGAGGTCCGCAGCACAGGCAAACTCCTCAGCGTGCCGGTCGGCGAGGCGGTCATCGGCCGTGTCCTCGATCCGCTGGGCAATCCGCTCGACGGCAAGGGGCCTGTCGTCACCGATCAACGGCGGCCTGTCGAGACGCTCGCTCCGGGTGTGGCCGAGCGGTCGCCCGTCCGTGAACCGCTCCAGACCGGCATCAAGGCGATCGATGCCATGACGCCGATCGGCCGTGGCCAGCGCGAGTTGATCATCGGCGACCGCAAGACCGGTAAGACCGCCATCGGCATCGACGCCATCATCAATCAGAAGAACAGCGGCGTGAAGTGCTTCTACGTGGCGGTGGGCCAGAAGGACTCATCCGTCGCCGTGGCCATCGATATTCTGCGGAAATATGGCGCCATGGACTACACGACCGTGATCGTGTCCGGTGCCAGCACGGCTGCCCCACTGCAGTACATCGCCCCGTACTCCGGGACCGCGATGGCCGAGTACTTTATGTACAAGGGCGAACACGCCCTGATCGTTTACGACGATCTTTCCAAGCAGGCCGCCGCCTACCGCCAGTTGTCGCTGCTCATGCGGCGTCCCCCCGGACGTGAGGCCTATCCCGGCGACGTGTTCTATGCCCACAGCCGTCTCCTTGAGCGTTCGGCCAAGTTGTCGGCAGAGAAGGGGAGCGGGTCGCTGACGTCGCTACCGATCATCGAGACCCTCGAAGGGGAGGTGTCGGCCTACATTCCCACCAACGTGATCTCGATCACCGACGGTCAGATCTATCTTCAGCCCGATCTCTTCTTTGCCGGGCAACGTCCGGCGATGAACGTCGGCATCTCGGTGTCGCGCGTGGGCGGGGCCGCCCAGACGAAGGCCATGAAGAAGGTGGCCGGTGGCCTCCGCCTCGATCTCGCCAGCTTCCGCGAACTTGAGGCCTTCGCCCAACTCGGAACCGATCTCGACGCCGCCACTCAGTCGCGACTCGATCGCGGCTACCGGATGGTGGAACTGCTCAAGCAGGGGCAGTACCAGCCGATGGACACCGTCGACCAGGTGCTCAGCATTTACGCCGGGACGCGCGGCCATCTCGACAGCGTGAAACGCGAGGACGTGGCGACTTGGGAGAAGGATTTTCTCACCTTCGTCCGCGACCAAGTGCCCGAGTTTCGCGCCAAACTTGAGCAGACAAAAGAGCTCGACGGTGAGGGCGAGCGGCAGTTGGAGGCCGCGGTCGCCGAGTTTAAGCGTCAGTGGGCGGCCCGTGACTCGGGCAGCGGCAAAGTGGCAAAAACTGCCGTTGCCGGCGCCAAGTAACCCGGTCCCACCCCCCCACGGAGCAGACGCGACATGGCCAAGGCCCGGGCACTCGACCGCCGACGAAAATCGGTGAAGAACATCCGTAAGATCACACGGACAATGGAGTTGATCGCCACCGCCCGATTCAAAAAGGCGATGGATCGTTCCGTGGCGTCGCGCGACTACACGACACGGTTGGCAAAGATGCTCGAGAACATCGCGGCCACGAGCGGTGGCGACGGCGAGTCCGGAGTGGCTGGCTTTTCCCATCCGCTCCTGGAAATCCGTCCCACCAAACGGACGGCTGTCCTCGTGCTCACCGGCAACCGCGGTCTGTGCGGCGGCTACAACTCCAACGTCGTCCGGCAGTCGCTGGCGATCCTCGGGCAATGGAAGGGAGAGCAGGTGGGGATGCACACTGCCGTTTCGGGCAAGCGTGGAATCTCGGCGCTCAAGTTCCGCGGCATCGAGATGGACGAGCGCTATACGCAGTTTGAGGACAAACCGGAATTCGACCAGGTCGCTCCCATCGGCCGCGCCTACCTTGAGGCCTATGCTGCAGGCGAGATCGACCGCCTCGACGTGGTCTACACAAAATTTCACACGATCGCTCGCCAGGCTGCAGTCACCGAAACGCTGCTGCCGCTGAAGCCTCCGGAGGCGAGCGGCAGCCCTGCTGATACCAAGCCAGCACATGCCACGAGCGCGATTGGCGGCCAGGATTACGATTTCTACCCCTCGGCGGAGAGCATTCTCGAAGAAATCCTCCCGGCGAGTTTCATGGCGCGGCTCTTCAAGTGCTTCCTCGATTCTGCCGTCAGCGAGCAGGTGGCCCGGATGGTGGCGATGAAGGCTGCCAGCGAGAACGCTGGCGGCCTGATCAAAGACCTCTCCCGTCGCTACAACCGGGCCCGCCAGTCGCAGATCACCGGTGAGATCATGGAGATCCTCGGCGGTGTCGAGGCCCTCAAGAAGTGATCCCCGGTTCCCGCGACTTTCCGTCGCTCCCTCACCACGATCAACCCATCCATCAACGGCCCGAACTCACAAACTTCTCCACGATACACGGTTCTCCATCAGCAAAGGTGTGACAACACGCATGGCTACGGCAACGAAGACGCACGGCAGGAAAGTGGGACTCGTCACCCAGGTCATTGGCTCGACGTTTGACGTCGTATTCCCAGAGGATTCGATTCCGGCGATCTACAATGCCGTGAAGATCGACCATGAAGGCAAGGGAATCTCGCTGCACCTCGTCGGCGAGGTGCAGCAGCATCTCGGTGGCGGCAAGGTCCGCTGCGTGGCCCTGGGAAGCACCGACGGCATGATCCGCGGGGGCGAGTGCGTCGACACCGGCGCCCCTTTGAGCGTCCCGGTGGGCCCCGAGACGCTTGGCCGCGTGTTCAATCTTCTCGGAGACCCCATCGACAACCGTGGTCCTGTGCAGACCAAGGAGCGTTGGCAGATCCACCGCGATCCTCCGCCACTCACCGAACTCACCACCAAGACCGAGCTCTTCGAGACTGGCATCAAGGTCATCGATCTGCTGACCCCGTTCGTCCGTGGTGGCAAGGCCGGGCTGTTCGGCGGGGCCGGTCTGGGAAAGACGGTGATCCTCACCGAACTCATCGCCCGTATCGCCACCAGTGCCCAGGGTGGATATTCCGTTTTTGCAGGAGTCGGTGAACGAACCCGCGAGGGGACCGATTTGTGGCTGGAGATGCAGGAAGCCAAGATCGGCGACACTGGCCGGAGCGTGATCGATCAGACGTGCATGGTGTTTGGCCAGATGAACGAGCCGCCGGGAGCTCGTCTTCGTGTTGCGCTTTCGGCACTGACGATGGCCGAGTACTTCCGCGACACGGCTGCTCCAGGGGCCGACACGCTCCTCTTCGTCGACAACATCTTCCGCTTCTCCCAAGCCGGGAGCGAAGTCAGCGCCCTGTTGGGACGCATGCCCAGTGCGGTGGGTTATCAGCCCACCCTGGCCACGGAGATGGGTGCCCTGCAGGAGCGAATCACAAGCACAAAGAAGGGGGCCATCACCTCCGTGCAGGCTGTGTACGTGCCCGCCGACGATCCCACCGATCCCGCTCCGGCGACGGCCTTCGGTAACCTCGATGCCTTCCTCTATCTGGAACGGTCGATCTCCGAGAAGGGTATCTATCCGGCAGTCGATCCGCTCGCCTCGTCGAGTCGCATCCTTGATCCGCAGTACGTCGGCGAGCGGCACTACAAGATCGCCCGCCGCGTGCAGCGGACGCTCCAGCGGTACCGCGAACTCCAGGACATCATCGCCATCCTCGGTGTCGATGAACTCTCCGAAGAAGACAAGCTTGTCGTGCACCGTGCCCGCCGCATGGAGCGGTTCCTCTCGCAGCCGTTCCTCGTCGCCGAGGTATTCACCGGCAAGAAGGGGGAGAAAACGAGCCTCGCAGACACGATCCGCTCGTTTGAAGAGATCGCCGACGGCAAGTGGGATCACCTCCCCGAGCCCGCGTTTATGTATGTCGGTGCCATTGAGCAGGCCGAGGAACAGGCGAAGAAGTTGGCTGCCAAGGCCTGATCGGCGGACTGACGGACGAAAGCATCTATCTCAGGATCCTCCCTAGGATGGATCCTCCCCAGGAATGCGACCCGATGGCCGAAACGAAGAACCCGACCAACGCGAACTCCCCCACCACCGGGAAAGGGGTGCGGTGCGTGATCACCACGCCGGAGGCCACCGTCCTCGACACCCAAGCCCAGTTCGTGTCACTGCCGCTGTTTGATGGTCAGCGGGGTATCGGCCGCGGCCATGCTCCCTTCATCGGCCGACTCGGAGCCGGCGAGGTGCGGATCACGGGTGAGCGTGGAGGTGCGGCAGACGCCGTCCGGCGGTCGTTTGTCGAAGGTGGCTTTGTCGAGGTTGGCCAGGACACAGTCACCATCATCACCCAGCGGTCGGTGCCGGGTGAGAAATTTGATGCCACCTCGGCCCGCGCTGATCTGGAGAAGATCCGCTCTGTTCCGGCACGGGGCGACGATGCCATCGAGTCTAGGATGCGCTCCGAGGAAGCGGCCCGGTCGCTGGTCCGGGCCGCCGAGCGAAGGAATTGAAACCAATGTCGCCGCGGGCCCGCCCCAACGCGCCCGCCGTTTTCCGTCTGCTGTCCATTATGCTAGCGGCGGCCGCCGGCTGGTGGTTCCCGGCTGGGATCGTGGTGGCTGATGAGCGTCCGCTGGCATTTGTCGGCGGGACAGTGATCCCAATTCTGTCGCCGCCGATCACCGACGGTACGGTGATCGTGGCGGGGGGGAGGATCGTCGCCGTCGGCCCCTCGGCCACAACACCCATTCCAGCCGACGCCGAGCGGATCTCAATCGCCGGCAGGGTGGTGATGCCCGGCTTGGTCGACACCCACAGCCACGTCGGCGGCGGAGCCGGCGGCGATGCAAGTTCCCCAGTGCAACCCGATGTGCGGATTCTCGATTCGATCAACGTCCGCGACGCCGGATTCCGCAAGTGCCGAGCCGGCGGTCTGACGACCCTCAACATCATGCCCGGATCAGGACACCTCGTCAGCGGCCAGACGGTGTACGTCAAATTGCGCCCCGCCGACACGATCGAGGAACTGCTCTACCGTGGTCCCAACGGCGCGGCTCTGGTGGGGCTGAAGATGGCCAACGGCACGAACTCCCAACGCGATGCCCCGTTCCCGGGGACGCGGGGAAAGTCGGCGGCGATCGTGAGACAGAAATTCACCGCCGCCAACGAGTACCGCAGAAAGATGGCGGACGTCGACCCCGCCAAGCGGCCGCCGCGTGATCTTGAAATGGAGGCCTTGGTCGAGTGCCTGGAAGGGCGCCGCATCGTCCATCACCACAGCCACCGCGCCGATGACCTGATGACGGTTCTCCGTCTCCGCGAGGAATTCGGGTTGCGGGTGGTGCTGCACCATGCCAGCGAGGCCTGGAAAGTAGCCGATCAGATTGCGGATGCCAAAGTCCCCTGCTCCCTGATCGTCCTCGACAGCCCCGGCGGCAAGATCGAGGCGATGGATGTGTCGCTGGCCACCGGTGCGATCCTGGAGAAGGCCGGCGTTGCCTGCGCCTTCCACACCGATGACCCGGTCACCGACTCCAGACTCTTCCTCCGTTCGGCGGCGCTGGCGGTACGAGCCGGCATGTCGCGAGAAAAAGCGCTCGAGGGGGTGACGCTCGCGGGCGCACGAATGCTCGACCTCGACGGCCGCATCGGCTCGCTCGAGCCCGGCAAAGACGCCGATCTGGTGATCCTCTCGGGCGACCCTCTCTCCTCGAAAACCAAGGTTCTCCAGACCTGGGTCGAGGGGAAAAAGGTTTTCGACCGTGATGATCCCGAGGATCGGCTGTTCGCCGTCGGCGGTTGGGGTGGCAGCCGAGACCAGCAGGCCGAGTCATGCTGTGCCGGGAGAACCCGATGATTCGCATGCCCTCTGCTGGATCCTATGCTGCCTTCCTGCTTGCCGCATGGTGTCTGGCCCCGTGTGGCCCGCTGGCATCCGCGACTCAGGCCGAACCGCTGGCGATCCTCGGCACCACCATCCACACGATGTCTGGCGCCGCGATCGAAAATGGGATCGTGATCGTTGCCGACGGCAAGATCCAGGCGGTCGGATCGCAAGACGCCATCGCGATTCCCCCCACGGCCAGAATCATCCGTGCAGCCGTGGTGACTCCCGGCCTGATCGACGCCCACTGCGTCATCGGTGTGGCTGGGTACCTCAACCAGGACCAAGACCAGGATCAACTTGACTCGACCGAACCGGTGCAACCGGAGTTGCGGGCGATCGACGCCTACAACCCGCGGGAACGGCTGGTGGAATGGGTCCGCGGCTTCGGTATCACAGCGATCCATACCGGCCATGCGCCAGGGGCGCTGATGTCGGGGCAGACGATGGTCGTCAAAACTGCGGGAGGCACCCTCGAGGACGCCGTCATCCTCCCCGCCGCGATGGTGTCGGTGACATTGGGGGACGGTGGCCGCTCGCCGGGCGATAAGAAATCCCCCGGCACCCGCAGCAAGTCGGTGGCCATGCTCCGTGGGGAGTTGCTCAAAGGACTCGAATACCAACGGAAGATGGCCGACGACGATGCGGAGAAGCGCCCCGCCCCCGATCTCCGTCTCGAGGCGATCGCCGCCGTGCTTTCCGGCACCTGGCCGATGCTTGTGACTGCCGATCGTGCCACCGACATCGCCTCCGCGCTGCGGGTCGCGGAGGAATTCAAGATTCGCATCGTTCTCGATTCCGCCGCCGAAGCCTATCTCCTCACCGACATGATCAGGAAAGCAGGCGTGCCAGTGATCCTCCACCCCACGATGCGCCGTGCCGGGACGGGGGAAACTGAAAATGTCAGTTTCGAGACAGCGGCCAAGCTCAGGGCAGCAGGAATCCCCGTGGCACTGCAAAGCGGCTACGAGAATTACGTCCCCAAGACCCGTGTGGTGCTCTTTGAGGCGGGTGTGGCCGCAGCCAACGGGCTTTCCACCGAGGAGGCCCTCGCCACGGTGACAATCGCGGCTGCCAGGATCCTCGGAGTCGCCGACCGCATCGGGTCGCTCGAGCCCGGGAAAGATGCCGATCTGGCCCTCTTCGATGGGGATCCGTTCGAATACACCACGCACTGCGTCGGCACGGTGATCAACGGTGTGGTGGCCAGCGAAGAACCGCGCTGACGCAAGGCTCTGCAGGCCGCTTCAAGACGCTGCCGCCGCAGACAACCAGCAGCGTGGAACGCGGGATGCGGGGGGAAGGCGGGGATGCGGGGGGAACGTAAAGAACCGCTCAAGGAATTGACCGCCCAAGGAATCGGAGGGGTGAAGCACATGGAAACGTTTGGCAACCGCATCATGGCGCGGCTGGTTCGTGGAACCGCGATCCTGACCGCGTGTGTCGGCAGCGCCCTGTGCGGGACGGCCGATGCCCGTCCACCAAACATCGTCCTCTTGGTAGCCGACGATCTGGGAAGCCACGACCTCGGTTGCGACGGGCACTCCTCTCACCAGACTCCCGTCCTCGATGCCTTGGCGGCCTCGGGCCTCCATTTCACCGCAGCGTATGCGGCCGCCAGCGTCTGCTCCCCCTCCCGGGCGGCGTTGCTCACCGGCCAGCATCCCGCCCGGCTCAATCTCACTACCTTCCTCCCCGGTCGCTCCGACCGCGGGAGCCACAAACTCCTCTCGCCACCGATCTCCCCGCAACTTCCTGACGGTGTCCGCACGCTGGCCGAACTCCTCGCCCCCGTTGGGTATCGCAGTCATCATGTCGGCAAGTGGCACCTCGGGGGCCCGGGAGCGCTCCCCACCGATCATGGCTTTGCGTCCGCTGCACCCGGAAATGCAAACCCGGGCCCGGAATCGACGGAGGGGGGCAAGGGAGAATTCCGGCAGGCCGACGCCGCCGTACGAATCATCGGCGAGCAGTGCCGGATGCATGCTGACGAACCCTTTCTCCTGGTCGTCGGCTTCGACTCGCCGCATGTCCCGCTGGCGGCACCCGCGGCGGCCGTGGCCGCGCATGCCACCGCATTCAACCCCACCTACGCAGCCATGATGGCGGCTCTCGACGCGGCAGTGGGGCGGATCGTGACCGCGATCGATGATCACGGCATCGCTGACCGCACGCTGGTGGCGTTCACCTCCGACAACGGCGGTCTCCATGTGCCGGAGGCAGGTGACCCACCACCGACAACCAACATGCCATGCCGCGCTGGCAAGGGCTTCCTCTACGAAGGGGGGATCCGCGTCCCACTCCTGATCCGACTCCCAGGGAGTGTGCAGGCCGGCCGCACGATCGACGCTCCGGTGTCGACAGGCGATCTCGCCCCTACCCTCTGCACGCTTTCCGGAGCCGCGTTTCCAAGCCCCGGCGACTTCCACGACCTCGGATCGCTCCTCAACGGGATGCAAACGCCCCCGCCCCCGCTCTATTGGCACCAGCCGCACTCCACCAATCAAGGGGGCCGGCCGGCCGGTGCGATCCGTGACGACGACTGGAAATTAATCGAGCACTTCGAGGACGGCAGCCTCGAACTCTTTCACCTCCGGGACGATCCTGGCGAGACCCGCGACTGCGCAGCCGACGCCCCCGACCGGGTCGCCGAACTGCGTGGGAAGCTCGAAGCATGGCGGCGGGAGGTGGGGGCACGGTCGATGACGGCAAACCCGCGCTTCGATGCATACCTCTGGGCCGCCTGCCATCGCAGCAGCGACGTCTCCAGGCTTGCCCCGGCAGCAACGGCCGCCGAGATGGTGACTGCCCTCGCTGCCTGGAGGCGGGCGATGGATGACACTGCGGAGGGCCCCCCCGCCTCACGCCAGGGCTTTCTTCTCCTCCGTGCCGCCGATGCCAGCGTCCGCGGCGAGAAACTCCTCTACGAGCCCCAGCCCCACAAGGACACGCTGGGGTATTGGGTGAACGCCGACGATGTTGCCTGGTGGGATGTGTCCCTGCCAGAGATGGGCCGCTACCGGGTGACGGTGCTCCAGGGCTGCGGAGCAGGGCAGGGGGGCTCGACGGTGGAGATGAGTGCTGGCGGTGGCGGCGAGCCGCTGCGATTCACGGTCGAGGAGACGGGCCACTTCCAGCGGTTTGTGCCCCGTGATGTCGGCGAACTGACGATTCCCGCTGGCGCTGCCAGGATCCTTGTGCGTGCAGTTGCCAAGAAGGCGGCGGCGGTGATGGACCTGCGGCAGGTGATGCTTGAACGGCTCGACTGACCCTGGGAATCCCTGCCCGGGAATCCCAGCCTGGATCGTCGACTCGGCCGCCAGAAGAGACCGGCCGAGCGCCGGTCAGATCTGATAATCGCCTTCCGGCGATGGCGGCATCTCGCCCCGCATCCGCAACTTCGGTCGCTCAAGGACCACTGTCGTCCGCGGGTCGATGCTCCGCGTGAGCCAGACGTTACTGCCGATCACTGAATCGTGTCCGACCCGCGTGGCGCCGCCGAGGACCGTGGCATTGGCATAGATCACCACCCGATCCTCGATGGTCGGGTGACGCTTCGTACCACGGATGAGATTCCCCTCGCCGTCGGTCTGGAAGGAGAGGGCACCGAGGGTCACTCCTTGGTAGAGCTTCACATGGCTGCCAATCTCGCAGGTCTCTCCGATCACCACGCCCGTACCGTGGTCGATGAAGAAGTGATCGCCAATCGTGGCCCCGGGATGGATGTCGATACCGGTTCGTGCGTGGGCCCACTCGGCCATCATCCTGGGAATCAGGGGGACATCGAGCCGGTGGAGGATATGCGCCAAGCGGTGGATCGTGACCGCTTCAAGACCGGGATAGCAAAAGATCACCTCGTCGAGCGTCCGGACTGCGGGGTCGCCGTCGTAGGCCGCCTGGACGTCGGTCGCCAGCACCCGCCGCAACGCGGGGATCCGCTCGAGGAATTCGACTGCCTTGGCCTGCCCGAGGGCCTCGAAGTCGGCCTCGTCGACACAGTGCTGCGCACCGGATGGAAAAGGAGCGTGGTCGCTGCCCTGAACAGCAGTCCCCGATCGGGTGGCAACACTGTGCCGCAGGGCCCGACCAATCTGGACTGTCAACTTGTCGTGGAGTCCGTCGATCAGGTCACCGACGTGGTAGGTGACGTTGCCCAGATGGAGGTTTTCGCGCCTCCGGTACCCGGGATAGAGGATCTCCTTGAGATCTTCGCAGGCCGAGATCACGGTCTCGTACTTGGGCAACGCGCAGTGACCGAGATACTGGATCGTGGGAACGTCGTGGTACGTCTCCACGATCCGACGGGTGAGGTCGGGCAACTGCTCCTTGATGCGGACGTCGGTGGCCATGGATCTCGATCGTAGGGGCGGGCCCTCGGCAGCGGCAACCCGGCGGGCCTCGGGGCACGGCGGATCGCGCCGGACGGTGTTCCCTTCGTCGCGGTGGCAGGGCGAAATTGAGGGTTCTTCGGATTTCGCGGCCACGAGCCCAGGCCGGACGGTTTCCGGGCCGGCCGGCACCACTCCAGGCAGCCGTGGCAGAGTCTGCGGCCCGCGGGGAAAAAACGCACTCGACTCCCGATCGATCAGGCCAAAGCACTCTCCCCCGCCGCGGCCAGGGCCGCAGCCAGCGACAGCCCGCCGTCATACAGGGCACGGCCGACGATGCACCCCTCGGCACCGAGAGCCGCCACCTTCCGGACGTCGTCGGCGACGGCAATCCCTCCTGAGGCGATCACAGGGAGGCTCACTGCGCCCAGCATTTCCCGGAGGGCTTCCAGATTCGGACCGGCGAGCATGCCGTCGGTGGCGATGTCGGTGTACACGATCCCAGCCAGGGGCAGCCGCTGACACCGTCGGGCGACATCGGTCGCCAGCAGGGGGCTGGTGTCGACCCAACCGCGGACGGCCACACGGCCGTCGCGGGCATCGAGCCCGAGGACGATCTGCCCAGGGAGTTCCCGGGCCATTGATTCAAGGAGCTCAGGATGCTCGATCGCCACACTCCCCACCACCAACCGAGACACGCCCGCTGCCGCATAGGAGCGGGCGGTATCCAACGACCGGATTCCGCCGCCGAGTTGGCAAGGAACGCCAGCGGCTCGCACCATCCTGGCGACGAGGTCGGCCTGCAGCGGAGTACCGGCCTTGGCACCGTCGAGGTCGACAATGTGCAGCCTGTGGGCTCCCTGGTCGACGAACCGCCTCACCTGCTCGAGCGGATCTTCGGCGAACACCGTCTCCCTGGCATAGTCTCCCTGCAGAAGCCGCACGCACCGTCCCCCACGCAGATCGATCGCCGGCCAGAGTTGCATGGTTGTTATCTCCGTTTGTAGGAACGGTGGGACGGGAAGCGGAGGACGCTCCGCAACCGCCCCATCGGCAGGCCAGAGCCCGACGGGCGACTGGCCGGGGTTCTTGCTCAGGGTTATTGCTCGAGAAAAGTCTGCAGCAAACGCATCCCGGCCGCTTGGCTCTTCTCGGGGTGGAACTGCGTGGCAAACAGCCTGCCGCGGACCACTGCCGCGCAGAAATCCCCTCCGTAATCGGCGGTTGCAGCGATCAGCGATGGGTCGCTCGGACGGGCCACGTAGGAATGGACGAAGTAGTACCAGTCTGCGCTGGGTTGGGCCCGCGGTCCCGCGGCTGCATGCCACGCCAGCGTGTTCCAACCCATGTGCGGCACCTTCATTCCGGCGGGCAGTTCGAAACGAGCGACATCCCCCCCGAGGACGGCGAGGCCGCGGTGCTGCCCCCCCTCCCAGCCGGTCTCGAAGAGGAGTTGCAGCCCCATGCAGATGCCAAAGAACGGCCGGTCAGCCGCGATGTGAGCGAGGATCGGTTCCACCAGCCCGCGGGCATGCAATTGCCCCATCGCGTCACCGAAAGCACCGACACCGGGGAGGACGATCCGCTCCGCCTCCGCGACCCGCTGGGGATCGTCGGTGATCAGCGCCAAAGCGCCGATCCGTTCAAACGCCTTCTGCACACTGCGGAGGTTTCCACTGCCGTAGTCGATGATCGTCAGCATGGCAGAAGTCTATGACGGCGGTCGGCCGGTACCAAGCCAGTGAAAAACACCGCCGGACACCGGAGCACAGAGCTTCCCGACGGGCATTCCGGTGCCGGCCACGGCCAGCGGTGATCTCACCCCGCGGGCTGCTCGGTGCCGCCCCGGACTTCGTCGGCAGTCTGTTCCGGGTAGACGACCAGTTCGACCCGCCGGTTGCGGGCTCTTCCGGCAACCGTGGCGTTGGAGACGACCGGATGGTTGGGGCCGTGGGCGACGACGAACAATTGTCCCGGTTTGAGCTTCGTGCGGCTGGTGAAGAAATCGAAGACCGCAGTTGCCCGGGCAACACTCAACTGGTGCGGGCTTCCCCAGGTCGCATTGGGCACAGGCTCGGTGTCGGTGTGCCCCTCGATGCCGACGAAGTGCCCAGGAAACACGCGCTCGATCTCGGTCGCCGACTGAGAAAGGATCGCGGCGCCCGCAGGAAGGAGCCCAGCCGCCCCCGGTTCGAAGAGCTTGTCGGCCGGGATCTCGATCCGCACCACGCCGCCGTCGAGCCGGGCTGTGGTGCCGGGGAGCGACAGTTGTCGCATCGCCTCCTGCATCGCCTCTGGCCCTGGAGTCGCAGGGGCCACAGGGCGGGCCGCGACCGCCCCTTCCCAAGGTTGCCCGGAGGTGGGCACGGCCCCAGGAGCCGGAGGACGCGCGGTGGCCCGCGATTGGGCCAGTTGTGCCGACGTACTGGCAAGTTGCTCGCGGACGGCGGAGAGTTCGTCTTGGGCGAGTTGCGTTTCTTGGCGGCTGCGGGCGAGTTGGGTCTCGAACTGCCGCGGATCGGCATCGGCGTACGAGGGGAGGGGGGAGACGGTGGCCGGCGCGAGGACGCCGGCCGGTGCCCCGACGCCTGGAGGGGGGGCAAGTCCCAGCGACGATGTCTGGCCGGCTGGGCGCAGCGGATTATGGGTGCAGCCACACAGCGCGAGGGCCATGAGGGCCGTGAGGCCCATGAGGGCCATGAGGGCCCTCGGCAAGGCGCGATGGAGGGGAGTGACCATGGTGCACTTTCCGGCTACCGCGACGGCGGACTGCCACGCCGGGGGAAACGGCGGCGGGATCGTAGGGAACGCCGGCAAGGAGGGCAAGGCCGACCCGAGTCTGTAGAACAGGGATTGGAGCCCGATTCAGGCCCCCGACTGCCCGTTGAAAAAGTCATCCCTGACCTTTTTCAACTTGGAAAACCTCCGGTTTTCTCAAGTGCTACCCACTCGCGATCGGCTCGTGCAGCACCTGCCGATAGTTTATCCGCCCCCTGCGAGCAGGGGGCGGACAAGCCGCCAGAGAAAGAGCGTGATGGCGGTCAGTACGACCACGGCAGCCACCACAGCCGCCATCAAGAGCGGGTCGGCAAACAAAGGTCCGATCCGATCCCACAGCGGCCCCCACCCGATGACCACCGCAGCGGATGCCAGGCAGAGGCTGGGACCGAAGGGGAGCTCGCTCTCGCGGTGGAGGGCGATCTGCCACATGCCGTGGCCGAGACCGATGAAGGCGGCCAGGAAGAAGGCCACGACGCACGACTGCCAGCCCAGCCACGCCCCCACCATCGCCATCAGTGTCACATCCCCCATCCCCATCGCCTCCCGCCCCAGGGCCCACGTCGCTCCGCACCGGATCGCCCACACAAGGCCGCCGGAGACGATGACACCGATCAAGCCCGAGAACAATCCCGCGAATCGATCTCCGCCGTGGGTCCAGGCGGCAAGGATGGCCACCAACCCCGCCAGCAAGACCGCTCCCCGCGACGAGCGCCACCAAGGCACTGCTGGCCCGCTTCCCGGCGCCGTGCAGGCCCACCACCATGCCGCATAGATCCCCACGGAGATGGCAAGGGCCGCGACTGTTCTAGGACTCTCCCAGCCCCCTTGGGCCACCATGAATCGCAGTGGTCCGGCCCATCCCAGTACGTCAGGGCTGTACAGAGACAGGGCGAACGATCGGGGAATCTCCGCCGCCACAGGCAGGAGAATCCCAGGCACAAGCCACACCGCCACCAGGGCCACGAGCAGTCCGGGAAGCGTGATCCAGTCCGGGATCACCCGATAGCGGAAGTCGATCCACGTCGCGGCAGCCAACAGCCAGAACAGCGTCAGATGCGCGCCGTACCGGCAGGCCAATTCTCCCGCTGGCAATGACAGTTGTCCCCCCTTGCCATCGAGCGGTGCTTGGCCAGATTGGTGAACTTCCCACCACCACAGCGCTACCGCGACAGCGACTGCCGCCAACTCGATCGCCCGTGACGGGTCGGTGGCGCGAGGCCCAGGTTGCTCGTGGGCAAGCTCACGCTCACAGGACGCCAGCCAGCCTCCGGTGAGCAGTGTGAGGAGTCGTCCAAGCACCACCCCGAGGACGGCCGCGGCCACCGCTCCCCATGGCCCCGCCAGTCCGCTGCTGCTCATCAGTCGGCCCCCTGGGCGCGGTGACCGGTGTCCAGGCGCGCAAGAATCGCCTCGGCAACGGCGGCAGGCGGAGCCGCCGCGGCGTCGATGCAGATCCCGGCACATTCCCTGTAAAGCGGCTCCCGCAGACGGATGGTCTTTGCCACCTCAGCCAACGGGTCGGCGCCAGTGAGACCGGGCCGGCGCGACGCCGTGGCGGGGTCGGCTGCCAATCGGCTGCGAACAACATCCGCCGGGGCCATCAGCCAGACCACCAGCCCCCCCTGGGACCTGAGCAGGCGGCGATTGTCCTCAGCAAGCACAACTCCTCCCCCGGTTGCCAGCACGCCATCGGCAACAGAGAGCAGCCTCTTGAGCAGCCTCGATTCCTCCTCGCGGAAAGCCTGTTCACCGCGGCTGCGAATCATCTCCGCGATCGACAGCCCCAGTTCGGCCTCCAGTTCCACGTCGGCATCGCACCAGCGCGTTCCCAGCCGCCGTGCCAGTTCGACTGCAACGGTCGACTTGCCGGTGCCGCGGTAGCCGATGAGGGTGATCGTGGGCATGGCGGGGAAAACTATCAGGTGGGGAGTTTTGCCGACGCAGTTGCCCGCTTGAGGGCCTCGCGCATCACCTGTTCCGAAGGCTCGACACCATGCCAATGGCGGAATTGGATCGCCGCCTGACGGACAAACATGTCGACGCCGGTGACAATCCGGCAACCGGTGGCCCGCGCCTCCTTCACCAGCAGAGTGTTCTCTGGATTGTAGACGGTGTCGAAGACCACCATGTACGGCCGGAGGTGTTCCTTTTCGAAGGGGGTCTCGTTGACCAGCGGGTGCATCCCCACGGGAGTGGCGTTGACGATGCAGGCGTGGGGCAACTTGTAGCGGGCGGTCCAGTCGATGGCCTTGCAGCCCACCTCAGCGGCAATTCGCCGGGCCCGCTCCACCGTCCGGGAACAGACGGTGACCTCGACACCACGCTTCCGCAGGGCAAAAGCCACCGCCCGGGCCGCACCTCCAGCCCCCAGCACGAGGGCGTTGTTGACCCCCGTGACATCAACCAATCCCGCCTCTCCCTGCTCGCGCAGCGCCTTCTCCAGGCTTTCCACCGCAGCGGCCGCATCGGTGTTGTGGGCGGTGATCGAATCCCCGCTGAACGAGAGCGTGTTGGTGGCCCCGATGGCGTTTACCAGGTCATCCCGGGTGGTGACATGCCTGAGAATTGATTCCTTGTGCGGAATCGTGACGCTCAGGCCCGCCAGCGGCCAGCGTGCCGCCTCCCAGATGAATTCGTCGAGTTGCTCAGCCGGCACGCGAAAGGGAAGGTAGACCGCGTCGATGCCCGCCGCCGCCAAGGCTGCGTTATGGACCACAGGGCTGAGCGAGTGCCCCACCGGATCAGCCACGACTCCGTAGACCTTCGTCGCTTTGCCGACCGCATCGTAGCGGTAGACGTCGCGCATCTGCCGCCAACCGATCTGTCCGGGGGCCAGCAGGCGGTCCTCGTGGAACGTCGCATAGGTAAACGGCGCGCCGAAGCGGCCGGTGAGCACACGGGTCGGCATGCCGATGTCACCCATGCAGATGCCGATCGTCGGCACGGTGGCAGCCTGCACCATCTCCAGCATCCGCAGGTTGTCGGAGGGGTGATTGGCCATGGTGGCGATCTTGACGATGTCGGCATCCATGTCGGCCAACCGCCGCTGGAGCACCGCCAGGTCAGCCGGGGTCTTCTGAAAGTCATGGTGGCTGACGATCCGCTTGGTGGGCCCGTAGCGGCGGACCTGTCCGGCGATGTCATCCTCGAGGTCGACGTAGGCGGCCCCTTCGACGATCGCCGTGCGGAGAACCAACTGCCGTTCCTCCTCGGTGCCCGCCCAATGCCCTCCGTCGGAGACCCGCCGACAGGTGGCGATGGCCGGGCAAGGGCGGTCGCGGAACAGCCGTTTGACCTGGATTTTCCCCTGGATGAAGTCGAGGCGCAACTCCACCAGTCCGATGCCGTTTTCGGCGAGAAACTTCTGTTCGGCGATCACATGCCGGTGCCGCCCCCGCGCTATCCCCACGCAGATCATCGTTCAATCCTCTGGTGGTGCATTGCCATGGTGTCGGGGGCCTGGTCGTGTGATGGAGTCATGGTGTGGCGAGGCTCATCACGTGCGGCGGAACTGCCGATCGAGTTCCTGACGTGAAAGGGTCAGCGACGTCGGCCGTCCGTGGGGACAGTGATGGGCATCGGTGACACGGTGTCGTTCGCGCACCAGAGCATCGATCTCTGCCTGCGAGAGCCGGTCGCCGGCCTTGATCGCTGCTTGGCACGACATTCCGTGGAGCACTTCGTCGACGAGCATACCGGGCTGGGGTACCGAAAGGGCGGCGATCCTGTCGATCACGCCACGGACAAGATCGACTGCGGCTGTCTTACCAGCCAGCACCGGCTTGGCAGTCACGATCACAGTCGACCCTCCGAATGGCTCAATCCGCAGCCCGGCCCGGGAGAGCGACTCGGCATGATCGGTGACGATCTCCAGTTCGGACGGGGACAACTCCAGTCTTTCGGGGATCAGCAGTCGCTGCACCTCGACACTGCCGGCGGCGAGGGCGGCCTTGAGATCCTCGTAGAGCACCCGTTCGTGGAGCGCGTGCTGGTCGATGACCTCAATGCCGTCACGGGTCTCGACGACGAGATAGCGGTCGTGCATCTGCACGGCCCGTTCTTCCCCCGCGGCCTGATCGAGGCGGCCGGAGATCTCTCCGGAAGACGATGCTCCCGCCGCTGACAAGGCCTCTGCCCCCTCCTCCTCCCAACCGGGAAGCCGGCGGGGAGCAGCCGTGGAAGGGGTGGCAAAAGGCTTCCATGGCGCCACCGCAGGGCTACCGGCCCACGGCAGAGGGGAGAGTTGTCGCGCGGCGGGCATCCAGGCGCTGGCTGGTCCAAGCGATGGGGCATCTGTCGCCACCGGCGGGGAGAAAGCCGCCCGCAGGTCGCTGGTGAGAAATTTCGTCCGCAGCGCCGAGAGGACGAGGCGGTAGAGCCGTGACGGCTCACGGAACCGGACCTCCATCTTGGCCGGGTGAACGTTGACGTCAACCAGCTCCGGCGACAGTTCGAAGCGAAGGAAGACGATCGGCTGGCGGCCGCTCAAGAGCACGCCGCGGTATCCCTCGGCGACGGCATGGAGGATCGAGCGATCGCGGAACGGTCTCCCCGATACAAACAAGTGTTGCAGCCGCGTCCCGGCGACATCGTCCTCCGGTCTGCCGACCAGACCGTGGACCGCGATCCCATCGTCGCTGGCCTCCACCTCCACCAATCGCTCGGCCAGCGACGTCCCGAACAGGTCACCGATTCGTGTCCGCCACCGGTCGGCAGTGGGGAGGTCGTGGATCTTCCGACCATTGTGCTCGAGCGACAAGGCAACCGCCGGGTGGGCCAGCGCCGTCCGGACAAACGCTTCTGAGGCGTGCGACCACTCGGTCGACGGGGAGCGGAGAAAGGCCCGCCTCGCGGGCACCTTGGAAAACAACTGGTGCACCTCGACGGTGGTGCCAACGGAACACCCCTCCGGCACGACCTCACCCATCCGCCCGGCATCGACTTCCAGCCGGGCCCCATGGGGGGCAACGGCTGTCCGCGAACGGATCACCACACGTGCCACTTCGGCGATCGACGCCAATGCCTCACCACGAAATCCGAGCGTGCCGATGTGCTCGAGATCCTCCGCGACCCGCAGCTTGCTGGTGGCATGCGGTGACACGGCAAGCGGCAGATCGTCGGCATCGATGCCGCCACCGTCGTCGACGACCCGGACCAGCCCCACTCCTCCCTGCTCCAGCGAGACGTCGATGCGGGTCGGGCCCGAGTCGAGGGCGTTCTCCAACAATTCCTTGACGACGCTCGCGGGCCGTTCGACGACCTCGCCGGCGGCGATCCGGTTGACGACCGACATCGGCAGGGTGTGGATCCGTCCCATGAAACAGTCCCCTTCCACTCCACCGGCAGTGCCGGGGAACGATCAGGGCAACTGGAACTCCTTGATCTTGCGGTACAGCGTGCGTTCCCCGATGCCGAGCATCTCGGCAGCCTGCTCGCGATTGCCACCGGTGAGTTTGAGGGTCTCGACGATAAACAGCCGTTCCACCTCTTCCAGCGGACGGCCTACCAGCTCGGTCAGTCCGGTCAGCCCGGAAAGGCCATCGGCCGCCGCCACCGACGAGGCCACCGCCACCAGCGCCGGCTCGAGCTCCAGCGGCAAGTCGTCAACATCCAGCGTCTCATCACAATCGACGACGACCATGCTCTCCACCACATTCCGAAGCTGCCGGACATTTCCCGGCCAGGGAAAGGCAGCGATTTTCATCCGTGCTTTGAGCGACATCCCGCGAATTGCCTTGGAGTGCCGGCGGGCGAAGTGGCGGAGGAAATGCTCGATGAGGAGCGGAATGTCGGCGACCCGTTCGCGGAGGGTGGGGATGCCGATGGTCACCACCTTCAAGCGGTGGTAAAGGTCGCTGCGGAACGAACCGCTGGCGATGGCATCCTCGAGATTCCGGTTGGTGGCCGAGAGGATGCGGACATTCACCCGCACCGGAGTGTTCGATCCGACGCGCGTGATCTCCCCCGACTCAAGAACGCGGAGGAGTTTGATCTGAGTCGCCATCGGCATGTCGCCGACTTCGTCGAGGAACAGCGTGCCACCATTGGCGTATTCGAACTTGCCCACCCTGTCGCTCGAGGCGTCGGTGAAGGCGCCGCGGACGTGGCCGAAGAGTTCGCTCTCGAGGATGTTCTCACTCAGCGCCGCGCAGTTGAGAGCCACAAACGGCTTGCTCTTCCGCGGACTGTTTTGGTGGATCGCCTGCGCCACCAGTTCCTTGCCCGTACCGGTCTCCCCCTGAATGAGGACGGTGGCATCGGTGGGGGCGATCCTCTTGAGTCGCTCGATCAGCGACAGCATCTGTGGGCTCGATCCCACCACCCCTTCGAAACCGAACTTCTCATCGAGCCTCTGGTTGAGTTCGAGGTTCTGCCGTTTGAGACGGACCCCCTCGCTGGCACGCTCAACGGCGGTGCGGAGATGCGAAAGATCGAGCGGCTTCTGCAGGTAGGTGAAAGCCCCCTGCTGCATGGCCGCCACTGCGGAGGGCACCGTGCCATGCCCGGTGACGACGATCACCTCGGTCTCGGCCGACGCCCGCTTGGCACGGGCGAGGATCTCCAGGCCGCCGATATCGTTCATCATCAGATCGGTGACGACGATGTCAAAAGGCTCCTGCTCGAGCTTCCTCGCCCCCTCGCTGCCGCTGCCGACAATCGAGCATTGGTAGCCCAACCGGCTCAGCCCCTCACCCATGGTGCGGGCGTGAACGATGTCGTTGTCGACGACGAGTACGCGCACGAACTTCTGGGTACCCGGGTCGGGCACGGCAACGGGGACGGTTTCCCTGGCAGGAAGGCTCATGCAGCGATGGTACGAAGACTGGCGGTGGCCCGTCCAGTTCCCCGAGGGTTCAGCCCCCGGCACGAACCTGCGGACGCTCCGACGGTGGGAGGCGGGGGGGAGCGGGGAGCCAGATCGTGACCTTCGTGCCGCGGCCTGGTGCGCTCTCGATGTCGATCGTACCGGCGTGGGCCTCGATGATCTTGCGGGTGGTCGGCAGGCCCAGGCCCGATCCCCCTTGCTTCGTCGTGTAGAAGGCGCGGAACACCTTTGCGAGCGTCTCCTCGGACATCCCCGGACCGGTGTCGATCATCTCGAGGACCACCCCCAGTCCGGCGGAACGAGTGCGGACCACGAGTTGTCCCCCCCCCTCCATCGCCTGAACAGAGTTGATCAGCAGGTTGAGGACGGCCGAACGGAATGTCTCCCGGTCGAGACGGACCTTCGGCAACTCCGGATCGAGATACCGCACCAACTCAACCCCGGCCTCCTGGGCTCGCGGCGCGAAGAAATCGAGCAACTGCTCGATCTCGGCGTTGAGGCTCCCCGGCTCAAGAGTCAGCGATTCCTGGCGGGCGAAGTCGAGGAAGTCGCCGAGCAACTTCTGCAACCGGTCGCACTCCTGACGGACAACTTCAATCTTGGCCTTAGCCCGTCGGTCCCGCTGTTTGGTGGGGGAATCGGGATCGGTGTTCTCGAAGTCCTCCGCCAGCAACTCCATGTTGAGACGGATGGTGGACAGGGGATTGCGGATCTCATGGGCCAGAGTGCCCACGAGTGCCGCGAACTCGGCATACGTCTCGGCCCGTAGACGGCCCGACTCCTCGAACGACGACATGGCCACTCCCGGCCGCTGGAATACATCCCCGATCCCCGCCCGGTGCCCGGGGGCCGAAGCCCCCGGGCACGCACGAGTGGTCAGGAGGGGGTCTGTCCGCCGCCGTTCTCGGCCAATTCTCGCATTGCCACCTTGCGGCTGAGCTTAACGCGATCCTGGTCGTCAACTGCGATCACCTTCACCCGCATGATGTCGCCGACGCGGCAAACATCGGCAACGCTCGAGACATAGTCGTCGGAGAGTTCGCTGATGTGGCAGAGGCCGTCCTTACCAGGCACCAATTCGACGAAGGCTCCGAAGTCCTTGATGCTCGTCACCTTGCCCTCGTAGATGCGACCGACCTGAATCGAGGCCGTGAGGGCCTCAACCTTGGCCATCGCCGCCATTGCCCCTTCGGCATCGTGGCTGGCCACGGTGACCGTACCGTCATCCTCGACCTCGATGCTGGCACCGGTCGATTCCTGGATGGCACGGATCGTCTTGCCGCCAGGACCGATGAGCAGACCGATCTTCTCGGGGTTGATCGTCGTCCGCAGGAGACGCGGAGCCCAGGGGGAGATTTCCGGACGCGGTCGACGGATGGTCGAGAGCATCGTGCGGAGAATCTCGAGACGGGCCTCACGGGATTGCGCGAGCGTGGCCTCAATGATCGCCGGGGAGATTCCTGCGATCTTGAGGTCGAGTTGGATGCCGGTGATACCGGCGGGTGTACCGGCGATCTTGAAATCCATGTCGCCGTAGTGATCCTCGTCCCCGATGATGTCGGTGAGCAACTTCCATTCGTGCTCAGACTGCTTCACCAGTCCGACCGAGATCCCCGCCACTGGACTGGTGATCGGTACGCCTGCAGCCATCAGGCCGAGAGTCGCACCACACACCGAGGCCATCGAACTCGAACCGTTCGATTCGAGAATGTCGGAAATCACCCGGATGGTGTAGGGGAAGGTGTCGGGATCGGGGAGCACCGGCTTCACGCTCCGTTCGGCGAGCGCCCCATGCCCGATCTCGCGGCGGCCTGGACCACGGATGGGCCGGACCTCTCCAACGGAGAACGATGGGAAGTAGTAATCGAGCATGAACTTCTTGGAGTATTCGTCGAGCAGGCCGTCGACCCGCTGCTCGTCCTTGCCGGTACCAAGCGTGACGGTGATCAGGGCCTGGGTCTCACCGCGCTGGAACATCGCCGATCCGTGGACACGCGGCAGGAGGTCGACCTCACAAGCGATTGCACGGAGCGTGGTGTAGTCACGACCATCCGGACGCTTTCCCTCGAAGATCAAATCGCGGACAGCCCGCTCTTCCAACGCGTGCCAGACATGGTTGAAGTCTGCGTCACTGACACCGCCGGCGTCACCAGCCTTGGCCATGGCGGCCGGTTCGAGCGGAGCAATCACCGCCTTGGCCTTCTCCTTCAGCGCTTTGACGGCCTGTCCACGGTCGTGCTTCACAGGCAACGCCTTGGCAGCCTTGAGGTCGACAAGGTAGCCATGAGTCAACCGCTCGCGGAGGTTCGAGTAGTCAGCGAGGACATATTCCTTCTTCGGCTTGCCGGCCAGACGCACCAGTTCGTGCTGCATGGCGCACAACTCACGGATGATCCGATGGGCCTCGTTGATCGCCTCGAGCATCCGGGCCTCGGGCATCTCACGGGCAAAACCTTCGATCATCAGCACTGCCGTCTCGCTGCCGGAGACGATTAAGTCGAGGTCGCTTTCCTCAAGTTGGTCCTGAGTTGGGAAAGGAACGAACACGCCGTTGACATGCGCCAAGCGGACGCTTCCCAACGGGCCCTGAAAGGGCAACGGCGAGATGCACAGCGCCGCTGAGGCACCGTTCATGGCAAGGACGTCGCCATCGTTCTGCTTGTCGCTGGAGAGCACCGAGGCCTGAATCTGGACCTCATCAAAGAATCCATCCGGAAATAAGGGCCGGATGGGGCGATCCATGAGACGACTGGTAAGCGTCTCCTTCATCGTCGGACGCCCCTCGCGCTTGAGGAATCCACCGGGAAACTTTCCGGCAGCGGCAGCCCGTTCGCGGTAGTCACAAGTCAGGGGAAAAAAGTCGATCCCCAGCCGCGGCGCGCCAGTGGCAGCCGCAACGATCACGGTGGTGTCGACGTACTTCACCAGCACAGCCCCAGCCGCCTGCTTGGCCAACTGGCCGGTTTCCATCGAAAGCGTGTGATCACCGATCTTCCGTTCAACAACTGTTTTCATGATTTTTACTTCTTCCTTCCCTTCCCAGCCGCAGGCCCTGTGCCCGCAGCCGTTACCCGAGGTGCAATCGGCCATCACGGCCACACCCCGAAACCGAACCCAGGCGTTGATGGTCCGAAATCCGGAAACGCTCCAGACCTCAAGGACCCCGCCCCCAATTGGCCGTATCTACTGACCACAAACCAACCCTGGCAGGATAGCGATTTTCACCGCTGCCGATGGCCAGGAAGGGGAATGCAATCCCCCAAAAAACCGCAACTCCCTCGCATCGAAACCCAGCGGAGAGGATTCTGTCTCAAAAAACAAAGACAGAACCGACCTCTACAGAGCCCCTCGGCGCGGGCCAGCGGGGCGAGGGGCAGCCGATTTTGGCCTACCCCGCTCTATCCCTTGCCGCTTAAGACCGCCCTCGCATGATCAAGCGAGCAAGCGAGACTGAGGCGCGACTTTCCGCGGCAAATCAGGCCACTACTTACGAATCTCTAAACGCTTGATGATGTCGAGGTACCGCTGCGGCGCGACACGCTTGAGATAGTCGAGCAGGCGACGACGACGACTGACCATCATGAGCAGCCCGCGGCGGCTCGCGTAGTCCTTCGAGTGCTTTTTGAAATGGCCGGTGAGGTGCGAGATCCGCCCAGAAAGCAGGGCGATCTGAATCTCTGCCGACCCGGTGTCGGCAGTCCCTCGCCGATAAGCACCGATCAGTTCTGTCTTTCGTTCTTTCGTGAGCGACATCAGCCGAAATTCGCCCTGATCTGGGCGACCTGTGAGTTGACAGGCAGGCCGTGCACGGCATTTCGAGGATGCACGTTGCATCCCCACTCCATTGCCACCGGCACGCATACCACAAGAGCCTTGCCCCGTCAGAGAGAGTGCCCCTCTGACAGAACCAAACGGATACTGTATCGAATCTCAAGGAACAAAAAAGTCTATCGGCGTGGGGCCGGATTGCAACAGCAGGCTGCTGCCCCCCCATTCCGCGGCCGTCCGGCCCCGGAACCCTCCTCCCCAGAGGAATCGGGCTCCTTTGCAGCCCAGACAGTCTGGGCCTCACCCCAGACCTCCTGCCGGACGGGGTTCACCCACCCCATTTTTCCGCCCACCCTTGGGGGTCTTGACGACGTTCCACGCCAGCCCCAGTTTCTCCATCGCGAGAATCGCCCAGTAGGTGGTGTCAACCTCCCACCACATGTGACCGTGCTTGGCCATCCGCTGGAAGGCGTGGTGGTTGTTGTGCCACCCCTCGCCGAACGCAAGCAGGCCAACCCACCACAGGTTGCGAGAATTGTCGGTCGTTTCGTAGTTGCGATAACCCCAGATGTGGGTTGCGGAATTGACAAACCAGGTGACATGGAACACGTACACCATCCGCACCGCCAACCCCCACACCAACCAGGAGATCCCGGTCCGCCAGTCGTACATGGCGTGTCCCCCAAAGAGCAGGGCCCCACCGATGAGGAAGTGCCAGAGGAGGAACGTCTGGTGAAGGAAGCGGATGCCGTTGTCCTTATAGAGATCAGGCGCCCAGCGACGGCAGTGGGCATCCAAGGCGTCTGGATCACGCCGCGGGAACATCCAGACAATGTGGCTCCAAAGCGCGCCCTCATTGGGAGTGTGCGGATCCCCTTCCTGGTCGCTGAAGGCGTGGTGCTTGCGGTGATTGGCGACCCAACTCAGCGCTGTTCCTTCACCGGAAACCCCTCCCATCCAGGCATAGAACAACTTGACCGGACGGGAGCAGGAAAAACTGCCGTGCGTCAGGAGGCGGTGATAGCCCAGGCAGACCCCCAAACTCCCGGTGATCCAGCAGAGCACCAGACAGATCGCCAATCCCGACCAGGTGAAGTAGAAGGGGGCCGCCAGTGCCGTCAGATGGACAGCACCAATCCACAGCACGACCGGCCAATCGAGATCGGTCCAGTGCTGGCCGGGAGGCAGCGTGCTCAGATCGGCGCCAGCGATCGAGCTCGGATCGGTTTGGGGCCCGTCGATCGCGGAGCGCCCCAGGTCGAATTCGCTCGATGTGACATCGACATCAGGCAGGGCAGCACGGTGCTTCGGCCGCTTGGCCGTCGCGGTGCCGCCGGCCTCGACATGCCGTGGATCGCGTGACTTGGACTTCATGTTTGGTCCTGGCTTCTCGGTTGAGCCACTCGCACTGGAGCGGTTTTTGGGGGGGCAGATTTTTGAGCCGGACACTGGCCGTTGCCGAGCCGGACGCTCGCGCCGATCAATCCAGCCGGGCGTCCAAAAAGGCGTTCAAGAGGCCGGCTCCGCGGGTTGCAAGCGGGATCGGAATCCCGTCGCGTCTCTCGATCCAATACTGTGACAAATTTGCCCTCCCATGCCAGCCTCTGCCGGTCAGTGAGGGGTCGATTCGTTGTCAATAATGCGTCAAATCACCGAAAATCGACCGGCGATGTCAACGTTTGGGCGTGCGACCGGCCTCAACAGGCCCCGGGGCCTGTGTGGTCTGAAGATCTCCCGACATGCCATCCGCACCGGGGAGAGGCATTGGAAGAACCGATAGCAGCCAGCCTGTCAGGGCGGTTGCCGGCACTGCCGGTCCCCCGCCGGGCGAGAGGAGCCAGGCAATCCGGTCGATGGGAATCGCCGTCACCGGCGCCGACAGGAGCGGCGCACCATCGGAGACGAGGATCGCTCCCCCGAATTCTGTCAGGGGAGTGATCCGCAGGCCGGCGGCCCCCACTTCGATACCACAGGCCAGTCGATCAAAACCGCAGGCAGCGGCAGGGGACAAGACACGCCACGCTGGGCCCGGCCTGCACCCCAGAAGGGTGACCAACGACTCCACCGTCGCCTGACTGAGCGAGCCTTTGTCGACGGCAATCTCGGCCCGGCATCCGGCCAAGCGACCGCCGAGCAGATCGAGCCTGCGGATCGTCAGCCGCGCCGTGCCGCTGGCTTTGACTGGCATTCCGGCCGTGCAACGAGCCAGATCGAATGCCGTGATCTCGCCGGCCATCATCCCGCTCCACCCATCGGCAGCATGGCGGCAGTCGATCCGGGCACGGAGCGCGGCACCGTCCCCTCCCGCAGTCGCGATCACAGGCCACTCCAGCACCTTTGCCACCACAGCCAACGGCACTGGATTCGACCATTCCCCACTGACTTCGAAGCCGGGAGGCATTCTGTCGGGGCCGCCGGCAGCACGGAAGAGAACGCGGAGTTCGTCGCCGCTCTCCGGCTCAGTCCGCAGCCTGATTGCCCGCGTGCCGTCGGCGGCCACGCATTCGGCGCGGATCCCGCCGGCAGGCGTGCTGCCACGCGGAACAATCCCGGCAGCGCCGCTCAAGCCGTCACCCACCGGGGGATCTCCCGGCTGACCGCCGGCAAGCAAGGTGAGGCTGTTGATGTCAACAATGCAGTCGGAGGCAAATCGCTGCGGCTGTGCCAGCCAGTCGCCCGCCAACTGGGCACACAGTCCCGCCCCCTCTGGCGTGCAAAAAAACGACGGGACGCGAATTCTGATTTCACCAGCGGCAGATTCGATTTCGAGGGACTCGACCGCCAGCCGTGCCTCTCCGGCGGTATCGCGGATCACCAGGTCGGAGAGTCGGATTGTGCCGGGACGGACATGGTCGATCCGACCGATCTCCAGCGGTACCCCCAGCACCGCCTCCCACTCCCGGCGGAGGGAGTCGCGGTGACCGGAGGAGTGCCACCATCCCGCCCAAGCCGCCAGCACCGCGCAGGGAGCCACGCAGACCGCGAGGAACAGTGCGCGGACGGTGCGGCGGCGGGCGGCGTGCTGCGGGACGAACATCCCTGTTCCTCTGCAAATCGCCCCGGGGCACGGCGGGACATCCTGTCCTGCCCGGTCCGGGGCCGCTACTTGCTCCGGGCCAGATCGTGGTACAGCTTCCAGCGGGCGCGCATCTCCTCGATGGAGTCACCGCCGAACTTGTCGACCAGTGCCACTGCCACCTCGAAGGCCACCACGTGCTCAACGATCACCGCTGCGGCACTGACGGCACAGACGTCGCTGCGCTCGTAGGCGGCCTCCTCGGCCTGTTTCGTCCGCAGGTTGACACTCTCCAGCGGCTTGCGGAGCGTGCTGATCGGCTTCATCGCCGCCCGCACCACCAAGGGCTGACCGTTGGTCATGCCCGCCTCGAGTCCGCCAGCATTGTTGGTGGGACGGGTGAAGCCGAGGCTTGTCTCTCCCCGACGGTCAGCGTCGTAGTGGATCGGGTCATGGACCTGCGAGCCGCGACGCTTGGCCGCCTCGAATCCCAGTCCGATTTCCACCCCCTTGATCGCCTGGACCGCCATCACGGCCTGGGCGAGGCGACCGTCGAGTTTGCGATCCCACTGGGCATGGGTGCCAAGCCCGATGGGGAGACCGTCAACACGCACCTCGACGACACCGCCGAGGGTGTCTCCCTCCTTGCCGACTCGATCGATGAGATCGGTGACCTCACCGTCGGCTTCCGGGTGGAGTGAATAGATCTCGCTTGAGTCGCGGATCGCCCGCAACTCCGCAAGCGTCCCCTGGCGCGGTCCAAGTTCGATGCCCCCGAGCGAACTGACCCACCCCGCCACCTCGATGCCGAACTGGGAGAGCAATTGGCAAGCGAGTGCTCCGGCGGCGACTCGGGCGGCGGTCTCGCGGGCGCTGGCCCGTTCCAGCACGGCTCTCACGCCGCCGAGGTGCTTGATGGCGCCAGCCAGATCAGCATGGCCAGGGCGAGGCCGATCGACGTCGTCGAGTTTCTCAAGTTTGGCATCGCGGTTCACCACTTCGAGGCCGAGCGGACTACCGAGGGTTGTGCCCCTCCACAGACCAGAGAGGAACCGCACCGAATCGGTCTCAATCCGCTGCCTTCCTCCCCGGCCGTACCCCCCCTGGCGACGGACCAGTTCGGCGTCGATAGCGGGGATGTCGACCTGCAGTCCGGCAGGGAAGCCGTCTACAAGGGCCAGTAAAGCGGGGCCGTGGGATTCGCCGGCGGTCCAGTAACGGAGCATGGGGTGGGCAAACGCTGCGGTGAAGGGCGGGGGGGCCGAGGCCCGGTTGCCAATTCTAGTTTCGGCTCTGCAGCATCCCTAGGGCAGTGTTTCCCCTTCGCAGACCGCCGTTTTTTCAACGAAAAACGAGGGAAGAACGCCCTCTTAGCCGATTCCCTGGGGAACTGTGCCGGTGAGCATCCGACAGGCCTCGAGGTATTTCTCCCGAGTGCGGGCAACGACCTCGGCAGGGAGGGCTGGCGGGGGGCTGGCCTTGTCCCAGCCGCTCGATTCCAGCCAATCACGGACGAATTGTTTGTCGAACGAATCAGGAACACGCCCTCCGCCGACTGCCGCTGCGGGCCAGAACCGAGACGAATCGGGAGTCAGGACCTCGTCGACAAGGATCACGGTGCCGTCGGCGTCGTGCCCCCATTCAAACTTCGTGTCGGCAACGACGATCCCCACGGCGGCAGCGTGGGCTGCACCGCGGCGGAAGACGTCAAGGCTCTTCTGCCGCAGTTCCTCTGCCAGCTCGCTGCCGATCTGATCGGCCATCACAGCGAACGGGACATTCTCATCGTGGCCCGACTCGGCCTTGGTGGCGGGGGTGAAGATCGGTTCCGGCAGGGCGTCGCCGGCGGAGAGCCCGGCGGGCAGGTTCTCGCCGCAGACGGTGCCGCTGCGCCGGTACTCGGCCCAGCCGGAGCCGGCGAGCCTGCCGCGCACGACACACTCGAAAGGGATCACGCGGGCGGCGCGGACCAGCATCGAGCGGCCCCGGAGAGGTTCCAGATCGACGCCCGGGGGCAGGTTCATCTGGTCGACGTCGGTGCTGAGAAGGTGATGGGCAACGGGGTGTGGGCCTTGGGAGAGCCAGTGGAACCAAGACGCGGAGATGGCCGTGAGAACGCGCCCTTTGTCGGGGATGGGAGTGGGGAGAATCCAGTCGAAGGCGCTGATCCGGTCGGTGGAGACGATCAGCATCCTGCCATCGGTGGATGGGGTGCCATCGGGTCGATGGCCGTCCAAGCGGTAGCAGTCACGGACCTTGCCGCGGTGGAGGGAACCGAGGGGGAGATCGGTGCTGACGACGGCAGGGTGGGGGGGATGGGTGCTCATGGCGGATGTTGTAGCAGCGATCGCAGCGCCGTCAGAACGTCCTTCGCTGGTGTCAGCAGAAATCCCGCGACATCCGGGGCACAGACGGCTGCTCCATATCCTCCATCCGCGTCGCCAGGAGGTGCACGACTCCGGCCCGCCGCTGCACACGGGCCTCGACCACCACCACCGCCGCCCGCCTCGCGAGCGGCTCGGACTGCTGCCACACCTCCGGCCGGATGACGATGTTGGCCGGGCCCGTCTCGTCCTCGAGCGACAGGAAGATGATCCCGTTGGCTGTCGACGGCCGCTGCCTCGAGAGCACGATCCCCGCCACCGACACCTGTCGCCCCTCCGGCGCGTCGTGGGACTCCGCCACGGTCACGACCCCCCGCCGCGCAAGCCCGGCCCGATCGAACTGCAGCGGATGGGCCTCCAGCGACAGCCCCGCCGTGCGGTAATCGGCGATCACCTCCTCGCGCGCTCCCATAGCCGGAAGATCGACCTCGTCGCCATCCTCGTCGTCGGCGAGATCCTCGAGGAGTGGCTGGCTGCCGGGACGGTCGCGACCCCGCAGCGTCTCCCACACCGCCCGCCTGCGGTCCATCCCCAGCGACGCAAAAGCGCCGGCCCGCGCCAGGTGGAGGAGCGCCTCGCGGCCGAGCCGCGCCCGCCGGGCAAGGTCGTCGGGCGAGGAGAAAAACCCCGCCCGCCGCGCCTCCTCGATCCGCTTTCCATCGGCTTCACCCAAACCATGCACCTGCTCAAGCCCTAGCCGCAGCGCAGCCCCCGCACCGCACAGCACCGGCCCCAGGCCGTCACGCGGGGTATCGGCCGGACCTGCCAGCATGCACAGCCCCGCGTGCCACGCGCTGGCATTCACATCCACCGCCAGCACCCGTACGCCATGCTGTCGGGCGTCACGCACCAACTGTGCCGGTGCGTAGAACCCCATCGGCTGGCTCGCCAGAAGCGCCGCCGTGAAGGCCGCTGGATGATGGCACTTGAGCCACGCCGACACATACACAAGCAGCGCAAAACTCGCCGCGTGCGACTCCGGAAAGCCATATTCGCCAAACCCGCGGATCTGGGCAAACACCTGCTCGGCGAACTCCCGCGATAGCCCGCGGGTGAGCATCCCGTCGACCAACCTGCGGTGGAACTCGTCGATCACCCCTGGACGTCGCCAGGCCCCCATCGCGCGACGGAGTTGGTCGGCCTCACCGGGCGTGAACCCCGCCGCCACCACCGCCAACCGCATCGCCTGCTCCTGAAAAAGTGGCACGCCGAGCGTCTTCTCGAGCACCTCGCGGATTGCCTCGTTGGGATAACTCACCGGCTCCCCGCCCGAGCGCCGCCGGAGGTAGGGATGCACCATCCCCCCTTGAATCGGTCCGGGACGGACAATTGCTACCTCGATGACGAGGTCGTAGAAGCAACAGGGCTTGAGCCGCGGCAGCATGCTCATCTGCGCCCGGCTCTCGATCTGAAAGACCCCCACGGTGTCGGCACGCGACACCATTTCGTAGACCTGCGGATCCTCGGCCGGCACCGTGGCCAAAGTCAGCCTCGGCCCTCCCACGGCCTCCACCAGATCGAACGCCCGGTGAATGGCGGTGAGCATGCCGAGCGCCAGGCAGTCCACTTTAAGGATCCCCAGTTCGTCGAGATCGTTCTTATCCCACTGCACGATTGTCCGCCCCTCCATCGCCGCCGGCTGGATCGGCACGAGGTCAGAGAGATTCCCCCGCGTGATCACCATCCCGCCGACATGCTGGCCGAGGTGGCGGGGGAATCCGACCAGATCGCCGACGAGGGCCACCAGGCGTGTGCCGGTGTCTCCATCGGGATCGAGTCCCGCTTCAACGAGCCGCTCAGGCAGCCGCTCGACCCGATCGCCGACGTCGAGCACCTCGGCGATCCGCGCCACCCGGTCGAGCGACAGGCCCAGCACCTTTCCCATATCGCGGACCGCCGAGCGCAGCCGGTAGCAGATCACCTCCGCAGTCATCGCAGCGCGCGAGCGGCCGTAGGTGTCGTAGACATACTGGATCACCTCCTCACGTCGGTGGTGCTCGAAATCGATGTCGATGTCGGGGGCCTCGCGGCGCTCGCGGCTGATGAACCGCTCGAAGAGCACCTGCATCCGTGCCGGATCGACCGACGTGATCCCCAGACAGAAGCAGATCGCCGAATTGGCTGCCGATCCCCGCCCCTGACAGAGGATGCCGCGGCGGCGGGCAAACCTCACGATGTCGAACACCGTGAGAAAGTAGGCCTCGTAGCCCAGCTCCGTCACCAATGCCAACTCGTGTTCGAGAAGCCCGCAGACCTTGGCGGGAATGCCGTCTGGATAACGCTTCTTTGCCCCCATCCACGCCAGACACGCCAAGTGTTCCTGTGGCGTGCGGCCTGCTGGCACGATCGCATCGGGGTATTCGTAGCGCAGTTCGTCGAGCGAGAAGGTGCAGGCGGCGGCCCATTCCACGGAGCGCTCGACGGCGCCGGGAAGCGACGCAAACCGGGCGGCGAGTGCGTGGCGGTCGTGGAGGTGCCGTTCGCCGTTGGTAAGGAGGCGGCCGCGGGCCTCCTCGATCGTGCAGCCGTGCCGCACCGCGGCGAGGGCATCGAGCAGAGGGAGCCTGCTCCGCACATGGCAGCGGATGTCGCCGGCGGCCACCAGCGGCACCCCCGCCCGCCCTGCCAGATGGGAAAACCGTTCCAGGATCCCTGCATCGTCCCCCTCCAGAGCGACCTCCGCCAGGGCACAGAGCCGATCACCAAAAACCTCCCGCCACTCCTGCAGCGGCCAGCGCACCACCGGCCGCACCATCCCCCGCGGCTCCGTCGGGCAGACCGCCGTCAGTGGCACGCCGGCCCGCAGCCCGGCGGTATGGGAGGCGACCTGTTCCCGGGAGAGCCGGCACTCCCCGGCGGCTGCGCTGCTGTGATAGCCGAGCGTTAGCAGACGGCAGAGGTTGGCGTAACCGGTCCCGTCAACGGCCCAGACCACCAGCGGCGGCGCATCGAGCGGATCAAGCGCCGCCCCGATCACCAGATGGATGCCCAGATCCTTCGCCACCCCGTGGGCCCGCACGATGCCTGCCAGCGTTGAGCGGTCGGTGATCGCGATGCCGGCATACCCGAGGGCATGGGCTGTGCGCACAAGTTCCTCCGGATGCGATGCTCCTTGGAGAAAGGAAAAATTGCTCGTGCAGTGCAGTTCGGCATATGGCGGCGGATCAGCGGCGCAAGGGGGCGGAGGAAGGGACACCAATTCGTCTCCTCGATGGTAGGTGGCTGTCAGGCAAAAAGTCCGTGCAGGAACCAGGCGCCGTCTCGCAACTGGCGGAAGAGCCAAAACCGCTCTGCCGAGTCGGTTTCGACGATGAAGTAATCGCGGCGGACGCAGGGCCCGCGCCACCAGGCGGTTTCGATCCGTTCCGGCCCCTGACTGCGGACCACCGACCGCGTCCGCGACTCCCAGCGGAACCACGCCGGTGGCCCCGGCACATGGTGCGGCGCGCAGCGTGCGCCACGCTCAGTCCTCTGCTCCTCCTGCTCCCCCTCCCGCCCGTTTCGCCGCCTCCCACCATGGCCGACCTCCAGCCGCAGCGGACGCGGCAGCAGCCATAGCGGGCGCCGCTGGGGCGCCGACAGACCCAGCGAGGCACTGCCCGGCGAAAGCGGACGTGCTCCCGCCGTCCCGGCAGCAGCCAGTGCCCCCGTCGGAGGCACCGCCACCCAGGCGTACTCGGGTTGGGCATCCGCCAGCAGTTTGGGTTCGAAGACCGCTGCCCGCCCCAGCCTCCCCGACAGCCGGTCCAGCAGCATCCCCACCTCCGGGCCCGACGTCTCCGTGGCTTCGCCAAACAGCAATCGCTGCCGGCTGATGGCGTTCCCGGCAGCCACCACCTCCAGTGTCACGCCATCGATCTCAGCCGGCAGGGGGGTGCGGGACATCCGCAGCCGGATCAGTTCCTCAAGGTGGGGGATCGAGGCGGTGGGCCGGTAGAGGCCGACGTCGACGACCGTGGGTGTGCGGTCCTCGCACGACCCTCCCGCAGCGTTCCGTTCCAACCGGAGTTGGAGGGCCGTCACCCCACGGCCTGCGGCGGCGAGCGTGGGCACGCAGGAAGCCAACAGTTGGCGGACGATCTCCCGCAGCGCATCCTCGGTTGCGTCCCGGAGCGAGAAGGGGAAATCGAAGGTGTGGTTCGCCTGCGGCAACTCCGCGCCCCGCGGCGGCTCCAGGGGTTCGGCTCTCTCGCCGGTGAACTCCGCCACCCGGCGGACGAGTTGCGGACCGAACCGGGAGGCCAGACTCTTCCGTGGCAGTCGCAGGACGCCACCGATCGAACCGATCCCCACCTCGCCGAGCTTCAGCACGACATCGGCATCCAACCGCAACGCGGTGATCGGCAGATCACCGAGCAGCTCTCTGGCGTCAGGCACGATCCTGCTGTCAGACATGGCCCCCCCCGGGGGAATCGTTGCCCAGCGCCGGCGGCGGGGCTGGGCCCTGCTCCTTCCCCGGAGACCGCTCTGCTCTGCGAGGGTATCGGTGTGGTGGGCCGCGGCCCAGGCGGCCCCAACGGTGTCGGCGATCGCCGCTCGGGCATGAATGCCGCGGGCCGCGAATGTCCAGACTGCCGTACGGGCAAGCCTCTCCTCGCCACCGAAGAAGCCGGCCGTGCCCGTCACATCGACGTGCAGGCACTCCGGCCTATTGGCCGTTTCCACCGCCACTGCCGGCGAGAATCTCCGGCACCAACGGGCTAGTTCATCGAGCGTCAGGCGATCGGCAACGGGGTCATCGTGATCGATCCAGGCGCGGTGGCAGGCACGCGAACCGTGGGCCATCGCCAGCATCGACATCGCCTCGGCCAACGACATCCCAGCCGTAATCGACCCCGACGCGGTCGATACAGCACCCAAGTGACCAGCGCCTGCTTGGCCAGCGCCTGCTTGGCCAGCCATCGGCGCGGACTGCGGTTGCACCGCCCAGGCCCAACTCACCACCCCCATGACCCCCCGCGGTCGTCGCTGGCAGACAAACACCGGCACGGTTCGCAGTGATGGATCCTCAAGCAATCGCCGCTGCACAGGCCAGCGTGGCAGCCAGATCGTCATGATGCGTGACACGGCACACCTCCCGATGGCCGATCTGCCTGTGGCCCCACCTGCCCCCCCAACTCGTGGCCCCCCGCATCACGGCACACGGCCACGAGCCGCGGCGACATCCCGGCTGGAGGGAACACCTCGCGTGGAGAAGCCCTCACGCCCTCCGCGCTCTGTCCAACGGCAACCGCCTCCCGGCCACTGCCCATGTCGATCGCGATCTCCACCCCCCGTTCCTCGGGTTGCTCTCCGGACCAGGGCCCACCGGCCGGCACGAGGTGCAGTCGGCGGATCCCCAAGCCGGCAATCTCCTGGAGACCAGCCGGGGAGGCCGCAGCCGCCACACTCAGCCGTACCTCCGCCCACGACGGCTCCCGGCGGGCACGCTCCGGGCGGACAAGCAACCCCACCGCACCACTGCTCCGGGCCGCCAGTTGCCAGCGGCGCAGCGCCGTCGTGGAGACGCGGCCGGGCCACGCCAGCACGGCCGTCACGCCCGGGCAGCGGAGCGCCTGATCGATCGCCCAGATCTCGTCCTCGTCGCGGGAGGGCCGGGCCACCACCAGCGGCCCACAGCCACCGCTGCTTCTGGAGGCGCCGCTGTTTCTGGAGCCGTGACGGTCGGGCTGTGGATCGAGCCAGGGAATGACCGCCGGCGGATGAAACCGACCGCGGCGATCGACAACGATGATCGTGCCCCCGCCCGGATGGGCCGGGGCAGCGGATTGGAATGTCAGCAGCCGACAGGCGATTGCGCAGGCCAGCGCCGATGCCCCTGATGCCTCACTGCCGAGGAATTCAAGGAGGCTGCCGCGCCGCACGCCACCGGCAGGCAGCAGGCGATCGAGGGATCGGAAGCCGCTCCCACAGACGATCGTTCCACCGGTCTCACCTCCTCTGGAAGCCCCTCCTTCGACAGCGGTCCAGCCAGTTTTGGCAGTGACGGCGTCGCCCGACCGCCGGTCGATCACCTCCTGCAATGAGGCCACGATGCAGGCCTGTGGCGAGCGGAGGCTCTGTGGCGAGCGGAGGCTCTGTGGCGAGCGGAGGCTCTGTGGCGAGCGGAGGCGGGATAGCGAGCGGAGGCGGGATAGCGAGCGGAGGCGGGATAGCGATGTCGTCATGGATGCGAGCCTCCGGAAGAGCATATATGAACGTCCGTACACTCTATCGATCAGATGCTGTCCGTCAACGCCTCGGCATGGAGGTCGTGCCGTCTGGGCAGGCTGGGCTGCCTCTGCGGCTTTCCGCAGGCGGTTCCGGCCGGATGCCGACTTCGCTCCCCACCTGACAGAATTCCGAGACGCGCCGTGCCCTTTCGCAACGCCGCTGGCATGCTGATCGCCGCCGCTGCGGAGCGGGCTCATCGACCGCGCATCGAGCGGCAAACGCTTGCAGAAGTGCCGTTGACCGGCCTATTCTTCGGCGCCGCTTGGGCTGGCGAGCATTTCCGCCGCATACGGCCGGTGGCTCCGATCCGCACCCTTCGTATGGGGGCGGCGGTGTGGGCGAGTTGCCGAGCTGGCAACCCTCTGAACGCGTCAGAAATGGACCTGCCGATGTACGAGTCTGATGTCGCGGCGACATTGATCGATTTGCTGCAACTGCGGGCAGCGAGTGCCGCGGCCACATGTGGCTACGCCTACTATGCCGACGACGGCAATCGCCTCACGCTGCCGGTCGATGCGCTCGAACGCCGGGCCCGCGCCATCGGGGCGGCGCTGCAGCGGGTGAGTCGGCCCGGCGATCGCGCACTGCTGGCTTACCCGCCCGGTCTTGACTTCATTTCAGCATTCTTCGGCTGCGTTTTCGCCGGCGTGATGCCCGTCCCGACGACGTATCCCAAGCCGCGACGGCTCACGCCCCGCCTGTCGGCGATCGCCGCAGATTGTCAGGCAACACTGACGCTCACCAACGCCCAGACATTGGCAACACTCGACCAGGCGAGAACCTCGCCGGAACTGGCGGCACTCGACTGGATCGCTACGGATCGGGTGCCAGACAGCTCCGCGGCCGACTGGCGCCGCCCCGGGACCAGCGCCGACGACTTGGCGTTTCTGCAATACACGTCCGGTTCGACGAGCCAGCCGAAGGGCGTGGCAGTCACCCACCGAAACCTGATGCACAATTTGGAAGCGATCCGACAAGGGTTCGACATTCCGGGCAGTTACGCCGCGGGGATCCAGCCGATCGGCGTGTCGTGGCTGCCTTCCTATCACGACATGGGGCTCATTGGCGGCATTTTAAACACGCTTTACAGTGGTTTTCAGACGGTGCTGATCTCGCCGGCGTCGTTCCTCCAGCGGCCGCTGAACTGGCTGCGTGCGATAACCGTCGAGCGCGGCACGATCATCGGCGCCCCAAACTTTGCCTACGACTTGTGCGTTGCGCAGATCACTGCCGAAGAGCGTGCCACGCTCGATTTGAGCAGTGTCCGGCTTGCGCTCTGTGCGGCCGAGCCTATCCGCGCGGAAACGCTTTCCCGGTTTGCCAACACGTTTGCCGATTGCGGATTCCGCGGCGACGTCTTCTACCCGTGCTACGGGCTGGCCGAGTCGACACTTCTGGCCGCCGGCCCGCGGGGACCAGTCCGCCCGAAAGCCAAAACTGTGAGCCGGGCGGCGCTGGCCAAAAACGAAGCCCTGTCCGCCGGAGGTGATGGCCCGCACGTGCAGAAGCTCGTTGGCTGCGGCAACGGTCTGATCGGGCAGGAAATCGCGATCGTCGATCCCGACAGCCAGCGCAGGCTGCCGGATGATACTGTTGGCGAAATCTGGATCACCGGCCCGAGCGTCGCTCAAGGATATTGGAATCGGGCCGACGATACGGAAGCTGTTTTTCGAGCGAAGATCGCCGATGAACTCGGCCCACCGCATCTGCGTTCGGGGGATCTCGGGTTTCTCAGCGACGGCGAGCTGTACGTCACAGGCCGACTGAAGGATGTCATCATCATTCGCGGCCGAAACCACTATCCGCACGACATCGAATTGACGGCGTGGCTCGCTCACGGCGCGATGCTACCCGATTGCGCCGCGGCATTCGCCGTCGAAGCAGACGGGCAAGAGGGGCTGGTCGTTGTTGGGGAAATCGACCGGCATCAGCAAAGCGACGACTGGCCGTCCGCCTTTCGCGCCATCCGTCTGGCTGTGATCGCCGAGCATGAACTCGATCCCCGCGCAATCGTCCTCATCCGTCAGGCGAGCTTACCGCGAACGACGAGCGGCAAGATTCAGCGATCGCTTTGCCGTGCACACTTCTTGGAAGGCACACTCAATGTCGTCGCTCAATGGTCAGTCACCAATCAATCCGTGGACGATTCCGAACAGTCGCTGCGGTTGCGTTTCGATCCGAATACGGACCGCATCGCCATTCCTCACGATGGTCTGACCGCTAGCGAAACCGACCGGCTGGCCGAGCGGATTGAGGCCCGGTTACTGGACTGGCTCGTGGCGCGGTCGGATCTGCCTTCCGGAGACGTCGACCGGCAGAAGCCATTTGCCGAATACGGCGTTGATTCGCTCGCCGCGGTCGAACTCAGCGCTGACCTGGAACGCTGGCTCCAGGTGCCGATCCCCGCGATCGCTGCCTGGAATTACCCGACACCCGAATCGCTCGCGCGTTTTCTCGCTGAGCAGGCTGCCGCCGCGCACGCGCCGGCTTCCCAGCCAGACGGGCTGCCACCTGATTTCGGAATCACGGAGTTCGAAACTCTCCTTGCCGAGATCGAACAGTTGAGCGATCACGATGCTCGCGACGCACTCCGCGATCAGGCTCCGAGCGCCGAAGCGCGGCGTTGAACGCCTCGACAAACTTCGCAATCGCGTCAGTCGCGTCAGATCGTGACGTATGGCGGGGCTCCGTGATTCCCATAGACTTGCGGCGTTCATTGAATGCCCTGCCCGGCACGACGGTGCGGCCCCCTCCCCCGAGAATCCGCTTCGATTGCCTATGAGCCATGTACAAAAGCGCCTCGCCAATCTCACGCCTGACAAACTGCGCCTTCTCGAGCAGCGGTTGAGCACGAAGAGTGAGGTTGCCGAGCCGATTGCGATTGTCGGCATGTCCTGCCGTTTTTCCGGCGCCGCGAATCTGGACGACTATTGGCGTGTCATCTCGGAGGGCATCGACGCCACTGGCGAGATTCCAGCCAGTCGCTGGAATGTAGACGCTTTCTTCGATCCGACCGGCGAACAGGTCGGAAAGATGTCGGTGCGAAACGCTGGGATGGTGGCCGACGTCGATAAATTCGATGCCGCGTTCTTCGGAATCTCACCGCGCGAAGCCAGTCGCATGGATCCGCAACAGCGGCTCCTGCTCGAAGTCGCCTGGGAGGCGCTCGAGGTCGCCGGACTGGCGCCCGATCGCGTCTCCGGCTCCGCGACGGGAGTCTTCATCGGGATCGGAGGAACAGACTATTCCAAGATCCATACGCAGGACGAAAATTACTTCCGCTACATCGATGCCCACGTCGGAACGGGCAACGCGCTGAGTATCGCCGCCAATCGCCTGTCCTATGTGCTTGACCTGCGTGGCCCCAGCGTGGCATTGGACTCGGCCTGCTCGTCGAGCACGTTTGGCATTCACACCGCGGTGCAGAGCCTGCGAAATCGCGAATGTGATGCGGCGCTCGCGGGCGGAGTCAATCTGATTCTCTCTCCCGAAACGACCATTGCGTTCTCCAAAGCGCACATGTTGTCACCCGATGGCCGGTGTCGCCCGTTCGACGCGGCCGCCAACGGCTATGTGCGCGGCGAAGGGTGCGCTCTTCTGGTCCTCAAGCGGCTGACCGACGCAACCCGCGATGGGGATCACGTGCTGGCGATCATCCGCGCCAGTGCCGTCAACCAGGACGGCCGCACGTCCGGCATCACGGCCCCGAACGGGCGTTCGCAACAGGCGGTCATTCGCGCAGCGCTTGCGCAGGCAAGGTGGACGCCTGATCGCCTCAGCTTTCTCGAAGCGCACGGCACCGCGACGCCGCTGGGCGACCCGATCGAGCTGGAGGCCCTCTCGCAGGTCTTTCGTCGTAGCGGGCCTGATGATCACCCGTGTTATGTCGGTTCGGTAAAGGGCAACATTGGCCACACCGAGACGGTCTCGGGCGTCGCGGGAATCATCAAGGTCGTGCTGATGATGCGGCACCGGCTGGTACCAGCCCAACTTCATTTCCAAACGCTCAACCCGCACGTTTCGCTCGACGACTCGCGTCTCGCGGTTCCCACTCAGTCAATCGATTGGCAGAGCAACGGACAGCCACGCGCTGCCGGCGTCAGTTCCTTCGGATTCGGCGGAACCAACACGCACATTCTCATCGAGGAGGCGCACGCGCAGGCCCCGGAGGAAGAGTTCAAGGATCGGCCTCGCCATCTGTTGGCGCTGTCGGCGAAGTCCGAGGTGGCACTGTCGAGGCTGGTGGGAAGCTACGTGAAGCGGATCGACGAACAAACCCATGCCGCGGTTGCCGACGTCTGCTACTCCGCCAACAGCGGACGCTGTCACTTTCATCATCGGCTAGCAATTGTCGCAGCAAACACAAAGGAATTGCGAAGCCAACTCGGGGCTGTTGCCGAGGGCCAACATCCCAAGGGGGTCCGGAGACGGCAGTCCAAGGCGGCTACCTCGTTACGAACGGCCTTTCTCTTCACCGGCCAAGGTTCGCAATACGTCGGCATGGGCCGCCTCTTGTACCAGACGCAGCCGACCTATCGCCGCGTGATCGTGCAATGTGATGAGATTCTGCGGCCGCTCTTGCCGCAGACTCTGTTGTCGGTGATCTATCCGGACAATGGGGACGAATCCCCGCTCGACGAAACGGCGTACACGCAGCCTGCCCTCTTCGCCCACGAATATGCCTTAGCGACGCTGTGGCGATCGTGGGGCATCGAGCCGGCGGTCGTGCTCGGACACAGCGTCGGCGAATATGTCGCCGCGTGCGTGGCGGGGGTCTTCAGTCTCGAACACGGACTGACGCTCATCGCTCACCGCGCCAGGTTGATGCAGCAGTTGCCGCGAAACGGTCACATGGCCGTTGTCTTCGCCGATACCGCGCGGGTGCGGCAGGCATTGCCGGAAGTCGTTTCAATCGCTGCCATGAACGGGCCAGACAACACCGTGATCTCGGGTCCTCGAGACGCGATTGAGACGGTGATCGAACAACTCGCTTTGGACGGGATTCGCTCCCAGGCATTGTCAGTATCGCATGCCTTCCATTCTCACTTAATGGAGCCAATGCTCGATGACTTTGAAGCCTTTGCGGCAACCTTACGGTTTCATTCGCCGCAGATCCCGCTGATCTCCAATCTCACCGGCGCTCTCCTTGATGGGGCCCCAGGCGCAGACTATTGGCGAGGGCATGTCCGCAACCCGGTTCGGTTCGCGGAGGGGATCGCGGCGATCAGCGCCATGGACATGCAGGCTGTTCTTGAAATCGGACCGACCGCGAGTTTAACGGGAATGGCACGTCGCTGTCTCCCCGACTCCCAAGCCGCGTGGCTGCCTTCTCTCCGAAAAGGGCACGACGATTGGGAGGTCATGCTGTCGAGCTTGGCCGAGCTGTACACACTTGGTGCCAAAGTCGATTGGATGGGCTTTGATCGGGATTGGCCGCGACGCAAGGTGATCCTGCCAACATATCCCTTTGAGAAGACGCGGCACTGGTTTGACGCGGTTGATCCGATTCGCCGTTCGGGATCGGGTGCCCAGGGGCCGTCGATTCATCCGCTCCTTGGCGCTCGGGTTCGAGCCGCACTGAACAGTACCATTTTTGAAGTGCGGCTCAGCGGCCAGTCGCCGGAGTACCTCGTCGATCACCAGGTGCAGGGGGCGCCGGTGGTGCCCGCCGCGGCCTATCTGGAGCAGGCGCTGGCAGCCGCAGATCAGTGTTTCGGTGCCGGCAATCATGCCGTCGCCGATGCTTCGTTTCAGCAAGCGATGTTTCTGCCTGCGGGCACATCCCGAATCGTTCAGGTGACGGTGTCATCGGAGCAGGGGGGCGAGCGGACGTTTGAAGTGTCGAGCATTCCAGCTGACACCGAACACGTGGCGGCCCCCTGGACCCTTCATGCCTGCGGCCGGCTGCAACACGCCGACACGGTGGCTCATGATTCACCGCCGTCGATCAATCTCGACGTGGTTCGCGGCGGCATCCACCAGCGAGTTGGACAGGTGGATTTCTATCGAAACATGGCCGCGCGCGGCCTCGCCTACGGGCCGACGTTTCGAGTGCTCGATAATCTCATGCGCGGCGACGATGACGCGCTTGCGGAGCTCAGCCTGCCAGCCGTGATCCGCCAGTCGATGAGCGCGTATCGCCTGCATCCGGCACTCGGCGACGCTCTGTTTCAGGCGACGGCCGGCGTGGTGCCATTGGAGGCGGACGGCTCGCACAGCGCCTTTACGTACATGCCTGCCGGCGTTCGGGCCGTGCGAATCTTTGGTCCATATCAGGACACGGCCTTCATCTATGCGGTGCGGAAATCGACAGCCGCGGTACCGAGTCCCGAAACCGTCGAAGCTGACGTTTCGCTGACCGATGAGACCGGGCGGGTGCTGATTCGATTCGATGGAGTACGCGTTCAACGGGTCGGCCGGTCGGCGGGCGAAAAGTCGATCGATGCTCGCGATTTGCTGTACCGCGTGAACTGGGTACCTGAGCCGATTGATTCACAGACAGCGGAACTCGGCAGCGACGCCGGATCCCAAGGCATCGCGACCTGGCTCGTGTTTGCCGATCGGCATGGAGTCGGCAGGGAATTGTCCGTGGCGATCGGGGACCAGTCGCGAGTCGTTGTCATCACTCCGGGAGAGGAATTCGGCAAGGTGGCGGCGGAAAACGGCGCTGCAGTCGGCTATCAGATCGACCCGCTCAACGAGGATCACTACCGCCGCCTGTTTGAAGAAACCCTCGCATCCAAGGTGCGTGACCGGACGGCGATTGTCCATCTGTGGAGTCTGGATATCTCCGCGCCCGCTGGACCTGCGGCGCATGCGCTCGGTTGTGGCAGCGCTTTGCAGCTCGTCCGACAGGTCGCGCGACTGCGGATCGCGCGGCCGCCGGAACTGCTACTGGTCACTCGCGGTGCGCAGCAGGTGGGCGAGAGCGCGGGAGAGCTCGCCGTGGCTCAGGCGCCGCTCTGGGGGCTGGGCCGAGTCATTGCGCTTGAGCATCCCGACCTTTGCTGTCGGCTGGTCGATCTCGATCCGGCTGGATTGCCGGCTGATGACGGCCGGCGGCTGATGAAGGAAATGGTCGTGAGATCGACGGAGGATCAGGTGGCGTATCGCCACGGCCGCAGTCATCTTGCCCGGTTGATTCGCACTCGCGAGATTTTGCCGAGCGGCGGCGGACGACCGAGGCATCAATCGATCCTTGATCGTGCCGGTCAGCCGTTCCGGTTACGGCTCCTGAAGCCAGGGAGCTTCGATGCCCTCCGGTTTGAACCCGTGGAACGCCGATCGCCGGCCGACGGCCAAGTTGAACTGGCGGTGCATGCCGCAGGCGCGAACTTCAGCGACGTCCTCAAAGTCATGGGGCTTTATCCCGGTCTCACCGACGCTGTTGTTCCGCTGGGCATTGAAGCGTCCGGTGTCGTGACGGCTGTCGGAGCCAGCGTATCGCGGTTCAAGGTCGGCGACGAAGTTGTCGGCGTCGTACCCTACAGCTTCGCGTCACATGCACTGACGACCGAGTATGCACTGACGCACAAGCCTATTGGCATCAGTCACGAGCAAGCCGCGACATTGCCGGTCACTTTCCTGACCGCCTCTTACGCGCTGAATTCGCTCGCGCATCTCTCACGCGGCGAGCGAGTGCTGATTCACGCCGCGGCAGGTGGCGTGGGCCTGGCTGCCATTCAAATCGCACAGCACGTCGGGGCCGAGGTGTTCGCCACAGCCGGCAGCGACGAAAAGCGAGAGTACCTCCGCCAGCTTGGTGTTCAGCACGTCTACAGCACGCGGACGCTCGAGTTTGCCGACAAGATCATGGAGGTCACACACCGCGAAGGCGTCGACGTGGTTCTCAACTCGTTGCCGGGTGATGCGATTTCCAAGAGCCTGAGCATTCTCCGCGCTTACGGGCGGTTTCTGGAGATTGGCAAGATCGACATCTACCAAAACCGCATGCTTGGTCTTCTGCCTTTCCAGGACAATCTTTCCTACTTCGCGATCGATCTTGATCGTATGCTGCGGCAGCGGCCGAGCGCTATCCAGGCGTTGTTCGCCGACCTGAGCGGGCACTTTTCCGCTGGTCACTTCCAGCCGTTGCCCTTGACGGTGTTTCCTGCTCACGATGTCGCCGGCGGGTTGCGGTTTCTGTCGCAGCGGAAGAACATCGGCAAAGTCGTCGTCTCATTCCCCCCCGATACGTTGCCGCGTGAAATCTCTCCGGGCACAGTCGAGTCGTCGCCGGCAGGCACGCGGATCCGGCCAGATGCGACATACCTGATCACGGGCGGGCTGGGAGCATTAGGCCTGCAGTCTGCGCAGTGGCTTGCGGCCCAGGGGGCACGCCACCTGGCGCTGCTGGCGCGCAGTGGCCCATCGTTGGAGGCCTCTGCTGCGATCGAGTTGCTGCGTCAGGGCGGGGTCGAAGTGGTGGCCTTACGCGGCGATGTCGCCGACGCGGACTCTTTGCAGGGAGCATGTGCGCAAATCCCCGCCCACTTCCCGGCATTGAGAGGCGTCATCCACGCCGCCGGCGTGCTCGCTGACGGAATCGTCTTCGACATGCCACTGGAACGGCTCGAGAAGGCGCTGGCGCCGAAAGTCAATGGAGCCTGGAATCTGCATCGTGCGACGCTCGATACACCGCTCGATTTCTTCGTGCTCTTCTCATCGGTCGCCAGTGTTTTCGGTTCGCCTGGTCAGGCGAACTATGCCGCTGGCAATGCATTCCTCGATACTCTGGCGGCCTACCGCCGCTCGCAGGGTCTGCCTGCCCTGGCCATCAATTGGGGTCCGTGGGCGGGCGCTGGAATGGCTGAGTCACTTCGGTCGCGCGGACTGACGCCGATTCCTCCGGCACTTGGTTTTGAAGTGCTGCAGGCTTTTCTCCAGACGCAAGCCACCACTGCCGTTGTCGCCAACGTGCACTGGAACGAGCTCGCTCGGCTATTTGCCGGCAAGACTCCGTCGCTTTTCGCCGATCTTTTCCCAGCCGAGGCCTCCGGCGAGCAGACGCCAGCCAGCGGCGTCGACGCCCTCCTTCGTCGGCAACTTCTCGAATCACCGCCGGCCGAACGGCAAGCCGTCATGCGCCAACATCTGACAGCTGAATTGTCTCGCATTATGGGTATCAACCCAGAAGATCTCGATATCGAACAGCCGCTCAACTCGATCGGCATGGATTCGCTGATGGCGATGGAACTCAAAACCGTGCTGGAATCCCGCCTTGGCATCAGTGTCCCGATGGCGACGTTCTTTACGGGCCCGAGCGTGACCTCGCTGGCCGACGACGCCGTGAAGGAGATCGTCGGGGAGATGGCAGTCGGCGGCGATACCCACAGCGCACTGCCCGCAACAGCCTGGTCGCCGCTGGTGCTGCTCAAATCGGGCGGCCGCTTGCCGCCGCTGTTCTGTCTTCATCCCATTGGTGGCGATGTGCGGTGCTACCTGGAGATGGCACGCCACATTGGCGACGATCGCCCTCTTTACGCGGTGACCGCGCGTGGGCTCGACGAAGCACTGGCGCCGCACGCCTCCCTGCCTGAAATGATGGCGGACTATTGCTCCGCCCTTCGTCGTCTGCAGCCGCGGGGGCCATATCATTTGGTCGGCTGGTCAACTGGCGGGATATACGCTTACGAACTTGCCCATCAGTTGATTTCGGCTGGCGACACCATTGGTCTTCTGGCCATGCTCGACACCCCGCTGCCGTCGGTGTTTGACGACCGTGATCTGAACGACGAAGCCCGGTTTCTCTGCGATTACGTTGAACTCTGCAACCATATTCTTGGCGCCACGATGGACGTCTCTTATGCGACCCTTCGGGCGATGAGCCACGACGGCGCTTTGGAGGCGGCGTTGGCAGAGGCCCAGAAACACAACATGGCGCCGGCTGGTGCGTCCGTTGATTTCATCCGACGCTTCGTCGAAGTCGGTCGCGCGACGGTCCGGATCCTGCAACACCACACGCCGCCGGTCATCAAGCATCCGTTGCACTTGTATCTGCCCCAGGAGGACCACATCCTCGCTGGCATGACCGGCAAACAACTGGCAGCCGATCGGGGCTGGGGCAGTGATCTCACAAACCGCGTGACGATCCATCACTCCCCGGGCGATCATTTCAGCATGATGACAGGCGCGAGAGTCGTCCGCCTCGCGCATCAGCTTCGGGAGCTCCTCCGCGCGGCGGACGATGCCGCTTCCGTCGGCGAAAAGGCCACACTGGCTGTGGATACACCGGCGCCACTCGCTCCATGAGTCAGCCTTGTCGCTGGGCGCCAATACCCCGTCTTCTCCTTTCGAAAGATTCAATGAGCCAGGAAACCGACCTCGGACTGATTTCCGGCCGATTTCAGGTAGACTTCCCCCGCCGGGTCGAGGGGCCTTGCGACGGGGCGTCGCAAGGCCTCGTCAGCCTGGTGAGAGCGCTTGGTTTGCGACCAGGACGTCGAAGGTTCGAATCCTTTCGCCCCGATTCGGTGTAAGGCTTTCAACAAGGCATTTCGGCGATCAACCCCGGATCGCTGGCGGATCTCCGAGAAGGCTCGGCGCTGCACCTCACTTTCGAAGGTGCGATTTCCAAGGGGGTGGAAGTGAGGGGGTGGGTGTCGGCACGACCTTCCTGGTTCTCTCGCCAATTCTCTCCCTGGTTCTCTGATCCTTGGAGGCTCCGTCTCCTTCGGGTGCTCTTCGGGGTGGCGCTGCTTGCCGTGGTCTGGGCGGCGGAACGCTACGGGGGCGTGGAGCAGGTGGCCCCCGAGCCGATCCCGGTCGATCGGCAACCCCAGCCAGGCTCGCCACCGCCGCCACCGACAGAGCCCGCGGCAAACGACGACGATGGTGCCGAAGCGGAGGCCCCGCCACTCACGGAAGCCACCCCACGCGCGGGCGTAAGCGTCGATCGAGCCGCTGCCGAATCGACCGCTCCCCCAGCGTCGCGCCGATCGCAGCCAACTCCGCAGGCATCACCAACCGCCCCCGATCCGCTGGTGATCAACGGGCTCTCGCTCCGCGATTCGAGCGGCCGCACGATCTACCGGGGGCAGATCGATCTGGCCCCGACGATGGAGCGAATCGCGGCCGGCCGGCGGTTGCGATTCCCCAACGACGGCAGCACGTTTCAAAACCGCGAAAATCGTCTTCCGCGACGCCCGCCGGGATACTACCGCGAGTGGGTTGTGCCGACACCGAAGGAACCGGGGCCGGGCCCGCAACGGTTAATCACCGGCCAGGAGGGCGAAGTCTGGTACACCCACGACCACTACCGCTCCTTTCGCCGCCTTCCCGGGGAGATCCATATCCGATGACCATCGCGCCTGGGCCATTCCAGTTCAGCGAGGATCCGGTGGCGTACCGTGCCGACGGCGCCCTCGTGGTGCGGATTCCCGCCAAGGCCAGGGGGAAGGAGAAACTCCTCAGCGTGCTCGCCGCGAAGCTCCGCTTCCCCACCTACTTTGGGCACAATTGGGACGCTCTCGAAGAATGTCTCCGTGATCTCTCTTGGCTCGGCGATCAGCCGCGGGTGGTGATCGTCCACGAGGCGTTCCCCTTTTCGTCGGCCGGTGACGCGCTGGCGATCTACCAGGGCATTCTCGCTGACGCCGTGGTCGTTCATCGCCAGCGCGGCACGCCCCCCCTGCTGGAGGTCGTCTTTCCTGGCCCACCGATCGACAACGCCAGACGCCAGCGCTGACAGGCAACGTCCTGTCTGCCGATTGGCCCACCAGAAGGAACTGGCCAGCTACGGCCAGGCCCAAAACCCATTCCAAAAAGGAATCATTCATGGCAGGGACAAATGTCGTTGTCGTCGGTGGGAGTCACGGAATTGGATTCGAGATTGTTCGTCGCGAATTGAACCAAGGGGCGAGCGTGACAGTTGTTTCGCGTACTGTTGGAAGGCTTGCAGAACTCGCCGCTGCCGAATCAGGCTCTCTCGCACACATCGTAGCGGACGTTTGCTCCGATCGTCTTTCCGAAGAACAATTGCCAGAACGTATTGATGCTTTCGTCTACTGCCCCGGATCGATCAGCCTTGGCTCACTCCGGGCGTGCAATCCTGAGACAATGCGACGCGACTTTGAGTTGAACGTCGTGTCCGCGACAACGTGCTTTCAAGCTGCATTGAAGTCGATGAGTCGCTCAGAAAAAGCGAGCGCTGTATTTTTTAGTTCCGTCGCAGCACAGTTGGGAATGTCGATGCACACGTCGGTTGCGGCTTCAAAAGGAGCCATCGAAGCCTTGGTGCGAACATGGGCATCGGAGCTCGCCCCCAAGATTCGCGTCAACGGCATTGCGCCAGCTCTCGTCGACACGCCCCTTGCCCAGCGTCTTCTCTCATCCGAATCAAAACGAGCAGCCATGGCTGCCGTCTATCCGCTTGCTCGCATTGGATTACCCGATGACTGCGCAGCGTTAGCGCAATTTCTGCTTTCGGACAAGAGCGGCTGGATCACAGGGCAAATCTATGGTGTCGATGGAGGTCTTTCCTCGATCTTGAGAGCTCCTTAATACTTCCGCCCATTGAGGGCCGATGCCGGGAACACAGTTGCAATGATGCAATCTCACTGAGCTCTTCCCGAAAGTCTGCGGGTGACAGTTCCTCGGGCGGGGGTGTCCAAGCCCTCTCGCTGGGCGTTACCTGCCGCCCGGCATGGCTCACAACCCGGCGGGCACCACGTTGGTGGCAGCGGCAGGCTGACTCGCCTCACCAGCCAATGATCCGGCGGCTGACTGCGGGCAGACACCAGCGGATGGCTGAGGCAATCGCGTAGGAGAGCCCTGTGACCACAATAGCCCAGACGGCCACTTGGATGACTTCTATGGGCGTGCCGAATGGAGTCGATGACGTGTCCGCTGACACCACTTTATGGAGCACAATGATGAGCAGCGGATGGAGAAAGAAGAGAGCAAAACTGCTTGTAGCGAGCGTTTTTAAGATCGGCTGATTGAGACAGCTAACCCGGGAAAAGAGGGAGTACAACAAGAGACAGACAAGCATCTTCTGGGGCAGCATCAGATCGATGCCCCCCCATTGCAGCGCCGGCTTGTGCAGGTTGCCATACTCTGTGAAGCAGACGGCCTGCGCGAACGCCAAGCCGAGGATGCCGATGCCCAGCCATCCCTCCCGGCCGGCCAATCGTCGCAGCACCTCCTCCCGGTTGATCGCCACGTTGATTCCCAGCAGGTAGACCGGCGTGTAATAGATCACCGACTGAGCCACCAAGAGATTTTCCACCGGCCGGTGGATCAGCATCGATATCGCCATGGAGAACACCATGATCGCCAGCCGGGGGGCGAGCCGTAGCCGGCCATAGACACGAAACGGCGGCGAGAGCACAAAGATCACCATGATGAACGGCACATACCAATAGCCGCCGGGGATATGACTCCCGTTCGACAGAAAGGCGAGAGATTGAACCAGAAAACCAAGGAGCGGCTCCCAGAGGGCCCAGAGCCCCGTCGCCCCGTGCAGTGGCGTCCAATCGGCGCGCTTGGCGGCATAGTATGTCACCGGCAGAGCCGACATAACTAGATAGGGGAGCAGCACGAAGGAGATCTTCTGCCGCAGAAAGCGGATAAAGTCAAATGTCTCGGGATAGAGATAGTAAAATAGAAACCCGGAGATGAAGACAAAGAGCGAGGTGCCTCCCATCAGCAGATTGAGCGGCAGCTTCTCGAGAGTTGAATCGATGTGCAGGGGCACTAGCCCGATCACGTGCCCGGTGATGATCAGCAGGATCGCTAGGCCGCGGAACGATTCCATCGCGATTAGATGGGGCTGTTTCATTTCCGTTTCTTCCGGAAACCGCAGGGGCACGGTACCACCAGCCCGCTTGTCGATCGAGAATTCCGCGCTGGATTGCCCGTGCCCTGGAGCCGGGCTTGGCGGCACGCGAGGCGATGGATGGCGTACGGTCTGGCCGGCAGTTTATCGACAGCCTGCTCGAGGCGGGAGTGACCATCTGCTTGGATGCCCGCAAGTCTTTAGAGGCTCGCCTTGTATCGTATCGAGTTGCCGAACTCCCATCCACGGCTCCCGATCGGTGGCTGCCACTGGCGATCCTCCTCGGGGCGCTTTGAGTTCGAATTCCGTGCTTGGCTTCTCGTCGATCTCCCGGCCTGCAACTTTTGAGCACGACTGATCGCTGGTCGTCTGCCGCCAGTCGATCGGCTATTCTCGACTGGAAGCGATATTCCCCACGCCACTCCCATCTCCCCACAACGGCTCCCCGTGATCCAGACTCTCGCCTCTGAGCAATTCCCAACCCGATGCCGAGTGCGCGTGCCTTCGGCTCCTCTGGTCTTGGGCATCGCGATCCTCTTCGGCATCGCTTTGGGGAGCCAGCTGCCGACCACGGCCCCTGCCGCCGAGCCTGCCGCCGCCGATTTTGCCACCTTCACCCGTGACGAGTCGCCGCTGATCCGCAGGCAGCTCCAGGTTTCCGACCGGGAATACCGGCAGATCGAGCCGACGCTCTGGCACCTCGCCCAGCGCTACCATGGCACGCTCGTGGGCCTCCCTGCTTCGCAGCGACTCGACAGGCTCGTCGGCCTCGCCGACTTCATCGAACGGCTGCGCGACACGCACGCCGACGAGATCGTCATCGGCGAAGGCCAGAGGCTTCTCGGCCTCCTCGACCCCGACCGCGGCCTCGATCCCAAGGAGGTCACGACCATCGCCGCGGCCTATGGCGCCCCAGCCACCGTCTGGAAGCAAGGGGCCGGCGGCCCGACCGGCCCCGCCACGAACGCTGACACCGCCGAGGGCTTTCTCGCGGCGGTCCGCGCTGCCGCCGCCGATACCACGCCGACCACCATCGTCGTCCTCGGCCACGGCCTCCCGACGGAGATCCAGAGCTATTCGATTCCGTGCGAGACTCTCGCGGCGGCTTTTCTCGATGGGGTCGCGGGCAACGCCGGGGCAGGGGATGGGGACGCGGGAACCCAGCCGCCAGAGCGAGCGGCGCGGCCGGTGGACCTCGGCCATCTGGCATTGGTCTGCGACGACTGCTTCAGCGCCGATTTTCTCGAGAACCTCGGGGCTGCGCTCGAGGAACAGTGCCAGGAGCGGGCGCTCGATCTTGTCGCCTTACCTACCTGCATCGCCGGCACCAACCGCGACCGCTACGGGATTGCCGACGTGGGGGAAAAGTTTGTTCCCCACTTCTGGAAAGACGTCATCGAGCTCTACTACGTCCGTCGGCCACTTCCCAACGCGGTCGTGCTGGCCGATTTCTTTGAGTCGGTCGACAACATGATGTATGGCTACGGCCGGACGCCGGTCGTGGAAGGGGGAAAGGTGGTCACCTATCGCCTCGTGAATCCCGACCTCGTCCAGGACCCGGTCGTGTTCGTGTCGCTCGACGACGCCGAACTCGTCAGGCTGCGAACCATCCTCGGCCTCCCCCCCGACGCCCCACTGCCAAGACTCTTCGACATCGGCTGACCGACGCCCCTCTCTCCGGAACCCTCCCATGCTCCGCGACCTCTCGGCCTGCCTCCTCCTCCTCGCCGTGCTCACGACAACTGCCACGGGCGCCGTCGACCTCGATTTCCCCGGCGCGACGACCGACCAGTGGCATGGCCACAAGCGGACGCGTTTTCTGTTCGAGGGCGCGGAGGCCTGGGTCGTCGTTCCCGCAGCGGCGCTCCCCGAAAACCCCTGGAGCTGGTGCATGATGTTTCCAGATGCCTTCACGGAACGCTGCGCTGCGCCGCAGCTGGTGGAACGGGGGTTTCATCATGCCTTTCTCGACGTCGGCAATTCGTTCGGTGCGCCTGTGGCCGTCGCCCGACTCTCCCGGTTTCATGACGAACTCGTCCGCCGTGGCCTCGCTCCCCGTCCGGCCCTGATCGGCATCTCCCGTGGCAGCCTCTACGCCCACCGCTTTGCTGCCGAGCATCCGGGGGACGTGAGTGTGATTTACGGCGACGCTGGCGTGTGCGATGTCCGCAGCTGGCCGGGGGGTCAGGCTGCCGGCAGGAAGGGGAAGGGGAGTGCCGGTGACTGGGAGGAGATGAAGACGCTCTACGGTTTCGCCAACGACGCCGCGGCCCTCGCCTGGCAGGGAAACCCGGTCGACACGCTCGCGCCCCTCGCTGAAGCAGGCGTGGCCCTCGTCCACGTCGTCGGGGATGCCGACGACGTCGTACCGCCGGATGAGAATGCGCTGCTGATCAACGCCCGCTATCGGGCCCTCGGCGGCACGGTGGAACTGATCCACAAGCCGGGCATCGGCCATCATCCCCATGGACTCGACGATCCCACCCCGGTCGTGGAATTCATCGTCCGCCACACAACAGGGCGTTGATTGCCCCCCTTGGAATCATTATTTCACGGCTCAGGAATCACTTTTCCAGGGGACTTTACAGTTCCTTGGGGATCACCAGGGCCCGTGGCACGCCGAGGATCAGCCGGTAGAACGCCGGCAGGACGAAGAGCGTGAACAGCGTGCTGGTAATCACGCCGCCGATGACGACAGTCGCCAGTGGCCGCTGGACCTCGGCGCCGGTCCCCTCGCTGACAGCCATGGGGATGAAGCCGAGACTGGCCACCAGCGCCGTCATGATGATTGTTCGCAGGGAGGCGGCGGCGGTCTCCTCAATCGCCACATCTCGCGCTGTGCCCCGTGCCAGCCGCTCGCGGAGTGCACTTGCCAGTACCATCCCGTTGAGCACCGACACCCCTGAGAGGGTAATGAAGCCGACGGCCGCCGAGATCGACAGCGGCATTCCACGGGCTGACAGGGCCCAAATGCCCCCCATGCAGGCAAAGGGGACGCTGGAGAACAGGAGACAGGTGTCGACGGCATTGCGGTAGGTGAGGTAGAGGAGCGCGACAATCAGCAACAGCGCCAGCGGGACGACGATCGTGAGCCGTTTCTGAGCCCGCTGCATGTTTTCAAACTGCCCCCCCCACTCGAGCCGAAAGAGGCTTTTCGGCAGGTCGACTGCGCTCTCGATGGCGCCTTGGGCCTCAGCGACGAATCCCCCGACATCCCGGCCCCGGACGTTGCACTGCACGACGACCCGGCGTTCGCTCCATTCGCGGGTCACAAACTTCGGCCCCAGGACCGTCTCGATGTCGGCGATCCGCTGCAGCGGGACCGTCTCCCCAGCCGGCCCACGGACGGCGATGTCGGCGATGCTCGCCGGACCGTCCCGCAGGTCTTCTGGGAGCCGGACGACAATCGGGAAGCGGAGTTGCCCCTCCACGACCTGCCCGACGGCCTTGCCCCCGATGCTCTCCACGATGTCGAGCACGGCCTGGGCGGAGATTCCGTAGCGGGCGATATCGTCCTGGCGGACAGCGATCCGCAGAATGGGCTGACCACTGACCTGCTCAACCGCCACATCGGCGCCCCCCGGCACTCTGCGGAGAACCGCCGCCACCTCGCTCGCTTTCTGGACCAGTTCGTCGAGATTGGAACCGAACACCTTGACGGCGATGTCGGCCCGGACGCCCGACACCATCTCGTTGATCCGTTGCTCGATCGGCTGCGTGAACCAGACGATCTGCCCGGGGATGCCATCGACGATCCGACTCATCAGTTCGACCAACTCCGACTGCGTCCGCGCTTTCCGCCATTCATCCCTGGCTTTGAGCGCCAGGAAGACATCGGTGGCCTCGATCGCTCCGGCGTCGGTGGCCACCTCGGGAGTCCCCACGCGGCTCCAAGCGTGGGCGACCTCATCGGGAAATTCCTGCAGCAACGCCTGCTCGATGCGGGTGTTCATCCGGCACGATTCCTCCAGGCTCGTGCCGGGAGCGCGGATGATCCCCAGCACGATGTCCCCCTCCGATAATTTGGGGACAAATTCGGTGCCCAGCGTCGCGGATTTAAAGACGGTAACGGCCAGCAGCACTAGGGAAACCAGGGCGATCACGGCGCGGGCCGAGAGGCAGACCCGCAGCACCGGGCGGTAGGCGGAGCGCAGCAACCGCACCAAGAGGACGTCGTGGCCATCGATCCGCCTGGGGAGGACGTAACTCGAAAGCACCGGCACGACCGTCAGCGAAAGGACCAGCGAGCCGATGAGGATGAAGACCACCGTCAGGGCCATGGGGCGGAACATCTTCCCCTCCACCCCCTCCAGGGTGAGGATCGGGATGTAGACGATCATGATGATCAACTGTCCGAAACAGGCCGGCTTCTGCACCGCGGCGGTCGCCTCGCGGACAAGTTTCAGCCGGGCCGCCCCGGAGGCCCCGGGCGAGTGGGCAATCCGCTCCAGGATGCTCTCGATAACCACGACCGACGAATCGACCACGATGCCGAAATCGATGGCCCCCAGTGAGAGCAGGCTGGCGGCGATGCCGGTCTGCCACATCCCGAGGAAGCCACACATCATCGACAGGGGGATGGCCGTCGCTGCCACCAACCCCGCCCGGAGGTTGCCAAGCATCACATAGAGGATCACGACCACCAGAAAGGCCCCTTCCAGCAGATTCTGCCGCACCGTGGCGATCACCCGATCGATGAGGCGGGTGCGGTCGTAGACCACCTCCGCCCGGACCCCCGGGGGGAGGTTCTTGCGGAGCTCCTCAAACCGCTCGCGGAGTCGGGCCGTGACGGCATAACTGTTCTCCCCCATGAGCATGAAACCCAAGCCGAGGACCGCCTCACCGGTGCCGTCGACGGTCACTGCTCCCTTGCGGATCTCGTGACCAATCACCACTTCACCAACGTCGCGGATCCGAATCGGCACCCCTTCGCTGGAGGCGATGACGATCTTGCCGATCTGCTCGATGTCGACTGTTCGTCCCACGCCATAGACGAGCACCGCATCGCCCGAGCGGCCGATCGAACCGCCGCCGACGTTGAAGTTGTTCCGTGGAATCGCCGCCACGACCTCGTCGAATGAGAGCCCGTACTTGCGGAGGAGGGCAGGATCGACGCGTACCTGGTACTGCTTGTTGAGACCTCCCCAGGCGTTCACCTCGGCCGTCCCAGGCACCGCCCGCAGCGCCGGCTTGAGTGTCCATTCCTGCAGCGTCTTGACGTCGGTGAGGCTCATTCCCTGCGGCACCAGCAGGTAGTGGAAAACCTCGCCGAGTCCCGTCGATACAGGCCCCATCTCCGGCCGGGACACTCCAGGGGGAATGTTCACCGTGCCGAGGCGTTCATTGATCAACTGGCGGGCGAAGTAGATGTCGGTGCCGTCGGCGAAGGTCACAATCACGACCGAGAGACCGAACATGCTGGCACTGCGCAGCCCCTCCAGACGCGGCATCCCACCCATCGCCAATTCGACCGGAAACGTGATTTGCCGCTCGATTTCCTCGGCCACCATCCCTGGGGCGACGGTGTTGATCTGCACCTGCACCGGCGTGGTGTCAGGAAAGGCATCGACCACTAGGCGGCCAGCAGCCAGCCAGCCGGCAAGCAGCAGGACTGCTGCGGCCATCAGGACAGCCGGGCGGTGGTCGAGCGACCAGCCGATGATCCGTTCGAGCATCGTCGTCGGGGGCTACAACGCCCCCGCCTCCGCCGTTTCCTGCTCCGGTTCGCCCCGTTTGAGAACGCCTTTGGGGGGGCCGCCCCGTTCCAGTCGATCGAGCATCACCTGGCTTTTGAGGACGTGGCTCCCCTGACCGACCACATGCGTCGGCCGGCCGCCGTCGGCGAATCCGCCCCGCACCTCCACCATCCCGCCATCGCGCAAACCGGGTTCCACGGTCCGAGCAGTGAATTTCCCGCCGCCGCCGGGGATGAAGACCACCCACCGGCTGCCGTCCCATTGCACGGCATCCCGTGGCACCACCACGGCCAAGGAGCGTCTGTCGACCTCGATCCGGCCACTGCCGTAGGTGTTGGCTCGCAGTGGAGGTTCGGTGGCGGCAAGGTCTCCGGCGGGGCTGGTGATCTCGGCCCGCACCTCCAACGTCCGCGTCGCCCGATCGACCTCGGTACTCACCCAGCAGACGCGACTGCTGTATTCCTCGCCGGCCCCGTCGGGCCGGAACCGCAAGGCCTGACCGATGGCCACCCTCCCGGCATCCTCTTTGCTGACGTTGAGCACCACCCACATCGTCGACACGTCAGCCAGTTCGAAGATCGGTTCGCCAGCCTCCACGACCTCCCCCACCACCGCATCGCGGCCGATGACAACACCATCGAAGGGGGCATGAATCGGCAGGAGGTTGGAGGTGATATGGGAGGGATCAGTGCCGGCAAACAGTTCCCCGGGAACGCCGACGGTCCGGATTTTCGCAGCCCGGGCATCGTCATCGAGGCTGTCGAATTGGGCCACCGAAACATCAAATCCGAGGTTCACGAGGGCCTGTTCGGCATTCGTGAGGTGGTTGCGCGCCTCGCGGAGGGCAGATGTCGCCTCCCGAACCTGCCGGCCCATCACTGCTCCCTTCACCTCGTCGAGGATCGCCACCTGTTCGCGGCGGGCCTCGAAGGCCACCAAGGCATTGAGGAAGTCGGCCTTCAGCCGGCCCACCTCACGGCTCTCCACAATCACCAGCACATCCCCCTTGGCCACCGCATCACCCAAATGGCGGATCACGCGCCACACGCTGCCGCCGACCCGTGAGGAGAGCTGCGCCGTCCGCCGCTCGTCGTAGCGAACGACTCCAGTGGCGATCACCTCATCAACGAGCGGGCGTTCCTCGACCGCCACCAATTCGATGCCGGTGCGGGCCAACGCCTCGGGCGAGGCCAGACGCACCACTCCGTCGGCCGGTTCGTCACCCTCCCCCGGGCTCTCCTCGTCAACCAACTCCTCGTGAGCCATGGCCTCGCCATCGCTTGTGGAGACATCGTGGGGAATCGCCCCGGGGGACGCGGCGGCGCCCGCTGGGAGTGCGTGGTTGGCAGCGGCAAAATGCCCCAGGCCGAAAGTCCAGTGGGTCGTATGCCCGGCCCAGCCAACCGCTGCCAATCCGAGTGTGGTGATGGCCGACAGTCCCCATTCACTCAAAATCGTAGCCCAGTGGCCGGGACGGACACCACGACGACGGGCAGCGCGGGAGGCAGAGGACACAGCGGGAGTGGCAGCCATCGAAACGACTCCTCGGGGAAGATCGGCCTCCCTGATGTCGCTGCGGCATAGCCCACGGAGGCGGTTCTCAAGTGCCAGCCCGGTGGCAACCACCACCTGCTGGATGCATGGCGATAACGCCAACCATCAACCAGGGAGCGGGTTTGCCATGCGGAACTGGTGAAACTGGCAGAACTGCAACCGTGATGGCGCAAGCCACCGCGTGCCAACGGTCCCACCCCGCCTGAAGCGGGACCGCACGGCCAGGAAGCCGGAAAGAATCTGGATGAAGGTGGGAAGAAACGAGGGGAGAAACTTGGACCGGGACGTAAGACCGACCGATCAACGCCATATCAACCGCGCTCAGCAGTCCTCACCGGCGGCGTCCAGAATCGCTACCGGAAAAAACTGTCGAAATTGCAAGAGAACAGAGTATTGCCAGCCGATCGCCTTCTGTCCAGTTGCCGGAGGTCAAAATACCGGCACGCCCGCCGGGCGACGAGGGACTGTCACTGCCTCGTCACCGCCGAAGTTCGCGTTCCAGCCCCGAGTGAGGAACAAGTCGGGGTCAGGATTTGTAGTTGTCGCGGTTGACGTCCGGGACGACCCCCTCGGGGGTCTCATCACTGGCGATATCGAACCATTCCGGCTTGAATTCGATCCGGGATTTTGCCGCCGGATCATTGAGCGCGATGTTACTCACCAAGGCGATGACCGCATCGGCGATCGCCACCTCCGGCTTGCAGCGGGGCTGATTCTCGGGATCGGGATTGCGGATGCACCAAGCCCAGTGCTCGAGTTCCTCGGTATAGCCACGGGAAGGGGGAGCCCCTTCGCCGCCGGCCGCACCGCCGGCTCCGGCTCCGGCCTTGTAGCCACCGCCGCTCTCGGTGGTGTCGAGCGTGGGGGCACCATCCTTCGCCTTGGCGACCGTGACCCGAGTGTCTTTGGCGCTGTCCTTGTAGAGCATCACCTCCTGCTCACGCTCCAGCACGAGCGTCCCCTTCGTCCCCATCACCACTTCACCGTAATCGCCAAATCCGTTGCCGTTGATGGAGGAGTAGGTGACGACCACCTTCTTGTTCTTGTCCTCTTCATAGCCCGGAGCGGGATACTCATACATGCAGTAGACGTGGTCGTCGATCTCCCGATCGGCCGGGAAGATGCTCCGGTTGCCGACCGCGGTCACCGTCAGCGGCTTGACCTTCTTTCCCGCACCATGCATGGCGGAGACGAAGATCCCGGCGGCGTCGAGTTGGTGACTGCCGAGTTCCGCCATCAGACCGCCCCCGGTCCGGTTCCAGAGACGCCAGCGGATCAGTTCTTCAAGCGGGAGCCGCGTGGAGCCGTCGGGAAGGGTCATCTGCAGGTACCCAAACTTCGCCGCGTCGAGGTCCTTATCGAGCAGTTGGGCCTCGATTTGGGCGATCTTCTTCTGCAGTCCGTCGATGTCGGCAGGCTTGGCGTTTTCCAGATCTTTCTGCCAGCCGGCGAGTTTCTTGAGCGATCCCTCGTCGCCGGGCATCGGCGGCTTCCAGGAATCCTTCCCGGGGAGGTTGCCGCGATGCCATTGAGCGCGGATCGAGTGCAGATCGCCGAGGAGTTTGGCCTGACCGATGGTGTGGACGGCATTGTCGTAAAGAATGCTGTAGTGCCGCTGGTGACCGGTAGCAAGAATCTTGCCCGTCTCCCGCGAGACCCGCCCCATCTCCTTGCACTCATGGATCGAGTGCCCCATCAACTTCTCGGTGAGCACATGCTTGCCGGCCCGCATCGCCTTGATCGATGCCTCGGCGTGGAGGTGGAGCGGAAGGGCGATGACCACCGCCTCGACGCTGGGATCCTCGAGGAGTGCCTCATAGCGGTCGAAAACCTTGACGTTCTGCCTGGCCTGGTCCTCGCTGGCCCATTTGTACTTGGCGAGCAGTCCCGGACGGGCGGTGTTGGCGCTGGGGCTGGAGACGTCTCCATGAAATGCCCGAAACTGGTTGTAGGGACGGATGTCGGCGATCGCCACCACTTGGAGGTAGTCGGGGGTGTGGGCTCCAAGGAGCACGCCCCCCTCGTCGCCGGTGCCAAGGAATCCGACGCGCAGCGGGTTGCCGACACTGCGGCCGTAGCCGAAGTAGAGCGACCCGAGGCCGGCGCCGGAGGCCACCCCCGCGGCAAGGGTGCCGGTGAGGAAATCGCGCCGCGTCATGCCGATGACGTCGGAGAAGTTGTCCTTGCCGATCCGCTTCTGGTCTTCACTCAGGTTCATCCGCGCACCTCATCAGGTTTCCGGCCGCAACAACCACCAAGCCGGGATTTCAGGAAACAGGATTTCAGAAAATAGTCGAGACCGCTCCACCCCCCCGTGGGGAGGCAGGCAATCGCCAGCAAGGCAGTCGCCTCGACCCATTGGTTGTACGTGGGCTGCGCGCCCGCCACCCAGAATGGCTGCGCGGCGAGGATGGTGGCCAGAAACACCACCCCTCCCATGGCGTTGAATTTCACCAGGAAGCCGAGCACCAAACAGGCGCCGATCGTCACCAGCGACCAACTCACGAACCGGTCGGCCTTCCAGAGCCGCGGCGGTTCTGCCGACGCTGCCAATTTCGCCCGGCCGGCCGGTGCAATCAGGCCATCCCAGTCGGCCTGGAGTTTCTTGCCGATGGCGGCAGCGTCTCCCATCCAGCGGGCCGACTTGCCACTGAGTTCCTTCTGCTTTTTCGAGACGCGCTCGCGGGCATAGGGGATCTCGGACGAGGCGGGCGACCGCTGGGTCGCGGCCAACCGCTCGACTTGCAGCCGGTAGTCGACAAGGTCTTCCCCCCAGCCGTCGATGGCGTCGTCGAGCATCGCTTCTGCATCCACCAGTCTCTTCTCGGCGTCGGTCTGCGCGGCAGCGTCGAGCGGAGCGACCTGCTGCCGGCGAGCGAGTTCGCGCCGCCATCCATCGACGACCGTCTGTTTCCAGGCCGCCGCCACCGTGGCGGTGTCCCCACCACCGACGGCCCCCAACGTGCCGCTCCAGTCGCCGGTCTGCGGGAGATCAGCCCGATAGGTGTCCGCCAGCGGCCCCACCGCGGCCCTCCGGAAGCCAGCACTCGACCAGGACGGGTCGTGGAGATGGCTCATTCCCTCGAGGAAGAAATGCAGGCCGAGGACGATTCGCAGAATCGCCAGCGCCGCCACGGCTAACAGACTCGATCGCATCGGTACCCCACCCTCTCAACCTGAGGAAACATTTCCCCCCAATTGAACCATGAAACGCCTGTTTGGCAAAGATGGTGATCGACTTCCGGCGGTGCCGGATGGCCAGAAGCGGCACTCCGCCCTTGCCATCCGCCCCACGATCCTGCGAAATTCTCGCCATGCGCATCGTCCTGTGTTACCCCGTTGAGCCCCACCACATCCGCCAGATTCAGGCGGTTGTGCCGGAGGCGGAATTGATCGATGCCGGACAGGAACGGGTGGCGAGCGAGTTGCCCCTGGCCGAGTTGTTCTGCGGCCACCCCAAGGTGCCGGTACCGTGGGGGGATGTTGTCGCCAATGGTCGCCTGCGCTGGATCCAGTCGTCGGCCGCCGGGCTCGACCACTGCCTGGTGCCGTCGGTCGTCGCCTCGCCGATCATTGTGACGAGTGCCTCTGGAGTGCTCGCCGATCAGGTGGCGGAGCATGCCATCGGGCTGGCGATCGCCTGCACCAGGCGGCTGCCGCTGTTTCTCGACCAGCAGGCGCAGGGGGAGTTTGTCCGCCGGCCGACAAAGGATCTCACCGCCGCCACCGTCGGCATCGTCGGTTTTGGCGGGAATGGGCGGCGGCTGGCACGCGTCCTGGTGCCATTCAACGTCCGGATCCTCGCCACCGACTACTTCCCGGTGCGCAAGCCCGAGCATGTCGAGTTTTTAGGCCCCCCCGAGAGCCTCGCCACGATCCTCCCACAGGTCGACATTCTCTTCCTCTGCGCTCCGCTGACCGCCAGCACGCGCAATCTCCTCGATGCCGCCGCCTTCGCCACGATGAAGCCGGGGGCGATCCTCATCAACATGGCCCGGGGAAAGATGGTCGACGAGAACGCCCTCGTCGATGCCCTGGAAAGCGGCCATCTCGACTCCGCCGGCCTCGATGTCACCCCCGACGAACCCCCGGCGGCCGAAAGCCGGCTGTGGCGGGCCCCCCGCCTCATCATCACCCCTCATGTCGGGGGACAATCGTATCGCCGAATTGATGCAATGACCGATTTTTTCTGCGATAATCTCCGTCGTTATCTTGGGGGGGGACCATTGCTGAACCTGGTCGACAAGCGACTCGGTTTCCCTGAACCGAACGTCGACTGGTGAGCGGAACTGTGCCATGACAACCACGATCTACCAGGAGGGACGGCCCACCGTGTCGGTGGTCGGTGACGCGGTCACCCGCTGCCCGGATGAACTGCTCGCCCGCTATGGCGAACTGCTCCAGGGGGGCCGGCTCCACTGGACCGAATACTCCCACCTCGACCGCCGGCTGGGCGCAGGAGGGCAGGGGGTGGTCTTCCTGACCACGCGACGGGGCTCCGATGCCTTTACCGTCCCGGTGGCGCTGAAGTTCTTCTCGCCGGAGCGCTATGAGTCGGAAAGCCTGTACGACGAGGCGATGGCGCGGATCGCCAAGGTGGCATCCCGGGTGGCGCAGATCCAACAAGACAACCTCCTCGACGTGCAGAACTTCGTCGAGCAGCGGCGGATCCGGATCATGCAGATGGAGTGGATCGACGGCTACGACCTCTCGCGGCTTCTCGCTCCAGAACTCCTCAACCGCACCCGCGGCAGTGTCGGCGACGATCGCTGGACCTATCTCAACAACTGCGTCGTCACGGCCGGCCCCCAGCAATCCCGGCTCAAACCTGGGGTGGCGATCGCCATCGTGCGGGAGTGCCTGGCGGCGCTGGCGGCGCTGCACCGCGAGGGGATCGTCCACGGCGACATCAAAAGTTCAAACATCATGGTCAAGCGGACCGGCAACGCGAAGATCATCGACATCGGCTCGGCGGTGGCTCTGGACGACATCCCGCCCAACCGCACCTGCACGCCCGCGTACGCGGCGCCGGAGGTGCTTGAGGGGAGGGACATCTCGCCCCGGTCCGACCTGGCGAGCCTCGGCTATGTCCTGGTGGAAATGCTCTCCGGCAGGCCCCCCTTCGCTGGGCTCAACTCCTACGCCGATCTGCTGGAGGCGAAGCGGTCGCTGGCCCACCGTCTGCCGCAGATTCTGCCCTCGGAAGTCAGTTGCAACGAACTGCTGATGACCTTCACAAGGCGGATGATTGCAGCCGATCCCAACCGGCGTTTTCCATCCGCCGAGGATGCCGACCTTCTCAAAGAAGGGGCAGCGAGTTTCCACCGGCAACTGATCGTCGGTGGACTGGCGAGCGAGTATGAAAACGAGATCCGAGCCTGGCTCGATGATCTCGACTGAAAGCCCCCCAGAAATCGGCCTGGGAAAACCAAAGGCTGGCCTCAAGAGACTGCCTCAAGAGACTGCCTCAAGCGGGGCCGCCGAGCCCGCGGCTTGCACGCCAGGTTTGCCCAGCAGGGCCCCAACCAAGGACCCCGTCAGGGTCCCAGGCAATTCAGGATCGCAGGGCGGTCAGCGAGGGTGACGGGACTCGAACCCGCGGCCTCCAACGTGACAGGCTGGCGCTCTAACCAACTGAGCTACACCCCCGTGGTTCGCCCCACCGCTCGTCAGGCCCAGCATGATGCCGGCCCTGAAAAAGGATGGTGCGATGGGACGGGCTACCGCCTCGCGAGGCATAAGTATACCGACCGCTCCTCGCGCACGGAACCCATCACTTTTTTTCCCTCTTCCAGAGCCTTTCGGCGAGCAATGACACCGCCCACCCGCCGGCGGGCGCCGGAGAAATAGTTCTTTCCCCCGCGGCGAAAATCTGCCGCAGGGCTGCTTTCGAGGGAATGCACGGCAGGGAAACTCATAGCAACCACGCACACACGCCGTCACGGGGAGCCGTCAGAAGATTCCCCGGGTGGGATCAAAGCCTTTCTGCCGGGCGATCTCGAAATCCTGGACGGCCTGGTCGCCATGCCCGGCCGCCTGGCATGCTTCGGCGCGGTGGTGATGCATCACGGCGAGACCATGCTCGGCCGATCGCAGCCGCTGTTCCAGTTCGCCGTGGTCGATGCGGCCACGCAACTGAGCAATCCGGCGGCGAAACGACTGCATCCCATCGATCGCCCGGTTGAGATCGTCGATCGCCTCCTGATTCCTGCCGAGGAGGTGCAAGACGTAGCCCCGGGTATCGAGCAGTTCGGGCGATTCCTCCCCGGTCCGTTCCAGGGCCTGCTCGATGTCGAGCAGTGCTTCCGGGAGTTCCCGCCCCACAAGGGCTCTGGTGTAGGCCCGCAGATTGAGGGCGTCGGCGTCACCCGGTGCCGCCAGATCGACCACTGCGCCGACATCGGAAAGGGCGGCATCAGCCCGCCCCATCACCGTATGGGCCAAGGCCCGCACACGGTGCGGCTGTGGGGACGTGGGAGCCATTGCGGCAGCCCGGTCGGCATCGGCTAGGGCACCGACGGCGTCACGGTCTTGGAGGCGGAGCATCGCCCGCATGCAGATCAGACGGGCATCGTCACCATGCCAGGCGATCGCCCGATCGAGATGAGAAATGGCAGCGGGGATGTCGTCACCGACCTCACGCTCAGCTGCCTGATCCAACGACCATTCGACGACCATCTGCCGCACCGCCGGCATCACCTCGGGAACGACGACGGTCGGAATCACAGCCCCCGCCATCACCCCCAAAAGCAACCAGCGTTTTAATGTCCCCGCTTTCCGGCGGGGGGCCGTTCCGGCAGCGCTCGTCCCCGGCGGCACAGGAGCGGTTCCCGTCCTGGGCCGGATGCCGGGCGGAGGGGGAGAAAACCCCTCATGGTCCACGCGCGGCTCGAATTCAGCCGGAATCGGAAATCCATCTCGGTCGTAGCGCATGCCGGCAGATCTCCCTGCTCAAAAACCAGCAACAGAATCAATCGTACTCACCGCGACGGTCGCGGAACAATTGACGGTCTTCAGGGGGGGGCGTAAGGTGGGCCCAACCGCTGGAGAGCCCGTCATGCCGCTGTTCGAGATTGAAACTGTCGCCCACATCATCATCTCTTGGGCGGCTGACGAACAGGCGGCCGCCGCCGTCGTCGAAGACGCCTACCCCGGAGAGCGGATCGTGCGGCTCACACGCCGGCCGCGAGACTCGTGGGTGATTTCCAAATCGGCGCTCGGACTGACCACTTCCACCCAAGATCCATGCAACACCGCGCGGGAGTGCCTCTCGCGGGCCGCTGGCGACAAGGTGCATGCCATCCGGCTCTACATGCACGAGACTGGCGATGACCTCGAACGGGCCCGCAAGGTGATTGAGTCCAACATGGTTATGGGCTGGTAACAGGCGTCTGCTCGTCGGTTGAACGAAGCACAAACGCGGCGAGTTGGTTGGGGGTCCCCAGCCCACCGTTATCGACCACCCCCAGCAGCGCCCGGCCGCCACCAGCCAATTCCGGCCCCAGGCAGAGCCCTTCGAGGTTGGTCCCGAGCGCCCCTTCCCAGAGCAGTTGCTTCGCAACCGGATCGACCGCGGTCAGGTCGCGTTCGACGCCCGAGATGTCGCTGGCGGATGTTGTGTCGACCAGGTAGATCCGGCTTGAGAAGGGGGGCAAACCGCCGCCGGCGCTCCGCTCCAAGAGCAGTAACCTTCCCTCCCCCAAGGCGACCAACGCCACCAACCCGGAATAGAGCGGTGCATCGACGATCCTGATAAATCCGTGGGGCGGATCGACCGCGTAGGCGACCTGGAGCGGACCGGGTGCTTTGTTGGTGACGTCGACTTTCACTCTGCTCGTCCCTTCGACTGCGACAGCAGCGGTATCGAGCCGAACGAGCCTCACGACTCCGCCCCGGCCCTCCGCCACCTCCGGCCCATCCTCCTCGAGCGGTTCCTCATTGGCGGTCCACAGGTATCGGCCGTCAGGATCGAGGGCGAGCCCCTCGAGACCACGGTTGGGGCGCCGCGAGCGGAAGACCTCCGGCAGCGGTAGCAGCCCCTCGAGTTGGCCTCCCGGGAACCTGGCAATCCGGACCGCCGGCGTGTCCTCCTCACAGAGGAACAGTCGGCGTGTTCCGTCGGACTCTGGGCCCGCGGCGGCAATGTCCTCGTAGTCGTGTGCCGCTGAAACGGTCACCACCTTGGTGTCACGGATCTCCGTCGGCGTTCCATCCTCGCCGAGTTCAACTGTCAGCAGCAGAATCCGATCGCTGTTGTCGAGGACCGCCGCATACCTCGCTCCACCGAGCCAGGTGATGCCGCTGAGCCCGGTGACCCCCACCGAGGTGCTGGGACTGGTAGTCCGGGCCGTGGCGGGAAGGGGCTCAAGCCCGCGGTGCACAATCGTCCAGTTCGCTGGGCCAGCCGCCTGACAGCAGACCGGCAGCGACACCAGCACAAGCCCCGCCCGCAGCAACACCCAGCCAGCGACCGTCACACACCGCTTGCCCCAACCACACGACGGCGATGGAAAGCAGAGCGGCTGGTGCTGGATGGATCCCATCGCCGGAGTATAGGGAGTCGTCGTCGGCCGCGAGGAGTGATCCGGGGATCAGCCGCGGGATCGCTTGAGGCCGAAAGAGGAGTGGGTGTCATTCCGTCCGCGGCGGCAACGGCCCATTCGGGGCGAGCACCTCGTACGATGCGGTGCGGACCGAAGAAGGGACCTGCGGCGGGTCATCGACAAAAATTTGTTCGGCCGGTCTGTAACTCGTCGTGCCACCCGGCCTGAAGTCGGTCTTCGGACGGCGGAGTGGGGGGGCGGTGAGCCCGCTGGGATTCGATGTCGGCAGAGAGGCTGGCACGCCGGCCGGTGCGCTGGGGAGTCCTCCGGGAGGCCCAAAATCTCCGGGGAGCGTCGCCGCGGCGGCAGCCCCAGGGACGAATCCCGTCTCCGCGGGAAAGGACGACGCAGCGCCGGGGCCGACGGGAGCGGCGTCATCGCCGAAACGGCTGGCCTGCGAGGCGTATCGGGCGGAGACACCCCCTGCTGCCGATTCCGGCACGGCAGCCAGCGGAGGGGACTGGACCGCAGCCGCAGTCGCCGGGGCCAGGACTGCCGCGGCCCGGGCGTCCGCAACGCGGGGCGTGGGTTCATAGCCGGCAGTGGCGGGAAACGCCGAAGGCTGTGCTGGAGGAGCGACTGGATAGCCCCCTCCGGGAGGGCCACTCACAGGCGCCGCTGCCAGAGAGGCGTGTTCAGGCATGGCCACTTCCGACGGCGTGGTCGCCGGGAGTCCGGGTGCTGTTGGCTGTTCGGCCGCCGGAGGGGGTGGGGGAAGCGTCGCGTAGGGACCGACCTGCGGGACGGGAGCCGCAGAAGGGAGCTGGGTTGTCACGATCTGCTGGGTTTCTGGAGGTGCGGCCGACCGGAGCGGAGGCGTGACCCCGTAGGTCACCATCTGCGGGTCGGCAGCGGCGGCCTGGATCGTGTCGGTCCCGGCGGCTGACGAATGGGTGGGATCGTTGACGACATAGCCTGCGGGCGTCGACGTCGTTGGATAGGGGCTGGCGGAAGCCGCTGGCTTCTTGATCGGACCATCCGCCGACGCAAGGGACGGGGCGCTTTTGATGGCCGAGGCATCGGCGGTCTTGCTGCCGCGGAAGGAGGGCCAGGCCGGCACCGACAGGGAGCGAGCCCCACCGCGGCACCCGCTGGCGTGCAACAGCAGCACAGCCACTCCGCAGGCGGCGACGCGCCGCCAATCTGCCAGATTCTCGATCCGCATGTCTCAGGTACTCCCAGCCGTGGCCCCGAGGAAGACGGGTGCCATTGCAGGGGAGATAGGCCCGATGCAGGCCCCGAGTCAACGGCACATGTCAGGCGCCAGTGGCCAGCCTTCGCCCCGCCACTCCAGCCCTCGTAGCCACTCCAGCCCTCGTAGACAGCCTGTTCCCCGGGGCTGCGATCACCTGCAAGCCACTGCCTGCGTATGACCAGCAGCTCCCGGGGCGGCAGAGCCGGATCACTTCTTGGCGACGGCGAACCTTTTTCCAACCGTGTCCCAATCGACGACGTTGTAGAAGGCATTGGCGTAGTCGACGCGCCGGTTCTGATAGAGCAGGTAGTAGGCGTGCTCCCAGACATCGAGGCCCAGCAGCGGCGTGTTGCCGTGCATGATCGGGCTGTCCTGATTGGCAGTGCTCTCGATGAGCAACTTCCCCTTGGGATCGACCGACAGCCAAGCCCAACCGCTGCCGAACCGACCGAGAGCGGCCTTGGTGAACTCCTCCTTAAACTTGTCGAACCCGCCAAAGACGCTGCGGACAGCCTCGCCGAGGTGACCGGCAGGCTCCCCCCCCTTGCCCTTGGCGAGCGATTCCCAGAAGAGGGAGTGGTTGGCGTGGCCACCGCCGTTGTTGCGTACGGCCGTACGGACGGCCTCGGGCACCTTCTCCAAGTCGGCGATCAACGTCTCGACCGGCAGATCGGCAAGGGCGTTGCCTTCCAGAGCCTTGTTGAGGTTGGCGACGTAGGTGGCGTGATGCTTGCCGTGGTGGATCTCCATCGTGCGGGTGTCGATGGAGGGCTCGAGGGCGTCAAAAGCGTAGGGGAGGGGGGGCAGCACATAGGCCATGGAAAACGTCTCCGTTGGGCTTCTTGGGTCAGGAGCCGGATGGTACCGCACCCTCGCTGGAGCGGCAAATGACGAGCGTGAATGCCATCTGGCCCCCATCTGCCCGTGGAAAAAGTCATCCCTGACCTTTTTCCCCTTGGAAAACCTCCTGTTTTCTCCAGTGCTGCGCACTCGAGACCGCCTCGTACAGCAAGGGCCGTCAGTTTCTCCACGGCCTGCTCTCTGCCCCGCCGATCGCGGCGCGGATGGCCAGACTGCGGGAGATTGCCGCGGAAAACGGTTGCGCCGTGCCGGAGGGATGGTGACGCCCCTACCGGAACTGACGCCGGTGCGCACTAGGAATGGCTGCCGGAGGGGGCTGAATCCCGCCACCACGACTAGACGAACACAATAGCGGCGTGTCGGATGACACAGGCCGGCAGGATGCCGCCTCGCCACGCCCGGGTGAATTGTCCCGTGCCCCTGGATGGATCCAGAGCCGCCCCTATGTCGTTGCAAGCAAACCCACGCCGCGACCAACGTCGCCGCCTGCTCGTCTCCTGGAATCGTTCCTTGCCGGCCGAGCAGGGCCCGGAGGCCGGGGCTGCCCCACCCCGCCGCTCCGCGGACTATGCGCCCGAGGCGCACCCTGAGAAGCAGCCCGCCGTCGCCATGCTCCTGCCGACCCGCTTCTCGCGGCTCTCCCTGGCGGCCTTCGCCATCCTCCTCATCACTACCGGCACGGTCGGTGTGGGGGCGTGGCCGCCAGCGCTTGAATACCTCGCTCGCTTGGGCGGTGAGCGGTTCAGCCGCACCGTGGCAGTCATCCGGGAAGTGGTTGATCTCCGTTGGCTGCTGCTGGGGGGCTGGGTGGCGGAGGTGCTGCTGGTGCTCGCGGCGATCGTCGCCCTGGCGATCCGCGGCATGCGCCGCCACCGGCGTGACGACTACCAGGGCCGCTACCGAGCCTGGGGGTGGATGGCGGTGCTGTTTTTTGTCGCCTCGTCTGCGGGACGAGTGCCGCTGGACAGGCTCATCGGCTGCCTGGTGAGCGACGCCAGCGGCGTGGCCTTCGGCCCGGACGGATACGGCTGGTGGGTGGCGTTGGTGGCGACCGTCTTGGGGACTGTCTCGCTGTGGGCCATCCTGCCGCTCCATCAGCGACTCGGCCCGGGGTTCTGGCTGCTCTTGGGCCTCATCGCCTGGGGGGGGGCCGCAGCCTGCCGCTGGGGGGACGACGGCAGCCAATACCGGGCGACAGCCGCAGCGATGGCCTGGGTGGCGGGCGCTGCTGGCGTGTGCATCGCCATGCTGACCGCGGCCCGGGGAGTGATCCGTGAGGTGCGGGGAGAGGTGACTGCCGGCACCGCACCAGCGCGGTCCGCAAAACGCTCCGCCAAGAAGGCCGCCGCCCCCCCGCTCCCCCGCGCCGCCGAGGCAGAACAGACGATCGATTCGAGCGACCGAGACGAGGCGTTCGAGCCTGTTGACGAGAGTCACACCACCGCCGAGGCCAGTGCTGAGCGGAGCGACAACGGCGGCTACACTGACGGTGCCGATGACGAGGACGCCGGCCGGCCGCTGTCCAAGGCTGAGCGGAAGCGACTGCGGCGAATGGCACGGAGTGGGCAGGCCGCCTGATCGTTTCCTCTGCCGGGCGCGGCCTCTGGCACCCAGACGCCTTCGCCGGCAGGGGGCCCCCCTGCCGGCGGTGTGGATACACTGCCAGAACGCGTTGCCCTGGTGAAAACAGCTGGTTTTCCACCTGAAAAAAACTCCGGAATGACGTTTCCCACGGTCTCCTCCTCTCCACGCCGTCGGCCCATCCCTCCGCGCATGTCTCACCGATCGGCCGGGCCCTCCGGCGACACCGACACAGGCAGCCCCCATGACCGTTCGCACCCGTTTCGCCCCCAGTCCCACCGGCTATCTCCACATCGGTGGCGTCCGGACCGCCTTGTTCAATTGGCTGTTCGCCCGCAAGCACGGCGGCTCGTTTATCCTCCGCATTGACGACACCGATTCAGAGCGCAACGTCGACGAGGCGCTCGAACCGATCCTCGCGGGGCTGAAGTGGCTGGGGATCGACTGGGACGAAGGGCCTGGCGTGGGGGGGCCGCATGCCCCCTACTTCCAGTCCCAGCGGGCTGCCGGACACAAGTTGGCCGTCGAGAAATTGCTCGCCTCCGGGCATGCCTACCGTGATTTTGCCCGCCCTGAGGAGATCGACCTGGAGCGGAAGGAAGCCCAGGCTGCCGGCAGGCCTTATCTCTACAGCCGGCGGTTCGCGGCTTTCAGCCCCGACGAAGCAGCCCGGTGGGCGGCCGAGGGGCGGCAGTCAGTGGTGCGGCTGAAGATGCCGCGTGAGGGATCGCTGGTGATCCTCGACGCGGTCCGGGGCCGTGTGGAATTCGCTTGGGAACGGGAGCAGGACCATGTCATCCAACGGGCCGACGGCTCCTGCCTCTACCACTTGGCAAGCGTAGTAGACGACCACGACTTCGAGATTAGCCACGTGATCCGAGCGGAGGAGCATCTCTCCAACACCCCCAGGCAGGCGTTTATCGCCATCTCTTTGGGGTATTCGCTCCCGGCCTACGCCCATCTCCCGCTGGTTGCCGAGCCGGGCAGTCGGACAAAGCTCAGCAAGCGGAAACTCGCCCAGTACCTCAAGAATCCCGACTTCCGCCAGGTGGCCGAGCACGGCAATCGGATTGCCGAGCGGACCGGACTGGCCCCCGAGGCAGACACCTTCAATCCCGTCATCGTCGACTTCTACCGGGAAGTCGGCTACATGCCGTGGGCGATCGACAACTACCTGGCCTTGCTGGGCTGGTCGCTGGACGACAAGACCGAATACTTCAGCCGCGAGGAACTGATCGCGTCGTTCTCGCTCGAGCGGATCAACTCCTCGCCGGCGAGTTTCGACCCCAAGAAACTGTGGGCCGTGCAGGACCACTACATGCATGGCCTCGGTGCGGATGAGAAACTGGCGATCATGCTGCCGTTTCTGCTGAAGGCGAAACTCATCGCCGATCCACCTCCTGCCACGGCGCTGGCCACGGTTCGGAAGGTGATCGAGGCCTCGGGCGACAGACTCAAGGTGGCCGGAGACATCCTCTCCTACGCCGATTTCTTCCTCGTCGCAGAACCAGAGATGGACCCGTTGGCCGTGCAGCAGAAACTCGCCAAGCCAGGCGTCGGCGAGTTGCTCTCGAGGTATGCCCAGGTCCTCTCGAAGGTGACCCCGTTCGAGCCGGGGCCCCTGGAGGAGGTCACGAAGGCCTTCGTCGCGGAGGCGGGTATCAAACTCGGCGACGTCATCCATCCGGTTCGCGTTGCAGTCACGGGCAAGACGGTAGGCCCAGGCCTCTACGACTGCCTGGCGATACTTGGGGTTCATGAAGCGCTCGCGCGGATCGGCCGGGCCTTGGCGGCGTGTGGCTGAAGCCAGCGGTGGTGGGCAGCCGGCTCGGGACGGAGCGATCGGCCCCAGAAAACGCGCCGCCAGGCCAGTCGCCTCGGGCGGCGGTAGACGGGGAACCGACTGGGCTCATAGATTCTCCGGTGGAAATCGCCAGGCGACCTGCCCCGGCCCCCCGCTCACCATCGATTCACCCTGCCCCCCAACCCGGAGCCCCCCATGCCGCTGCTCGTCGTCGGAAGCGTTGCCCTGGACTGCATCGAGACCCCCACAGCCCAGCGTGACGACGTGCTCGGCGGATCGGCGGTGTTCTTCTCCTACGCGGCCAGGTTCTTCTCGCCGGTGCGGATGATCGGCGCCGTGGGGGAGGATTGGCCGCAGCAACACACCGCACTGCTTGAGGCCAAGGGCATCGACACCTCCGGGCTGCAGACGATCCCCGGCGGGAAGACATTCCGCTGGCGCGGCCGCTATCTCCCCAACATGAACGACCGGGAAACGCTCGAGGTCCACCTCAACGTCCTCGAGCAGTTTCGCCCAAAACTCAACGCCACCCACCGCGACTGCCGCTTCCTCTTCCTGGGCAATGCCTCGCCCGTCGTCCAGCTTGACGTCCTCGACCAAGCCAAGGGAGCAGTGCTTACCGTTGCCGACACCATGGACCTGTGGATCAACATCCAGCGCGACGAATTGGGGCAACTGCTGCGGCGCATCGACGGGTTGGTGCTCAACGACTCCGAGGCCAAACTGCTGGCCGACGACGAGAACCTCGTTCGGGCGGGGCGGGCCGTCTTGGATATGGGCCCCAAGTTTGTCGTCATCAAAAAAGGGGAGCATGGGGCGATGTTCTTCAGCGAGCACGAGATGTATGTGCTCCCCGCCTATCCCACCTCTCAGGTCATCGATCCAACCGGTGCCGGGGACAGCTTCGCCGGCGGCATGATGGGACACATGGCCGCCCTGGGCCGCTTCGACCCCCAGGCCCTCAAAGAAGCGCTGGCCTACGGGGTGGTCACCGCCAGTTACACCGTCGAGGACTTCAGCCTCGACCGCTTGGCAGGCATCAGCAGGGCCGATCTCGACCGCCGGCTGGCCGAATACAAGCAGATGCTCTCCTTCTGAACGCCAGGAGGCGTCTGCCCGATCTCATCAGGTTTCATGGGCCTCACGGAATACGGACTTCCCCGAGTTTCCTCAGGACAAACGGCCGAATCCACGCCCTCCAGAAAGACCTGAACGCCCGTCCATAAAAAACACTTGCCAGCAGGCCCCCGCTCCGATACTATACCTGCGTTCAGTGTCCGTTTCCGCGGCAAACCGCTCGATTCATGGTGGCGAAGCAACCACCCCGGGCGTTGGGGCCGCCAAACGAGGGCCAGCCCATCCCGCTCCAGAAGGCACCAGCCTGAGGGCGATGGCGGTCCAAAACGCGAATGGAGGGTGAGCCATGGTGGTTGCCGAGGCAGCGGTGATGGAGGAGATCACGGAGAACGGGGCCGGAGAGGCCGGAGAGATCAGATCCCAGGATGCTGAGAGCGTGTCCGAAGGCGGCGCGTCTGGCGGCACGACACCGGTGGGCCGAATGCCGGCTGCCAGCCGGAGCACAAGCAAGTCGGGCCCTGCACGAACGAACAACCCACGAACCACGAACAACGAACAAACCACCAGCAAGGGAGCGAACGGACGGATGGCGAAATCAAAGCAGGATTCCAAGACTTCGGCGGCCGATTCAAAGAAGAAGCGTGGCGGAAAGAGCGCGACAACGTTTCTCGACGACAACCCTCTTCTCAAAAACACGCTGCTGCAGATCGAGAAAGAGTTCGGCGAGGGCTCGATCATGCCCCTCGACTCCGATTCCCAGGTGCCGATTGAGGGCATCTCCAGCGGCAGCCTCTCGGTCGACCTCGCCTTGGGCGGCAAGGGCTTTCCCCGGGGGAGGATCATCGAGGTCTTCGGCCCCGAATCGAGCGGTAAGACGACCCTCGCCCTGCACGCGGTGGCCGCAGCGCAGCGGACCGGCGGAATCGCCGCCTTCATCGACGCCGAGCATGCCCTCGACCCCAGTTGGGCCAAAAAGTTAGGGATTTCGCTGGAGAGACTGCTGGTCAGCCAGCCGACCAGCGGCGAGGAGGCGATGCAGATCGCGGAACTGCTGATCAAGTCAAACGCCGTCGACATTATCGTCATCGACTCCGTGGCGGCTCTGGTGCCACAGAAAGAACTCGACGGTGAGATCGGCGATTCGTTCGTCGGCCTTCAGGCCCGTCTGATGAGCCAAGCGATGCGCAAACTCACCGGCGCCATCGCCAAAAGCAAGACCTGTGTGATCTTCATCAACCAGATCCGCGAGAAGATCGGCGTCATGTTCGGCAGCCCGGAGGTTACTCCCGGTGGCCGCGCACTCAAGTTTTATTCCTCCTGCCGCGTCGATGTCCGCCGCATCGGCACACTCAAGGATGGCGAGGACGTCGTTGGCCAGCGGGTTCGTGTCAAGGTAGTGAAGAACAAGGTTGCGCCACCGTTCCGGGTGGCGGAGTTTGACATGATGCACGCCAACGGCATCAGCATTGAGGGGGACATCCTTGACCTCGCAGTGGCAGCCAAATTGATCGACAAGACAGGCACCTGGATGCGGTTCGGAGAGGTGCATCTCGGTCAGGGCCGCGAAAAGGCCCGGCAGTTCCTGAAGGACAACCCCGCGGTGGCCGAGAAGATCCGGCAGGAAGTACTCGACAGCAAGGATGCGTTGGTCTCCACCGAGACCGAATCGACTTCTGTTGAGAGCGACGAATAAACTGGGCCGTATCAGCGGCCCAAACCACCCCCTCACGTGTGACCGCGGTCCCGCTCCCGGGCTGCCGCGATCCCCTCGCCACCCACGAACTGCCGACCCAAGCGGCGGCTCGTGGGTGGTGTCGTTTGTGGGGGGTGTCGTTGGCAGTTGGAAGGCCCACCACAGCCAAAGGGCTTCGTTCCGCCACCGCGTGGGACCTCCGCCAGTGATCTGCTCCCTCCGCCCGTCGCGGCGAGCGTCCTGCGGCCGCAAAACCGGCGGTGGGCCATGCAGGGCCGGCGTGTATAGTGTCGCCTTCCCTGGCTACCGCAGCCCCCGTTCAACCCCCCAAAGGGAGCCGATCGCGATATGAAGGCCGATGACCTGAGGGAAGCCTACCTGGCGTTTTATGAATCGAAGGGTTGCGTCCGCCGCCCCAGCGACGTGCTGGTCCCCCGCTGGGATCCCTCGGTGCTGTTCACGCCGGCGGGGATGAACCAGTTCAAGGACCATTTCCTGGGGAAATGCAAACTCGATTTCACGCGGGCCACGACTTGCCAGAAGTGCCTCCGCACCGGCGACATCGACAACGTCGGCCGCACTGCGCGGCATCACACCTTCTTTGAGATGCTGGGCAACTTCAGTTTCGGCGACTATTTCAAACGCGAGGCGATCCATTGGGCCTGGGAGTTTCTCACGAGCCGCAAGTGGCTGGGAATCGCCCCGGAGAAACTTTCGATCACCGTCTACCAGGACGACGACGAGGCGTTCCGGATCTGGGCCGACGAGGTCGGCGTGCCAGTCGGAAAGATCAGCCGGATGGGAGAGGATGACAACTTCTGGCCCGCAGGGGCTCCCACCCAGGGGCCCGACGGCGTCTGCGGCCCCTGCAGCGAGATCTTCTACGCGATGCCCGATGGCAGCGACGTGGAGATCTGGAACCTCGTCTTCACGCAGTTCAACCGGCAGGGCTCCCCTCCAGACAACCTCTCGCCGTTGCCCAGCCGCAATATCGACACCGGCATGGGCCTGGAGCGGACCTGCGCGATGCTCCAGGGGGTGGACAGTAATTTTCACATCGACATTCTTCGGCCGCTGGTCGACGCGGTGGGGGAGGTGTGCTCCAAGCACTACGTGCCTGCTGACGACGACGGCCGGCGGATGCGCCGCATCGCTGACCATGTCCGGGCCTGCACATTCGCGATCCACGAGAATGTCCTTCCGGGGAACAACGAAGAGAAATATGTTGTCAAACGCCTCCTGCGGCGTGCCGTTCTCGACGGCCGACAGATGGGGATGAGCGCTCCGTTCCTTTATAAACTCCCCGGGATGGTTGCCAGCCTCATGCAGCGGCCTTACCCGGAACTCGCCGACAGCGTCGACCGGGTCGCCGCGGTGATCAAGCGTGAGGAGGAGTCGTTCCTGGCGACGATCGATGGTGGCCTGGAACGGATCAACAAACTCTTCGCCGGGCTCGGCACCTCCAGTACCGCGGCGGTGGGAGGGTCTGACGCGGCCGATCTTTACACCACCTACGGATTCCCACCGGAACTCCTCCAGACGCTCGCTGCCGAGCGAAACATCGGCTTCGACTGGGAAGGCTTCCGCCTGGCAATGGAGGAGCATGGCCAGAGGTCGGGGGCCGGCAACCGGGGCGAGGTGTTTGCATCGGGACCACTCGACGCTCTCAAGAAAGCGCTGCACGGATCGGAGTTTCTCGGCTACGACACGCTCCGGGCGGAAGGCAAGGTGCTTGGGATCATCGCCCGCGACCAACTGTGCGATTCGCTCTCCGCCGACGGCTCCGATGCGCCGGTGACTGTCGTCCTCGACCAGACTCCGTTCTACGGTGAATCGGGGGGGCAGGTCGGCGACACGGGCTGGCTCGAATGGGAAGCCGCCGGACCGGATGCTCCACCGAACCTGGGACCGGGACGGTTTGAGGTGCTCGACACGCACCGCGAGGGGGGCTTCATGCTCCACATCGGGCACCTCCGCAGCGGCTCACTCGACCTCGGCGGCGTCGTGACCGCGACTGTGAACGCGGACCGGAGGGGGGCGATCCGCCGGGCCCACTCCGCCACCCACTTGATCCATGCGGCCCTCCAGCACCATTTGGGACGCCACGCCGTGCAGCAAGGCTCCAAGGTCGATGCCGACCTGCTGCGGTTCGATTTCTCTCATACCAAGCCCGTGGGTCGGGAGACGCTCGACGCGATCGAGTCGATGGTCAATTCCCACGTCCTCTCCGCAGTGCCGGTGGGGGCGCGGCTGCTGCCGCTGGCTGATGCTCGGCACGAAGGGGCGATGATGCTCTTTGGTGAGAAGTATCCCGACGTTGTCCGCATGGTGAGCATGGAAGGCATCAGTCGGGAACTCTGCGGCGGCACCCACGTCACCAACAGTGGCCAGATCGGACAGGTGCGCCTCACCGCTGAGGAGAGCGTCTCGGCGGGCACCCGGCGGGTGACGGCAGTCACGGGGCTCAAGGCCCTCGAACGCTTCCGACAGGTAGAAGGCCTCCTCGCCGAGGCGGCGGGCACCCTCCGGGTGCCGGTGTCAGAAGTGCCGGCTCGGCTCGCGGCAGTCGCCAAGGAACTCAAGGAACTCAAGAAGGCGAAGCCTGCCGCCGCTGCCGCAACGCTCTCGGTCGATGACCTCCTGGCAGCGGCCACGACGATCGGTGACACCCGGATCGTGATCGCTGATGCCGGGGGAGCCGACGTGCCGGCGATGCGGCAGTGCATCGATCTTCTCCGGCGCAAGGCCAGCCCTGTGGCGGTGTTCTTCGGCTCGGTCGAAGGGGACAAGGTGACTCTCGTGGCTGGCATCAGCCGAGAACTCGAAGAGCGCGGCGTGTCGGCAGGCACCTGGATCCGCGAGCCTGCCGGTATCGTGGGAGGGAAGGGGGGAGGCCGCCCCGACCTGGCCCAGGCTGGTGGAAAACTTGCTGCCAAACTGCCCGAGGCTCTGGCCGCAGCCAAGAAGGCGATCGAGGCAAGCCTCACCAAGTGATCCTCCACAGCGGAGGAGACTGCCCCCCGGGGACATGTCGCACGCCGGGGAAGGCAGCGATACTTCAAACGAACAGCGGCCGGCCGAACGAGTCGACCGGCCGCTGTTGGTAGTTGTCCGCAGACGGGAGCCCCCCGCTCAAGCGGCCGTTGCGGATCGTTTCTCGGTCACTCGGCGGCAGACAGGGCCGCGATCGCCGCGTCGTAATTGGGATGATCCGCCACTTCCTTCACCAGTTCGGAGTACCGGATGACCCCCTTGGAATCGAGGACGAAGACCGCCCGGGCGAGGATCTTGAGTTCGTCGATGAGCACCCCAAACGCCTTGCCGAACTCGCGGTCCTTGTAGTCGCTCCCCACCTGCATGGCGGTGATCGACTCGGCGCCGCAGAACCGCTTCATGGCGAAGGGAAGGTCGAGGCTCACGGTGATGGCATTCACCTTGTCACCCAGTTTGCCGAGCCGCTCGTTGAAGGTCTTCGTCTGCACCTGGCAGACCGGAGTGTCGAGCGAGGGAACGACGCTGATGATCGTCGGCTTGCCGAGAAGGTCGGCTTTGCGAATGTCCTGCATACCTTCGCCGGTGAGAGTGAAGTCGGGCGCTGCAGCCCCGACTGTCACTTCGTCTCCCACCAGCGTCAGCGGATTGCCCTTGAACGTTACCGCGCCGTGCCGACCCATAATGAGTTGCTCCCTGGAGGATTCCGAAACCAGCCACTGCCTGAAACGAGTCTGGCCAGTATTGCCGCCCCGGCGGATTCGGCAAGCCGACGGGGCATTCTCTCGGGCCGGGACAACCGGCCGAAATTCCTCCGCGCCGTCCGGCTGCCTCCGTTTTTAGCGGGCGAAAAAGGCTTGTCGCCAGCGCCGGTACCTGCCACATTTCCCCTTCAACCGGCCAGCCACCCGGACACGCCGAGCCGGTGGTGGCCAGCGGGAGGAACGCGGCCGCCGCTGGCTGCTCGATCGGGAAGGCTCGCCATTGATGGACACAGTGAGGTCCTTGGGCCGACTCGGACAACTCCTCGGGCTCGTACTCCCGGCGCTGGCCATCCTCTTGGAACTCAATCGGGCGATCACGCTCGGTCAGATGCTCGTCATGCTCCTGGCAGCGGTCTGTTGTTTCTGGATCGGCCGGCTCGTCGAGGGATACTTTGTGCCTTGAGGCCTTGAGTTTGATCCGTTCCACACCCCCCGTGGCTTTCCGGGCAAGGGAAGGATGATCCGTACCGCAGATGCACCCACTGCTGTTTACACCGATCCACCGCCGCTATCTCTGGGGTGGCAGGCGTTTGGAATCCCTCCTCGGTCAGGTCCTTCCTCCCGGCGACGATTTTGCCGAATCTTGGGAGGTGGTCGATCGCCCCGGCGACCAGAGCGTGGTGGTCTCGGGCCCGCTCGCCGGCCGGACGCTCGGCGATCTGGTTCGCGAGGAAGGCCGCGCGCTCCTGGGGCGTCATGCCCCGCTGCCTGCCTTCCCGCTCCTGTTCAAGTTCCTCGACGCCTGCCGCGACCTCTCGGTGCAGGTCCACCCTGATGACGCCCGGGCAGCCCGACTATCGCCCCCTGATCGTGGCAAGACCGAAGCCTGGTACGTGATCGACGCTTCTCCCGGCAGCCGGATCTACGCTGGGCTCAAGGCAGGGGTCGACCGGCTGTCGCTGGAACAAGCGTTGCACAGCGGCCGCTGCGCCGACGTCCTGCACGCCGTGGAACCTTTGGCTGGCGACTGCTTCTTCATCCCCGCAGGCACTGTGCATGCGATCGGCGCCGGACTGGTGGTGGCGGAGATTCAGCAGTCCAGCGACATCACCTATCGCCTCCACGACTGGAACCGCACCGGCCCCGATGGCCGTTCCCGACCACTGCATATCGACGCGGGGCTGGAGGCCGTGACCCATTTCGGGCCGGTCGACCCGGTGATTGCCGCCCCCACCGCCGACCCCGCTGTCCGACGGCTGGTGGATTGCGATTCCTTCGTCCTCGATCGGGTCGAACCGCGCGGCGACTGGGAGGTGGGAGGGGACGATACTTGTCACCTTGTGGTGGTTCTCGAGGGCCAGGTGTCCCTCGACCCCGCCTGGGGGCTGCCTCCGCTGGGCCGGGGACGAACGGTCCTCTTACCTGCGGCGATCGGGCCGCAGCGCATCCGGCCAATGGCCGACGGGCCGTCAGCGACCCTGCTGCGAATTTCCCTGCCATAAGCCCAACCTAGGCAATTCCGGGCTTTTGCTCCCCGCAGGAGCGTCCCTACACTCCCGCAGCCCCGGGTCCTGCGACACTTTCAGGCTCGGTACTGCAACCCTTTTTCCCGGTACTGCGACGCTTTGCCCTGCCCGGAGGGCACCCCCGCGAGGTCACCATGCGCCATTGGCTGCTCGTCTGCGGAGCCACAGCAGTCGCCGCGGCGGGCTGCGCCTCCCTCGCCAAACCCACCCTGCCAGCCAGCGGTTCTGCCCAGGGGCAGCAACGCCGTGCCGTGCGGTTTGACCCCTACCTGCAGGACGACATCGGCCCCTATCTTTTGCGGCAGTCGATCATGGATGGCAGCCGGCCACGAGATTTCAACGAACCGGTCCCCGAGGTGCGTCGGGCGCGGTGGTGGTCGCCGGTGCAGTAGGCGGCCTCGAGGATTTCCAGCGGGCGACCGTCCGGCAGTGGGTGTATGATCCGACGGCGGGAAGGCCGACGTGGCCACCCGGTCTCCGCCATCACCATACAAGTCCACTCCCTTGCCAGCCGATTCCCCCTCTCGTGGTTCCTCCGGTGGTTCTTCAGGCCGCCGCCCGCGCCCCACCGGCCCCCGCTCCGGTGCTGCTGTGCCCCGCCCCCCGGCTCCGGGCCGACGGGCCGACGGCCGCTCCTCACGCATCACCTCCCGTGGTAAGCGACCGGGAAGCGCCGCCGGCGATGCCCCTCCGCGTGGCCGCACTCCCACCACCGCCGAACTGGCCGCCTCGCTTGACGACGGATTGGAGCGGCTGCAGAAGGTGCTGGCCGCGGCAGGGCTGGGCAGCCGACGGAAGTGCGAGGAACTGATCACCGAAGGACGGGTTGAAGTGGATCGGAAGGTGCTCACCCAGCTCGGCACCCGGGTCGATCCGCAGCGGCAGGAAATCCGCGTCGACGGTGAAAGGCTCCCCGACCCCAAGCGGGTGGTCTACATGCTTTCCAAGCCGGTGGGCGTGGTGACTACCAATTTCGACCCCGATGGTCGCCCACGCGTCGTCGACCTCGTGCCGAGTGAACAGCGGCTGTTCGCCATCGGTCGCCTCGATCGGATGAGCGAGGGATTGATCCTGGTCACCAACGACGGCGAACTGGCCAACCTCCTCGCCCACCCCCGGTATGGAGTCGAAAAGAAATACCTTGTCCAGGTGGCGGGAGTGCCGACCCCCGAAACGCTCGACAAACTCCGCCGCGGGATCGGCCTCGCCGAGGGTATGGCGCGGGCCCAGCATGTCCACCTCCGCACCCAGCACAAGCAGAGTTCCGTTCTCGAAATGGTGCTCGACGAAGGGAAAAACCGGGAGATTCGCCGCATGTTGGCGAGCCTTGGGCACAAGGTGCACCAACTGAAGCGGGTGGCCATCGGCAAACTTTCGTTGGGAAGCCTTCTTCCCGGTCAGTGCCGCCAACTGTCATGGTCCGAAGTTGAGGCCCTGAGAAGGGACGCGCTCGAGCAGACGGCCGGTCACGATGCACCGCCTCCCCGGGGATCCCATGGACCGCGTCCCCGCGGTGCCAGGCCACCGGGCCGCCCCGGTCAGGATCGCGTGGGGAGGGGCCGCGCCCCTGAGGGTGCCACTGGTCGCGAGCGGGTGGGGCAGGGCAGACCGCCGCGCTTCACGCCAACTGGCGGCAGGCCGCCCCGCTTCACACCGGCTGGCTCACGGAGCAGGGCCCCAGAGGCTGGTGCCCCCTCCGGCAGACCAGCGTCAACCGGCAGACCAGCGTCAACCGGCAGACCAGCGTCAGCCGGCAGACCAGCGTCAGCAGGCAGACCAGCGTCAGCAGGCAGACCAGCGTCAGCAGGCAGACCAGCGTCAGCAGGCAGACCAGCGTCAACCGGCAGACCAGCGTCAACCGGCAGACCAGCGTCAGCAGGCAGGCCCCCGTTCGCAGGCAAGCCAGCGACAGCCGGCAGACCAGAGCCGGCAGGTCCGCCGGCTGGCAAGCGTCCGTTCATCAGGCCCCCTTTCACCGGAAGGCCTGCCGAGGGGGAAGAACGTCCTATGCCTCCCCGTGCTAGCCAGAGCAGGGGGATGCCTCCACGGGGCCTTCCCCCCCGGACTCGCAAGCCCCCAGCGACTGACGGGGGGAACGACGGCGGGGCTGATGCAGGGCCACCGCGATCCGTCGGTCGACGTCGCCGCCCCGGGAAGGCGTCTTCCTGGAGGAACAAACGCGAATCCTGACGCGGATCGACTCGCGCGACATTCCCCTTTGCCACCGCTCTCGCCCCGAGCCCGCACGCCGCCCGGAGCCTTTCTCCCATGACTCCCGTTGCCTCCGCTCAGTCGCCCACTCCCTGCGCGGCAACCGCAGCCGCTCCCTGCGTTGAGGCCTCGCGGGTCGTGGCCCATCGGCAGATTGCTGCCGGCATTTTCCGCATTCGGCTGGAATGCCCGGCGATCGCCCGCCAGGCCGTCCCGGGGCAATTCGCCATGCTGCGAATCGACGGCCGCGTCGACCCGTTGCTCGCCCGCCCCCTGGCGGTCTACGACACCTTCGCGGCTGCCGATGACACCATCCCCCGCGGGCTGCCCGCGGAGCGGCGGTACGCCGACTTCGTGTACGCAGTCCACGGCAGGTTCACCACCGCCCTGCAAGAGATCCCCCCCGGGGCTCTGCTGAGCCTCTGCGGACCGCTCGGCAATGGCTTTCTGGATGTCCCCCGTGTGCCGCACCTCCTGCTGGTGGCTGGTGGTATCGGACAGACGGCGCTGTTGTCCCTCGGCCGGGAGCGGGCGGCGGCCGGCGATCGAGTGACATTCTGCTGGGGGGCTGGACGATCAGAGGCGCTCGGCGACATCGACGACTTCCGTCACGCCGGGATGGATGTCCACGTCGCTACCCTCGACGGTTCGGCGGGGGTCCGTGGCACGGTGATCGACCTGCTCGAGAGTCGCTTTCCGTCGGCCACCGGCGGCGAGCCAGAAATCCCGGTCAATCCGCTGCACGTCGCCTGCTGCGGGCCTGATCGGATGATGGCCGCCGTGGGGACGTGGGCGAGTGCCCGCGGCCTCGGCTGTCACGTGTCGCTGGAGGCACCGATGGCCTGTGGCATCGGCATCTGCTTCACCTGTGTGGCCCGTGTCCGAGACGCTGCCGGTGGCTGGGACTACCGGCGGACCTGCGTCGAGGGCCCTGTGTTCAAAGCCACCGACATCGTTTGGGACTGATCAGCAAGGCTGATCGATCCCTTGATCGACGTCATCGCCAATTCTTGGCGCTCACCCCGGCTCGTGTATGGCCAGTCACGGCCGATGAAGGCGTGGACTGACAACGGTAGACCGCTCACAACCGGCCAGCAGGTGCCTCGCAGGCAACTCAGCAGAGAGCGGATCAGGTGGCGACCTTGGAGGCCGCCAGAATCCGGGCCGATAACCGCGACTTGATGCGGGCAGCACGGTTGGGGTGGATCGTCTTTGCGGATGCAGCACGGTCGACCTTGCGGGCCACCGCCTTCAAATGTTCCTTGGCACCCGGAACGTCTCCGCCCCGAATTGCTTCGAGCAACTTGCGAATCTGCCCCTTAATCTCTGATTTCGTGGCCCGGTTCCGCTCACGGTTCCGCAGGTTCTGAAGAAGACGCTTCTTGGCACTGGCTGAATGGGGCATTCCTGATCCCTGCGAAAATGACTGAGAATGACGACGGACGGACGAAAAAGCGAAACCGGCGACGTGCCGGAAATCAGCCCCCTTTATCCTTGACGGAGCCCAGTTTGTCCAGACGTTGGGCAACATCCCGGTAGCCGAAATCGAGCCCGGCCAGCATGGAAAGGTATTTCCGGGCCGCGTCGAGGTCCTCCAGGCCGCTTGCCAGGACCCCAGCCCGGTAGAGAGCCCGCTTCCGTTGGTCGGCCTCCCGCTCGGTGAGGGCCTCCACGGCCACGGCGTAGTTCTGCATGGCCAACTGGTACTGCTTGATCTTCTGGAAGCACTCCCCCAGTTCCAGGGCCACGACCCCCTTCCGTCGGGAGTCCTGGAGCACTTCCTGAAAGGCCTTGATCGCCTCGGTGAAATTACCGGCGGCTTTGAGTCGCATCGCCAGTTCGAACCGCGGCGCTGGGTTTTCCGGGTAGCGTGTGCACCGGGCCGAGAAGACCTCTATCTCCTGACGCAGAAATCCGGCCCGCAGGCGATCCAGGGCGGTTCGGTTCTCGGCGGTGTCTTCCGCCTCGACTCGCTTCTCGGCAACGAGCACCTTCTGCCGCCCCCAGCGGAGCTGCCGGTCCTCGATGTGCTCCCGCACCTTGATGTCGCCCCCTGAGGCAGCCAGAGCGTCAGTGAGCACCTTGAGGGCCTCGTCGACAGTCGCATCACGCTCCAGCATGTCGGCCAGTTCGAGGTAGGCCTCGATCCCGGTGGGTTCTTCGCGGATCTTCTTCCGCAACTCGGCGATGGGATCGCGCGCCGCTTGCGTGGCATTTCCGGCTGCTGGGGACGAGCCCTTTCCCCCACCACTGGGCGCCGCTCGGCCGGTCATCCCATGCCCTGCCGCGATTGTCTTCTCCACCTGGAGTCGGGCAATTTCCCTCTCGGCCACGTCGGAGAGTCCCTTGAGGTTCGACACCCGTACCCAGCAAGCGATCGCTTGGTCAAACTCGCCGGTGTCGGCCAGGAATGCCGCACACTGCCGATTGACCTCGGCGTCGGCCGGTGCCGCATCAAGGGCATTCTTCAGATACACCCGGCGGGTGTCGGGGAAGGAAAGGTGCCCGCAAGCATCGGCCATCGCCAAGAGCGCCGGCGCGTCGTACGGATTCCCCTTGAGGGCGTCGATCCCCTGCTTGATGACGTCTCGCTGTTGGCCGGCGGCGACGAGTTTGCGGAGCGATCCCCCCTTCGATCCGCCCGGCCAGAGGGCGGCCAATCCGCCCGACTTCTTGGGGGGGTTTTTCTTGCGCAGGATTCCCAGCATGGCCTGGAGATAGGCC
>QWOP01000025.1 GCA_003669605.1 Planctomycetota bacterium
CGCCTTTCTTCGTGATCTCGGGAGCATGAATGACGAGATCGTCGCCCACACGCGCGGTCGCTGTGCGGCGATTTGGGGGAACGTGCGGGCCGTGTTCGGCAGCCATGAGGCGATCCTCGGCCGCGTGCCGCCGCTCGGCCTCCGCGGTGAGGACGGCCGGACGCGGAAATACAACGCCGCCTTTGTCGCTGCCGACGGGAGCCTCGTGGGCAACGGAGTGTTCTCCGGCTCCACGCCGAAATCGCTCCTTCCCAACTACCGCGAGTTTGACGACGCCCGGCATTTTTATTCGCTGCCGAAGCTCGCCCAGGAGCTCGGCGTGGCGCCTGCCGATCTCGTCGCGCCTTTCGAGCTCTCGATCGGCGGGGAGCAGCGGAAGGTGGGCGTCCTCCTCTGCGAAGACCTGTGGGACGACGACTACGCCTTCAAGCCGGTCGACGTCCTGAAAGCGAAGGGGGCCGATGTGATCGTCAACCTCTCCGCCTCCCCGTTCGGCATCGGCAAGCAGGCGAAGCGCGATCGTGTCCTCGCCGCCCGCACCCGCGGCTGCGAGTGTTTTTATGTCAATGCAACCGGTGCCCAAGATAACGGCAAAAATGTCTTCCTCTTCGATGGCGCAAGCCCCGTCTACGTCGATGGCCGCAAAGTCGCTCAAGGGGCGTCGTTCCGCGAGGACAGCGTCTCGTTGGTCTCGGGCCTCGTGGCTGATCCACCCGAGATCGCCAAGGTCCATGCCGCAATTGTTGCGGGACTGAAGGCGACGCTCGAGCGGATCGGGGGGCGGAAGGTCGTCGTCGGGCTCTCTGGCGGCATCGATTCGGGGGTCGTCGCGAGCTTGTGCGCTGAAGCAATTGGGAGTGACAACGTCATCGGCGTCACCATGCCCAGCCGGTTCAACTCCGCGACCACGCGCAGCCTCGCCGCCGAGTTGGCCAAGCGGCTCGGGATCCGTTTTCTCGTAGCGCCGATCGAAGAGGCGGTCGACGTCACGCGCCAGCAGATTGAGGGGCTCACCGGGGCTCCCGTCGAAGGTCTCGTCGACGAAAACATCCAGGCCCGCGACCGCGGCAGCCGGGTGCTCGCGGGGCTCGCTGCGCAGATTGGTGCCATCGATCGATGCGGCGTCGTGTTTACCAACAACGGCAACAAGACAGAGCTCGCCCAGGGCTATTGCACGCTCTACGGCGACGTCGGCGGCGCGGTGGCACCGATCGCGGATCTTTACAAGACACAGGTCTACGATCTCGCCCGCCACATCAACGCCACCCGTGGTCAGCCGATCCCTGCCGGGATGCTCGCGGTAAAACCCTCGGCCGAGCTCTCCGCCGCCCAGAATCCGGAGCAGGGGGGGGGCGACCCCTTTCAGTTTGAGTATCACGATCGGCTCCTCTATCAGATGGTCGAACTGCGTCGAGACCCAGAAGAAATCCTCGCCGACTTCGCCGCTGGCCGGCTCGCGAAGACGCTCGGGCTTGCCACTGAAGAGACCGTCGTAGGGACGTTCTTTCCCGACGCGGCTGCGTTTGTTGCTGACCTCGAGCTCGTCTGGCGGCGGTTCAAGGGAAGCTTCTTCAAGCGGGTGCAGGCGCCGCCGATCGTGGCGGTGAGCAAGCGGGCCTTCGGCTTCGATCTCCGCGAGGCCCAGATCGGGGCTCGGTTTACGCGGGGATATGCGTTGCTCAAGGAGGAGGTTCTGGCCGCAGCCCGCGACGGGTGAGGAAAAAAGGTGCCAGCCACCTTTTTCCCGGGGTGGACGGATCACCAGCGAGGTGGGCAAATGGTGGCTGGCACCTTTTTCCAGTCCGGTTGGACGAAACAGGAGGAGCGAGATGCGATTGTTCACCGTCGGTGGCGTGCTGGTGGCCTGGCTGGCGATGCTTTTCGTGTTCCGGCCGGCTTCGGCCGGAGAGCCTGTCCGCGTGATGAGTTTCAACATCCGCTACGGCACCGCCGATGACGGTGTCAACGCCTGGCCGAACCGGAAACAGTTCCTCGCCGACACGATTGCCAAGTTCGATCCCGATCTCCTCGGCACGCAGGAGACGCTGGCTTTTCAGCGCGACGAGCTCCTTGGGCTTCTCCATCGCTACGAGGCTGCGGGTGTCGGCCGCGACGATGGACGTGAGCAGGGGGAGATGGCGGCGCTGTTTTTTAAGACGGAACGTTTTCAGAAGACGGCCGGCGGAGATTTCTGGCTGTCGCCGACTCCCGACGTGGTCGGCAGCAAAGGCTGGGATGCCGCCCTGCCACGGATCGCCACCTGGGTAAAGCTCGCCGACAAGACCGATCCGGCCGCACTGCCAACCCTGTTTCTCAACACCCACTTCGACCATCAGGGGGCTTGGGCCCGCCGCGAGTCGGCCGCGCTTATCCGCCGCTGGCTCGGGGAAAATGGCGATGGCTGCCGGCTTGTTGTCAGCGGTGATTTCAACGCCGGGGAAGGGACGCCCCCCTACGAAGCCCTCTTCAATGCTGGCGACGACGGCCCCGCAACGCTTGTCGACACCTTCCGCGTGGCGGTGCCGACGCGCGAATTGGCTGGCGCGGAAGGGACGTTCACTGGGTTTGACGCCCGCAACACCGGCGGCGTGCGGATCGACTGGATCGGCTGCTCGCGGGACTGGCGGGTGGCTGCAGGGGGCGTCGACCGCAGTGAGCGCGACGGCCGCACCCCGTCGGATCACGCCGCCGTGACGGCCGTTTTGCAACCAGGAGCCGAGCCGGCCGGCGCAGGGACGGCCGACGCTCGCTTGGCCGAGTTTTTCCGCGACCACCTCCAGGAGAGCTTCCGGCTTCGGCCGCTTGAGGCCAGTGCGCTCGGCGACCACTCCTTTGATCACCTCCTCGACGACATTTCCCCTGAGGCTCGGGCCGGATGGCTCGACCACTGGAAGCGACAGCTTGCGGCTCTTGAGCAGGCGTTCGGCGGTGCGGCACCTGAAAAGCTCTCCGTCGATGGCCAGATCGACTACGAAATCCTCCGCGAAGATCTCCTCCGCAGCATCTGGCTGGCCGAGAACGAGCGGCCGTTCGAGCAGGACGCGCGGGTCTACGGCGCTTACACGACCGACTCGGTCTACGCGCTCCTGACGCAGTCGACGCTGCCCAAAGAAAAAAACCTCGAGAATGCGATTGCGCGGATGAAGCTCATTCCGGCGGTCGTTGACGCGGCCAAAGTGTCGCTCGTTGACCCGACCCCGACGATGCTCGAAACGGCGATCGGGCAGAACCGTGGGTCGGTCGCTTTCTATTCTGGCGATCTCTTTTCACTGGCCAGTGATTCGCCGCAACTGCCGGCGCTCCGTGAGGCTGCCAAGCCGGTTGTCGTGGCGCTTGAGCGTCATCAGGCATTCCTCGAGAAGGAACTCCTCCCCCAGGCCCGTGGACCTTGGCGGCTCGGGAAGGAGAAGTTTTCCCAGAAGCTCGAGCTCGTTCTCGACATGGGGTGGGATGCCGATCGCGTCGTTGCCGAGGCCCGGGGCGAGTTTGTGCGGGTGCACCGTGATCTGATTGCCGTGTCGCGGCAGCTGTGGCACAAGCACTTCTCCGGCAGGCCGCTGCCCCCGGAGGATGATGCTGGGCGGAGAGAGCTTGTGCGGCTCGTGATCGGCGCGGTGAACCGTGATCATGGCGCGCCCGAGACGCTCGTCCGCGATGCGCGAGAGACGGTGGCGGGGCTGAAGGAGTTCATTCGCACTTTCGATATCGTCAGTCTCCCTGAGCCTGACCGCTGCCGAATTCTCGAGATGCCGGAGTTTCGCCGCGGCAATTCCGCTGCCTATCTCGAAAATGCCCTGCCGCTCGATCCCAGTGGCCCCAGCACCTACGCCATCAGCCCGCCCCCGGCGTCATGGGATGAACGCCGCCGAGAAAGCTTCCTCGAGGAATACAACCGGCAGATGCTGCGGATCCTCACGATCCACGAAGCCTATCCGGGGCATTATGTGCAACTGGAGTGGTCGAACCGTTGCCCGTCGCTCGTCCGCCGCGTGCTCCATTCGGGGACAAATATCGAAGGCTGGGCGGTCTACACCGAGCAGATGATGCTCGATCAGGGCTACGGTGAAGGCGACTTGGCCCTCCGGCTGATGCAACTCAAGTTTTATTTGCGTTCTGTCTGCAATGCCCTGCTCGATCATGGCATGCACTGCGAAGACTGGAGCGACGAGAAGGCCCTCCAGTTCCTCATCGACGACGCCTTCCAGACGGAGGGGGAAGCGCGGCCGAAAATCGTCCGCGCCAAGCAGAGCTCCGTGCAGCTCTCCACCTACTTCGCCGGCCGCACCGCCCATCACCGTCTCCGCCAAGAGATCCAGCGCGAGCAGGGGGAGGCTTTTGAGCTCGGCCGCTACCACGAGGCGGTGCTCTTCTGCGGCTCGGTGCCGGTGAAGCATCTCCCGGTGCTCGTCCGCCAGCGGCTCAAGTCGCCGCGGTAGGTTTGGGGGGCGCGTAGCCGGGATGCGTGGCGGATGGGCTCTGTGGCATACTCGTCGAGCCCGGCAACGAACTGCCCGGGCGATCGTGACACCTGAGGGGATTCATCTGTGATCGGCATCAACCGCTCGTGCTTTGCTCTGGGGCTGCTGGCTCTCCTGGCGCCGGCCTGGCCCGCCGTGGCGCCGGCCGCCGAGATCGTCCCTGCTGAGAAGCTCTTTCGACGGGACAACCTCGTCGCCTGGTGCATCGTGCCATTTGACGACGAGGCCCGGTCGCCGGCTGACCGGGCGGCGATGATGAAGCGGTTGGGAATCGTGAAATATGCCTACGACTACCGGGCGGAGCATGTGCCGCAGTTCGACGACGAGATGAAAGCTATCCAAGCGGAGGGGATCGAGCTGATCGCCTGGTGGTTTCCTGGCGAGCTCAACGACGAGGCGCGGCTGATCCTCGGCGTCCTCAAAGCCCACGGCATGACGCCCAGCCTGTGGGTCAGTGGGGGTGGCGGGCCGACGGCTTCGCCAGAGGAACAACAGGCCCGCGTGGCAGCCGAAGCCGCCCGGATCGGTCCGATCGCTGAGGCGGCCAAGAATATCGGTTGCACCGTCGGGCTCTACAACCATGGCGGCTGGTTCGGCGAGCCGGAGAACCAAATCGAGATCATCGAAGCGCTCCGGGCCGGCGAGGGGAAAATCACGAATGTCGGCATCGTCTACAACCAGCATCATGGCCATCTCCATGCGGGCCGATTCCGTGAGTTGCTCGCGCGGATCAAGCCCTATCTCCAGGTGCTCAATCTGAATGGCATGTTCGCCGATGGCGAGGCCCGCGGCCTGAAGATCGCTCCTGTCGGCACCGGAGAACAGGATCTCGAGCTTCTGAAGATTGTTCAGGAGAGTGGTTTCGAGGGGCCGTTTGGGATCCTCAATCACACGCAACTCGACGCTGAGGATCGGCTCCGCGACAACATCCAGGGGCTCGGCTGGGTGGCTGCGAAGCTCGACGGCAAGGATCCCGGAGCACTGCCGGGAATGAAGACCTGGCAGGCACCGCCGGCCACGGTACCGAAGGCCGCGTCGAGCGGACCGCCGGGGGGCATTCCCCACGATCCAGCCCTCGTTGCGGCGCTTGCTGCGGAGGCGCGTGGGGAGGGAGCTAGCGCCGCCAGTGGCGCTCGGGTGTTTGTCCGCCACACGCTGGCCTGCGTCTCTTGCCACAAGGTGGGGGAGCATGGCGGCACCGTCGGCCCGGCACTGACGAAACTTGGCGCCGAGAAGACCGTTGAGCACATTGCCGAGTCGCTTCTCTGGCCACAGCATGCCATTCAACCGGAATACCGCTCGGTGACGGTGATCACCTCCGATGGCGGTAGCCGCCGCGGCTACCGGGAGCGGGAAGACAACGCCGTGGTTGTACTCCGCGACCCGGCCACGGGGGCCCGCGAGGAGATCGCCAAGGGGGAGATTGAGGCCATCGAAGAAACCGGGAGCCTGATGCCCGACGGGCTGATGCAGGGAGTCCATCCGCGCGACAGGCGCGATCTCGTCCGCTTCCTCGCCGACCTCGGCCGGCATGCAGACCTGCCGGCGGCCACCATGGCCGCGATTGTGGCCGCCGCCCACCCCACCACAGCAGCGGCCTTCGAGCCCGATCGGGCACCGCTTTTTCCCGAGGCTTTTCCCGACTGGCAATTGCCTGTCAACCGGGACCGGCAGTACGACTTCTATGCCAAGGAAGCGCGCTGGTTCCGGGCGCTATGCCCCACGCCGTCACTGCTGCCGCAGTATCCCGGCCTCGACAGCGGAAAACTGGGGCACTGGGGCAATCAGAACGAGGAGACCTGGCGCGACGGCCGCTGGAACCAGACCGTTCTCGGTTCGCTGCAGGCAGGGGTGCTCCATGCCTTCGGGAAGACGGTTGTCCGCGGTGTCTGCATCCAGCTCGGGGAAGGAGTCAGCGTATGCTTCGACCCCGACTCGATCAGCTATCCCCTGGCCTGGAAGGGAGGATTCCTCACGCTCTCTGACACCCGCTATGGCTTCCTCGGTGGCCTCGCGCCGGCTGGAGAGGAGATGCCGCTGCCGCCAGCGGTCACGCAGCCCGCCGCAGGCGTGGTGGCATATGAAGGGTTTGTCCGACAGGGAAGCCGAGTCGGCTTTCTCTACACGCGTGACGGCGTCCGGATGCTGGATGTCCCGACGCTCAAGGAAGGGGCTGTTGAGCGGGTGGTTGGCCCGGTTGCAACGCATCCTTTCGCCGCCATGCTCGCCGGCGGCGCCCCCCAGTGGCCGGAATCGATCGAGACCAAGATCATCCGTGGCACCCAGGTGCCCTATGCGGTCGACACCTTTGAGCTGCCGACCAAAAATCCCTGGAAAGCGCTGCTGTTCTGCGGCGACCATGATTTCCTCCCCGACGGCTCGATCGTCGTTTGCACGATGCAGGGGGATGTGTGGCACGCCCTTCCGTTGGATCCCGGACCGGATGGGGATCCCCGCCGGCTGCGGTGGCGGCGGATCGCCGCCGGGCTTCATCACCCGCTCGGCATGACGATCGTTGACGGCACGATCCATGTGCTTGGCCGCGACCAGATCACGAAACTCATCGATACCAATGCCGATGGCGAGGCGGACCGCTACGAGTGTTTCTCGCGGGCCTACACCGCCTCTGCAGGGGGCCACGACTACACCTGCGGGCTCGTTCGCGATGACCAGGGCCGCTTCATCACCGCCTGCAGCGCCCAGGGGCTGGTGCGGATCTCAGCCGATGGGAAGGATGCTGAAGTGCTGGCCACGGGCCTGCGCAACTCCGACGGCGTCGGTATCTGCCCCGACGGGACGATCACCGCCGGATCGAGCGAGGGAGACTGGGTGCCGGCGAGCCTCGTCGGGGCCGTCCCTCCGGGGAGGCCCCAGCCAGGGACTCCACCGCTCCATTTCGGGCACAAGGGCCCGGTCTCGGGCCGCGTCCCCGATCTGCCGCTGGTCTATCTCCCGCGGGGACTCGACAACAACTGCGGCGGGCAGGTGTGGGTGCCGGAAGGAGCAATGGGGCCGCTCGGCGGGCAACTTGTCCATCTGTCGTTTGGCGCGGGGACGGCGATGGTGCTCCTCCGCGACGAGGTGGCCGGGCAGCAGCAGGGGGCGATCGTGCCGCTGCCGGTGTCGTTTCGGTCTGGATCGCACCGGGGACGATTCAATCCCCGCGACGGGGCGATCTATGTCAGCGGAATGGCTGGCTGGGGCACCTACACGGCCGCCGACGGTTGCCTGGAGCGCGTCCGTTACACCGGCCACAGGCTCCAGCAGCCGGTCGGCTTCCATCTCCACGACAACGGCGTGCAGATCGATTTCTCGGAGCCGATTGATGCGGCGGTGGCCGCCGATCCCGCCCGGCATTTCGCGCAGTGCTGGAACTACCGCTACAGCGGCGGATACGGATCGGACGAATGGTCGACACAGCACGAGGGGCTCCGTGGCCACGATTCTTTGCCGATCACCGCTGCCATCTGCTCCGCCGACTTGCGATCGCTGTTCCTGGAGATCCCGGAGATTCAGCCGGTCGACCAGTTGCAGTTGTTGGTGACGAGCAACGCCGGCAGCGAGCACGATCTGGTGATCACCGCCAACCGGCTCGACAAGCGATTCCCAGGGGCGGCCGAGCGGACGCTGCCGTTGCTTCCGCATCCGTTGGCGGCCGACGTGGCCCGGGCACTGCACACCCGCCCCAACCCGTTCGCAGCGCCGATCGAGGGGGCGCGGCAGATCGCGATCGCGGTTGGCCCGAACCTCTCCTATCTCCCCAAGACAGTCGCCGCGAGTCCCGGTGAGGCGATCTCGATCCAACTCACCAATCCCGACACCGTGCCCCACAACTGGGCGCTCCTCCGGCCCGATTCGCTTCCCGTGATTGGGGCGGCGGTGAATGCCTTGGTGACCGATCCGGAGGCGGCGGCCCGAAACTACGTGCCGGAGTCAGCCGATGTGGTGGCCTGGACCGACATTGTGGCGCCCGGTGGCACCGCGACGATCCAGTTCCGCGTCCCCGATCAGCCGGGCCGGTATCCCTTTATCTGCACCTTTCCAGGGCATTGGATGGCGATGCAGGGGGAACTTGTCGTGGCCGAACAGCCGGGGGGGGCACGGGCGGCAAACTGATCCTCCTCGTTGCCAACAGTCCGGCTACAATTCCCAGATGAAATTTCTCCGCACAATTCTCAGCTGGGTACTGCCGCTGGTCATTCTGGGTGGCGCCGTGGCCTTGTTTCTGCTGATGGGGAGCCAGCCCCCGCCGCAGCGTGTGGATGTGTCGGAGCCCTCCGCGGTGCCCGTGCGGACTGCCGAGGTCGTCCGGCAGGAGGGGGGCGTCGACATCGAGGCCGATGGCGTCGTGGTGCCGCTCCGCGAAGTGACGCTGGCCGCGGAAGTCGCCGGGCGGGTCCAGGAGAAGTCGGCTGCCTGTAAGTCTGGGCAATACGTCACCAAGGGCACTGTGCTGTTCCGCATCGATCCGCGGGACTATCAACTCGATGTCTCTCGTCTCGAGCGCGAACTGCAGCAGGCCGTGCTGACAATCGACGAGATCGACGAAGAGTTGGAGCAGAATGCGGCTTCGGTCGACTTGGCGAAGCGACAAGTCGATCTTGCCCAGCGTGAGTCTTCCCGCCTCGACACTCTCAAGGCAGGGAGGATCGTCACCGAGTCGGCGGCCGACCAGGCGATCCGCGACGAGCTCACCGTTGCCAATTCGCTCACCATGCTCCAGGGCCAGAAGCGGGTCCTGCAGAAGCGGCGCAACCGTCTTCAGGAAGCCGAGGCCCTCGCCTCGACGATGCTTGAGCGCGCCAAACTCGATCTCTCACGGACGAGCGTCATCGCCCCGGTCGACGGGGTGGTCGTCGATGACAAGGTGGAGCAGGATTCCTACGTCGCCAAGGGGACGACGCTGGTGGTCTTGGAAGACACCAGCGCCGCTGAGGTGAAGAGCAGCCTGAGAATGGACGAGGTAGCGCGGGTGTGGGGCGCCCAATCGGCTGCCGTGGCAGCCTCTCCCGGTGCGCATGAAATTCCCGAAACTCCGGCCTCGGTGGTATTCACGCTCGGCGACCGGACCTACCAGTGGGCCGGAACGCTCAGCCGTCAGGAGGGACGGGGGCTCGACGAGAAAACGCGTACGCTCCCCTGCCGCGTGCTCATCCCCGATCCGACGGCGGTCCGGGCGATCGATTCCTACGGCGCGTTCATGCCGCAGTTGCCTGCCGAGGCGCCGAGGTCGCTGCTCCGCGGGATGTTCGTCCAAGTCCGAGTTCATGTCGATGCCGGGCAGGATCTGGTCTCGATTCCGGAGGATGCCCAGCGCCCCACCGGCGAGGTGTGGGTGGTGCGCGACGGTAGGCTGGTAGTCCTCAAACCGCGACCGATCCACGTTGCCTCCGGCAGGGTCTATTTCGACTCGGCTTCCTCCGGACTCGTCGCCGGTGACCGCGCCGTCACCAGCCAGTTGGCCAATCCACGTGACGGCATGGCCGTCAGTGACAGCGATGACGCTTCGGCACCGCGCCCTGACACCCGGTCGGCGACGGCCCCTGTCGACCCCGGCTGACCACCACGGCAAATCGCCGCAACTCTCCTTTCTTGCCCCTGACGCCCACCAGACGCCCGAGGACCATGCGGATGCGCTCGATCGTCAGTTGGACCGTCCGCAACATGCCGGCGATGAACACGCTGGTGGTGGCGATCCTGCTTGTGGGTGGCATGGCTTTTGCCGCCATGCGCCGCGAGACGTTCCCTGAGTTCGAACTGGAGATCGTCCTCGTCGCGGTTCCCTATCCAGGGGCAACCCCCGAGGAGGTTGAGGAGGGGATCTGCCAGAAGATCGAGGAGGCCTGCCGGAGCGTGGCGGGCATCAAGAAATTGACGAGCGTGGCCCAGGAGGGGATGGGGTACTGCGTCTTCGAACTCAACGGGAATGTGAAGGACACGCTCAAGGTGCTCGGCGAGATCCGCTCCGAGGTCGAACGGATCCCCAGTCTCCCAGAACTCGCCGAAGATCCGAAGGTGGAGCAGGTGACGCTGCGCACGCCGGCGATCAAGGTCGGCGTCCTCGCTCCCGTGGCGACCGACGGTGACGAGGAGGTATCCGAAGCGGGACTGCGTGATGTGGCCGAGCAGGTCCGCGATGATCTGCTGTCGTTACCTGCCGTGTCGGCGGCCAACCTCATCGGGGCGCGGGACTTCGAGATCGACATCGAGATCCGTGAGGAGACGCTGCGGAAATACGGACTGTCGCTGCAGAAGGTGGCTGAGATCGTCCGCCGAGAGAACCTCGAACTGCCCGGTGGCACGATCCGCAGCCAGGGGGGGGAGATCCTCCTGCGCGGCAAGAACAAACGCTATATCGGCCAGGAGATCGCCAAGCTTCCGCTTGTCACGCTCCCCGACGGCCTTGTGCTCACCGTCGGTGATCTGGGCACGGTCCGCGACGATTTTGCCGACATCGCCTCCACCAACCGCATCAACGGCCGCAAGGGGATGGTGGTCTCGATCGACCGCAGTTCCGGTGAAGATCTGCTGGCGATGGTGGCGGCCGTGCGTGGCTATACCGAGATGGCTCGGCTCCCAGCCGGCTACGAACTGACGGTGTGGGCCGACCAGTCGATCGACGTCCGCGATCGCTTGGAGATGCTCGTCTCCAACGGTCTCCAGGGACTGGCGATCGTGTTTGTGATGCTGGCACTGTTTCTCGATCTGAAGACGGCTTTCTGGGTGGCCTCCGGGATCCCGTTCGCGATGCTTGGTACGGGGGCTTTGATGTACCTCACCGACCAGACGCTCAACATGCTCTCGATGTTTGCCTTCCTGATGGCGATCGGCATCGTTGTCGACGATGCGATCGTCGTCAGTGACAATGTCGACCGACACCGGCGGATGGGAAAGGGGCTTCAGCGCGCGGCAATCGACGGCACGGTGGAGGTGATCCCGAGCGTGATCTCGAGCGTGCTCACGACCGTGATCACGTTCCTGCCGCTCTGTTTTGTGTCGGGAGTGATGGGGAAATTTATCGCCGTCATGCCCTTCGCCTTCATCACGGCGCTCTTGATGTCGCTCAGCGAAGCCCTGCTCGTCCTCCCCGGCCACCTTTCCCACGAGAAGAACCTCGTGTTTACGGTGTTGGGATTTTTCCTGACGCCACTCAAGCCGCTCATGCCGCTGGTGACTTGGGCCCAGCGGACCTGCGACCGGAGCCTCAAATGGTTTGTGAAAACGATCTACGCCCCGTCGCTCGACGTGGCCCTCGATAACCGGCTGAGCGTGCTGGCCTTCGCCATGGGGCTCCTCTTGCTTGCCGTGGGGTTGGTACGGAGCGGAGTGACGCCCTTCTCCCTTTTTCCCAAGGTCGATGCTAACCGGCTGATGGCCAAGGTCTCGTTCCCCGACGGCACGCCGGCGGATGTCACCGAGGAGGCGACGGCCCGGATCGAGCAGGCGGCGTTCGACGTCGCCAAGCGATTGGCCCCCGATGGGGCTCCGATCGTGGAACTGGTCAACCGCTCGGTCGGGCAGGTGTCGATGGTCGGCGAAGTGGGGCCTGGTGCCCGGGCCAGTGGAAGCCATGTTGGCGCCGTCTCGGTGGAGCTGGTCGATGGCGAGAAGCGAAATGTGACCAGTGAGCAGTTCATCAGCGAGTGGCGGAAGTCGTCGGGTGAATTCCCCGGCATCGACTCGCTCGTCTACGGCAGTGAGAACATCGGCCCCGGCGGCAAGCCGATCGATTTTAAGCTGCTCGCCCCGAGCGATCCCGAGGGAGTGCGGCAACTTGAGGCCGCTGTGGAACGCTGCAAGGATTGGCTCCGGCAGTATCCCGGGGTGATCGACATCGACGACGATTCCAGGCCAGGCAAGTGGGAGTACCAGGTCAAGATCAAGCCCCGTGCCGAGGCGATGGGGGTGTCGCTGGCGGACCTGGCTGCCACCATCCGGGCGAGTTTCTACGGCGAGGAGGTGATGCGCCTTCAGCGGGGTCGCCACGAAGTGAAATTGATGGTCCGCTACCCAGCTGACCAGCGTCGCAGTTTCGCTGCTCTTGACGACATCCGGGTGACGGGGCCGGACGGCGTCAAACGCCCGGTCGGCGAACTCGCCGACGTGAAGGTGGTCCGTGGCTACTCGGAGATCAACCGTCTCGGCCAGAAGCGTTCGATTTCAGTGATCGCCGACATCGACGTCGCGCAAAGTTCCCTCACCAGCACCCAGGTGACGGCTGACCTTGAGAAACGCCTCATGCCCGATCTCTTGCGCGAGTATCCGCTGGTGCGCGTTCGCTGGGAGGGGGAACAGGAGCAGACCCGCGAGTCGCTCCGCAGCCTGGGAGTGGGGTTCGTCGTGGCGTTGTTTGCGATGTTCGTCCTCCTGACGATGGAGTTTAAGTCGTACTTTCAACCGTTCATCATCTTGGCGGCGATCCCGGTCGGATGTGTCGGTGCCGTCTTTGGTCATGCCGCGATGGGAATGCCGCTGACGTTGTTCAGCATGTTCGGATTGGTGGCCTTGGCGGGTGTGGTGGTTAACGACTCGATCGTTCTGGTGGACTTCATCAATGCCCGTGTCCGTGAGGGACAGCCCCTGCGGCGGGCGCTGCGGGAGGCTGGCTGCGTCCGCTTCCGGCCGGTTTTTCTCACCAGTATCACAACCATCGGTGGGCTGCTGCCGCTGCTGCTGGAGAAGAGCTTCCAGGCGCAGTTCCTGATCCCGATGGCGACGGCTTTGGCATTCGGACTGGCGCTGACGACACTCCTCGTGCTGATCCTCGTTCCGGTGATGTACTCATTCTTCGGAACGAGTGCCAGCGAGGACGATCACGAGGAGGATTCCTTCATGGAGGGGATCAGTGCCGTTGATCCCGACGCGGCAGAGAAGGAATGGCTTCCCGACAGTCTTCGCGGGGAGTCCCCGGCTGCAGCCGGCGCCGGGGCTGAAGGATCGCATTTGGCTGGGCACTGACTTCGGCCGCCGTCTCGATGTGGCTGCGGACAGCGCGTGGGCAAAGTGATCGGATCGCCGCGATGATTCATCGCCCATTGTTCCCAGATCGGCAGACCCGGAAGCCCCCGCGAGGATCACCCCAGCCCGGGGATCGGCCGGCCCTGGGAGAGCGTTGCCTGGAGCGCTTTGGGGAGGCTGTCGAGGAGGCGGACTTCGGAGAGATCGAGGAGCGTCCGCATGATCGTCCCCACGAGATCGGCAATAAACACCGGGTCGGAGGCGGGCTGACCGCCGTCGCGGCTTGAGCGGCCGATGACGTTTCCCTTCCCCAAGCCGCCGCCGTAGAGCAGCAGCGGCGCCAGTCCCCCCCAGTGGTCGCGGCCACCGGCGGCGTTGAGCTGCGGTGTCCGCCCCATCTCACCGCAACAGACCAGCAGAATCTTTTCAGACAATCCGCGCGCCTCAATGTCGTCGATCAGCGCCGCCACCGCATGGTCGAAGGGGGCGCCGACATAGCCCATCCCCTCGGTGACCGGGGCATTGTTGATGTCGGCGTGCATGTCCCAAACGAAGCTCGTCGTCACCGTCACAAACCCCGCCCCCCGCTCGCAGAGGCGGCGCGCGAGGAGGAGGAGCTTCCCGATCGATTGGCCATGGTCGGCGTAGTGCTTGTGGTTGTTCCACTTCTTGTCGATCGACTCCGGTCGGAAGTGTGGCGCCGTGTCGTAACGCTCGACGATTCGGGGATCCTCTTTCTCCAGGTCGAAGGCGTCGGACACCCCCCGCAGCAGGGCGTCAAACGCGGAATCGTGGATCGCTCCGGCCCCGCGGATGGCGGCCAGATCGCGCCACCGCTTGCCCCGGTCGAGTTCGGCGAGCAACCCGCGCCGGTCCCCGAGACGGTCCTGGGGGAGATGGAGCTTCATGTCTTCCTGGAAACTTCCGCCACCGCCGGGGACGAGCGGAGCATAGGAGGGGCCGAGGTCGCCGGCGGAGGCGAAGTTCCCGAAATCGGTGATCGGCGGGCCGGCATCCTTGATGACGGCTGGGGGAAAGAGGGTGATGTTCGTGGGCATGGCCGTGGCCGGCCGCATCGGGCCTGCCACCCGCGAATAGAGCGAGCCCATGTTGGCCCGCTGCGTCGCCACACCGACCACCGGCTTGATGTCGTGGTTGCCGTCGCCGGTGACGAATGAACGGACGGTGTTGAAGAGGTGGGCCCGGGTGGCCAGCTGCGCGAAGGTGGCACCGAAGTTGATCCCCGCAATCGAGGTGGGGATGTCGCCGGTCTGGCTGCGGACGTTGCTTGTGCCTTCCGACTTGGGGTCAAACGTCTCGAACTGCGACGGGCCGCCGTGCATGAAAAGAAAGATCACCGACTTGTCGCGGAGGAACGGCCGGGCGGCCTCCGCGGCTCCTCCGATTCCCGGTCCGCCAATGCCGGGCAATCCCGCTCCGAGCAGTCCGGCCATGCCCGCCCCACCGACGCGCAGGAACGACCGCCGCGCCAGGGCGCCGCCAGAGTGCATCGAATTAGCGAAAGTCAGCATCGCTCATCTCCTCCCCGTCGGCAAAAGTCTACAGTAGTGCCTGGAGGGGCTGCCAGCCGACCTGCTGCCCACCGTGCCTGTTTCCAGGAGCAATCGCCATGCTGCGGATGGTCGTCGTCGTCGCAATCGGATCGCTATGGGCCGCCAGTCACCTGCCGCGGGCCACAGCGGTGGAATCGGCACCGACATTTCGGGCCGGTGCGGCCGCCGTCGATATCACCCCCCGCAATGCTCCTCCAGAGCCCCCTTCGATCGTCGCCGGCGGCTTTCTCGAGGGACGCGCCGACCGCGTTCACGACCCGCTGCTGGTGCGGGCGATGGTCCTGGATGACGGTGGGAGCGAGGGCCACAAACCGGTGCGGCTGGCACTTGTCGTCGTCGACACCTGCATGATGCCGCAGACCCTGATCGACGAGGCCAAGGTGCAGGCAGCGGCGCGATCGGGCATTCCGGTCGAGCGGATGATGGTCTCGGCGACACACACCCATTCGGCTCCCGCAGCGATGGGGTGCCTCGGTACCCGTCTTGACGCCCCGTATGCCGCCCGTCTGCCGGGGGCGATCGCCGAGGCAATTGTGGCTGCGAACGACCGGCTGGCAGCGGCGCGGCTCGGTTGGGGATTTGTCGATGATTGGCATCACACCCACAACCGCCGCTGGGTGCGGCGGCCGGAGACGCGTGTCGTCGATCCGTTTGGTAATCCCACCGCTCTGGCCAACATGCATCCGGGACATCTTTCCAAAGAGATCATCGGGCCATCGGGTCCGGTCGATCCGCAGCTGTCGGTGATCTCGATCCAGTCTGCTGCGGGAAAACCGCTGGCGGTGTTTGCCAACTATTCGCAGCACTATTTTGGGTCGCCAGCCGTCTCGTCAGACTATTTCGGACTCTTCAGCCGGTTCGTTACCTCGGCCCTCGGTGAGCCCGGCGACGGCAACGGCCCTTTTGTCTGCGCGCTCTCGCAAGGGACCAGCGGCGATCTAATGTGGATGGACTACGGCTCCGCGCAGCGTCCCACAGCGATCCAGGAGTACGCCGCCGCGGTGGCCCGCAACGCAGTCGCCGTGCTGGAATCGATCGAGTATCGCGACCACGTGTCGCTGGCGATGACTGAAAAAGTCCTGCCGCTTGCCTACCGGGTGCCTGATGCGGCGCGGCTGGCATGGGCCAAGCCGATTGCCGCGGGGATCATCGATGACCTTCCCCAGAACATCCCCCAGGTCTACGCCCGCGAGGCGCTGATCCTCAACGAGCGGAAGCAGACGAGCCTCACCCTCCAAGCGATCCGTATCGGTGATGTCACGATCGCCACGCTCCCCAACGAGGTCTATGCGCTTACCGGACTCAAACTGCGCAGCCGCTCTCCGGCGGGCATGCACTTCAACGTCGAACTGGCCAACGGTGCCGAAGGCTACATCCCGCCGCCAGAGCAGCACGTCCTCGGCGGCTACACCACCTGGCCTGCCCGGACTGCCGGCCTCGAAGTGGCTGCCGAAACGAAGATCGTCGAGACCCTCGTGGCCGCGCTTGAGGAGGTGACGGGGAAGCCGAGGCGTGTGCCGGGCAAGCGCCACGGACCGGCGGCCGAGGGGCTGCTGGCTGCCAAGCCGATTGGCCTCTGGAGGCTCGACGACGAGGATGGTGCCGCACCGCACAATGCCGTCGCGGGTGGCATGCCAGCGCGGCTTGCACCTGGCTTTGCCTGGTATCTCCCCGGCGTTGGCACAGGGAGCGGCTGCGGCGACGGCGAGGCCCTCGTGCCATCGGCGTTTTCGCAATCCGACTCCATCAACCGAGCGGTTCATCTGGCCGGCGGTCAACTCATCCTTCCCGGCAAAGCCCCGGCCGGCGATGCCACGCTCATCGCCTGGGTGTGGCTGGGCGAGCGAAGTGGCGCAAGTTCCCGCCAAGGGGCGCTGTGCACTGGCCTCGCCGCCGAACCACTCATCGCCCGGCAGGATGCCGACCACGCGCTCGGCTTTGCGCTTGGCGAGCAGCGGACAGAGATGCGCTTCCGCGCCGACGACTGGCATCAGGTGGCAATCGTCCGCCGCGGCGATGGAGTCGAAGTCTATCTCGACGGCCACCCGCAACCGGTGCTGGAGGGGAGAGCCGCGACCGCGGCGACGGCGATCGTCCTCGGAGAAGGCCTGCAGGGAAAGCTCGACGAGGTGGCGCTCTTTGACCGCGCTCTCGATCCGGTCGGGATGGCCGCGTTGTGGGAGGAGTCTGGTCTTGGCCAAGAGCGAACCGCTGCCGAGACGCGACGGCGCGAGGCAGACGAAGAACGCCTTCGGCTGGCAAACCCGCCCCCGTTTCCCGCTGACCATGCCGCGCAGGTGGCGGCGGTCCGGCCGGTGCAGGCCTGGCCGCTGGCCGAGTCGCCTGAGGGGCTCACGGTCCAGGGGGCCGTCGGCTTCGATCCGCGGGCCTTCGCCACCTTCCGCGGCGGCCGGCTGGCGGGGCACAGCGACGCTCTCGATGACGACTGGAGTGTCGCCTGCTGGTTTCGCAGCGATCTCGGCAACGAGTCCCGCCCCGTTGCCGCCTATCTTTTCTCGCGCGGCCCCGCCGATGCCGCAGGGGCACCGGGGGATCATCTTGGCATCGGCGGCTCGGCCCCGCCGACTGTCCCCGGGCGGCTGATTGTCTTCAACGGCAATGAGGGCAACGAGATTCTCTCCGGAAAGACCGTCCTCCCGCCCCGGAGTTGGAATCATGTCGTCATGGCCCGAAAAGGGAGCCGGGTGACGCTGTGGCTCAATGGTGCAAGCGAGCCGGAGATCGAGGGGGAGATTGTTCCGACGGCTCCCGACGCGCGGGAGTATTTCCTTGGCAGCCGCAACGATCATTTCGCCCCTCTCGATGGCCATCTCGCCGAGGTCGCCCTCTTTGATCGGGCACTCGAGGCTGCCGAGGCCGCGGCCCTTTTTGCCGCTTCAGGCCTGGAGCCTGGGAAGCCGCGGCTCGCGCCGCCGTTGCCTCTGGCGGCACCGGTGCTGCCGCGATCGCCTGAGGAGACCCGGCGGGGGATCCACGTGCCGCCTGGATTCCGGGTGGAGCTTGTCGCCAGCGAGCCCGATGTTCTCGATCCGGTGGCCTTCGACTGGGATGCCGAGGGGCGGCTGTGGGTGGTGGAGATGGCTGATTATCCAAGCGGCATGGATGGCAAGGGTGCTGCTGGCGGCCGCGTTCGCGTTCTCGAAGACGCTGACGGCGACGGCCGCTACGAGACGAGCCGGCTCTTCGCCGAGGGGCTTTCCTTTCCCAACGGGATTGCCGTGTGGCGCGACGGCGTGATTGTCACCGCTGCACCGCAGATCCTCTTCCTGCAGGATACAGATGGCGACGGGGCGTGCGACCATGAGGAAGTCCTCATCGACGGCTTCATGGAGGGGAATCAGCAACTGCGCGTCAACGGCCTCCGCTGGGGGCTCGACAACACCCTGTGGTGCGCCAGTGGCGGACATCATCCGGGCCATGGCACCGAGACCATTGTCTCGTCACGGCGCAGTGGCAAGGATTACTCCGTTGGCAGCCACGACTTCCGTTTCGATCCCGATTCGGGGGAGGTGTGGATCGAATCGGGGCCGTCGCAGTTTGGCCGCAATCGCGACCCCTTTGGCCACTGGTTCGGAACGCAAAACGCCAATCCCCTTTGGCACTGGGTGATTGCCGATCGTTACCTCGCCCGCAATCCCTACGTGCCGGCCGGGAGTGCGATCCGGCATGTCGTCGGCCCCGACAGCCCGGTTGTTCATCCGGCGAGTTCCCCTGAAAAACGCTTTCATTCGTTCGAGCAGGCGGGGCGGTTTACCTCAGCCTGCGGGAGCACGATCGACGCTGGCCGGGGGCTCTTTCCATTCGTGGCCGGGAGCACGCGGCTCCACGCCTTCACCTGCGAGCCCTTCCACAATCTCGTTCAGCACAATCTCCTTCGCGACGACGGCGCGAGTTTTGTTTCCGAGCGTCCGGCAGGGGAGGGGCCGACTGATTTTTTTTCAAGCGACGACCGCTGGTGCCGGCCGGTGATGACGCGGATCGGTCCCGACGGGAATCTCTATGTGGCTGATATGTATCGGGCGATGATCGAGCATCCCGACTGGCTGCCGCCGGAAGGTCGCGAGGAACTCCTCCCGCAGTATCGGCTCGGTGACGACCGTGGCCGGATCTGGCGTGTGGTCCGCACCGGGGCTCCACCGGCTCGCTTCCCGGCAGCTGTTTCGGCAGCTGTTTCGGCATCAAAAGCGGCGGCGGATCTGGTCGCCCTTCTCGACGCCGACCAGGCCTGGCAGCGGGATTTCGCTCACAAGCTTCTTCTGCAGGAGCGTGAGCCAGCGCGGCGGGCCGCCGCCATCGGGCCCCTTTTCAAACTGGCGACGTCGAGCTCCCGCCCCGAGACGAGAGTCCAGGCGCTGTGGGCGCTCGAGGGCTTGCAGAGCCTCGATGACCAACTGCTCGTCCAGGCGCTGGCTGATCCTTACGCTGGCGTCCGCGAAAACGCCCTGCAATTGGCAGAGCGGCGGCAGTCGCCGGCGGTGATCGCGGCGGCGGTTGCTCTCGCCACTGATCCCGACGCCAAGGTCCGCCTTCAGCTCGCGCTTTCCTGTGGCGAGTGGGGGGAAGAGGAGGCGATGGTGGGGATAGCGCTTGTGGCGATCGCGTCGCAGGCGCCTGACGATCCCCTCTTCCGCACTGCCGTGATGAGTTCGGCGCTGCGGCATGCCGACGTGTTTGCCAGTGGCATCGCGCACGCTGGCCTGCACGTTGCCGCGGCCTACCGCGAGCCGCTCTTGCGGCAATCGCTCGGCCGCCGCGACACCGGCACGATTGGGGCCCTCCTAGCGGCCCCGCTCGCCCTCCCGCCGGACGAGCGAGTGGCGGCCCTCGATCCGCTTTTGGCCGACATGCAGCGCCTCGGGGCTGATCCCTGGAATCTTGCCGGGGAACAAGCCTCCGATAGGCCTGAAAGCGCCGCCCCGCCGCTCGCTGGAGTGGTGGCCGATCTTGATGGGGAACTGGCCCGCTGCCGGGACGTTGTCGGTGACACCGCTGCCAGTGACGACGCCCGTCGGGCGGCGGCGATCCTTCTGGCCCGCACAAGCCGCTGGCGCGACGATGGTATCGCGGCGCTTGCCGAGTGGCTCGGGGCCCGGATCGATCCGGCGATCCAGGCGGAGGTCATTGAGGTGATCATCCGCTCGGGGGCTGAGAGCGCTCCGGCGGTTCTGGCCGCCGCTTGGCCGGGCATGGGCCCGGGCTTGCGGAGTCTGGCGATCGATGGCTGGCTCTCGCGTGGCCCCTGGACAGCCGATCTTCTGGAGAGAATAGAGGCCGGGCTTGTCGGCGCCGGTTCGCTCTCGCTCCCGCAGCGCGACCGGCTCCTGCGTCTTGCTGACGCGGGCCTTGCGGCCCGGTCGCAAGCGCTCCTTGCTGTTGGCGCGTCCGCCTCGCGGCGTGATGTTGTCGAGCGTTACGCCGGGGCGCTTGCCGAGAGCGGCGATGCGCCTGCGGGGCGGGAAGTGTTTCTGCGGGTCTGTGCCAATTGCCACCGCCGCGGCGAGTTGGGGCGGGAGGTGGGGCCGAATCTGGCCACTGTCATCGAGCACGCTCCGGCGCGGCTCTTGGCCAACATTCTCGACCCGAGTGCGGATATCCAGCCGGGCTACCAGGGCTCGACCTGTGTGCTGGCCACCGGGGAGGTTGTCAGTGGCCTGATCGCGGCGGAATCGGGGGGGAGCGTGACGATGAAGCTTGCCGATGGCTCGATCCGAAACATCGCCAGAGCCGAGATCGAGGAACTGGTGACGTCGAACCGCTCGTTTATGCCGGAGGGTGTGGAGGAGACGGTCTCGGTCGGGCAGATGCGCGACCTGATCGAGTTTCTCCGCGGGGGCTTGTGAGAGGGGGGCGGTGCTACTCACCGCCGTTCGTGTCTTCTCAGACCTCCCGGAAAGAGGCTTTTCGGTGGCTCGAAAGGGGCTCTGGCTAGGCTACCGACTCCGCGCGGCAGTCGGGGCGAGTGGCACCAGCACACTTACTTCTTAACGATGATCTCCACTGAGCCGATATCCCCCTTTTCGGGCGCGCATCGAGCAAACTGCGAGTATCGCACCGATGAGTGCTTGACGGAGTCCTTCATGGCGGCACGGAGGTAAATCGTCGTCGCCCCTACGAGTTCCTTGAAAGCGTGGCCATGGTTATTGATCGGCCGCACAATGCCAAGATTGCTCTGGACGGATCAGACGCCGCGACTGCCGGCGGGGGGATTGCGCCGGGGGGCCTGCCTGCAGCCGCTCGGCTCCCTGCCGTGGAGGGTTCCCTCCCGCACGGCTATGATGCTTGACGCCCGTTCAGGAACCCTCGGCCCCCAATGTCGACAAACCAGCCCCTCCGCCGCCTCTGCGAGCTGTTTCCGCTGCTTCAGGCTGGTGATAGCGCTACGCGCGAGGAGGTCGTCGGCCTCGTCGTCGAGCGGATGCGGGAAGTCACCCACCGCATGCTCCGGTCGTTTCGCACCGTCCGCCGCTGGGACGACACTGACGACGTCCTCCAAAACGCCACCATCCGCTTCCTCCGGGCCCTCGAAGCCACCCCCCTGGAGTCCCCCGAGCACCTCGTCAATCTCGCCACCCTCCAGATCCGTCGGGAACTCGTCGACTTGGCCCGCAAACACCGCGGCCCCGAGTCGTATGCCGCCAACCACGAGAGCAATTCGACCGTCGTCGACAGCGATGTGGTGATGCGCGTCAGCTACGCCTCCGATCCGTTCTTTCCGGAGCCTGGGATCGAACGCTGGGCCGCCTTCCACCAGGCCGCCGCCGCACTCCCCGCCGAGGAACGGAAGGTGTTTGAATTGGCCTGGTTCCTCGGGGCCGAACAGGTCGAGGTCGCCGACCACCTCGGCTGCTCGGTGCGGACCGTGAAACGCCGCTGGGACGCGATCAAGCAGACGCTGCGCGACGCCCTCGGCGCGGATGCGCCCTGCTCCGGGTGAGCGTCACCGAGGCCTGTCCATGACCGACCATCATCGCGATGCAAGTGATCCCGCGGCCGAGGTCACCAGTTCCCCCGCAACGCCTGCCACCACCACCACCACCGCTGCCGCCGCTGCCGCCACCACCGCCGCCGCTGCCGCCGAGGGCCCATTCGACCTCGAGCCGTTGTGGCAGCTCATCGAGGAGGCCCTCCCCCCCGCCGCCGCCGATCCGTTCGTCGGCACGAGCATGGGAGGCGTCCGGCTCGTGCGCGTCGTCGGTGAGGGGGGGATGGGACGGGTCTACGAGGGGATTCAGGAGCAGCCATCAAGGACGGTGGCGGTGAAGCTTCAGCGGCCTGGCCGGCTCGAGCACGAGAGCACGAAGCGCTTCCTCCGCGAGCTCGAGATCCTCGGGACCCTCTCCCACCCGGCGCTGTGCCGCGTCTACCACGCCGGCTTCCTTCCCTGCGGAGGCGAACGGCTGCCATGGTTTGTGATGGAGTTCATCGCCGATGCCCTCCCCATCAACCGCTTCGCCGAGGTCCACGCGCTTCCCCTCCGCCGCCGCGTCGAGCTCTTTCGCGACGTGTGCTCAGGCATCGCTGTCGCCCATGCCGGCGGCGTCGTTCACCGCGACATCAAGGTGGGCAACATTCTCGTGGGAGCTGACGGGCTTGCGAAGGTGATCGACTTCGGGGTCGCCACCGCGTTTCGTGGTGATCTCCACGCCACCCGCCTGACGCACTCGGGGCACCTCGTGGGAACGATCGAGTCGATCGCCCCGGAACTCCTCGCTGCCCGACCGCCGGGCGAGAGCCCCCAGACAGACGTCTGGTCGCTCGGAGTTGTCCTCCACGAGTTGCTCACCGGATCGAGCCCCTTCCGGCTCGAGGAGGGATCGATTGTGGCGACGATGGAGCGGATCCGCACCCACCGCCCCGCGCTTGCCGCGCGGGCAGCGTCCCGAGTCGGCCGGGCCCTCGGCGGGATCGTCGACAAGGCGCTCGCCCCCGCCGCGGCCGATCGTCACGCCGATGCCGCAGCCCTCACTCGCAATCTGACAGATCTTCTCGCCCGCTTTCCCGAAGGCCATCCCGACTGGGATGCGGGAGGGCACCTGGCGCTTGCCAAGCCCCGGCCAGATCGCGGCCGCTGGCTCCTGCCGGCGCTTGGCGTCATGGGGATTTCTGCTGCCCTTGCCCCGTGGGCCTGGATGCAGCGGGCGCGCGGGCCCAGCTTGCCCGCTGCCGCGTCCACCTCGGGGAACGAGTCGCGCGAAAGCCTGACCAGAGGCGACCCACCGGCGTTCTCATCCTCGCCGATCGAACGGGCCGACTTCCGCCACGCAGTCCGCGACGTCGACGACCCGGAGGCCGAGCGATACCTCGTCGAGTCGAGCGGCATCGGCAAGTGGCACGAGGATTATGGGCAGCACTTTCGGTATTGGGGGCCGGAGGCATTCGACGTCGAGGGGCGGCTGGTCTACCGCTACGACTTCCCGAGACCGAGCCGGCGAATTTACCTCAAGGCCAATCTCGTCTGTCGGGAGCAGTCGCTCAAGGAGGGCATCATCGGGAACGGGGCCGGTGCGCTCGAGTTCTCCACGGATGGCCTCGAGTGGCGGCCGTTGATCAACACCCTCGAGCCGCGGATCTACGGGGCCATCGTGCTCTTTGACGAACTGCTTCCCGACGAGGCCTGCGGCAGCCGTTCGCTCTGGCTGCGGGTGCGGCTCCTGGCGGTCGGCCCCTGGAAGAACGCCGACTACAGCGTGGCCCAGTTTCTCCGCAATCGGAGGACCGATACGGCCACCTGCTTTGAACTGGCTGTCGAGTGCGCGCCGGCAGCGGAAGGGGCCGACGGCATCGATTGAGAGGGGGGGCTGGCCTCGTGGAACTGGCAATCGTCGCCAGGCTCAGCGATTGAAGAGGAAGTGGCAGATGTCGCCATCCTGCATGACATATTCCTTCCCCTCGACGCGAAGCTTGCCGGCGGCGCGGATGTCTTTCTCGGTCTTGTAGTGCTCGAGGTCGGGAAGGGTATAGATCTCGGCGCGGATGAAGCCCTTCTCGAAGTCGGTGTGGATCACCCCCGCTGCCTGCGGTGCCGTCGCGCCCACCGGCACGGTCCAGGCCCGCACCTCCTTCTCGCCGGCAGTGAAGTAACTCTGCAGGCCGAGTGTGCGGTAGGCGGCCCGGGCGAGGGCTGCGAGCGATGGCTCTTCGAGGCCGGCGCTTGAGAGCATCTCCCCCCGGTCGGCCTCGTCGAGTTCGGCGATCTCTGCCTCGAGTTTCGCACAGACCGGCACCACCTCGGCCCCGGCCTTCGCGGCGGCGTCCCGCACCTTCTGCACCAGTTCCCCCGCGCCGGCAAGATCGGCCTCATCGACGTTGGCCACGTAGAGGATCGGCTTGGCGGAGAGGAGGCCGATCTCGCGGACGGCCGCCTTCTCAGCGGCGTCGAGGGACAGCGTCCGGACCGGCTGCTGTTGGCTGAGGTGGGCCAGGCACTTCTTCATCACCTCCACCCGCTGCTTCGCCTCTTTGTCGGTGCTCTTGGCCGCCCGTTCGGCCTTGGGGAGGAGGTTATCCAGATGCTGGATGTCGGCCAGTTCCAGCTCCACCTCGATTGTCTCCATGTCGGCCACCGGATCGACCTTGCCAGCGACGTGGATCACGTCCGGGTCCTCGAAGCAGCGGACCACCTGAAGGATGGCGTCGACCTCACGGATGTGGGAAAGAAATTTGTTGCCGAGGCCTTGGCCCTCGCTCGCCCCCTTCACGATGCCGGCGATATCGACCAGCTTGAGGGCAGCGGGAATCACCTTCTGCGGAGGGATGAAGCGCGTGATCCGCTGGAGTCGCTGGTCGGGGACGCTCACCATCCCCTCATTGGGCTCGATCGTGCAGAAGGGATAGTTGGCGCTCTGCGCCGCCTTCGACATCGTCAGGGCGTTGAAGAGGGTGCTCTTGCCGACGTTGGGGAGACCGACGATGCCTGCTTCCATGGGTGCGGTACTGATCCGGGGGGGCGGGGGAAGGGCTTGAGTGCCGGTGCTCGATCGCCGGCATGACGGGGGGAGCCAGACATCATGCCCGATACTCTGTCCTGCCGACAGGGGAGCCTCTTCGCCCCCCGCTGGCTGCCTGTGGCAGTCCAGCCCGGCCTCCTTGACGTTGCCGATCGACCACCTCACCGGCGGGACGGAGCGGAAAAAATGCCCGTCGTGTCCTCGACAGCGGCCGGTTCCCTACAATGACTGGCCTGAAGGTGCCGATTGTTTCCGCAAGCCCCCACCGTGGCGGCCGGGTGATCTGAATCCCGCCGAGCGCGGTGGACCTCGACAGGTAGGAGGCCCCCATGATCACGATCATCCAGATGTCTCTTTTTCCCCCGGTCCCCGGCCCACAAGGCCGCCGCGCGGCGGTGCTGTCGGCGATCCTCGCAGGAGTGATGACGATGGTGACCCCGGCCCCGGGCGCTGACCCGGCAGACGACACCGACATGCCCGTCGCCAAGGCGACATTCGCCGGGGGGTGCTTTTGGTGCACCGAGGCGGTCTACGCTGAGATCAAGGGGGTGAAGTCGGTGACCAGCGGGTACATCGGCGGCAAGGTCCCCAATCCGACCTACAAGCAGGTCTGCACCGGTCTCACCGGCCACGCCGAAGCGGTCGAGATCGAGTACGACCCAACACTGGTGCCCTACGAGAAACTGCTCGAGGTGTTCTTCAGCACCCACGATCCGACGACCCTCAACCGGCAGGGGGCGGATGCGGGGACGCAGTACCGCTCGGGGGTCTTCTACCATGACCAGGCGCAGAAGGAGACCGCGGAGCAAGTGATTGCAAAACTCGACGCCTCCAAGGTCTTCCCCAAGAGGATTGTCACGGAGGTGACCGAGGCCAGCCGATTTTACCCGGCGGAGGACTATCACCAGAACTACTTCGCCCTGAATCCCCTTCAGCCCTACTGCCAGGCGGCGGTGGCGCCGAAGGTGGCGAAGGTCCGCAAGGTGTTCAAGGACCTGCTCAAGGAGTGACCGCGGCGATGAACCTGCCGGTACCGCCGCTGCTCAGTCGGGAGATGAGGCGTCTGCTCGCCGTCATCGTGGCGGTGGTGCCACTCCTGCTCCCCAGCGGCTGCCGGCCGGCAGCGACCGTGGGTGCACCGGGGCCTGCAGCCGTCGCGCGGTCATCTGCCTCGGCACCGTTGAGGCCACTTTCGGAGCCTGCTCGCCAACAGGTCGAGCGATTCTGTGGAGACTGCCATCGGCTGCCAGCGGCGGAGAGTTTTCCCAAGGCCAACTGGCCGCACGAGGTGCGGCAAGGGTACGACTTCTATCTGACGTCGTTGCGGAGCGATCTTCCCCGGCCCGCTGAAGGGGATGCAATCCGCTACTTCCAGGATCAGGCACCGGAATCGCTCACCATCCCACGGGCGGCGGATCGCTCCGAGGAGCCGGCAACTGTGGCCTTTGTCCGGGCGGAGCTCGGAAGTGGGGTGGAACTGGCCCGTCCTGCATTGGCCCAGGTGCTGCTCGTGCCGCCGGTCGGAGGGGGCGATCGGCTCTCCCGTGGCGGAGTGAGCCTGTCAGGCGCGGCGCTTTCCGGAGTCGAACTCCTCACGACCGACATGCGTGGCGGCGAGATCCGCCGCTGGCGGTTGGGGGCGGGGGAGGCAATCAGTGAGGTCATCGGTCGGGGAACGAACCCCTGCCGGCTCTCGGCCTACGATGTGGCCGCGGACGGCGGATCGCGGTGGTTGGTGGGCGACCTGGGGTCGTTTCTGCCGGAGGATCACTCCCGCGGAGCCGCGTTTGTGCTCGATGAAACCAGCGGCAGTGTGGCGCCGCTCTTGGAGGGGGTTTCCCGAGTCATCGAGGCCCGCCCTTTCGACTTTGATGGCGACGGCCACCGTGATTGCCTGGTTGCCGAATTTGGATGGCGGGCGACCGGGGCCCTGTCGGTGGTGATCGAAGAGGCCTCCGGGCAGCGGCGGCGGGAGATCCTCGATCCCCGGCATGGCGTGCTCGGAGTGCAGGTGGCCGATCTGGACGGCGACGGCAGCGCCGAGATCATCGCCGCTTTTGCCCAGGAGCATGAAACGGTCGACGCCTGGTTCCGCCGCCGGCCAGTCGAGGGAGGAGCGGCAGTGGGAGCGACTGGGGAGTTGGATGGCCGAGCCACCGATGCCTGGGAGCACCGCGAACTCCTCCGCCTCCCCGATCCGTCCTGGGGGTCCAGCGGCCTGGAAATCGTCGATCTCGATGGGGATGGCGACCTCGACATCCTCCACTGCAACGGCGACACCATGGACACCGGTCTGGCCCGGCCGGAACATGGCATCCGCGCTTTGCTCAACGATGGAAAAGGGGGCTTTAGTGTCGTGGAGATCGCCGCCATGCCGGGGGTTTCCCAGGCATCTGCGGCCGATCTCGATGGCGATGGCGACCAGGACATCGTGGCGGTGGCCCTCCATCCAGCCGCCGGCAACCATCCCCCCGGGACGTTCGATTCGGTCTTCTGGCTGGAGCAGCGGCCCGGCGGGAACTGGGCTCCCCACGCCATCGAATTCGACCGCTGCCAGCATGCCGCATTGGCCATTGGCGACGTCGACAGCGACGGCCGGCTCGACGTCATCGTCGGCAATTGGCTGGCATCCGGGGGCGACTTGGCCGTTCCGGGCCTTGACGTGTGGCTCAACCGCCCCGCCACGGCGGCGCTACCCGGGCAGCCGGCCACCGCCAGCGGCAGGTAAGGGGCTTTGGCCCCTGGGTGGCAGCCCGTCTGCTACCGCTGGAATAAGTCCCGCTGTTGAAGCCGCTTGGAACTCCGATTTGGCTTTCGGGTGTCTTGCGTCCGCTTTGGCTCGGGCTGTATAAAAGGCTCTGGCTTCGGGGAGGGGAAACCGCTCAGGCGAGTGGTTCGAAAGAAAAGGTTTGTTCTGTCTGCGCCTTTTGTGCGCATTTCATCCCAGGCACCACCGCGACGCCCGCACCACGATTTGCATTCTCTGCGGTTTTATTTTTCGCGATTCGTAGGTTTTTTTGGATCCTCTTTTTCCATCCGTCATCCCCAGTTGGTCCATTCGGAGAATTCACCATGGCAAGACAAGTGCGATCATTTCGCAGGGCGTTCACGCTCGTCGAATTGCTCGTGGTCATCGCGATCATCGGTACGCTCGTCGGACTGCTGCTCCCGGCCGTTCAGGCGGCCCGGGAGGCTTCCCGCCGCAGCAGTTGTCAGAACAATCTCAAGCAGTACGGCCTAGCACTTCAGAACCATCACGACACGATGGGCTACATCCCCTCTGGTGCCCCCACCACGCCGTGGGGAACGCCGTTTCTCTCTTGGCAAGCGAGCATCATGCCATTCATTGAGCAGACCGGGGTGGCGTCCAAGATCAAGTTCAACAGCGGTGGCGACGAGCGCTTCCGGAATATCGACGGGCATGACTTGCGAAGCACGAAGATCAAGATGGCCCGCTGCCCTTCCGATACCGGTGCGGATGATATGTGGGGGTGGTTCCAGGGGAGCTACTCGGGCAGCCTCGGCTCGCAGCGCACCCCTTCGGCAGACGGCAATTGCAACCAGTATCTGGGATTCGCGGAGAGCCCGGCTGGCCAGGCAGACCATGGCAATGCCTGGAACTTCAAGGACATCTCCGGCATGTTCTCCCGGCTCGTGACCGAGCAGAAGGGCGTTACCTTCTCGATGGTGCAGGATGGACTGAGCAAGACGATCTTCGTCGGCGAGATGCTCCCGGAGTGCCATGACCATGACGAAGGGTTTTGGAGTTTCAACGGCAAGAACAATGCCCATGCTTCGACGAGCGTGCCGATCAACACCATGACCACCTGTTACGACTCCCAGGCCGCCGCTCAGCAGAAGGGTGTGCCCAATCCGCAGTGCTGGGCGAAGAGCAACTGGAACTATTCCTGGGGCTTCCGTTCGCGGCATCCCGGTGGGGCGATGTTTCTCTTTGGCGATGGCCACACGCAAATGCTTCCCGAGACGATCGACCACACCACCTACCAGCGGCTCGGTGGCCGCAGGGACGGCGGTACCATCAACCTCGATGAATGATCGTTCGGCTGAGCTCCTCTGCTTCCTCTTCCCGGGGCGAATGCCTCGGGAAGAGGAGCCGCGGGGGGCGTGGTAAAAACAGTCTGTTTCCATTCGACCCTGGGAGAATGTGCCGTGAGTGAAGGACGGGGAAAGTGGCTGGCTGTCGCCTCTGCGACACGCCGTGCAAGATCGGTCGCCATGACTGTCGTGATGGTCATGACTGTCATGAGTGTCATGCCTGCCATGACCGGCTGCGGTGGCGGGGTGAAGAAGCCGAAGGTCTATCCGGCCACCGGAACGGTGACTCTCGGGGGGAAGCCGCTCGCGGATGCCACGGTCAGTTTTGTGCCCAGCGTCGGTGCCCCCAGTGATGGCCGCAGCGATGCCGCTGGCAAGTTTACGATCATGACCAATGGCAAGCCTGGCGCGGCCCTGGGGCAAAACAAGGTGACGGTGAGCAAGTTCAGCGGCGCGGCCCCGACGATGCCCGCGGCCCCGACGCCGGACGACATGAAAAAGATGTACGAAAAGAAGAAGAAGGGGGACCGGGAGAAGGGGGACGTGCCGGAGAAGTACGGCCGCCCCGACACCAGCGGACTCTCGGCCGAAGTGACCACAGATGGATCGAAGAATGTGTATACCTTCGAGCTTCAAGACTGACACGGACTGACAGAAATTGTCGGACTGACAGGGATTCTGGTCCGTGGAGACACGGCTTGTCTGCGATGGTGTGGGGCTCTGGGGCTCATGGGCGAGGCACGACCGATCGGCTCCCGATACCGCCGCAACGTGCTCGTCGGCCTCCTCGCGGTGCTGCTGGTGGTGGCGGCGGTGTGGGGGAGTTCTTTCCGGGATGCCGCCGACCTGGCGGCGATCGAGGCGGCGATCGCGGACCACGACTGGCCGCGGGCGGAGTCGCTCCTTGGTGCCGCTCCTCCATCCGATCCGCCGCCTACCGACTCTCGGCAGCGCCAGGCGGCCGCACAGCGGCAGTTTCTCCTCGGACGCGTCGCCCGCCGACAGCGACGGTTTTCAGAGGCCGAGCGGTGCTTCGACGCCGCGGAGCAACTTGGCTTGAGCAGCCGCGATATCAACCGCCAACGGCTTCTCCAGCGGGCTCAGTCGGGCGAGGTGATGGCCGTCGAGGACGAGATCGGGCGGATGCTCGCCGAGGGGGGAGACGACACCTTTGCGGAGGATTGCTACGAAGCGCTCGCCGAGGGGTTTATCACGGCCTATCGGATGCCCGACGCGCAGCGCTGCCTGGACTACTGGTCGCAGTGGCAGCCCCGAAACCCCCTTCCCTCCTACTGGAAGGGGATGATCGAAACCCGCTACGAACGGCCAGTCTTCGCTCTGGAGCACTTTGCATCCGCCCTCGCTCTCAATCCCCGCTTCTACGATGCCCGCATCCGGCTGGCCAAACTGGAACTCGACACCGCGCGGATCGACGACGCCCAGCGGCATTTCGGGGAGTGTCTCACGGATCGTCCCGATGACCCGGCGGCGACGATCGGCCTGGCCGATTGCCTGCTTCGTGCCGGCGACTTCGCCGCGGCGCGGTCGCTGTACCACGACGCGCTGGCGACCGATCTGAGCGGCGAACAGGCCTCGGGGGCGCTTGTGGAACTTGGACAGATGGCGCTCGAGGAGGGGGATGTCGGCCGGGCCGCGGCGCTTTTGAGCCAGGCAGTGGCCGTCGATCCACGCGGCACCCGGGCGCGGCTGATGCTCGCCGGAGCACTGTTGCGGGCCGGTGACGAGGAGGGGGCCACGCGGCAGCGGGAGATTGCCAATCGATTCGCCGAAAAACAGCGGCGCTTGGCCGTCATCACCCACGACGCCCTCGGCAAACCAGACGATCCCGATCTCCGTGCTGAGGTGGGTGCGATCCTCATCGACGAGGGATTTGTCGCGGAGGGATTGCAGTGGGTGGAAATGGCACTGGGCATCGATCCCGATCACCATCCGTCGCATCGGGTGCTGGCCGACTATTACACTGCCCTTGGTGAAGGGGAGCGGGCGGCGCACCACCTGGCGCTGGCAAAGGGCGCCCCGCGACCGGGACCCTTCGCCGCGCCGCGGGCAGCAGCGGAGATCCCCGGAGGAGCGAAGGACGGGCCGACGCCATGATCACTCTGCCGCCGCTTTGCGCCACCACCAGCCGCCGCGCCGGGAGGTGGGCGCTGGTCCTGTTGGTGGTCATCCTCGCCCTCGCTCAAGCGTCGGGATGCAGCCGTCGACAGGCACTTCCGCTGCCATTGGCCGGCAGGACAGACCCGCCGCGGCGTGACTCCGTCCGGCCCGAAGTCGCCATTCACTTTGAGGAGCGGGCCGCCGCACTCGGCGTTTACTCTCTCTACCGAAACGGGGGCGAGGCGGAGCAGTGCACGATCCTTGAGTCGCTCGGCGGCGGGGTGGGGTGGTTCGATTTTGACCGCGACGGATGGCTCGACCTCGTGGCCACTGGTGGCGGGGAGATCACGCCGCCGGCAACGATCACGGGGCTGCCCTGTACGGTGTTTCGCAACCTCGGCGGGAAGGGTTTTTCAGCGGCGGCCACCGAGTCGGGGATCAGCGATTCCGGGCTCTATTCCCACGGAGTGGCAGTCGGTGACCACGACAGCGATGGCTTCCCCGATCTGATCGTGACCGGATACGGAGTTCCCCGGTTCTGGAAAAACATGGGGGACGGAACCTTCGTCCCTGCACCATCCCCCAGTGGCGACGATGATCGCTGGAGTTCGAGCGCCGGATGGGCTGATCTCAACGGGGATGGCGTCCTCGACTTGTACCTTGCCCGGTATGTCGACTGGTCGTTCGACAATCACCCCGTCTGCGGCCCTTCCTCCGCCGTCCGCGATATTTGCCCGCCGCGATCTTTTAGCGGCCTGCCCGATTCGGTCTATCTCGGCAACGGCGACGGCACCTTCACAGATGCCGCGGCCGATGTGGGGCTGCGGAGCGATGGCAAGGGGCTGGGAGTGCTGTTAGCCGACGTCGATCTCGATGGTGATGTCGATGTCTACGTCGCCAACGACACCACCGACAATTTCCTCTACATCAACGATGGCCATGGCCATCTCGAGGAGAGCGGGCTTGTCAGCGGCACCGCCATCGACGATCAAGGGGTGCCCAACGGGAGCATGGGAATCGACCTTTGTGACTTCAACCGCGATGGGCAACCCGATCTATGGGTGACGAATTTCGAGCGGGAATGGTTTGCCCTCTACAGGAACGAGGGGAGGGGCAATTTCCTCCACGTCAGCCGCCGCTACGGCATCACCGACATCGGCGGCTTGTTTGTGGGATTCGGAACAGCGTGTGATGATTTCAATGCTGACGGATGGGTCGATATCGTGGTCACCGACGGCCACGTGGTCAAGTATCCAGATGCCTCGCCGCTCCTCCAGGAACCGCTCTACCTCGCCTTCGACGGCGATCGGTTTCGGCGGGGAACTCCCCCGTCCGGGAGTTACTTCGCCCAGCCGCACATGGGTCGGGGGCTTGCCAGCGGCGATTTCGACGGCGACGGCGATCTTGATCTGGCAATTTCACACGTCGGCGAACCGTTGGCGGTGCTCGAAAACACCTTCCCGCAGTCTGGTCGGTCGCTGCTGGTGCACTTGGTGGGCACGGTCTCCAACCGCGATGCGGTGGGGGCCCGGCTGGAGATCCTCGCCGCCACCGGGCCAGCTCCCGCCCTGCAGGTCACCGGCGGTGGGAGCTACCTCTCGCACAGCGACCGGAAGGTGCATCTGGTCTTGGCAAAAGAGGAGAACGCGGGCGGCGGAGGATCGTCCCCGGTGCGACTGCGTGTCCGCTGGCCTTCCGGGATCGTTCAGGATGTGGCGATTCCCGGGAATCGCACCGCGCTGACGGTTGTCGAGACCGCGCCGGGCTCATCGTCGGAGGGTCCGCGGTGATGGCCTGGAGCAGATTGGCAAGGGGCGCGACGGCGGCTGTGTGTTTCCTCCTCGCGGCAGGCGGAATGGCGGTACTGACACTGCGTGGCTGCCATCGGGAGGGGGCGGTTGATCCGGCGTTGCTGGTTGCCCAAGGATGGGAGGCGGTCGATCGTCAGGATGCGGTGGCCGCGCGGGAGACGGTGCGGAGGCTGCGCGCCCGAGGGGCCGAGGATCTGGCATCGGTCCTTCAGGCGCGGCTTTTGGTGGCCCGCGGATTCTTCCGTCCGGCGATCGACATCCTCGCCGGGCTCGGTGCCACCGGTGAAGCACGGACCGACACCGAACTCGATCGCCTCGGGCATCTGGTGCGGGGGGAGGCGGCCTACCGGCTGCAGATGTATCCCGTAGCGGAGCAGGAATTCAGACGGGTGCTCGCCGTGGCCCCCGATTCCCCCGACGCCCATCGGCTTCTGGCGGCGATGTACTACGACGCCGGCGTGATTCCGGCGGCGATCGAGCATCTCCAGCAGACCGCCAGGCTTGCGCCTTCCGATCCCCGGCCGCTGCGACTGCTGGGACTGATCCACAACGACTACGAGCGGTATGAGGAGGCAGTGGGGTTTTACGAGCAATCCCTGGAGCGGTCGCCGGAGCAGGTGGACCGTGACGAGGTGCTCACCGAGCTAGCGGCTTGCCAGGTGAAGCTCCGCCGCCATCGTGATGCCCTGGTGACGCTCGGCAAACTCCCGACAGGAAACGTGGCCGATGTCCTCCGCGCGGAGTGCCATCTCGCCATCGGCGACCGCGGTGTGGCGGAGGGGATCATGGCTGGCGTGCTGCGATCCTCACCGGATGACCTCGGCGCGCTCTTGGTCGATGGAGCGATCCGGTTGGAGGATGGCGACGCTGGCGGCGCCGTCGAGCCGCTCTCCCGGGCCGTCGCTCTTCATCCACGCGACTATCTGGCACATCTCAAACTCGCCCAGGCGTATGCCGGGTGCGGACGGGACGTCGAGGCCAACGCCGAGCGAACTGAGGCGGAACGGCTCCGCGGCCTCCGTCGCGAATTCGCTGATCTCCATCAGGAGGCCTGGAACGCACCCGGTGACGCTTTGGTGCGGCGGAAACTGGCAGGCCTCGCTGCGCAACTCGGCCGGCCCGACCTGGAACAGGTCTGGCTCGATGCCGCGGCCGCCGTTGTCCCCGGCAGCAACCCATGACAAACATGACGAACACGACAAACACGACAAACATGGGGAATTCAGTCGCCGCTGCGCCGCCCGCTGCCTTCCTGACTCGGTCGATCGCGGACTCAGTCGATCGCTGACTCCAGGGAATCACCCCTGCACGGCGGTGCGGTCAGGCGTCGGCAAAGCGGACCACCAGTTCCCCCGCCTCCACCGGAGTGCCCGGGCTGACGAGCACCTCGGCGATCTTCCCGTCCCGTTCGGCGTAGACGGTGGTCTCCATCTTCATCGCCTCCAGGCTGAGGAGTTTTTGACCGCGGGAGACGGTGTCGCCAGATTGCACCGCCACCGTGACGATCAGCCCGGGCATCGGTGAACCGACCTCTCGGGAGTCCCCGATCACGGCCTTGGGACGCCGCTGCACCAGAGCCTCCAGGCTGCGGTCGGCGACCGAGACACTGCGCGGCTGGCCGTTGAGTTCAAAGAACACCGTCCGTGTGCCGTCGATATGGGGCTCGCCCACCGTCAGCAGGCGGATGACAAGCGTCTTGCCCGGCTCGATGTCGACGGGGAGTTCCTCCCCCGGCTTCGGCCCCTCCAGGAAGGCCGGCGTAGGGAGCACGCTGACGTCGCCGTGCCGTGCCCGGTGCTGGGCGAAATCCTGGAAGACGCGCGGATAGAGGAGCCAGGAGAGTACGTCCTGACGGCCGGGAGGATGGCCAAGCAGTTCCCCGACCTTCTTCTCCGCCGCAGTGAAGTCGGCCGGCGGCATCGATTCACCGGGGCGCCCGGTGACCAAGTCGCCGGGACGGACGACACGTTTGACGACGGCGGCCGGGAATCCCCCGGGAGGCTGTCCCATCCGCCCGGAGAGCAGATCGACGACCGATTCCGGAAACGCCATCTCCCGCGAATCGGAGAGCAGTTCGGAAGCCTGCATTCCGTTGGTGACCAGGAGCAGCGCGAGGTCGCCGACTGCTTTGCTGGTGGGGGTCACTTTGACGATGTCGCCGAGGAGTTGATTGACATCGGCGTACGTCCGGCACACATCCTCCCAACGGTCGGCTAGCCCCAGCGCCTTGGCCTGTTCGAGGAGATTGGTGAATTGTCCGCCGGGCATCTCGTGGAGGTAGAGATCGGCGTCGGGGGCCTTCATGCCGCACTCGAAGGCCGTGTAGTGCTCCCGGACGGCCGACCAGTAGCGGGCCAGGTGCCGCAGCGGCTCCGGATCGAGTCCGGTGTCGAGGGGCGTGTTGCGAACCGCCTCCACCAAGGCGTTGAGATTCGGCTGGCTGGTGAGGCCCGCCAGCGGCGCCATCGCCGCATCGACGATGCTCACCCCATTCTCGGCAGCCTTCAGTTCGCTTGCCAGTGCCGCAGCGGAGGTGTCGTGGGTGTGGAAGTGGATGGGGATGCCGATCGACTCGCGGAGCGCCTTGACGAGTGTGGCCGCGGCATACGGCTTGCACAGGCCGGCCATGTCTTTGACTGCCAGCATGTGGGCGCCGTGCTTTTCGAGTTGCTTGGCGAGGTCGACGTAGTACGCCAGCGAGTATTTGCTCCGCCGGGGATCAAGGACGTCGCCGGTGTAGCAGATGGCGGCCTCGCAGATCCCGCCCGCTTCGAGCACGGCGTCCATCGCCACCCGCATATTTGGCACCCAGTTGAGCGGGTCAAAGACACGGAAGAGGTCGATGCCGGCGGCCGCCGATTCTTTTACGAATGCCTGGACGACGTTGTCGGGGTAGTTGGTGTATCCCACCGCGTTGCTGGCCCGCAGCAGCATCTGGAAGAGGATGTTGGGGATCCGTTCGCGGAGCCGTGCCAGGCGGTTCCAGGGGCATTCCTTGAGAAACCGCATCGATGTGTCGAATGTCGCCCCGCCCCACATCTCCAGCGAGAACAGCCCCGGAGCCAGCCGGGCGTAGGCATCGGCGATGGCCAGCATGTCGAAGGACCGCATCCGCGTCGCCAGCAGCGACTGATGGGCGTCGCGCATCGTGGTGTCGGTGACGAGCAATTGCTTCTGCTGGCCCACCCAGGCGGCGAATTTTTCCGGGCCGAGTTCGAGGAACCTCGTCCGCGTGCCGGGCGGCGGCGTCGAGAGTGGGTCGAATACCGGCTGGGGGGCCGGCGTGCGGCGTGCCGCTGTGGGCCTTCCTTTGACGAGCGGATTGCCGTTGACGAGCGTGTCGGCGAGGTATTCAAGGACACGGGTCGCCCGGTCGCGGCGGATCGGAAAATCGAACAGCCCCGGGGTCTCGTCGATAAACCGGGTGGTGCAGCGGCCAGCGAGAAAGTCGGGATGGGTGACGAGGTTGACCAGGAACGGAATGTTCGTCTTCACGCCCCGGACGCGGAATTCCTGCAGGCAGCGCTCGATGTGGCCCGCGGCCTCTTCCAGCGACAGCCCGCGGGCGGTGACCTTGACGAGGAGGGAATCGAAGTAGGGGGTGACCACGGCGCCAGAGAAGGCGGTGCCGGCATCGAGGCGGATGCCCATGCCACTGGCGGAGCGGTAGGCGGTCATCCGGCCGTAGTCGGGCAGGAAACGGTTCTCCGGGTCCTCGGTGGTGACCCGGCACTGGATCGCCGTTCCCATCGAGCCAATCTTCGATTGCTCGCCGAGTCCGATCTGCGGATCACCCAGCCGGTAGCCCTCCGCCACGCGGAGTTGCCGGCGGACGATGTCGATGCCGGTGATCTCTTCGGTGACGGTGTGCTCTACCTGAATGCGAGGATTAACCTCGATAAAGTAGAAGCGACCGGTGTCGGCATCGACGAGAAACTCAACGGTGCCGGCGTTCTCGTAGCGGGCGAGCCTGCCGATCGCCAGAGCGGCCTCGCAGATCGCTTGCCGCATGCCAGGGTCGAGGTTGGGGGCGGGAGCAACCTCCACCACCTTCTGATGGCGTCGCTGCACGGAGCAGTCGCGTTCGAAAAGATGAACCAGCCCGCCGTGCATATCGCCGAGGAGTTGCACCTCGATGTGGCGGGCCCGCTGGATGAACTTCTCCACAAACACCTTGGCGGAGCCGAAGGCGGTCTGGCTCTCGCGCTGGGCGCTCTCCAGTGCCACTGCCAACTCGTTCTCGCCATGGACGACGCGCATGCCCCTGCCGCCGCCGCCATGGGCCGCCTTGAGGATCACCGGCCAGCCGAGCTCCTTGGCAATCTTCAGGGCGTCGGCTTGGCTGGTGACCGGTTGGGAACTGCCAGCCAGGATCGGCACGCCGGCGCGCTTGGCCAGATCGCGGGCGGCGGTCTTGTCGCCGAGCGTCTCCAGCAGTTCGATCCGGGGGCCGACGAAAGTGATGCCAGCCTCGGCGCAGGCCGAAGCGAATGCCGGGTTTTCGGAGAGGAATCCATAGCCGGGGTGGATGGCATCGACGCCGTGGGCCTTGGCGAGGGCAACAATCGCCCCGATGTCGAGATAAGAGCGGATCGGTTCGCCGGGGCGGCCCACCAGATACGACTCGTCAGCCTTGAATCGATGGAGGGCGAACCGGTCCTCATGGGCGTAGATCGCGACCGTGCGGATCCCCAGTTCATGCGCCGAGCGGAAGACGCGGATGGCGATCTCGCTGCGGTTGGCGACCATCAACTTGGTGATCGGGCGGACCATGGAGCGTTTCCTGCGTGAGAAGAGAGACCCAAAAAACCCTGAATCTACGTCCTGCGGAGCGTCATCGGGAAGTGCGGGGGGCGTTTTCCTCGGCATAACTTGGCCTCGCGTACTCCGGCTGCAACCCCTCGGGCCGGACGGTGTGACCTGCGGTGGCGAGCAGCCGGGCCAGGACCGCCACCCCGCCAGCCGTTGGACTCCACTGTTCCTGGGGGAGGACGACGAGGTCAGAGCGGCTGGCGAGGCTCTCGTTTCGCCCTTCCACCAGCAGGGCCGGGCCCCCCACCCGGGCGCCCGGCGGGAGGGACGCAATCCACGCCGATCCCGGCATCAGTCCGGCATCCTCCCGAACCCATCCGGCTACAGCGGCAGGGTGAGGCCTGAGGACCGCAGCCACGACATCCCCCCGTCCGGCGTCAAAAGCGAGGTGGAGGGGCGAGGTGCCCCCCGCGGCCAGAGCAATGGTGTCGAAACCGGACACGCCCACCAACGCCGCACCGCAGGCCCAGGCGATCGCTTTGGCGGTCGAGACCCCAACCCGCAGGCCGGTGAACGAACCGGGACCATGGATCACCGCCATCAATTCGGCCGCCGCCACCGGCCAGCCAAGGCTTAAGGAAGCCTCGGCGAGGGCCGCGGCAATCCGTCTGGCGTGGGCCTTGGCCGGGGCCATCGGCACCTCCACGATCCGTTCCCCATCGGCTGCGGCGACCGAGCCGGAAGAGAGGCTTGAGTCGATGGCAAGGATTCTCATGCAGCACCTCCGAGAGACGTCGCTTGACCCTGGTTTGCAAGGCCCGTAGGCTCGTTTTCCGCAGCGCCGTCGCTCCTGTCGCTCATGAACTGCTCATGATCGGTGACGCGATGGCCTGCATCGACGGACCTCCCGCCGTGGGCGGCGGCACCATTATCCTCCCGCCGCGGACGGCGGCACCATTTGGATGCGACAGTCGTGAAGCGGGCCATTATCAGCGACATCCATGGCAACCTCGAGGCCCTCCAGGCGGTTCTCGCGGACATCGATCGGCAGCAGGTCGATGCGGTGAGTTGTCTGGGCGACATCGTCGGCTACGGTCCGAATCCCTGCGAGTGCGTCACGCTCGTCCGCGACCGCTGCGGCCTGGTGATCCTCGGCAACCACGACCAAGGAGCGCTGTTCGACCCGGATGGCTTCAATGTTGGCGCGGAGCGGGCGATCCGCTGGACGCGGTCGCAACTCGAACACCACGACGCCATGCCGAGGAACGCCAACAGCCAGTTGATGGATTTTCTTGGTGAACTGCCCCGCACCCATACCGAAGGCTCCCTGCTGTTTGTCCATGGATCGGCTCGGCGGCCGCTCGACGAGTATGTATTCCCCGAGGACATCTACAATCCGCTCAAGATGACGCACATCTTCGAACTTGTCGGTCGCTACTGTTTCCAAGGCCACACCCACATTCCCGGCGTGTTCACCGTCGCCCCCGATTTCGAGTCGCCCGTGATCGCGGTTGGGGATGATGAGTGGCGACGGCCCCTGCCGGCCCCGAAGGCGATGGTTAATGTGGGCTCTGTGGGGCAGCCGCGCGATGGTGACCCGCGCGCCAGTTACGTGATTGCCGAGACCGGCAGCGATACAGAGCCCGTTGTCGTCCGCTTCCGCCGCGTGCCGTATGCGGCGGAGACCACCTGCCGAAAGATCCACGCCATCCCCGATCTCGACAGGTATCTCGGCGACAGGCTGCTCCAGGGGCGTTAGGAGTGGGGCGTTAGGAGTGGGGCGTTAGCAGGCTCTCGCGAGCCCACTCAAAAGCCGCCAGATGCGTGCCGGGGCTGGGGGGCATTCTGTGCCGACGGGGTTCTCCCGACGACAAAAGCGGTCGCCGTGGGCCGCAATGCCCCGCGGGCTGCTATACTCTCCCGCTCGCGGTAGCCGTCGCTCCGCGAGCAGAACAGTGCGACCTCCAGAGATGCTCCCCCGCCGCTCGCTCTGGGTCCGGTACCGTTGGCGGCGCTGGATGCAGGGGTCGTGGAACGTCGCCATATTCAATTTGCGATCATCGCGTTTGCGATCTTCGTCGGCAGCCAGTTGCTGCAATCGCTGATCTTCCCCCGGCCTCCGGTACAGCCCGGGCAGGAGGCAGCCGCACCCGTGGATGGATCTTTGCCCGACGCCGTCGCCGGCGCGGAGTCCACTGCCGGTGAAGCTGCCGAGAAAGCCGCGTCAACGGGGCGCCCCGATGGCGGCCCAGAAACTTCCGGCTCCGAATTGGCAGCCGCGGGAGAGATCGGAGCGGCTGCTGAGGACGATTCGGTGGCCGCGCCGCGAACGCGCTACAGCCTCGGGTCGCTCGACCGTGCCGCGCCGTCCCAACTCCTCGTGACACTCACCAGCCGCGGTGCCGCTGTGGAGCGGATCGAGTTGGCCGGCGAGCAGTTCCACGATCAGGATGACAGGCGTGGTTACCTCGGGCATTTGTCGGTGGCACCGGTCGCCGGCGGCTGCCGTGTCGGCGTCGTCGGCGCGGGGACGCCTGGGCACCTGGCAGGACTGCGTGTCGGCGACGTGATCGAACGGGCAGGCGGCGCCGCGATGGCTGATGCCGGCACTCTGGACCGTGCCCTTGACGGCACCTCACCGGGGGGCACGCTGGCGCTTGACATCCTCCGTGATGGTCAATCGCTCAGCTTGACTGTGACACTCGACCGTCGTCCGCTGGAAGTGGTGCGGCCGGAATACCGCTCGGCCCCGGTGGAGAACCCCGACGATTCCCCGGTCGATCCGCTCTCGTTCCGGATGTCGCTGGAATCGGTCGATGGCCGTGCCCGTCGCGAACCCCTTGCCGAACTGCCGCGCTATCCGCTCACCGATCGCGATTGGGCGGCGGCTCCTTTACCGGACGGCGAGGGAGTCCGGTTTACCACCCGCCTGCCCGGCGGGATCGTGGTGGCCAAGGAATACAGGCTCGTGCCCTCAGCCGACGCCTCCGGTGGTCCATCCAACCTAGAACTGGTGGTCGAACTATCGTCCGCCGCCGATCCGGTCACGGTCGCCTACGCACTGGATGGCCCGACGGGATTGCCCACCGAAGGCTGGTGGTACACCTCGCGGGTGGCCCGAGACTGGGGCACGCTGGCAGTCCGCGATGTGGCGATGCGGTTCGCTGGGGAGCCGAGCACGCTTGTCAGCGGACTGAAGATGGCCGACGGCACGCTCGCCCATCCAGCGACGGCAGTCCTCGACGGCAAGCCGCTGTCGTTTGCCGGCGTCGATGCCCTCTATTTTGCGGCGGCGCTGATCCCCGCAGTCGGAGGTGCCGATGCGCCGAGTCTGGCGGAGGTGCGGCCGCTGGTGGTGGGCGAGATCCCCACTGCCGCCCGCAAAAAGCTGGTTGATGTCACCGCCAGGCTTGTCTCGCGGCCCATCGAACTGGTTCCCGGTTCCACCGTCCGCCATCGCTACGGGATCTACGCCGGGCCCAAGAAGCCCGATTTGCTTTCCCGGTACGGTGCCGAGGGAGCGACGATGGACGACCTCGTCTACTACGGTTGGTTCGGATGGGTTGCCCGTCCGATGATCGCCATTCTGCATGCCATCCACGCCTGCATCGGCAACTACGGGATCGCGATCCTCCTCCTCACCGTGGCCGTCCGCGGGGCGATGTTTCCGGTGAGTCGCAAGCAAGCCATCTCCTCGCAGAAGATGCAACTCCTGCAGCCGGAGATGAAGGCGATCACGGAGAAGTACAAGGACGAACCGGAAAAGCGGACGCGCGCCACCCAAGAACTGTGGCGGAAGCACGACTACAACCCTGCCGGCGGTTGCTTGCTGGTGTTCATTCAAGTCCCGATCTTCATGGGGCTCTACCGGTCGCTGGCGACTGACGTGGAACTTCGGCAGGCACCGCTGTTGAGTTCAACGATCCGTTGGTGCTCGAATATGGCCGCTCCAGACATGCTCTATGACTGGTCCAACGTGCTCCCCGCCTTTCTCACCGCACCGGAAGGCTGGTTGGGACCGTTCCTCAATGTCTTCCCACTGGTGACCATCGGGCTGATGCTCTGGCAACAGCAGTTGTTCATGCCGCCAGCGGTCGATGAGCAGTCGCAGGTTCAGCAGCAGGTGATGAAGTACATGATGTTTTTCATGGCCCTGATGTTCTTCAAGGTTCCCTGCGGCCTGTGCCTGTACTTCATCGCCTCGAGCATGTGGGGGATCGCGGAGCGGCTCATGCTTCCCACCACCCCCGTGGCCGCAGCGACTGCGACGGCGGGCCCTGCCAAGCGGATGTTTGACTTCCCCTTCTTCTCGGGCTCCGGGGGTAAAAATGGGTCGGCTGGAGATGGCGAGAACGGCCATCAAGGGGACGCTGCCCGCCGTCGTCGTCAGTCCCGTAAGAAGCGTTGAGCGGCATGGCAGACGCGGTGGTGATGTGGGATCCCGATGACCTGATCGTCGCCCCCGCCACGCTCCCTGGGCGGGGAGTGCGGGCGATTGTCCGGCTGGCCGGAGTGGGGCTGGAAACGCTCCTTGAGGCGCTGCTCGATTTTGATCCGGACGCGTTGCCGGCAGGTTCTGGCCCGCCTGCCGACCTGGGGCCGGATGGCAATTCCAACGGTTCAGCTCACAGGGGGGATGGCGCTCGGGGGCCACTGGTCCGCCAGGCCACGCTCCATCCCCAGGGGCTGGGGAAGGAGTGGGGGAGCGTGCCGGTGATGGTTTTGTCATGGCCCGGTCCCGGGGGACCGATTGGGGGGCCGCTTGCCGAGGTGCAGTTGCCCTGCTCGGAACCGCTGGTCGATGCTTTTGTGGCTGCAACAGGCCGGCATGGCGCTCGTCTGGCCCGGGGGGGGGAATTCACGCTGCGGGCGTTTCTCGGTGGCCGGCTCGATCTCCTCCAGGCGGAGGCGGTGCTGGCGGTGGTCGACGCCCGTTCGCCCGACGAACTCTCCCACGCTCTCGACCGGCTCGCCGGCGGTGCCGGCCGGGCGCTGTGTGCCGTTCGTGAACGTCTCCTCGATCTGGCTGCCGACGTCGATGCGGCGATCGATTTTGCTGAAGAGCACAGCCCCGACAACCTGGGGCTGACGGCGGCAGATTTTTGGGAGGGAGTGTGGGAAGGTCTCGCCGGGATCGCGGCGGAATTGGCGGCCATCGCTGAGCGTATTGAAGCCCGTGACGCGGGAGTGATCGGCCGCCTTCCCCGGGTTGTCCTCTCCGGTCCGCCGAACATCGGAAAGAGCAGCCTCTTCAACGCGCTGGTCGGCCGCGAGGCGGCGCTGGTCGCCGACGAAGAGGGGACGACGCGCGACTGGCTGGAAGCGCCGGTCGGGAGTGTGGTGGCCGGCGGTGTGGTGGAGTGGCTGCTGGTCGACACTGCCGGCGCGGGCACCAAAGCGCCCCTCAAGGATGGCGACGATCCAGATTGGGCGGAGATCGCAGGTTGGGCGGAGATCGCAGGCTGGGCGGCGATCGAGAGGGCGGTCGACGAGGCCCAGCGGGCTGAGATTGTCATCCGCTGCCGCGATTGTGCGGCAGTCGATCTGGCGCTACCGCCACCGCCAGCCGCAGGAAGGCCGGTGTGGATCGATGTCATCACCCGCTGTGACCAGCCAATCCGGGGGCCGACACCGGCCGGGGCGATTGCCACGAGCACCGTGACCGGCGTCGGCCTGGAACCGCTCCGGGCTGCGGTGGCCCAGGCGGTGGCGGGGCTGCCTCGGCATGGCGGAGCCGCGGAGCGGATGCGGGCTGGGGTGGCGTTGGCCAGCGATGAAGTTGCGGTGGCGGCCGGTATCGCGGCGTCCGGACGGGTCGGAGGCCCGGCGGAGGAGCCGCTTGTGGCCGATGCAATCCTCCGGGCCATCGACTGCCTCGGCGATGTCACCGGGGCCACCATCGGCACCGATTTGCTCGAGCGGATATTCTCCCGTCACTGCATCGGCAAGTAATCCTCCCGAAACAGTCCCTCCGAAGTCGCCCTCGTACGCCCCCTTGCCGGCGTTGTTCCATGGCTCTTCCTGGGACCTCCGCGGACCATCAGGACCGTTCCGTGACCCCCTCCGACCTGCCGACGATCCTCGAGCAACTCACGGCCGGCGCTGCCCGGTGGGCCGCCATCGATCCGCGTTCCCGTGCCGAGATCGCCCGCCGGACAGCCTGTGCCACGGTGGCGGTGGCTCGGGCCTGGGCGGACGCGGCGGTGGAAGTGAAGCAGGCGCCAGGGAACGGGCCATCGCGTGCCGAGGAGATTGCCACCGGGCCGATGGGAACGGCGCGGCTGTGCCTGCTCACCGCCCGGTCACTCCTCGACATCGACCGCTCCGGCACACCGGGAACGGCATCCCCCCCGCGCGTCCTCCATCCGGGCCGCCGCAGCGTGGCCGGCACGCCGGCGCCGCTGATTGGGCTCGATGTGTTGCCGGCTCGCGGCCCTTCCGGCACGCTCTACGATCCGCTCATCCACGGCGGGCTGCGGGCCACCATCCGCTGCCATGATCCCGGCGGCCCAGCGGCTTTCTTGAAATCGTGGCAGCACGAGGCGGACCAGCGTCCCCGCGGTGGGGGCGTGAGCCTGGTGCTCGGCGCCGGCAACGTCACCGGGCTCGGTCCCGCCGATGTCCTTTGCCAGGTCTTCGAGCATGGCCGCGCCGCACTCCTCAAACTCCACCCGCTCCAGTCCTCGCTGGAGACTGTGTTCACGGTGGCTCTGGCCCCGCTGATCGAGGCGGGGCTGGTGGCGATTCTCAGCGGAGGCGCCGACGTTGCCCGCTCGGCGATCGCCGCCCCACAGCTGACGCACGTGCATGTCACCGGCGGCCGGGCGACGTACGAGGCGATCCTCTTCGGCGGTCCGCGGCCATCCGGCCCTGCCCCCCAGCCGCGGCTCACTCAATCGATCAGCTGTGAGTTGGGGAATGTGACCCCCTGGTTCATTCTGCCGGGGAGGTATTCAACGGCGGAGCTCGCCTTTCAGGCAGACCAGCTCGCAGCCTCGATCATCAACAACACCTCCTTCAACTGCATTGCCACGAAGGTCATCGTCACGTGTCGCTCCTGGGAGCAGCGCCAGGCGTTTCTCGGCTTGGTACAGCGGCGGCTGGCCTCACTCCCTCCCCGTCCGGGCTGGTATCCAGGGGCTGCCGCAGTCTGGTCGGAGGCCACCGGCCACGCTTCTCCCGCCGACGGCACACTTCCGTGGAGCGTGGTCTGTGGAGTTGATCCGGCCAGAGATGGCCGGCTGTTGGAGCGGGAATGGTTTGTTCCAGTGGTGGCCGAAGTGCCCCTCGATGCCGGCACCCTTGCTGAGTTCTGCAGTCGGGCCCTCGGGCTCTCGCATCGACTCCCGGGATCGTTGGCCGCGAGCGTGACGATCCCCTCCGGCCTTCCGGAAACGGCGCGGCTGCATGCCGAGCAGTTGGTCGATCACCTCGCCTTCGGAGTGGTGGCGGTCAATACGTGGTCGGCGCTGGCGTATTCGCTGGGGAACGTGCCTTGGGGGGGATTCCCCGGTGCGACCATGCTAGAGCCGAAGAGTGGTATCGGCTTCGTCCACGATCCGCTGCTGCTGCCGCTGGTCCACAACTCCGTGATTCGGGCGCCGTTGTGGAGCGCACTGCGGCCGCCATGGTTTGCCTGGCATCGTTCCGGCACCCGCCTAGCGCAGGGCGTTGTCGATCTCTACGGCCGGTGTGCCGCCGGCCAGAATTGTTTGGGAATACTCCTGCGGATGTTCCCGGAGGTCCTCCGCGGATAGTCGAAAGTCGCCGACCGGGGGCTTTTCCACGGGCAACTAGCGGCGACCGCGGCGCTGGATTCGCTTACCACCAACAGGCTGCGGCGGTGCGTTTTTATCTGGAGGCGGCTGCTCGCTGAACTTCTCGGCTTGACCGGTGAGTTCGTAGAGAAACCGGCTGGGGCGGCCGGGACGGCTCTTGCCCCACTTCATCCGTGTCAGGCACATCGAGAGCATCAGGCGGCGACGGGCCCGAGTGATCCCCACGTAGCACAGGCGGCGTTCCTCGTCGATCGCCTGCAGCCCGTCGGCCAGCGAGCGGTGATGGGGGAGGATGCCCTCCTCCATTCCCACCATCCACACGAAATCGAATTCGAGTCCCTTGGCGGCGTGGAGCGTCATCAGCCGCAGCACTTGTGCCTTGGGCTTGTCCTCCTTGAAGCGTTCGGTCTCCTTGACGTCGAGCACGAGATCGTCGAGGAAGCCGCGGACGAGGCGTCTGAAATCCCGCTCTTGGCGGTGCTCTTTCTGGTGCTCTGCCAGAGCGTTGACCATCTGTTCGACGCACACCCAGCGGGCTTCGAACTCCGCCGGATCCTCATGTTCCTTTTCGAGAAATCGGCGGTAGCCAGCGGCATCGAGCATGGTGGTGAGGATGGCCGCGGCTTCGGGCATCGTCTCAGCGGCCCGGACGGTGAACAGTTGCTCCAGCGCCACCACACCCCCGACGGCTGCGGCCGAAAGGACTCCGTCGGAGCGCCGGCCGAGGAGTTCACGCCACAGGCTGTGCCCGGCCGACGACGCGGCTGTGCGAGCGGCGAGGATCGTCGTCGACGACAGGCCGCGGGGCGGCACGTTGGCGATTCGTGAAAGCGCCAAGTCATCGTCCGGGTCGACCATCATCCGCAGGAAAGACATCACGTCCTTGACCTCGCGGCGGTCGAAGTACGACCGGCTGCCGACGAGTTCGTAGGGAATGCCGCGGCGGCGGAGTTCTTGTTCAAAAACCCGTGTCTGGTCGCCTGTCCGGAGGAGGATCACCGCCTCGGGGGGATCGACCTCCCGCTCGCGGATCCGGCTCTCCACATCCCCCACCACCCGGCGTGCCTCGTCGACGTCGTCCTGCGCCTGGACGATCTGCGGTGGAGGTCCTGACGGGGAATGCGACACCAGGGTCTTGCCGTGCCGGCGGGTGTTGCAGGCGATCAGCGTGTTGGCAGCGTGGATGATCTCCGGCGTGGAGCGGTAATTTTCCTCCAGCCGGATGGTGATCGCCTTTGGCCAGCGCCGCGGAAACTCGAGGATGTGGGAGATCTGTGCACCGCGCCAGGCGTAGATCGACTGATCGTCGTCCCCCACCACGCAGAGGCTGCGGTGATCGCGGGCCAGTGCGGAGAGGATCCGCTCCTGGATGCCGCTGGTGTCCTGGTATTCATCGACGAGAACATGGTCGAACCGGCCGGCCTCGGTCAGTCGGACGTCTTCGTGGGTGTCGAAGAGTTCCTCGACGAGGAGGAGGAGGTCGTCGAAATCAACGGCACCGGCGGTGCGGAGGGCGTGCTGGTAGCGCCGGTAGCCTGCGGCGGCGAGCGTCCAGTGGTCCGGTGCATCGGCGGCGAGCGTCTCCATCGCGGCGTCGGGCCGGACCGCGGCGCTCTTCCAGCGGCTCACCCGGTCAACGAGGTCTCCCGGCGAGAGGGTGGTGTCCGGAACTTTCAGTTCCTTGAGGACCTTCCGGGCCGTCGACTCCTGTTCGCCACGGTCGATGATTGCGAACCGCTCCGGGTAGCCGAGTCTGGCTGCATGGCGACGGAGGATCCGTACGCAGAGCGAGTGGATGGTGGAGATCTCCGGCAGTTCGACCGATCGTTCGCCCCCCGATTTGGCCTTTAATGCCCCCTTGGCCCGGGCGAGCATCTCCCGGGCGGCCTTGTTGGTAAACGTCACGGCGAGGATCCGTGACGCCCTCGTGCCCCGCCACACCAGGTGGCCGATACGGGCGATCACCACCCTGGTTTTGCCGGTGCCGGCTCCGGCGAGAACCAGCAGTGGACCGATCGGTGCCTGGACTGCCTGGAGCTGGGCAGGATTGAGCCCGTGACCACCACTGCGGGCAGGTTGACGCGGTCCGGCGGGCGGCGCCGGTGGGAGGGCCTGCGGTGAGAGTGCCAACGGGGCCGGAAGGGGAGCGACGGGATCTGCCGCTCCCGCAGACGGCTCCGCGGGGGGATTGTCGGGGGCGTGCTGGTCGCCGCGGCCGTCGTCGTTGCCGCCAGCGAAAGGGGGGGTGTTCACCGGGAGAGTGCATCCATGCGGGGGAATCACAGCGCTTGGCGGTGCCGAATCCTGGGCCGCCGTGGCCGAACGGGTGGCGGAATGTACCACACCCTCACCCGCTGTCCCGCCAGATCGGCTTGACGCCCCGGACCGGTCCGTTTCTATTGGGTTTTTCCCGTAGACGGAAGGATTCTGACCCATGAAGAAACGTTCGGCACGTCCCAGCGCAACCCGTCATCACCAGCGCCGTTTCGGCGAGCGGCAGATCAGCGCCGACGACGAGACGCCCGGTGTCCACGCGGACCGTCCGCTGCAGTTGGCTGGGCGCTCCGACGCCGCCGACGAACTCGCCGATGAGGTTGAGAGCAATGCCCTCGTCGACAACGCCACCGCCATCTACGACGTGATCCGCCCTTATACGCGGGCGATTCTCCTCGGTCTGGCCGGTGCCTTGCTGGCGGCGGTCGCCTGGATACTCGTCTCCTCCCAGCAAGCGGCCCTCCAGTCGCAGGGTTGGGACGCCTATCTGGCTGCGGTGTCCAGCGGCGATCCTGCGGCGCTCAATGAAGTCACCACACGCCATGCCGGCACTCCCGCTGCTGACTGGTCGCGACTGATGCTCGCTGAGATGTCGCTCGAGGAGGGGACGCAGTTGCTGTTCGCCGACCGCGATCGGGCGTTGCCGAGGTTGCAGTCGGCCGTCGATCTGTACGCCGGCATCCTCTCCGACAAACCGCAGGCGATCCTGGCTGAACGGGCGACGTTCGGAATCGCGAAAGCCCGGGAGAGCATGGGGCAGTTGGACGAGGCTCGGCAGGGCTATGAGGCACTGGCAAGCGATTTTCCGACCAGTGCCCTTGCCGGCATGGCCCGCCAGCGTTCCAAGGCCCTGGCCGGAGACAGCGCCACTGAGTGGTACAGCTGGTTTGCGGCCCAGAAGATGACTCCACCGGTGCCTCCGGCTGCGGCGGCTGAAACCGGAGCGTCTGAAACTGGGGCGGATGCGGCCCCCGCGGCCCCCGCCGATGGCGCGGTCCCACCGGAGTGAACTCTTTCGACGACGACAGCCCCGGTATCGAAGGCGGCAGTGACGGCGAGCGGTTCATCGACAGCGATGTCGTTTTACCGCTGCAAGTTCCGCCGGTGGGCCTTGGGCCCGATGCCCCAGTGCCGGCCGGGATTCCCCCCGCCGGCAGCGTCCTGACGCTGACTGTCGATGGCGAGGCAGCGGGCACCAGGCTCGACGTCTTGCTGGTGCGTCATGCCGGTGGCATGAGCCGATCGGCTGTGGCCCGCGTCATCGAGGCCGGGACGGTGCGGGTCGACGGAGTCGTCGCCCGCTCCTCGCTCCTCCTCCGTGCCGGTTCGGTTGTCTGCTTTACCTTTCCTGAGCTCCCGCGGACAGGCCCCGAGGCGGAGGAGATCGCCCTGGATTTCCTCCATCTCGACGACGCGATGGCGGCGGTCAACAAGCCGGCAGGAATGGTCGTCCATCCCGCCAAGGGCAACTGGAAGGGAACGCTTGCCGGGGCGCTCAAATGGCACCTGGAACGCAGCGGTGGCCTCTCCGATGTTGGTGGCCCGACTCGGCCCGGGATCGTCCATCGCCTCGATCGCGATACCAGTGGCGTGATCGTCGTCGCCCGCTCGGAGGAGGCACACCACGCCCTTGCGAAGCAGTTTGAGGAACGGACCACCGAGAAGAGCTATCTGGCAGTGACGCAGGGCGAACCACGGTTCGATCGCGATGAGATCGACCTGCCGATCGGGATCCATCCCTACCAGCGTGAACGGATGGCCGTCCGACGAGACCACTCCACCAGCCGTGACGCGGTGACGCGCTTCGAGGTTGTGGAGCGATTCCGTCGCGCGGCACTGCTGCGGGTGACGCCGAAGACGGGTCGCACCCATCAGATCCGCGTTCATCTGGCTGCGATCGGCTGTCCGGTGCTCGCTGACAGCCTCTACAGCGGTCGTGGAAGCGTCGACCGCGCTTTTCTCGGTCTGCGGGGGGATGCCGCGCCGATCATCGCGCGGCAGGCGCTCCATGCAGCCAGTCTGGGGATCGACCACCCTGTAACGCGGCAGCGGTTGCTGCTGGCAGCACCGCTGCCGGCCGACATCGAGGCGCTCCTGGCTGTCCTCCGCGCTGGCTAGGCCGGTCGTCGGGGGCCATCGATTGCCGGGGTGCCTGGCATCCCCTATCCTGCCTAAAGAGCGGCGCCTTTGAAACGTGCCAGACGGTGCCTCCTGACTGGCCAAGGGGGTCTGGTGGTGGAACGCATCCCAAGACTGAGACGGTTGGTGGCTGCGGCGGGCAGAGCCCGGTGGGGCGTGCTGATCAGCCTGGCGGTGGTTCTGCTCGGTGGATTCTTTGCCGGGTGCAGTTGCCGCAGCGACAGCGACAAAAGTGGCCCCCCACGCATCGGTCCTGCACCGCAGCCGGTGATTCGATCGACGCCCCGGTCCACCGTCGGCAGTTCCACCGTCGGCGAACCCCGCCCTGCCTGGCAGCCCCCCGTTCCTGATTCCTTCCAACCGCTCCGCGAAGAATTGCTCGGACTGGCTCACACCCTGCGCGCGGCGTGGCCCGACGCCCCGGAAGGGGTCGATCTGGAGGCCTCGATGCACGATCGCTTCGGCAGTCTCGACGCCGCCACACGCTGCTGGGAGGAGTGGCAAGCCACTCACCCCGATTCTGCCGAGGCCGAGTTGCGTCTGGGAAAATTCGCCAAGGAGCGTGGTGACGATGCAGGGGCGCTTGAACACCTGCAGGCCGCCTTCGATCGCAGCCCCGAGCTCCCCGGAGCGCAGGTGCTTCTCGGCGAATCATTGACCGCTGCCGGGCGTGCCAGCGATGCGGTGGCGGTCCTCTCCAGGGAGTTGCCCTCCACAGCCGGTAATCCCAACCGGCTCGCCCTCCTCGGCCATGCCCACCTGCAAGCGGGCAACTATGTCGCAGCCCGGGAGGCCTTCAATCGCGTGTTGGCAATCGATCCCTCGTACACCCAGGCGATCTACGGATTGGGCACAGCGTCTGCTCGCCTGGGCTTGGCGGAGGAATCGAAGGCCTACTTCGCAGATTTCGCCCGGCGGAAAGAAAAGAGCCTCGCTGCCGACCGGGCGACAGCCGTCAATCGGCTCGACGACTTGCCGGCCCTCCATTCGGCCGCCGCCAACTGGTATGCGGTGGCCGGAAAGATCGCGGCATCGCGTGGCGACATGGGATCGGCTGAATCGTATTGGCGGCGGTCGCTGGCGTTTGCCCCCGGGCAACGCGATGCCCGGGGAGGACTCGCTGAACTGCTCCGCAGACAGGGACGCGACACCGAAGCAATCCAAGTCCGCGGACAGTAGAGTGATCCGCAGCGGGGGTACGACCATGAGCCGATCAAGCGCTGCTGGAGAGAAAACGTGGAGGACAAGCAGCGGCTTGCCACAGGGGCTGCGGGCGTTGGTGGCGATCCTGGTGGTGGCCGCGCCGCTGCTGGTGGCAACCCCGGCGGCAGATCCGTCTGCGGTGCCCGGTCCAATCGCGTTCGAGGAGGTCTCGGCTGCGGCCGGGATCGACTTCGTCCACGATGACGGCAGCAGTGGTCGGCGATACATCGTCGAGACCGTCTCGGCCGGCGTGGCGACGTTCGATTACGACAGCGATGGCCGGATCGACATCTATTTTCCCAACGGTACGCTCCTCCCCGGTGCGGAGGCGTCGGAGCCTTTCCGGACGCCCCGAGCGGCGCTGTATCGCAATCTCGGCGACTGGCGGTTTGAGGACGTGACCGTGGCCGCCGGGTTGGATGGGGCGGCTTACGGCGTCGGAGTGACCGTGGGCGACGTCGACGACGACGGCCTCCCCGATATCTATCTGAGCACCTTCGGCGCCAAGCGACTGTACCGCAACAACGGCGACGGCACATTCCGTGATGACACCTCCGCAGCTGGCGTCGGTGACGGCGACAAACTCGGCGCCGGAGTGGCGATGCTCGACATCGATGCCGACGGAGATCTCGATATCTATGCTGCCAACTACGTCCGCTTCTCGTTCGACAACCACCTCTCCCCGCGCCTGCGGGGGGTGCCGCTGTACCACGGTCCGCGCGACTACGAGGCTTGGCCCGACAGCCTCTTTCGTAATGAAGGGGACGGGCGGTTTGTCGACATCAGTGCCGACTCCGGGATTGCCACGGTCACCGGCCCCGGCATGGGGGTCGTGTGTCTCGATGAGGACGACGATGGCGACAGCGACATCTTCGTCCTCAATGACGTGGCGGCAAACTTCCTCTTCCGCAACGACGGGAGAGGGCGGTTTGAGGAGGTGGCCCTCGGCGCCGGTCTGGCCTACGACATGTTTGGGCAGCCCAACGGCAGCATGGGGGTCGATTGCGGCGATGTCGATAACGACGGCTGGCTCGATCTGTGGATGACCTCCTACCAAGGAGAACGCCCGGTGCTGTACCGGAACCTCGCCGGAAGCGGCTTCGAGGACATCACCTCCCAAAGCTCAGCAGCGGCCGGGTCGGTGCCGTGGGTGAAGTGGGGCGCAGGGATCATCGACTTCGACAACGACGGCCTCCGCGATCTGTTTCTGGCCTGTGGCCACATCAACGACACCGTCGAGCAGTTCGACGATTCCACCGCCTACCGCAACCACAACATCCTCCTGCGGAATACCGGTGGAAAGTTTGTCAATCTCTCCGCGGAGGCGGGACTGGAGGCGGTCCCGCGACGCAGCGCCCGTGGTGCGGCATTTGACGACCTCGACAACGATGGCGACATCGACGTGGTCGTGCTCAACTCCCGCGAGGCGGCCACGGTGCTGCGGAACCTCGACCGCGAACGGCGCGGGGTAAACCACTGGCTGGGGGTGCGGCTGGTGGGGACTCTCGGCAACCGGGATGGCGTCGGGGCGAAAGTCAGTCTCACATTGAGCGATCGGACGCTCGTCGACGAGGTTCACTCTGGCCGCGGCTACCAGGGGCACTTTGGCAGCCGGCTCCATTTCGGTCTGGGGCAGTCGGCTGCCGTCGATCGGCTCGAGGTCCGCTGGATCGGGGGCCAGAGCGAGGAATTTGTTGTTTCGGCCGTCGATCGAGTTTTGACGCTCCGCCAGGGGAACGGACGCCACTTGAGTCCTGCCGAAGAGTGAGTTTCAGGGGCCTTGTTTGCCGCCGTGGCCCGTCCGATCGTCCGATCCGATGGGCCGCTCAGAGGGAGAGGGCTCATCGAAAAGCACCAGTGCCCGGGGGAGTGTCGAATCGATGATCCGCGATAACGCGACCACGAAGCCGATGACGCCGTCCCGCCACCCTCCCTGGATGCACCACGCCTTAGCAAACGCTCCCACGCCGCGCAGCGGCAGCATCCAAGCCGACGTCCGTTCTCCCTTGGCGCGGAGGATGGCGGCCTTCGGAACGGCATACCGGATCGAGCGGCAGAGGATCTCCGCAGGGGAACGAAAACTGTGGTGGAGGATCGATCCTGGCGCCAATCGCGGCGGCGTTGCGCCGCGCACCTGCTCGTGAACTGAATGATCGCTGAAGCCCGATCGGGTGCGGTTGAACAGCCGCAACACCCGCTCGCCCCCCCAGGGCCCATACCGCACCTCACGACAGCCGATGAACGTCCGCCGTCGCCATTCCCAGCAGGTGTCTGGATCGGAGAGATCGAGCGTGGCGATTCCCCGGAGCGCTTCCTCGTCGAGGGCCTCGTCGGCATCGAGCGAGAGGATCCAGTCATAAGACGCCAGTTCGACGGCGCGGCGCTTCTGTGGACCGTAGCCGAGGAACGCCTGGTGTTCGAGGCGGGCAGCGAAAGCCTGGGCGATGGCGGATGTGGCATCAGTCGATCCGGAGTCGAGCACGAGTCTCTCGGCGCAGCACTCGACACTCGCCAGCGTGGTCGCCAAGTGGCAGGCAGCGTTGAGCGTGATCACGATGGCGGTGACTGGCAGACTGCCGGTGGTCTGTCTCTCTGCTGCTGGATTGCGCTGGATCGCGCTCATCGTCCGCCTTCATCCGTGAGTTCGGGGGGGGAGGGGAGGTCAGTCGCGGAGCCTGATTCCCGGGGACCGCTACCGATGATGGTGCCTCCCGGCAAGTCGGGTGGCTCTGGAAAGTCCGCGGCGGGGTGGGGCTCGTCACCAGCTTGATGGAGGGGGAATTCGAGGTGGAACGTGCTCCCCTCGCCGAGACGGCTATCGGCGCGGATATCGCCGCCATGTTCGTGGAGGATCTTCTGGCTCACAGTCAGCCCCAGCCCGGTACCGCGCGAACCCTTGGTGGAGACGAAGAGCTTGAAGATCTGGGCGAGCGTCTCCTCCGACATGCCTTCGCCGTTGTCGGTGATCGTGATTCGCACAAGCTTCCGCGTTCGATCACAGTGAACGCGGATCTCCACTTCCGCTCCTTGCCGCCCCTCAACAGCGTCGAGTGCGTTGCTGACGACGTTGAGCACAGCCCGCGAGATTCCCTCCGGATCAAACAGCATCCGGGGGAGATCGGCCGGCGGCGTCCAGCGGAGGGTGGTCCCCGATTCCTCGGCACGGTGGTGGACCGTCTCGACGATGTCGGTGATCAACGCCGTCAGGTCCGAGGGCACTGGGTCGGGTTCGCGCTCCTTGCTGAACGAGAGCATGTCCATGACCAGCGAGGAGATCTTATTTTGGTTGCGGGAGACGATCTGCCAGCCCTTGGTAAGCACGGCCAGGTCTTCGTTCTCCAGCCCCATCTCCACCAGATAACTGCCACCGCGAATCCCCTGGAGGATGTTTTTGATGTGGTGGGAAAGAGTGGCAATCGTGTGGCCGACCGCCGCCAGCCGCTCAGACTGCACCATCGCCGAGTAATAGGTGGTGTCTTCCACAGCCAGCGCTGCCTGATGGCCGATGGCCACCATCAACTTGAGGTGCTCGTCGGTGAACTGTCGTTGGCCGGGCCCCATCGCCTCTGCCAGCGGGGTGGTGGTGTCGACGTAAAGAATGCCGACGGTGCCATAGCGGCCCTGCATCGGCACGCAGATCGCTTCTCGGACACCGGTCCGCATCACGCTGTGACCGGTGTTGAAGCGGTCGTCGTCCTGGGCATCGCTTGTCAGCACTCCTTCGCCCCGCTCCAGCACGTAGTCGAGGATCGTCCGGCTGATGGCCATCGAGGAGACGTTGGCCGAACGCCGGTCGCGGCGGGCCTTGGTCTTGAGTTGGCGGGTTTCCGGGTCAAGGAGCATCACACAGCCGCGGTCGGCCTCGACCCATTCGAAAACCAGTTGCAGAATGCGGCCCAGGAGCTCGTCGATGTCGAGGGTGTGGCTGACTGCCAGTGCGGTGCGGTACATCACCTGCAGATTGCTGCGGGCCCGGGCCAGCCAGCGGTTATCGGTGTCTCCCGGTGGCCCATCCAGCGGTGCGTTGATCGCCTCCTCGCGGAATGATTTCACGATCCGCGAGCCGTCATCACCGCGGACAGCGGGCACGATGTCGATGCCGACGTCGTCTGGCTGGCGGGCCGTCTCCCTGGAATAGACCAGGAGCGTTCGCCCCACGAGGATCTGGTCGCCGTTCTTCAGTTCGGCCCGCTCCACCCGCTGGTTGTTGACGAACGTACCATTGGAACTTTTCAGGTCGCCGACGACGTGGTTCTCGGCGACCAAACGAATCTCTGCATGACGCCGGGAGACCTCGTTGTCCTCGAGTTGCACCAGATTGCCTGCCTCGCGGCCGATGCTCACGGCTCCCTCCCGGGAGGCGAGATCGTAGCGAACGCCGCGGTTGCGGCCCTGGATGACGAAGAGCGACGGCAAGGGGTGAACTCCGGGCGGCGGGTAGGAATTATGGCAAGCCGACCCGGAAGGGATTTTGTCACAGCGCACCCCAGCCGGGAAGAAGAAAGATTGCCAGCAGACCGCGACGGCCGCAGGCGTCAACGGTGTTCCCGCCGGACGGTGCTGTCGGCTTGGTAGACTTTGTCTCCTCTCGGCTCGTACTGCCGACCCTTTCGGTCGGCCGGATTGGAATCCGCGGCGCCGTCGAGCAGCACATTGACCAGGGCATTGACCAGCCTGAAAAACGTTTTCACCCGGGAGGAATACATGCTTGTGCCATCGAAGAGAGCGGGGGTGTCCGCGGCCGTCTGGATCCTGATGCTGACGGTGGCCTGCACGGAGCCTGGGGGCCCAAGTCACTCTCAAGAGCCGGTTCCCCCGCCGGCCGATCCTGCCGCCCTGGAGGCTCTGCCGGCTGCCGCTGCGCCGCTGGCTGCCACGCCTCCCCGGCCTCCCCGAGTGCTGACGCCGCCTGAGGCCGCCAGGCGCGACCGGCTGCGGAGCAGCGTGGCATGGCTGGCGTCTCCGGAGCGAGAGGGGCGTGGCCCCGGCACCGCCGGCATCGATCAAGCCGGCGCATGGCTCGCCGAGCAGTTTGTCGCCCTCGGACTCGACACCACCGTTGTCGGCGAGGAACCGTTTCAGTCGTTTCCCATGACCCTCGATGCCCAACTCGGTGCTGCCGACGAAAATGCCCTGCAGCTCGTCGCGCCTCCCGCAGGCGACGGTACTGCGGCGGTGCAGACACTCGTCCTTGGGACCGACTACACACCTCTGGCTGCTGGAGGCTCGGGGGAGTTTGATCTGCCGCTGGTGTTCGCCGGCTACGGGATTACCGCCACCACGGAACAGTACGACGATTTCGCCCCCCTCCAAGGCGACGGTGCCAAGGGAGCGGCGGTGGTGATCCTCCGCCAGGAACCGCAAAAGGATGATCCGCAGAGCAAGTTCGACGGCAACCAGACGTCGCAGTACGCGGCGCTTTCGCGGAAGGTGGCCAATGCGTCGGAGCATGAGGTGGGAGGAGTGGTGTTTTGCAACGACGCCTCCAACACCGAAGACGCCTTGATGGCGTTCACCCGCGCCGGCAGCGGTGCCGACAAAAGAACCCTGCCGGTGATCCAACTGAAGCGGTCGCGAGTGGATGCCATCGTGGAGCAGACGCTCGGGAAACGCTTGGCCGACCTCGAGAAGGCGATCGACGATGGGCCCACGCCGCAGTCTGCGCCGCTGTCGGGCTGGCGGATCCGCGGCAAGGTGTCGATCGATCGCTCGGAGACCGTGGCCCGGAATGTGTTGGCGATCCTCCCCGGCGTCGGTGCCGATGCCCCGGCTGTTGGCTCGGATCCGAGCGCCGTGGGGAATGCCGGACCGCATGGCGAGGCGACAGAAGCCCCTGCCGATCCGCACGCCACAGTGACCGTGGAGGCCGCTGGGCCGCCAGATGACGCGGCAGGACCGCATCGTCTAGCCGCGCCGGCTGTGGCGATTCTCCCCGCAGAAACCGTGATCCTGGGGGCCCACTACGACCACCTTGGCTATGGTGGGAGCAATTCTGCCGCTCCGGGCGATTCGAGTGTCCATCACGGTGCCGACGATAACGCCAGCGGCACGGCGATGCTTGTTGAAGTAGCGCGGATGCTCGCCGAGGAGGGGCCGTACCCGCGGACGATCCTGTTTGCCGCCTTCTCCGGCGAGGAGCGCGGCTTGCTCGGCAGCGCCCACTACACCTCCAATGCCCCAGTGCCACTGGATGACACCGTGGCGATGGTCAACCTCGATATGGTCGGCCGGCTCGACGGCGAGAAGTTGATCATCCATGGGACGGGCACGGGCAGTTTGCTCGACGGCATGATCGATCGGCTGGGGGCCCGTTACGGTTTTCTCGTCACCAAGGATCCGGGTGGTTTCGGCCCCAGCGACCATGCCAGTTTCTACGCCAAGAAGGTCCCGGTGCTGCATATCTTCACCGGCACCCACACCGACTACCACCGGCCCACAGACACCGCCGAGAAGATCAACTACGACGGCATGGCGCGGGTGGCGCGGTTGGTGGTCGAGGCGGTGAAGGAATTGGCCAACGCTCCGCTGCGGCCAGAGTACATCGAGGTTGCCTCCAAACCGATGGCCCGCCGCGACGGCGATCGCCCCTACTTCGGCAGCATTCCCGACTTTGCCAATCCAGGGAAGGGATATGCGATCTCCGGGGTTTCGAAGGATTCACCGGCAGCCCAGGGGGGGCTGCAGCCGGGTGATCTGATCGTCCGTCTCGGAGAGAGCGCTGTCACCGGGCTGGATGATTTCGACAGCGCCCTCCGCAAGCACAAAGGGGGCGACACGGTTCCTGTCGTGGTGAAGCGCGGCGGGCAGGACGTGGCCTTGAGTGTCACCCTTGGGGCGCCAAAATAGCCGGTTTTTCCGGCTGTCTCGCTGGCGATACCAATGCCCTTTTTGGCCTTGAGCCATGAAGGGATCGCTGCCATAGTCCCGCCCCGAACCGGCCCTGTGCCGCGGCCACGGATGGTCGCGATGGAGGTGCCGGGCCCCCGTCCTCCGCCGCGGCGGACACGCGAGCGACCCAGCAAGGAGTGCTATCCGTGAAGTGGCAACTGGCAGCGATTTTCTGTGCGATCCTCGCGGTGCCGGCGCAGGCTCAGGTGCCGCAGCGCCCCGTCGCCCCGGCCGCCGCAGCTCCGGCGGCGGTTCCGGCGACGGCCCTCTCGGCCGCCTCCCCCGCCACCCATGTGGCGGTGATCGACGTCGGCTACATCTTTAAAAATCACAACCGCTTTAAGGCGGCGATGGACAAGATGAAGGAAGACGTGATGGCGGAGGAGAACACCCTCAAGGCGGATCGTGACCGGATCAACGGCATGATGGAACAGATCAAGGGCTTCAACGTCGGCACGCCTGAGTTTAAGAAACTTGAGTCCGATATCGCCAAGGCACAGGGCGACTTCAACGTCAACGCCCAGTTGAAGAAGAAGGAGTTCATGGAAGTCGAGGCCAAGGTCTACCTGCAGGTGTACACCGAGGTCGAGAAAGCTGTCGAGCAGTTTGCCCGTGAGCATCGGATCGCGATCGTCCATCGTTTCGACGGCGATCCGGTCGACAACAGCGATCGGAATCAGATCCTCCGCGGGATCACCAAGGCGATCGTGTACCTCGAGCCCGGCATCGACATCACGCCGGACATCCTCAAGATGCTCAACACGCCGGCGGTCGCCGCCCAGCCTGCCGCCCAGCCCCGCACCCGCTGAATAAAGCCCGTCCGTGGCCGCTCCGCCGAGGAGCGGCCACGGCGGCGTCTGCCCCCCCGCCCGCGGCCAGCCCATGCCCTATTCCCTACCCGAGAGGCCGCAGCGCACCCTTCGCATGCCGGCGGTCGTCACCGGCCGCGGCTACTGGAGCGGGGTCGAGAACCGGGTGGAATTCCGCCCCTCGGCTGTCGGCAGCGGCGTCGTTTTCCTGCGATCTGATCTCGGGCCGGAGGCTCTGGTTCCGGCCGTGGTGGCCTCGGTGGTCGAGGCCCGTAACCGCACCCGGATCGAGCGCGGTCCGGCGTGTGTGCATCTCATCGAGCATGTCATGAGCGCCCTGGCCGGTCTGGGAATCGACAACTGCACCGTCGTGGTTACCGCTGAGGAGCTTCCCGGTATGGATGGTTCCGCACAGGCTTTTGTCGCCGCCCTCGATGGAGCGGGGGCTGTCGATCAGGAACTGCCCGCCGCACCGCTCGCGGTCGAGGCGACAGTCCGCGTGGGGAGCGATGTGTCGTGGATCGAGGCCTCTCCCCCTCGTTTCTCGGGGCTTTCAATCGAATACACGCTCGACTACGGCCCTGGGCCGATCGGCCGCCAACAACTCGATATCGACATCACGCCCACGGCCTATCGCGAACAACTCGCCGCGGCCCGGACCTTTCTGTCGATAGGGGACGCCGCCAGGCTGCGGGCGTCGGGGCTGGGGGCAACGGTGTCGCCGGGGGACTTGGTCCTCTTCGGACCCGATGGCCCTGTGGGTACTGCCTTACGCTGGCCGGACGAGTGCGTCCGCCACAAAGTGCTCGACGCCGTCGGCGATCTGGCACTCGCCGGCCGTCCTCTCCATGCCCACATCCGTGCCTTTCGGAGCGGACATGCCCTCAACGCCACGCTCGTCGGCGAATTGCTGGCCCGCGCTGGCGACCAGTTGGCCTAACGGCCCGACACGACTCGGAATCCCGATGCTGGACCGCACGCCCCAATCCGATTCACTCCCGCCGCAGCCGGTCGGCCCGGCGAAGGTGCATCCCACCGCCCTGGTGCCAGCCAACGCGTCGCTGGGGCCTGGTGTCCGGGTGGGGCCCCACTGCGTGGTCTCGCCGCGGGCCGTGATCGGCGCCGGCACGATCCTCGAGAACAACGTCACGATCATGGGAGAGGTGCGGATCGGAGAACGCAACCGGATCTTCCCCAACGCCGTCATCGGCGCCGATCCGCAGGACGTCAGCTACCGTGGCACCGACACGAGCGTCTCAATTGGAGACGACAACATTATCCGCGAGGGGGTGACGATCAATCGGGCCAGCGAAAAGGAGGAGGGAGTGACCACCGTCGGGAGTCGCAACTTCCTCATGGCCTACTCGCACGTGGCCCACGATTGCCAGATTGGCGATCAGGTGATCATCGCCAACGGCACGCTCCTCGGCGGGCACGTCCGCATCCATTCCCACGCCTCGATCTCCGGCGGCGTCGCCGTGCACCACTGGGCTACGATCGGCAGTTATGCCTTCGTGGCTGGGCTCTCCCGGGTGTTGCACGATGTGCCCCCCTACATGCTCTGCGAGGGCTCGCCGGCCCGGCCGCGGTGCGTGAATGTTGTGGCACTGCGGCGCGACGGTGTCGCTGCCGCCACGTTGACTGCAATCACCGAGGCGCATCGCCTGCTCTACCGGGCCCGCGTCGGGCAGGAGCGGGCCCGTGACATTCTCCGCTCCCAGGGAATGCTCGTCCCGGAGGTGGAGACGGTCCTGACATTTCTTTTCCAGCAGCAGGAGGGGCGGCACGGCCGCGCTCTGCAACGACGGAGGGCTGCATGAAGCGGATGCGGGTGGCGGTAGTTGGTTGCGGACACCTTGGCGCGATCCATGCTCGGTTGCTGGCCGGCCGATCCGATGCCCAGCTGGTGGCGGTGGTCGATCCGTTTCCCGCTGCGCGGGAGAAGGTGGCGGTCGAGCACCGCTGTGAGGCGCTGTCGGAACCGATGGATCTCGTCGGCAAGGTTGACGTGGCAATCGTCGCCGCTCCCACGGGCCGCCATGCCGCCGTGGCGCTGCCGCTTCTGGAGGCGGGCATTGATCTGCTCATCGAGAAGCCGATTGCCGCCACCGTGGAAGAGGCACGGAGCATCGTCACCACCGCCCGCCGCTATGGCCGGACCGTCGCGGTCGGGCATGTGGAGCGATTCAATCCGGCCTGGAGGATGGCCGTCGAGCGTGCCGGCCGGATCGTGTCGATCGAGTCGCTGCGACTGGCCCCGTTCACGTTCCGCTGTATGGATGTGGGGGTCGTTCACGACCTGATGATCCACGACATCGATCTGGTCCTGTCGCTGGAGCCGGGGAGACTTGAGCGGGTGGATGCCCAGGGGCTCATCGCCACCGGCGGGCATGAGGACGCCGTCCGCGCTCAGTTGGTGTTCTCGTCGGGGTTGATCGCTCATCTCACCGCCTCGCGGATTCACCCTACGCTCCACCGTGGACTCTCGCTGTGGTCCTCTGAGGGGGTGGTGTCGGTTGACTTCCAGGCCAAGGCGGTCGAGGTGGTGGCCCCATCGCTGGCGGTGCGAACCGGTGGGTTTGTCGCCGATCACGTTCCGCTGGAGCAACGGGCAACGATGAAGGAGAAGTTTTTTACCGACATTCTCCCCCGGGAATCACTCGCGATCCCCGAAACCAACGCCATTGTCTGCGAGCACGACGACTTCCTCGGTGCTGTTCGCGACGGTCGGCAACCGCTGGTGCCCGCTTCTGCTGGCGCCGCGGCGCTGGAGATCGCCAACCGGGTGATCGACACGCTCCGCTGCACGCACTTCGGGGATGGGGACGGCCGCCGGACCGCTCATCCGCAGGCTCCGCCGATCGTGCCGCTGCCCGGCCGGCTCCGCCGCACCGGTTGATGAGGGCTGCATTCCCCCTGACGTGGCCGACGGCACTGCTGGGCAGGAGAGGCCCCAGTCGTCTCAGACCGGTTTTTTTAAAAAGGCCACCGCCGTCACGCGAGGTCGCGGTCCTGGAAGAGGACCATCGCCACCAACAGGGCCACTGCCGAGTAGAGACCGGCGTAGAGCGCCGCCCAACCCAGGTAACTCCAAGGGACGGGGACGCCTCCCACCACCGCGGCTTCGATGGTGAAGTGTTCCAGCACCGGAAGGATGGTGGCAAAAAGTTGTCCCACGAAGCGGACGATGGCGAACTTGCCGACGCTCGACTGAACGATCAGCGGCACCAGGTGGCCCAGGGCATAGACCGTGAAGCAGATGATCAGGTTGGGAACCATGCCCAGCCTCGTGGAGACCGCAAGGCTGACTGCCGCCAAGAGGATCGTTTCCAGCAGCGAGAGCACCAATCCCGGGACAACCGTAATCATCTCGTCGGCACAGTCGCGCCACACCGGATCGAGTTTTCCCCCCTCGCGGGCGTCATAGACGACCTTGAGGCTCGTTGTTGCCAGTAAGACCGTCCCCAGCACGAGGAACACCAGCAGCGCGACGAGCACCAGGCCGACAAATTTTCCGAGGACAAACTGCCAGCGGGTCAGCGGTTTGGAGAGGACGGTCAGCGCGGTGCGCCCCTCGATCTCCTCCGACACCGCAACGCTGGCTGTCCACACCACCACCAGCAGCGCCAACACCTTGATCAGCGTTAGGCCGCTGTCCTTGAGCATCTTCACGTCCTCGCCGAACGTGTTGTAAGGGATGACGATGAATGCCAGCAGCATCACCGCACCGAGGATCAGGGCCACCGCGAATACCGGCTGTCCGATGGCCTCCTTGGTGGTTGCAGACGCCACCGCCGCCGTTCGCCGGGGGAGCACTCGGAACAGCCCATAGGCCAAGGCAATCGAGAGGAGGCTGATCACCGTCCAGGGGAGGATTGCCGACTGAGGATACTCCGGCACGAGTCGCGCTCGGACGGTGAGATCGACGGGAGAATCGGACGTGTTGGTGGTCGCGATCCGCGCCCGCTTGCCGAGAAACGGATTGGGCTTCGAAGCGTCCTCTGCCCGTTGCCACTTCCAGGTTTCGCCTGGGACTACCTCCACGTCGGCCACCTTCGAGAGTGCGAATCCCTCGATCGGTTGCTGCGTGCGGACGGTGACCGGTTTGGCTGCGGTGAACTCAAGCGATTGGATTTCCTGTGGACGGAGGTCGAGTTCGACCTCATCCAACTCGGCACCCGCCGGGACGGTGATGCGTTGCTCGAAGACATCAGCGGCGGCCATCCGCGCCAGCGATTGCCCAATCTGCTCAAGCGGTATCAGTGGCGTGAATGCCAGTGCCAGGGCCGACAGCGTCAGCAACAACCACGCCATCGGGCCGGCAAAGCCGTCACGGAGGCTGGCGCGGGCCTCGGCGGCGAGGCGCGGCTGGAGCAGCGAGAGCAAGCCCCAAGCCAGAAGGATGATCACCAGGGAAATGAACGCGCCAGCGCCGAGGAGCCAGATGGGGGGCAGGGCGATCTTGAAGTCGGCGGCGAAGAGGGGCGTCATGGGACCCTGCGGAGGGGAAGAGAGGCTTGGGAATGGAATGGTTGCGGACGCGCCAAGTTGCAGTCCGGTTGGGAACGGGATGAGGTCGGCGGCGAAACCGTCGGCCTCCCTCCGCCCCAGGCTCTATTGTGCCGCAGAAACACCGTTCACGGAAGGATCCTGTGGCCGCGGGCCGGCCAGGACTGTTGCTGCTGTGCCGTGGAGCGGCCAGCGGGAGAGGACTCTGCGGACATCATCGACGCTGAGGTTCTCGATGGTCCGCAGGTCATCGGCAACCGAGCGGTAGCTGCCGGAATGGGCCCATTCGGGGCCCACGTCGAACAGGCGACGACGGGGCCGCTCCCCGAGGAGCACCCAGCGGCCTGCCAGTTTGTTGCGGTTGTGCTCAAGTTCAGGCTCGTCGATCCCCTCGTCGGCGGCCTTCCGGTAGACCTCCTCGATCCGGGCCAGGACATCGGTGACATCCTCGGCGTCGCAGGCCACCTGCGTGGCAAACATCCCAGCGTCGAGGAAGTCCTGATGGTGGCACGATGCCTGTTCGACCTCACCGGTGTCGACCAGATCCCAGTACAGCCGGCTGCCGGAGGTATCGCCGAGGATCGCCGAAAGCAGTTTTGCCGCGAACCGGTCGTCGTCATCGCCAGCCGGTCCGGCCGACATCCGCACCGCGTACTCAAGCGTCGATGCCGGGCGGTGGACGATCTCCAGCGTCGATGCGTTTCCGCCGGGGCGGGGGCCGCCAGCCACCCGCCGTTCGGGGACAGCCAGAGGTTCCCAATCGCCGCACCAACGCCGGGCTGACTCCACGAGTCCTTGGAAGTCGACCGCTCCGGTGGCGGCGAGGATGATGTTGCTGGGGGAGTAGCGGCGGCGGTGGTAGTCGCGCATCGCCTCCACCGGAAGCGCCTGGATCGATTCCACCGTCCCCAACACGCTGCGGGCCAGGGGGTGGCGACCGAAGAATGTCGCCCGGCAGCGGTCGTCGGCGCCGAACGGTGGTTGGTCGTCGTACATCCGGATCTCCTCCAGGATGACGAGCTTCTCGGTCGCGAAGTCGTCATCGCGCAGCGCCGGCCGCATCATCCGGGCCAGGAGCGCCGTGGCCTCGTCCTGCTGATCGGGGAGGACGGCGGCGTGGTAGGCGGTGTCCTCCTCACTGGTGAAGGCGTTGGCGCTGGCCCCCATCCCATCGAAGCGGCGGTTGATCTCGTCGGCCGACAACTCGGCGGTGCCCTTGAAGACCATGTGCTCCAGGAAGTGACTCAATCCCCACTCCGCATCGGACTCGTCCCGGGAACCGGTCTTCACGAAGAAGCCGACGCTGGTGGAGAGGGCGGAATCGGTGACCTCGGCCACGATCTCAAGGCCATTGGGGAGTCGTTCATACCGAAACTTCATCGGGCACCTCCAATGGTTCGCGGCCCAGTGAGACTACCGTCAGGCCAGTTGGCGGGTTGGCGGCGAGCCACGCCTCCACCGAGGCGACGGTGAGAGAATCGTACCGGGCCAATTCCTCTGCCAGCGACCGCACTGAACCGAGGTGGTACCACTGCTTGGCGATCCACCCCGCCCGGGCCGCGCTCGATTCCTGCTGCATCACCAAGGCGCTCTTGGCGCGGGCCTTGACCAGGTCCAGTTCCGCCGGTTCGATCGTCCCCGGGAGCCGCTGGATCTCAGCCAGCATCACGTCGAGCGTTTCTTGGGCTCGGGCGGCGGATGTGCCGGAGTAGCAGACCGCCGTGGCCGCATCGCGGAGCGTGTGGTAGCCGGCGGAGACGCTGTAGCACAGACCACGCCGTTCCCGGACCTCGGAGAACAGCCGTGAACTCGAACCGCCGCCGAGTACCGAAAGCGCCGCGGAAGCCTCATAGGATTCGTCGCGGCGATACGGGGGAACCGACCACGCCAGTGCGATGTGCGTTTGCTGCGAGTCGTGGGGCACATGGCGGCTCCGCGGGCCGCGGTTGCCGGCCGTCACCGTGGCACCACCGCCGATAGTCCAGTCGCCGAACAGTGTTTCGATGCGGCGGACGACGTCATCCCAGTCAATCCGCCCGGCAACGGCGATGATCGTGCCCTGCGGCCTGACGTTGGCCGCCACGAACTCCCGGACCGAATCGAGCCCGATGCCCTCGACGTCGACGGTGATCCCCTCCGACGGCATTCCCCAGGGGTGCGGGTAGTGGAGTTGGCGGAGCGTCGACATCACCCGGTGGGCGGGATCGTCCTCGGTACCGGCGAGGTTTTGCAGCACCATCTGGCGGGCCGGTTCCAATTCGTCATCGGGAAGATCGGGCCGCCGCAGGATGTCGGCATAGATCGGGAGGGCGACAGCCAGTTGTTTGGCCACCATAGCGCCAGCAAAACTGGCATGACTGGTGGACACCGACTGGGCCCACTGCACCCCCGAGCCCTCGAGTTTTTCCACGATTTGCCGACTGCTGCGGCCGCCGGCCCCGCGGAGCATCATTTCACCGGAGAGGGTTGCCAGGCCGCAGCGACCGGGACCGTCATGGATGGCGCCAGCGGGCGTGTGGAATGCGATCGCCACTGATTCCAGGCCGGGCAGATCCTCTCCGAGGAGGACGATGCCGTTGTCGAGCGTGGTCGAGAAGAGGGATTGCTTCACGGGTGGTGCGGGGTGGCCTCGGAGGGGGCGGAAAGGGGGCCGATTGGGGGACTCATCGGCGTTGCAAGGATACCGTCTGCCCCGCTGTCCGGACGAAATCGGACAATCACCGCTGGAAAACGGCCTCAAAGCGGGCAGCCGAGGTGGGTGTCAGAGGAGTGCTGGCTCCCGTTCGCCGAGTTGCCAGGACGGACCATCGACAACCTTGTAGATCGTCTTCACGCGGCGGAATCCGAGACGCTGGTAGAGGCGGACGGCACGGGCGTTGTCCACGGTGACCTCCAGCGACACTCTGCCGACACCCAAGCCGGCGAATCCGAGGATCGCGCGCTCGATCAAGGCAGTGCCCAGCCCTAGGCCGCGGTGCGAAGGGACGACACCGACGTTTTGGATCGACCCCACGCCGGCGTTGTCGACGACGCCCTGAATGGTGGCGCACCAATCAACCTCCACCGGTTGCTGATGGAGATGCGGAGGCTGTTCAGAGGCTGGGAGGTGGGGGGGACGAGACCGGGCGACCAACCAAGTGGCAGCAGGCAGGAAGCCGGCCTTCCCACGGATCTCCCGCATCAGTCGCCGGCACCCTTCCAGATCCCCAAGACAGGGGAAGACGACGGCATCGATCTCGCTGCGGAACGAACGGTATTTCGTGCGGGCATGGGCGTCGAGCAGGCCGTCGTGCCAAGGGACGAAACGGTACCCAGCCGGCAGCGCAAACTCCTCCCGCTCGGAGCCGAGCGGGGCTTCCATGCGAAATCGCTTGAAGTAGGCCGAATCCATGCCAATGCTCCCCTCGTAGACGATAGGCCTCTGTTTCAAAATGGTCAACGCGCCGGTATCCGCTGCGGTGCCGATTGGCAGCAGTCGATCGGCACGACCGGGGAAAAAGTGCGACGGTGACGATTGGTGGGGCGACGCCATTGGCGGGCGGGCCGGTCGCCGGTATGATCAGGAGATGATTTTGAGTCGTCAAACAAGAATTTTTGAGTCATCAAAAAAAGGACTTGGGCCTGCCGTTCACAGCCCGGTGGCGTTGGCCCTCTTGTTCGCCTTCGGGCTGGTGGTGCGGCTCCAGGGATCCGCCGTGGGGGCCCCACCAGAAACCGCACCGGGAACCGCATCAGGAGCGGCTCAGCCACGGGTCGTCGCCACGACGACGGTAGTGGCTGACCTTGTCCGGCAGGTGGCCGGAGGGCGGGTGGTCGTCGATTGCCTGATGGCTCCGGGAATCGATCCCCACAGTTACAAAGCGACTCCCCGCGACGTCGACCGGCTTGCCAAGGCGAATCTCGTCATCGCTTCGGGCCTCCATCTGGAGGGGAAACTTTCCGAACTCCTTTCCCGGCTTGGAAGGCGGGTGCCGGTGGTGGCAGTTGCCGATGGTTTGCCACGCGATCGGCTCCTTGAGGTGGCGGACGGCTTGTGGGATCCGCACGTCTGGTTCGATGCCGGATTGTGGAGCCTCTGTGCCCCAGAGACCGCCGCGGCACTGACGAAACTCGATCCCGCAGGGGCCGATGTCTACCGCGACGGTGCCCGGGACTACGCGGCGCGGCTGGTGGCGCTCGATGACGAGATGCGGGCCCAACTGGCCCGGGTGCCGAAGGAGCGGCGCGTGATAGTCACCGCGCACGACGCCTTTCGCTACTTTGGCCGAGCCTATGACGTCGAGGTGGTGGGGGTCCAAGGAACGAGCACGGAGGCCGAGGCCGGGCTCGCCGACATCAACCGGCTGGTCGACTTGGTCGTCACGCGACGGATCCCGGCGGTGTTCGTAGAGACAAGCGTCTCTGATCGCAATGTCACAGCCCTTCGGGAAGGGGCGAAGTCCCGTGGCCATGAGGTGGAACTCGGCGGCCGGTTGTATTCCGACTCCCTGGGGGCGCCCGACAGTGGTGCCGAGACGCTCGAGGAAGTGCTGCGGGCCAACCTCCAGACGATCCTTCAGGGTCTCGGTGGTCCGCAGGATCGGCTTGATCCAGTCACACAGCCATGACCAGCCGTCCCCTCTCCACCGCGGATTCTGTCTCCACGCCATCGCCTCCCGCGCTTGAGTACCACGACGTCACGGTGGCCTACGGACGCCGTCCGGTGCTCTGGAACATCGATCTGGTCGTCGCCAGTCCCAGCCTGTTCGGGATCATCGGTCCCAATGGCGCGGGCAAGAGCACGCTTCTCAAGGCGGCGCTAGGACTGGTGCCGTTATCGGGGGGGGAGGTGCGGATCTTTGGGCGACCGCTGGCGGAGGTCCGCGGCCGGGTGGGGTATGTGCCCCAGCGCGAATCGGTCGACTGGGACTTCCCGGTGAATGTGCTCGACGTCGTGCTGATGGGCACGTACGCCAGGCTGGGATGGTTCCGCCGGCCAAGGGCTCCCGAGCGTCTGCTGGCGATGGAGTGCCTGGAACGCGTCGGCTTGGCGGATGTCGCCACCCGGCAGATCGGGCGACTCTCCGGCGGCCAGCAGCAGCGGGTCTTTCTGGCGCGGGCCTTGGCGCAGCGGGCTGATCTCTATTTCCTCGACGAGCCGATGGCGGGGGTCGATGCCCGTTCGCAGGAGGGCATTTTTCGTGTCCTCAGCGATCTCCGCGACGAAGGCAAACTGGTGATCATCGTGCACCACGACCTGCGGAGTGCCGCGGAGTGGTGCGACAACGTGGCGCTGGTCGACATGCGCTTGGTGGCCACCGGGCCGGCGGCCGCAGTGCTCACGCCGGCGAATCTGCGGCGGACCTACGCCGGTCGGCTCGACGTCCTTGATGAGATCGGACGGGCAGTGGAAGAAGGGGGGAGAACGCCATGATCTTCCTACCGAGCCTCCCGTGTCTGGCAACCTTTCTGATCCCCTACAACACGGTGGTCGTGGCCACTGGGGTGGCGGCGATCGGGTTCGCCGCCGGCGTCGTCGGCTGCTTCGCGGTCTTACGGCGCCGGGCGCTGGCTGGTGATGCGGCGGCACACGCCACACTCGCCGGGGTCGCTTTCGCATTCCTCTGCAGCGGTGGTCGCCGTGACCTGTCGGTGCTTTTGGCGGGGGCTTTGGTGGCGGCGGTGGGCGCTTTGGGAGTACTCGTTTTGCTGCGCCGCTGGACGCGGACCCGCGACGACGCGGCCACGGCGATCGTCCTCTCGGTGTCGTTCGGTTTGGGGATCACGCTGGTGTCCGGGCTCACCGCCCGCGGGGTGCCGGGGAGTGCGGGATTGGAGCAATTCCTCCTTGGCCACACCGCTGGGCTGACCCGCGCCGACGCCCTCATGCTGGGCGGATTGTCGCTGGCGGTGGTGACAATCGTCGTCATGGCGTTGAAGGAAGCGACGCTGGTCGCCTTCGATCCAGCGTTCGCAGCGGCATCGGGCTGGCCGGTGGGGATCATCGACTACAGTTTGGTGGTCTTGGTGGCGGTGATGGTGGTGGTGGGGTTGCCCGCCGCTGGAGCGGTTCTCGTGACGGCGCTGGTGGTGATCCCACCAGTGGCCGCCCGGCAGTGGACCGACCGGGTGGGGGTCATGCTCCTGCTGGCCGGGCTGATTGGACTGGCTGCGGCGCTGGCCGGCGTGGCGACAAGCGCGCTTGTGCCCAAGATGCCAACCGGCCCGCTGGTCGTAATCGCCGCCGGCGGGATGCTCGTGATCTCGCTGCTGGCAGCCCCGCAACGCGGGTGGCTGGCACGGTGGCTCCGCGGTCGGGGCGTGAAGCGGGACTGGGCCGAGGGGCGACTGCTGACCGCCGCACTGCGACTGGAGGATGAGGCGGGGCCGTTTACGCACGCTGCGCTTGCCGCCCGCGCGCCGGGCGGACGTGGTGCACAGGTCGCCTTCAAGACGCTCGTGGCCACGGGGGCCATCCGGGCGACAGAAGGCGACGTCGTGCCGGTCGAGAGTCGCATGGCATCCACGCACCGCTTGGCATCGACCTGGCGGCTGAGCCGTCACGGACGGGACAGGGCCACCGAGCGGGCCCGGCGGATGGCGGTCTGGACCGAAGTTCTTGAGGTGGCGCGGGAGGATGCCCGTGGTCACCTGACGATGGATGTGCCGGCGCCAGAGACGGTGATTGAAGCGGTGCGACTGGCCGCCATCCGCGCCTCCGGCGCGGAGCATGGTTAAACAGGGACGAATTGTCGTTGGGCAAGAGGGAGGGCGGGCGTGTTCGACAGTGGCGGCATGCACCTCTGGGCGATTGCCACCGCGGCCACGGTCGCCGCCGCCTGCGCGCTTACAGGCTCGTTCCTCGTGGTCCGGCGAATGAGCCTGCTGGGCGACGCCATCAGCCATGCGGTGCTGCCGGGAATTGTCTTGGCGGTTCTCGCCGGGGGAAGGCCCGGGGGGGCGCTCGTCTTTGCCGGGGCCGTCGCGGCAGCGCTGGTGGCGGTCGGGATCACGCACCTGCTGCGGACGCGGGCCGGCTTGGCAGAGGATGCCGGAGCAGGGGTGGCGTTCACCACTCTGTTTGCCACCGGCGTGGTGCTCGTGACCGCCGTCGCCTCGCGGATCGATCTCGATCCGGGGTGCGTGTTGTATGGAATTCTCGAATTGGTGCCGTTCGACACGGTGCCAGTCCCGCTCCCGGGGCCGGGGAGTGTCGAGGTGCCACGGGCGTTCCTCACCGGTGCCGCTGTCCTCGCGGTGCTCTCCCTGGCTGTCGTGCTCTGCTGGAAGGAATTGCAGTTTACGGCCTTCGATCCCGATGCTGCCCGGGCAGCCGGCATGCCGGTGGCGGCGGTCTCGGTGGGATTGCTCGTGGCCACAAGCCTCGCCACGGTGGCGAGTTTCGAGGCCGTGGGGGCGATCTTGGTGGTCGCGATGCTTGTCGTCCCCGCCGCTGCCGCGGAATTGCTTGTCCGTCGCTTTCACGTGATGGTCGTCCTGGCGATCACCCTCGGGGTCAGCGGGAGCATTCTCGGTTACCTCGCCGCCTGGCGGTGGAACACCAACGCTGCCGGTATGATCGCCGTCGTACTGGGAATGGAGTATCTGTTGGCGGCCCTCTTGGCCCCCGGCGACGGCGTGGTGGCGCGGATCGTGACCCGTGAATCGCTGCGCTGGCGGGTCGCGTGTGAAGATGGCCTGGCGCTGTTGTGGCGAGCGGAGGAGAGCGGAGTCTCCCCCTCTCAGACGCCCCGCTCCTGGTTCGATCAGTGGACGCTTTTGTGGCTGGCCTTTCGGGGACGGGTGACGCTTGGTGAGGGTGGCCTTCTGACTCCGCAGGGCCGCGAGGAAGCAAGGGTCATCGTCCGCTCGCACCGCCTCTGGGAGGCCTGGCTGGGACGAAACGTCGAGCTGCCGCTGGATCACCTCCATCCGCCGGCGGAGTGGGTGGAGCATCACCTCGGTGCGGCCGTCCGCGAACGGATCGCGGCGGAGGTAGGGGGGCACGACGCCGATCCCCACGGCCGCGAGATCCCGCCGGAACGCTGACTCCGCAGCCCCGTCGCTCTGGCTGCCCGTGGAAAAAGTCATCCGTGCCCTTTTTCCCCTGCGGATATCCCCGGTTTTCTCTCGGGCTCCCCACTCGCGACCGCCTCGTGGAGCCAGTGCCGGCAGTTTATCCACGGCCTGCTCGCCAGGGGGTCATGCCCGGGCTGCGTTGGCGGTGACCATTCCGTGGAGGGTTGCCAGGTTGCGGCGGTCCTCGGCAGGATCAACCTTGCCGTCGGCTCCTTCCTTGGGAGTCTCCAAGATCAGCGGGATTCCCGCCAGCCGGGGGTGGTTGATGAAGAGGGCAAAGGCGGCAGAACCGATCTCCCCCTCTCCGATTGCTGCGTGCCGATCGACCCGGGAGCCGCGTGGTTTCTTGGAGTCGTTGGCATGGATGACCTTCAGCCTGTCGAGACCGATGAGCCGGTCGAAGGAGGCGATCGTGGCGTCCAGATCCGCCGCCGGGAAGAGGGGGTAGCCAGCCGCGAACACGTGGCAAGTATCAAGGCAGACGCCGACCCGGCTTCCGTGGCCTGCAGCATCGATCCGTGCCAGGATGGCGGCGATCTCTTCGAAGGAGTGCCCCAGGCACGAGCCTTGGCCGGCGGTGGTCTCCACGAGGATCCCGGCAGCCAGGGCCGAGGATCGCGAAAGCGCCGTCGCGATCCCATCTGCCGCTCGTTCGACGGCGGTGTCACGGGGCTGGATCCCGGCGGCACCGGGATGGGCTACCACCCAGGGAATTGCCAGCTGCTCGGCCCGCTCAAGCTCCAATACCAAGCCTGCGATCGACTTCTCACGGAGGGTTTCGTCAGCAGATCCGGGATTGATCAGATACGAATCGTGGACCACGACGCATGCCAGGCCTGCCGCCGACACGGCGGCCCGGAAGGCAGCTGCATCGGCCGCGGTGATCGGTGCGGCGTCCCAGCGGTTGACGTTGCGGGTGAAGATCTGCAGGCAGCGACAGCCCGTCTCCACCGCCCGCTCCACCGCCCGCGACAGACCCCCAGCAACCGATTGGTGGGCGCCAAGGAGAGGATGAGTGGGAGTCGTTCGGAGGGGCTCGCGTGCGGAGGTGACCTGCTGGGGGGGCTTGGAGGCGGTGGATTTGGAGGGCTTGGAGGGCTTGGGGCTGGTCATCGGTGGGGCAACTGGGGGAGCGACTTGGGTGCGACAGACGGCGGAAAGTGGAGCGGGACGTGGGGCAGGAACAGATGCAGGTGATGCGGTGGGAGTCTATGCGAATCGACTGTCGATTGCCGCTGCCGAGCAGAGATCGTTTTGACGGACCGATCCCGCACCGTACACTTCGGTCGCGGTTGGGGTCGAATCACCGGAGACGCAAGCGTGGGCAATGTTGTCTATCTACTCGTGATGGCCGGCGTCGCGGCCCTGGCCGGCATTGCCACGGCCATCGCCTATCGGCCGATCCGCATCGCCCGTCAGGCCGACCGCCTGGCACGAGCCCAGCGTGACTTTCACCGCCAGCGTGAGCAGTTGGAGGCGAAGTTCATCGACCGGGCGGCAGCCACCGGCAAGCCCCGCGGCCTGCGGTGGACAGACGTCAATTTCGACGACGATGTCTTCTATGCCCGGGATCGTCGAACCGGCAGCCTCAAGGCACTTGTGGCGATCGAGGTCTCGTTTGAGGCCATCGAGGGAGGGGGCATGGAGGAAGTGGAGGCGGTGTCCACGATTCGGGCGGCAACCGCGGAATTCGTCTACGACTCCGGCCGCTGGATGACCCAAGGGCGCGTCTATTTCAATCTCCTCCCTTCGGCAACCGTGAAGTACCTCGCCTCCGACCTGGAACTGGTTGCCGAGGAGCACGCGGCCGCCCGGATCTGACAATCTGCGGCTGACAGCCTGCGAACCATCCGCCTCTGGCGGCCGGGACGCAACCATCTTTTGGTCTGCCGTCAGTCGACCGCTGCCATTTCCAATTTCCCCACCATTGCCATTCTCCGTGGCATGACCCTCGGCGTGCGGTCGGCGGACGAGGGAAGTCCTCTGGCACCCTCGGCAAATGGCGCAGAGCGGTGAAGCAGGGGCGTGCATGGCGGTCGCAGCCACCCTGGCTTGTGGGGGGACGGTGCGGCTGACGATACCTCTGACGGGGACCGCACGGGCAGGGTACCGGGGGGAGCAGCGTGACGGGGGCGACAAGGCGACAGACGTGGCGCAGTGGTGCAGGGGGCCGGGCCATCCGGGCCGCCGTCCTGATCCTCATGGGACTGCCTGCCTTCCCCACCTCCGGTCAGGTCGTGTCGGTCGCCGAAACCGCACCGCCGGCCGCAGAGTTGCCCGCGGCGCAGGCACCCGCTTGGCAAAAACTGCGCGGGATATCGTTCGGCGGGTCGTTTCCCGGACTTGATCAGCCCAAGCCCACTCCGCGGGAAAAAGCCTGCCAGTTGCTGACCCGTGGCATGGAATTGGGGAAGCAGTCGGGGGAGCTTGCCGAGAAGGGCAACTCCCGCGCCATCGACGGGTTCTTCGCCGCCACTGAGTTGGCCTGGAACGCCGTCTGGACCTGTCCCGATGACCCCGAGATCCTTCGCGAATCGGCGGAGGTCTATGCCATGGCATTGGAGGGGCTGCTGGAGTCGGCCAGTCGCCACGGACGGCTCGACGGCCGTGGCTTGCGGATCGGGCCGGACTGGGGACCGATCTGTGTGCCAATCGAGACTCCCGGCATGGGGATCGACGCAGTGCGGATCGAACATGTGGCCGCCATGCAACCTCCGGACGACCCGCGGATCAGCCGCCACCATGCCCGCGGCGGCTTCGGTCTCCCGGTCTCGGTGAGGATCGCGACGCCATGGAAACGCGACGGTACGCGGGCCCTCGCTCCGGCGCGGCAGTCTGTGGCGGCGACGGCCGTACTCCGTTTCAGCAAGCCCGCGGAGGAGAATTTCTTCGAGTCGTTCTCGGGGCCGCTGGCCCGCGACCACTCCCCCGCGATCCTCGACCTGGTCAATCCGATGGAGATTGCCGCGGTCTCCATCGGTCCGGCGTGTCCGCTGTTAGCGGCCGATCTGACGGCCCCGCTTCTGGACATGCTCGAGGGGGTCCAGCGCACCGACCGGATCACTGGATTCCTCCAGCCCTACGGCGGGAGCGACACCCAGCCGAGGCTCGAGCTCATCCAGCCGCACACGCCGGGGAGGATTCCGGTGGTCTTCATCCACGGTCTGGGGAGTGACGAGGGCACCTGGTTCGATCTGATCAACGAACTGAACACCAGGCCGATGTTCCGCCGCCGGTTCGAGCCCTGGGTCTACCACTACCCCACCGGCTCCTCCTTTCTCCAGTCGGCGGCGCAGCTCCGCCTTCAACTCCAGCAGGCAGTCCGTCATTTCGATCCAGAAAAGAAGGATCCGGCACTGGAAAACATGGTGCTCATCGGCCATAGCATGGGAGGCCTGCATGCCAAACTGATGGTTGTCGATCCGGGCACGGCGATGTGGGACTCGATTGCCGACCGGCCATTTTCCCAGGTCCGGATGCGCCCGCAGATCCGCCGCGATGTGGCACCGGCCTATTTCTTTAAGCCGCTCCCCTTTGTGAAGCGGGTGGTGTTCATCGCCACGCCGCACTCCGGGAGTTCGCTGGCCTCGCTGTTGGTGGGGCGGTTTGCCTCGGCGACTATCCGCCAGCCTGCGGAAATGGAACTGATCCACTCCGAGGTGGTGCAAGCCAATCCTGGTGCCTTTCATGCCGATTACGAAGCCAAGCTCCCGACCACGATCGATGTCCTGGAGCCGACGTCTTCGATTCTTTTAGCGCTGCATGCGCTGCGGATTCCGTGTTGGGTGACAACCCACTCGATCATCGGCAACGCCTCCACCTCGCTGATCAGCGGGCCCGGCGACAACGTGGTGCCGGTGACGAGTGCCCGGCTCCCTTGTGTGGTGAGCGAAGTGATCGTTCCCGCCGTCCACACCAAGGTCCATCACCACCCGATCAGCGTTCTGGAGATCGAGCGGATCCTTGAGGCCCATCTCCTCGAAACGGGGGCAAGCCCATCGCCTTGAAACGGGTGAGGCCCATCTCCTCGAAACGGGGGCA
>QWOP01000077.1 GCA_003669605.1 Planctomycetota bacterium
AAAACAAGGCTGCGCACGAAGCAGCACTCAAAGCTGCAAAGTCAAAGGAGTCTGCGCTGAGTGCGATGAAGCGGGCCCTCAATCAGTGGCCCAATCTGATGACGGGCCAGGTGAGCCAATTGGCAAGAGAAAAGTCCAGCAAGGGGGAGATGAGTCCTCAAGACATCCTCAAGGCCTATAAACTGGCCGGACTCAAGGACAGCCCAGACAATGTGATCGGCCTCTCGACGGAGATCGAAAAAGCGTGCGCCGCCATCGTGAAGGCCAAGCCGGCTGCCGACCAACTTCGCCTCTACAGAGAGAGTCTTTACGGGGGTAATCAAGAGGCCCGCATGCGTCGATTGGGAGCGCAGCTGGTAATGCTCAAAGATTTTTATGATCCTGCCGAGCAAAAAAATTGGCAAAAAGTGTTTGACCGCTATGGCAATGCGGATGGGGGTAAAGCCAAAGCAATCGAGGCGAAGGACGTCGCTGCTGCTGCCAAGGAGATCGCCAAGGTTGTCGCCGAAACGAAGGAATTCGGCAAAAAGGTGAAGAAAATGGTCGCGCGAGGCTGACGTAAGCACAGGCGGCATACAGAAGAGCGGAGGCCTCGAAGGCCCGCGCAAACGCTGACGTGAAGGCGCGAGCACCAGTGGCTCGAGCCGCTGTTCTCACATGCATCCCCGATCGACCAAAATAGGAGTGCTTACGATGGCAAAGATTTTCGATGGGCAGTGGAAGAAGGCAAAAGAGAAGTTCGAGAAGGACGCCGGCAAGGTGATCGCGAAGCAGCAGGGCAAGGAGGACGCCAACGCAAAACTGAAGAAGCCGTCCCAGAAAGGTTGGTTTGGGGTCCGGAAGTCCTCCGGGATGGAATCGGCCTGTAAGGCACTCGACACTGCGGCTGCCGCTGATGCCAACGAGAAGGACAGGCGGAAAGCGCTCGATGCGTACAAGACAGCAGCAGACAACTACAATAAAGAGTTGCTGGAGGCGGCGAAAACGGTGCCTTACAAATTCGTCACTAAGGAGATCCAAACGCTTCGCGACGACATGTACAAAATCGCCGCGGATTTCAGGAGACAATATGCGGATCAAAAAGCCGCACCGGTGAGTCTTGACAAGGCATTCGAGAAGCGTGTCCTTTTGCTGAAGGTCCTCGCCAGTGACCTGAAGGCCAGCATCCAGGTCATGGCGAAAAAGCTGAAGGAGATCGATCCCGCAGGGCTGATACTGCAGACGAAACCAGAAATGGATCGTTGGCTGAAGGGCGATCTACCCGGCACTCTTACCACGCTCCGTGATATCACCAAGAAAATTGTCCCTGTTTTTGAGGAGTTTGGTTTCGAGGGCGTAAATAAGGAGCTGGCTGGCGACATCAACGACCTCCTCAAGAAACTCCCCAAGGGAAAGTTTGAGGAGATCAACGGCGCGGATAAACGGACAGTGAAGAGCGCACTTGGGCACGCGCAGGAAGTGGGCAAGGAATTGGAGAAGATCGTTCGCCGCTGCAAAGTGACTCACTCCGAGTGCGTGGATTGCCTTGCCTTGACTCGATTGGTGTAGGTCGCCAGGGGCCCATGCTTTGGAGTTGAAGGCGCAGCCGGCTTTAGGAATCGCGGGCCTCGAAGGGATCCTCGGCCGCTTCGCCGTCGCCGGCCGGTTCTTCTGCCTCGTCGAGATCTGGCTCGTCGCCATCGTCCATAGTGGGGGCGTCTTCGTCGGGAGTGTCGGCAGCCGCGGCCGGTTCGTCATCGAAGGCGTTGCCGCGGAGATGCTCCGGCGGGTTCGGCTGCGGTGCCGGACGGGAAGGAGCCGCTTGGGCTTCCGGCTTCGGGAGCGGTTCGAGATTGGTCCACGACTTCGGTGCCCCGGCACCGCGGGCTGCCAGGCTCACGAGCCCCCCCTCCTGCGTTGCCAGGATGAGCCGATCAGTGTTGCGATTGACGACGGGCCGGGTGAAGGGCCCGAGGCAGAATTGCTGCCGCGGTTCGCCGGTCGCCAGATCGAGGCTGGTGAGCCTGGCGACGCGGTCGAGGATCCAGATCCGCTCCGCGGCCACTGCCAGGATCTGACCGGGGACGCAGTTCGACCAGATCAAATCGCCAGTTTCGGTGGAGTAACAGCGGAGGCCATCTTCGCCGAGGGAAACGATCACCTTGTCGCCGGCCACGAACGGCCCGTCCTCCTCCGGCGGTCCGTCGAGAAGGACCCGCCAGGCCAGCCGCAGATCGCTCCCTTTTTGCAGCGAGTCGATGCGGGCCAGATCGCGGTTACGGGTGGTGGCGAAGATCGCCGATCCGCGGGTGGCGAGGGGGCCGGCCTGCTGGCTGTCGAGTTGGAACTCATTCCGCTGCCAACCGCGATCCCCCTGCTCCAAGGCCACGATGGTGCCGGCTCGGGTTGTCCAGAGGGTGCCGGTGCCGAAGGGGATCATGTCCCGCTCCAGCGTGCCGCCAGCGTTGAGTGAGAGGGGTTTGAGGTTCTCTGTAGCATCCATCCGGGCCCGCTTCTCGGCGGAGGAAAGCGGGGCGCCGGCCTTGCGGGCAGCGGGGATGGCCGCAGGTTTGGCGCCGGGCCGGCCGGCAGTCCGGCTGCCGGTCCGCGAGGTGACGGAGGTGGGGCCGACGCCGCTGTCGCGCCACGGATTGGAGGGAACGCGGCGGACCGTCGCCGCCCCCTCAGGCTGGTAGACCCACTCGCCGACGGTGGCGCCGCCGGCAATCGGAGCTTGCCCGAGGGCCTCGCGCCAGCGGATCTGGCCGGTCGATTTCTCGATGGCGTAGAGATCGTTGCCGCTGGCGAGCGTCACCAGTTCGGGGCCTACCGAGGCCGGCAGGATCGGCTGACCGGGGGAGCCGACGTGAATCGACCAGATGATCTGCGGATTGCAGCGGCCGTCGGGGGTGACTTCACCAGTGTGGATGGCATGCACGCCACCATCGGCGGATTGGGCGATAATCACCTCCTCATCGATGATCAGGTGGGTCAGCCCGCCCGCGGTGACATCGATCGGCAGGGCGAGCAGCCACTCGCGTTCCAGGCCAGCCCGCTCGGCGGTCAATTCGTCGGCCAGAGTTCCGCACAACCCCACGGCATGGGCGGGCGGGGCCGCCGGAACCCCCGCCAGAGCGACGGCACAGGCGATCAACGGCGCGCGGATCAATCGGCGGAGCAATGGACGACGCATCGAACGACACTCCCGGACGTTTCACCACCCCCGAGCATGGACACCGCTCAAGAATAGCCCGGAGACAAGGCCCCGGCCGGATGCCTGGCCTGTCGGCCGCCCCACAGGCACGTGGGGCAATCCGATGACAGCGATCGTGCCGGAAGTACCGCCCGAAGAGGGTCCTGGGCCCTGGTTACGCCTCTCACCCTGCGATCGGCAGCCCGCCCTGCTACGATTTCCCCTCGCCCCCCGTTGGCCGCCGTGCGCCCCTGCCTGGGGTGACATCGATTGGCCCTGGCGGGGTTCACAGGCCGGCGAGTGCCCGAGGAATTTCCCAGCGATGCCCCAGGAGACCAAGCCGTCCCGTCCAGTCGATCCCGCCGGGCTGGTGCTTGGCTACCTTAATTTCTCCTCCGGAGCGTTTGATCCGGCGGTCTGGAGGGCCATGTCCGAACTATTCGCCGCGGTCGAACCCCAGGGGGAACGCCCCGAGGCGGCGATCTTGGTGGGCCAGTCGCTGCGCGACCGCCTGGCGACGCTCGAAGCCACCGAACCAGCCTTCCGTGACGCCCGTCAGGCCCGAGAGACAATCGACCTGGTCTTCGAGGGAGTCCTCCCGGCCTACCGCCGGTTCCACGCCGATCTCCTCGAACATCAGTCCCCCGGAGCGGTGGAGCGGCCCTTCTCCGTGATGGCGGCGACCCAGGCGGTGCTGGCGGCAGGAGGGCCGGGCACGCCGGACGTGGTCGACGATGCAATCAACAGGCTCAACGACTACGTCGGCTGGCGACCGGTGGCGGTGCTGGAGAACGGGCGCCTCTCCGAGCCCTATCCGCACGAGCGGGTCCGGCCTGTCCCGCTGTTCGTCGCCGGGGCCGGCGCGGCGCACGGACGCTACCGCGATCTCGTGGCCGGGGCCATCGAAATTCTCGCCGCAGCGCCAGATCAACTCGTGCAGCAGGCCGACTTCGAATTGGACGCCCTTGAGGAACTGGCGATCGACCCGCGGGCGTTTGATTTCCTCCACCCGGCAGCCAGCCGCCCCAACTACCTCTTCGGCCTCTGGGACCCGGCCCGGATTGATCAGCGTGGCCGGTACCGCCGCATGGTCGTCCAGCAAGCAACACTCGACGGCATCCTCTCCTGGCCGGAATCGGCCCGCGGCGACACTCCCGCGGACGGCCGGCTGGAGTCCCAGCTGCGCCGCGAATCGGCAGCTGTTTTGGCGGGAGTGATGCTGATGGCTTCGGGGCTCTCCGGACACGGCCCAGGAGCACATCATGCCGGCATGCCCCTCTCTGAACTGCTGCCGCGGATCGCCGGCTACCGCGATGAGTTCTACCGCTGGCTGTTGGCCCACCTCGATCCCGATCACCGGCAGCGTTTGGACGAGGAGGTGCGCCGACTGCGGCAGCCGTTCGGTGGCGTCCGCCGGCACATCAACTCACTCCTCGCCAGCCGACGGGCTCGGCAGGTGGAGGCGGTGGCGCTGGCGGGGGTGTTTTCCCGACTCGGCCGCGCGTCGGGGGCGGAGCGGATGGCGGCCCTCGTGCCGGCGGCCTCGGCGCGGATGCAGGCCAGGATCACCAGCCGGGTGGTTGCCGCGCAGCAGTCGCTCCGCCGTCAGGGGGCGCCGACCGCAGCGCTTGCTGGCGGAGGAGCCGCAGCGGCGCTCGATGAACTCGATGCCGCCGCCGGACTGCTTTTGGAGGCGGTCGGCTGCGGCGCCGTAGTTGATCCCTGGAACATCCTCGGCCTCTCCGGTCAGTTCCCGCTCCATGAGCCGGGAGGGGAGAGCCTCCCCGATCCGCGTGTCGATGATCTGGTGTCGACCGTGGGAACGATCCTCGATGGCTATGCCGCCACCTGGCGGGCTGCCAGCCTGGAGGGCCCGCCGGCGGTGGCGGCCCGGGCCGCAGCGGCCTGCGAGAAACTCGCCGCCTGGTGGGACCGCTTTGCCACCACCACTGTCTCTGGCGTGCCCCATCTCTCGGGCCGCGAGATGCTCGTCTCGTCGCGGGAGGTGATTGGTGCCCTCGCCCGGCGCCATGCCAGTTCCCCGTCGGCCCCTCCCCCCGGTTTCTGGCGGAACGAAGTGGCCGAGTTCTCCTCGCCACGGAGCCATTCCCACGCCGCCGAGGCGCTCCTCCGCGAAGGGGATCTCGATGGCGCCATGGGGCTGCTTGTCCACTGGGCATCGCTGCTTGAAGGCGTGGAGGTGGAACGCCTCGGCCCGGTGTGGCTGGCGGCGGCGAGTCGCTGGCTGGCTCTGGCGCTGGCCGACCGCACGCCTGCCGGTCGCAACCGAGCGAGACGCTTTCTGGAACTCGTGGAGGCCAACACCGGTGGGATCGCCGACTGCATCGAACGCTCAGCGGCCCAGAAACCCCCCGGCGGATCGAGACGCCGTGGCGGCCTTCGCGATGACGACCCTGGCAGCGACGAGGATGAGGGGGGGGAAACGCCCGGCTCCGAGGAGAGCGTGGCGGCGGCGTATGAGTCGATGGTGTGGCGCGACTCCACCGACGACGGTATCGACGGAGGGATGCTCGATGTAGACGGCCCCGGTGGGCCCACGGCCGGAGGCGTGGCGGAACTGGAACACGCCGCCGAATTCCTTGGCAACCTCTGCCGTCTCCTCCGCCACGCGGTCACGACACAAAGCGCCGCCGACGTCCGCGACGGCAGCACGCCGCCGCCGCCGGAGATCGATTCCGTGGTCGGTTGGCGGCACATGCTCCGCAGGCTGCGACGAAACATGGTGCGGGCAGCGGAAATGATCACCGCGGTGGATGCGCCGCCGCCGCCGGGAATGCCCCCGGCGGAGTACGACCGGCTCCGCTGGCAGCGCGATGCCGCCGCCGAGCGGCTCATCGATGCGGCCGTGCAGGCCACTGAGACGCTCTGGATGCTCTCGGCCCGGCTGCACATCGGACGGCTACGCCCGGCGGCGGCGGCGCCGGCCGGCCGGCACCGAAAAGGAGCCGTCGGTCGGTTGTTTGCAGCGCTTTTGAGCGGCGACGCCGCCGCCGCAGGCGACGCCCTGGGGGCTGTCCGTGAACGCCTCGCCGGGCAACCGGTGCTCTATGTCCCGCTGTCGCGGGGGGGCCGGCCCGATCGGATCGTCCGTGCCCGCAGCCGGGAAAGGCTCCTGGAGCGGCTCGCCTCCTGCCTGCCCCGGGTGGGGTTGGTCGCGGAGACGTCGGCGGTGGTCCAACTGGCCAAGTCGCTGGAGATTCGCCGGCCCCGTGGAGCGGCCAGCGTCAGCGAATTCGACCGCGTCTTTGAAGCCGCCACCTCGGCACTTGTCGAGCGGATCGTGGAGAGCGCTCAGGCTCTCGACGAGCAGGGCCAGCCCCCCGCCGCATGCTTGGTGACGGAGCGGATCCTCGAGGGGCTCGCGCTGCTGGTCCCGCGGCTGCTTGAGACCTGGATGACCCACGCCCGGCAATTGCGGCTCTCGGTGTTGGAGAGGGTTCGTGATCCGAAGGCCTTCGCCGCCCTCCAGGAATTCATCGAGACCTACGGTGCGGGGCTGTTCACGCAGCACATGCTCGCCCCCCCGTCGCTGCGTGGCATTCTCCGCGGTGGGGTCCGCAGGTGGCTTGAGGACCTCGTCGAACGCCATGCCGGAGAGCCGCTGGAGAGTGGTGGTCCGGCCCGGCCCCGCCGGCTGATCGAGGCGCTCTCCGCTGGGGAACTGCCGGTCCGCCAGGCCGCCGCCAAGCTCCGGCTGGCGCTTGAGTGCATTGCCGAAAACCATGCCGAATACCGCGATTGGAATTCCACCACCACCCAGTCCGATCGCGGCGAATGCCTGCATGTGCTCCTCGACTTCCTCCGCATCAAGGCGGAATACGAGCGGATTGCCTGGACGCTGCGGCCGGTGAACATGGCCCACCGCGTCCTCGCCCGCCGCGCCGTCCCGGAGGCAGCGGAAGCTTGGCGCGGCCGGATGCGCGACGAAACCAAAGACACTGCCGCGGAGATCGTCGAGCGCCTGGCGGGGCTTGAAACCCGGTGGGGCGTGCGGCTGGCGGCGATCGCCGACCGGGTGCGGCGACCGTTCACGGCGGTGCTCGAGCAGGACGACCTGGAGGCGTTGGTGGAACCGGCCGTCTGCGAACTCTCCACCGGCGGGCCGGCGGGGGCGGGGGAGCGGTTCGAGCAGCGCGCGACGCAGTTCGTGGGGCTGGCCGGAGGATCGGGCGTGGAGATCCCCGACTGGCTCGAGCGGCTTGGGCACACCGTCGACAGCGAACTGGAGAAGGCCTGGCCCGACGGCCGCACCCAGAGCGGACTCATCTCGCTCCCCGAAGCCGTGGTGTGGCTGCCGCTGCCCTGGCCTGAACTGCGGCGGGCCCTGGAGCCGGAAGGCCCAGCCGGCTGATGCTCCGCAGAGTAAGAATCCATTCTCCCCCCCGACGAGGACCATTTCCGATGGATCGGCATCACTTGTTCAGCCGCCGAACGACCTCAGCCATCGTCGCCTGGGGAGTGTTCGTGGTGCTCTCGGCACAGGCCGCTTGCTGCGCAGCGCAGGAGCAGTCGACGGGCGAAGAATCGCTTTTTGATGGACGGAGTTTCGCCGGCTGGAACGGTGACACGACCTCCATCTGGCGGATCGAGGAGGGGCAGATCGTGGCCGGGAGTCCCGACGCGACCGCACCACGGAACGAATTCCTGGCGACCGACCGGGAGTTTTCTGACTTTGAGCTGCGCCTGGAGTACAAGCTCGAGGCGAGCGCCGGGGCCAATGCCGGTGTCCAGTTCCGCTCCGTCCGGCTCGCAGACCATCACGAGGTGAGTGGCTACCAGGCCGACATCGGGCCGGGCTACTTCGGCGCCCTCTACGATGAGAGCCGGCGCAACACGCTTCTGGCCGTGCCGGCCGAGCGGATGGTGGCCGCGGCACTTGCCGGGGGCATCGATGGCTGGCATTCGTACCGCATCCGGGCGGAGGGGAAACGGATCCGCCTCGAGCTCAACGGCGTGGAGACGGTCGACTGGATCGAGCCCGATGATGGCATCGCGAAACAGGGGATGATCGCGCTGCAGATCCACGGCGGCCTGGTGGGCACGATCCGCTACCGCAACATCCGCATCCGGCCGCTCGACGGGGGAAAGTGAGTCGGTCGCCCCCCGCAGACCTGGAATCATCGGGCTTTTGATTGGTTGTCGTGAACGATGGCCTTCGGCAGGACGGCCGTTCTTGACAATCGCTGCCTGCCGGCGCTGGTTTTCAGAGGCCCTCAAGCGGCCTCCGGGGGACGCCGTGGCGGCGGCTGCCGGGAGGGTGCTACAACGGGGCATGCCTACCGCCCCGTCACCACCGTCCCCCGCCACCGTCGGCTCCGGCCGCCCTGCCCGCCGGGGGGTCTCGGTGTGGCTCGCCGGCCCGATTGGCCTCGACGCTTGGGGGGCGATGAGTGAGCGGCTTGCCTGGGATGTCTCGGAGCCGGGGGGACGGCCGCCGACGCTCGTCATCTGCGAACTGGAGCGATCGATCACCGTCGGCCGGCTCGGGTCGCGCCGCGATATCGATCTCACGGAGGAGGAATTGACCCAACGCCGCCTCCGGGTTCGCTTCACCGGCCGCGGCGGTGGCGCGATCCTCCATGGCCCTGGGCAGATCCATGTCGCCCTCTTTGCCACGCTCGAGGATCTCGGCCTTGCCCGTCACGACGTCGGTGGCTGTATCGAACGGATGGAAGCCGGGCTCGAAGGGACGATCCGCCGCCTCCGCTGTGGCGCGGCCCGCGACTCTGGCTGCCACGGTGTCTTCGGTCGCACCGGGCTGCTGGCGGCGGTGGGGATGGCGGTCCGCCGCGGTGTTGTCAGCCACGGCGCCTGGCTCAACGTCACCCGCACCGCTGATGTCTATTCGACTTCCGACATCGCCCACCGCGTCCGGACTGCCACCGGCAGCGCACGCGGCGCCGTTTCGATGAGCTCCGTTGAGGTGGATGTGCAACGCCGCGTCCGCCTCCAAGATGCCCGGGCGGCGATCGTCGAGCAGTTCGTCGATGCCTATGCTTTCCCCGCGTCCCACATCCAAGCGGGGTTCCCGCTGCCGGTGCGAACCGGGGGCGATTCCAGGGAGGTCTTCAGCCGTGTCGGATGACCGAGGTTTGCCGTTCGCCCCGCTGACAATTGTCGATGCCACCCCGGCTGCGGCGCCGTCGTGTGCGGCCCCGCCGGTGGCCTTCCCTGCCGGCCGCCGTTTGCCCCCCTGGCTGCGGCAGAACCTCGCTCCCGGCGGAGGCCATGGCGAGACTGCGGGCCTGATCGCCGAACTTGGCCTGGAGACAGTCTGTTCGTCGGCCAAGTGCCCCAATCGGCTCGAGTGCTGGTCGGCGCGGACGGCGACCTTCATGATCCTCGGCAACGTCTGCACCCGCCCGTGCGGCTTCTGCTCGGTGCCCCGCGGTAAGACCGAGGCCCTCGAACTCGACGAGCCCCAGCGCGTCGCCGAGGCGGCCCGGCGTCTCGGCCTCAAGCATGTCGTGATCACGAGCGTCACCCGTGACGATCTTCCCGACGGCGGCGCCGACCACTTCCGCCGCACCGTCGACGCGGTGAGGGCCGCTACCGGTAACGCCACGATCGAGGTCCTGGTGCCCGATTTCCTCGACAAGCCGGGGGCGCTTGAGGTGGTAATGCAATCCCGCCCCGACGTCTTCAACCACAACACCGAGACGGTGCCCAGGCTCTACCGCACGGTCCGGGGGCGGAAGAGCCAGTATCCCTGGACGCTCGAACTTCTCGCCCGTGCCAAGGCGATCATGCCCGGCGTGAAGACGAAGAGTGGCCTGATGCTCGGGCTCGGTGAAACGCGCCACGAACTTCTCGAGGTGCTCGCCGATCTCCTCGCCCACTCCGTTGACTTTCTCACCCTCGGGCAATATCTCCAGCCGACGCTCGATTCGCTCCCGGTCGAGCGCTACGTGCCGCCGGAGGAGTTTGACGAGATCGGCGGGATCGCCCGGCAGATGGGATTCAGGAAGGTCGCCTCCGGGCCCCTGGTGCGTTCGAGCTACCACGCCCGCGAGATGGCCGACGACGGCCGCGTTGCCTAAGTCTCAGGAAGTGGTTGCATCGAGGAGCTCACTCCGCCCCTTCGAGGCCATGTTCCTGGAGTTTTTTCCGCAGCGTGTTGCGATTGATGCCGAGGCGGGCGGCCGCCTTGAGTTGCACCCCGCCGCAGGCGGCGAGCATCTGGGAGATCAGTTCCCGCTCCACGCGGCTGACCACTCGTTCGAAGAGATTGTCGTCGTTCGGCGTGGCGGTCGTCATCCCCTGTTCCACGAGGTCGCGGGCGAGGCTGTCGAGGTCGCCGCCGCGCCCGGGGAGAGTCACGCTCGGTCGGTCTCCGCGGATTGCCGCCGGGAGTAGATCGATTGTCAGTTCGTCGCCGCTGGCCAGTACCACACACCGCTCGACGACGTTTTGCAACTCGCGGACGTTGCCTGGCCAGTGATATTTCGCCAGCGCCGCCAGCGCCTCTTTCTGGATGTGAACGACGTAGCGATCGTTGGCGTCGTTGTAGATCGCGAGGAAGTGGGTCACCAGTTGGGGGATGTCCTCGCGGCGGACGCGGAGGGGGGGGAGGTAGATCGGTACGACATTCAGCCGGTAGTAGAGATCCTCGCGGAAATTCTCCCGCGCTACCTCATCGAGGAGTTCGCGGTTACTGGCGGCGATCACCCGGGTATCGACCGAGATCGTCTCGGTGTCACCCACCCGTTCGAACTCACGCTCCTGGAGGACGCGGAGGAGTTTCACTTGCAACTTCGGCGTGGTGGAATTGATCTCGTCGAGGAAGATCGTGCCGGTGTGGGCCGCTTCGAACCGGCCGGCCCGGTTGGCGACGGCGCCGGTGAACGAGCCGCGGACGTGGCCGAACAGTTCACTCTCCAGCAGGCTCTCTGAGAGGGCTCCGCAGTTGACGCGGACGAACGGTCCGGATCCGCGGGGGGAGAGCTCGTGGATCGCCTTGGCGATCAGCTCCTTCCCAGTCCCGGTCTCGCCCACCAAGAGCACCGATGCGTTCGACACGGCCACTTTCCGTGTCATCGCATACACCTCCTGCATCGCCGGACCGGCTCCGATCAGCCCCTTGATGGGGGGCGCGGAGGCACCGTCACCGGGTTGGCTGGAGTGCTGCGGCATCGACGGAAGGAGCCTTTGGCGAGGGCCTTGGACGGGTGAAGCCGGCAGGGTGAACGACGGGTGAGGGGGGGGCGAAGCCCGGACGGGGCGGGCCGATCGCGGGGGAGGCGCGCTTGGGCAGGAATCCGAGGATCGTGGCCGCAGTCTCCCGCAGCCCGGCGTCGGAACCGGCATTGTAGCCTCGGCAGAGTTCATCGATTTCCTGCTGAGCAAGCAGCATCCCAAACCGCTCGACGTTTTCCCGCAGTGCCGCCAGCGCCAGGGCCCTGATCTGCGGGTCAACTTCCGTCAGGGCCTGTCCGACAAGCGTCGCCTGGGCTCCCGGGCGGCCGACGACAGCCAGCAGCTTCAAGGCGGCGGGGAGGAGGGAGGGGGTGGTGATGGCCAGTCGCGCGTTCTCCTCGCCGGCCGACAGATCGAATCCCTGGTGACCAAGGAGGGCGAGGATTTCGAGCGCCTGCCTTCCCCGCTCCATGCGCTGCCAGGCCCGGGCCTGCCGCCAAGCGGGGTTGGCTGATTCCGCTTGGCTGATCGTGGCGAGCTCCTCCGGGAACCGTGGCGGCGCAAGGAGGGTTCCCGCAGCGTCAAAGGTGGGCTCAAAGAAACTCGGGAGGCGGTCGACGATCCCCACGCAGGAGTGAGCCCGTGCCTGGAGGATCAACGTCGAAAGTTTGCGTCCTCGGCCCAGGTCGTCGAGGGGATCGACGACGATCATCACCGGTGGCAGCTCGCCACGGCCCGGCTGGCGGAGCCCCTGGAGCGTTTCAAACGCGCCCGGGTGGGCGATCCGGGCTCCCAGCAGGACGAGGTTCGTGTCGACGCTGGAAGCCGCGGCGCGGAGGGCTTCGTGGCCGCTGGCCACCACCGTCGTCCGGTAGCCGTGCCGCGAGGCGTCGGCGGCGAGAGTGTTGGCAACAGCGAGGTCGGGGTGGGCGACCACCGCCCGGTCGACGCCCCGTGCGGTGGCGGCGCGGAGCAGGCGCTCAACCATCCGGCTGTTTCCCTTGGCGAGGCCATCGCCACCGGTCAGGGCCAGGGCCCGGGCGGCCGCAAAGGCGAGCGTTTCATTGGGGGCATCGACCAGTTTTACCAGCGTCTTTCGCGTGGCGGGGGGGAGCGCAGCGGCGGCTGCCTGGTCCGGTGCCGCGGTGTGCATCGCCTCGATCAGCTCAACGGCCGCCACGGCCACCTCGGTCATCTCGCGGTCGAGTGCCTCTTCCAAAACGTCGGTAACGGCCCCGGGGTCGAGGCCGTCAGGACCGGTGAAGGCCTCTGCCAAACGGGCGGCTGGAATCCGCTCAAGCGCCGTCTCCGCCTCGCCGGCCGAGAGCAATAGCGACTCCACCCGAGTGAGGGTCACCAACCGCACCGCCAGTGGATCACGGGCGTCGAGGGCCTGCAGATCGCGGGCCAAGTGGGCGGCATCGATGCTCCGCGCCAGCCGCGCCGACACCTCCACCGGCTCCAGCCGGAGGGCCTGCTGATTCCACCGCCAGCGGCTCACCGTGGGGGGGCCCTCGGTGGGATGGAGGGGCACGTGCGGCATGCCCTGTGGCGACAGGATGCAATCCAGCCGGGTGGCCACAATCGAGATCGCCACGCCTCCGGTGGGGGGCTGGATCGTGTGATCGGGTTCGCCGGTGAGCCTGGCTGTGTGACGCGTGAGCGCCGCCAGTCCTGCCCGCTGGACTCCCGGCGGCGTGCCCGGCACCAGCGCAGGGGCGAGGAAGAAATCGGCCACATCGCTGCTGCCAGTGGCCTCCAGGGCGGCGATCACTCCCTGCCAGTGATCCACATCACCGCTTCCCAGCCAGGCGAGCAGCGGTTGCCGGGCATCGGTGCCCATGTCGGAGATCAGTTCGCGGGCCAGAACGCGGGCCACGCGCTTCTCCGGGGAGGTCGACTGGAGGAGATCGACCAGACTTGGCAGGGAGTCGATCCGGGCGCGTGCCAATTCATCGACGGCTGCCTGCCGAACCGGTGCCGAAACGCTAGCCAGATCAGCGGCGGCCTGGGCCAGTCGCGCCGGATCCCGCCTGCGCTGGCGGGCGGCCTCCCGCATCGCATCGATGAGTTGCGGGCTGTCAGCGTCGAGTGGCCGGAGGCGACGGGCGAGGCGGAGCAGCGCCGCCTGATCGGCAAAATCGCCGAGGTCGGCAAGCAGTGTGGGACGGTCATCGCCGGCGTCGGCGACCGCGTCGAGCACTCGTTGGAACCAGGAGAGGGCCGCCGCATCGGCCTCGACGTCCGCGGCCCGGATGGCCGCATCGAGGAACTCGCTGGCCGTGGTCCGTCTCTCCGCCAGCAGCGACTCAACCACCGCCTGCTGCAGGGAGTCGAGTGGCCGGGGCCGCGCGGGGCGGACAAGGACCGATCGGACAAGGACCGATCGGGTGCCGTCGTGGTCGCGCTCGGGGAATGTCCACGGTCGCGTGGTAACTGGGCCGCAATTGGGGCAGGGTTGCCCCCCCCGGCTCGCTCCCGGCAGCGCCAACATCGAAAGCATGATCGCCGCCGGCATCCACGCCGTTGGTCCCGTTCGCTGTCTGCCTGCCACGGGAGTCTCCCTGTCGCTCTTCGCCGGCCGCTCAGGCGCCGCCCGCGGCCCCCAATCGCTGCTGCCACGCAGTGATTTGGTCGGCCACGCGGGCCGGGGCGGTGGAGCCGAAACTAGCCATCCGTCCAACCGCCCTGGATGCCCCAAGTGCGCTCCGCAAAGTGCCGTTCCAGCCTGCGCAATCTGCCGAAAACTCCTCGTCGGCAAGCTCCTCCAACGACACTCCCTTGGTCATGGCTCTGCGGACGAGTTTGCCGACCGTCTCGTGGGCGGTCCGCTGCGGGGTGCCGGCGGCGATCAGGGCCTCCATCAGACTGGTGGCATCGAGGTGGCCGCGGTCGAGCGTGGTGGCGATCCGTTCCCGATCGAAACGTGTCCCCGCCACCAGCGGCGCCGCGACGCCGAGGACCGCTTCGAGAGTGTCGATGGAATCGAAGAGCGGTTCCTTGTCTTCCTGCAAGTCGCGGTTGTAGGCGGTGGGGAGACCCTTGAGCAGCACCAAGAGCGACTGGAGGTTGCCGATCGTCCGCGCCGACTTGCCGCGGACCAGTTCCAGGACGTCAGGATTGATCTTCTGCGGCATGATCGAACTGCCGGTGCAGAAGTTTTCCGGGAGTCTGAGGAAGCCAAACTCCTCGGTGCTCCAGATGATCCACTCCTCCGCCCACTGCGAGAGGTGGACGGCACACAGGGCGATTACAAACGCCAACTCGCAGGCGAAGTCGCGGTCGCTGGCTCCGTCGAGGCTGTTGGCGGCCACGGCCTCGAAGCCGAGGGCGTGGCGGACATGCTCGCGGTCGATCGGCAGGCTCGTGCCGGCCAGCGCCCCCGAGCCGAGGGGGAGAATGTTGGTCCGCCGCCGGCAGTCGGTGAGGCGATCGCGGTCGCGATGGAGTTTCTCGCACCAGGAGAGCAATTGGTGGGCGGCGAGCACCGGCTGAGCGCGGCGGAGGTGGGTGTAGCCGGGGATCACCAGATCCCGCTCCCGCTCGGCGAATCCGAGGAACGCCCGTTGCAGACCAGCCAAGCCGGCATCGATGCGGTCGATCGCCCGCCGGCAGAAGAGCCGCAGGTCGGTGGCCACCTGGTCGTTGCGGCTGCGGGCGGTGTGGAGCCGGCGGCCCGCATCGCCGAGCCGGGCGGTGAGCGCCGATTCAATGTGGAGGTGGATGTCCTCCTTCGAGATCGTGTACTCAAAGCGGCCGGCGCGGATCTCGGCGCGGATCTCCTCCAGGGCCAGGCGGATGGCGTCCGCGTCCGCCGGCGGCATCAGCCCGCAGGCGGCGAGCATCGCCGAATGGGCGATCGAGCCGTCGATGTCGTCGTCCGCCAGTCGGCGGTCGAAGGAGACACTCTCCGAAAACCTCTCCACGCGGGAGTCGGTCGCCGATTGGAAGACCCCACCCCAAGCCTTGGGTGTGCCGGCGGTGGACCCCGGAGAAGAGTGGGAAGAAGTCAGATTCTCGGCGGAGTCGGCCACGGTGCGTTCCTGTCGAGGCGTCGGGGGGGAAGCGTGTCACGGTGCGGCCGGGAGGGCCACGGGAAAAGTATGCCCTCCGTGGGGAGCGGGTACATTGCCCCCATGACGACTCCCGGTGAATTCCTCGCTCCCGACGGCCGGCTGGCCGCCCGGCTCCCAGCTTGGGAATCCCGGCCGCAGCAGTTGGAGATGGCCGATTTGGTGGCTGCGGCCATCCAGCACCGTCGCCACCTGCTCGTCGAGGCAGGGACCGGCGTCGGCAAAAGCCTCGCCTACCTGATCCCGGCAGTCCTGGCTGCGACTGCCGACCAGGAGGAGGGGACGGCCGGATCGGCAGCCGCTCCGACGGCGGTCGCAGAGCGCGACGACCCCGCTGACGATCCCTCAGAATCGCCAACTGGCCGGCCCCGCCGCGTCGTCATCTCCACCCACACCATCGCGCTGCAGGAACAACTCGTCGGCAAGGACATCCCGCTGGTGCAGTCGGTGATGCCGCGGGAGTTCTCGGCCGTCTTGGTGAAGGGGCGGGGCAACTATCTCTCCCGGCGCCGGCTTGATCTGGCAATCGACCGCCGCGGCAGCCTCTTCCAGGAGCAGCGGGATCTCGATGAACTGGAGGAAATTCATCATTGGGCGGTGCGAACCGCCGACGGTTCGCTGGCCGACTTGCCTGTCAGTCCCAGCGACCTGGTGTGGGACGAGGTGCAGAGCGACTCGGGCAATTGCATGGGCCGCGGCTGTCCATCGCATGGCGAGTGCTTCTATTATGCCGCTCGACGGCGGATGGCCCGCGCCCAGATCATCGTCGTCAACCACGCCTTATTTTTCTCCGATCTGGCGCTGCGCCGCAGCGGAGCGAGCCTCCTTCCCGATCACGACATCGTCGTCTTCGACGAGGCCCACACCATCGAGGAAGTCGCTGGTGATCACCTCGGCATCGGGGTCTCCAACGCTGCCGTGGAGCGGGTGCTGACGAAACTCTACTCCGAGCGTGGCCACCGTGGATTGCTCGTTCACTACGGGCTGGCAGACCTCCAAGCCGAGGTGCTCGTCTGCCGGAGGCTGGCGGAGGATTTCTTCGCTGCGGTTCGGGTTGCTGCGGGCGGGCGCGGCGACGGTCCGTGGCGGATCCCGCAGCCGCACGTCGTCCCCGATTCGATCGGCGACGCGCTTTTGAACATCGCCCGCCGGCTGCGCTTGGCTGCGGAGGGGATTGAGGCGGAGGCTGAGCGGCACGATTTCTTCTCCCTCTCCGACCGGCTCACCGGGTTGGCAGGGAGTGTGCACGCCTGGCTGGGGCAGACCGAACCGGGAAGCGTGTGGTGGGTCGAGGCCACGCGCTCGCGGCGCGGCCGGGAACGGGTCCGGTTGTGCGGGGCGCCGATCGATGTCGGCGCCACGCTGAAGCGCGACCTCTTCGACCGGGTCGGGACGGTGATCCTCACCAGTGCCACGCTGGCGGTGGGGGGGGGAGGTGGCGGGACGACGGATCAGACTTCCGCCGCGCGGGGGGGCGAATCGGGGAAGTCGGCCGGAGTGCTCGGTGAGAGTCCGTTTGCGTACGTCGAGAAGCGGCTCGGCCTTGAGAAAACCACCGGCGTGCGGCTCGGCAGCCCCTTCGATTATGCCTCGCAGGCCGAGCTTGTCATCGTTGACCGCCTTCCCGATCCGAGTGAGCGGCAGGCCTATGACCGGGCCGTGGTGCGGATGATCCGCCGCTACGTCGATCGGACCTGCGGCCGGGCGATGGTGCTCTTCACGTCGTCGGCGTCGCTCGCGGCGGCCAGCGCTGAACTGGCGGGTTGGTGCGTGGCGCGAAACTACCGGCTCGTCAGTCAGGCCGACGGCCAGCCGCGGTCGAAGATGCTCGCCGATTTCCGCCAGGGGCCAGGGAGCGTCCTGTTGGGCACCGATGGCTTCTGGCAGGGGATCGATCTTCCTGGCGACCAGCTTGTGACAGTGATCATCACGAAGCTCCCCTTTGCGGTGCCCGACCGTCCGCTGGTGGCGGCTCGGATCGAGGCCATCCGTGCTGCTGGTGGCAATCCCTTCATGGAGTACCAGGTGCCCGAGGCGGCGCTCAAACTCAAGCAGGGCTTTGGCCGCCTGGTACGGACGAGCGAAGACCGCGGCCGGGTTGTGATCCTCGACCCGCGCCTGCTCACCAAGCCCTACGGCCGCGTGTTTCTCGACAGCCTGCCGCCGGCGAAGCTTGTCATCGAGCCGTATGAGTGAATGGGTTTTGGGGTGTCGAGCAGGCCGTGGATAACCTGCCGGACCTTGCTGGACAGGCGGTCGCGAGTGCGTAGCGCTCGAGATAGCCGCGGAGTTCCTCCTCGACGTGGCCCGGCACGGGCCGAGGCAAAGCGGGCGACTGTATTGGCCCGCGCAGTGCTGCTCGTGATCGAGGTTGCGGATACCAGCCTGGCGTACGACCTTGGCGCGAAGGTGCCGCTCTATGCCAGGCATGGCATCCCGGAGGGGCCAGGCATGGCATCCCGGAGGCGTGGGTCATCGACGCGGCCACGCGGCAGACGCGGGTTTTTCGCCAGCCGATTGATTGGAGCGAGGCCAGAGCCCCGCGCCGGGTCGAAGTTACCCGGCCAGTTCCAGTTCCATCCAGGTGGTGGGATCGCTCTCCCAGGGATACTCAGGCGGCGCTCCGTACGGAATCCTCCCCAGGCGCCGGTCGATCACCGCGGCGAAGAAGCCGAGGCGCGGAATTTCCGCCGGATCCCAGCCGGGCAGAGCTGCGGCGGCGATCGCCGCATCGACGCTCCAGCCGTCGGCGAGCAGTTTGGCTTCGATCCGCACCGAGCCCTCGGGGAGCTCGGCCGGGATTTCGCTGGTGCGTGGGATCACCGCGGCCACCGCCACCGGTTTGTCGGCGAGCGTGCCGCCCCCGGTGGGGAGGAGAGCCAGCCGCCGGCAGAATCGCCCGGCACGATGGCTCTCGCCGGTGGGTCGGGTGGCGATCCAGAGGTGGAGGCCGTCGCTGTCTTCGGGCCTGGTGGGCTGACACCACCGCGACGCCCCCAGCCCCTTGACCTCGGCCCGCACCCGCAGGCCATCGTCGTTCCAGGCGAGCCAGAGGGAGACGATGTCGGGGGTGCCGACGATGGCCGCCAGCGACGGGAGCCGGCAGGCCTCGTCGAGGGGAGCAGCGGCGGGGGGCCAGAGCGTCTTCCGCTTCCGGCAGGGGAAGCGGAAGGTGAACAGGGCACCAGGATTGACCAACGGCACAGGCAAGCCTCCGCAGCGGCCCAGAAAAGGGCCATACTATACTGTTGCCCGTGCCAGGAGTGTTCTGGGCGGATCTGCCGGCCGCGAGGCCCTTGGCTCCCGTAGCGATTCCACGAATTCGAGGAGAATTGGCAATGGCGTGGCGGACCACTGGTGGCCTTTCCGGGCCGGGGCTTTTCGAGAGCGCCGATTCTTCCCTCCCGGCGGCGATCCGCCGCTGGCAGGCCGTGGCGGCCACGGCCGTGGTCACCGCCGGCTGGTGCCTCGGGATGGCAGCCCCCGCCGCCGACGGAAAGGCCGGCGGCGATCCGCTCTGGCAGAGTGGACTGGTCACCCGCGACACCCCCGATCGGGCAGTCCCGTTCGACGTCGACCTCGCTGGGGCGAAGTCGGTGTGGCTGGTCGTCGACGACGGCGGTGACGGTTTTGCCTGTGACTGGGCCGACTGGATCGATCCGGTCTTCGTGATCGGGCCTGGTGCCGAGAAGGCGCTTGCCGATCTCGACTGGAGGAAGGCCGCGTCGGAGTGGGGCGAGGTGCGCAAGGGCCGCAACGCCGCAGGAGACGAGCTGAAAGTCGATGGCCAGACGATCCCCCGCGGCATCGGGACGCATGCCAATTCCGTGATCGAGTTTGATGTGCCGCCCGGTGCCACGCGGCTGGTCGGCCGGGCCGGCCTCGATGACGGCGGTGCCCACCAGGGCTCAGGCTCAATCCGCTTTTCCGTCCATAAGAAAGCCCCCGTTCTTCGGCCCAAGCCCGCACAGGCCGGCGGCCCGGTCGCTCCCGCCGACGGCCCCGCCACGCTCGAAGTGCCTGAGGAACTTGCGGCCACGCTCTTTGCCGCTGAGCCGCTCCTGTCGAGCCCATCTGATATCGACATCGATGCCTCGGGGAGAGTGTGGGTGTGCGAGGTGACCAACTACCGCGGCCGTAAGGACACGCGGCCCGACGGCGACCGAATCCTCGTCCTGGAGGACACCGACGGCGACGGTGTCGCCGACACATCCCAGGTTTTCTACCAGGGGCGCGACGTCGATTCCGCGCTTGGCATCTGTGTCATCGGCGACGGGCCGGGCCGGAAGGTGATCGTGTCGTGTGCCCCAGACGTCTTCATCTTCCACGACGACGACGGCGATCTCGTCGCCGACCGGAAGGAGTCGCTCTTTACGAAGACCGGCGATCCGCAGCACGACCATTCCGTCCATGCCTTTTCTGTCGGCCCCGACGGCCGCTGGTATTTCAACTTCGGCAACACCGGCCACGCCGTGCATGACAAGGCGGGGAAGCCAGTCGTCGACCGGATGGGGAATGTCGTCAACGACAGCGGAAAACCCTACCGGCAGGGGATGGTGTTCCGCTGCCGCCCCGACGGCACCGACTTTGAAGTCCTCGGCAACAACTTCCGCAACAACTACGAGGTGGCGGTCGATTCCTACGGCACGCTCTGGCAGAGCGACAACGACGACGACGGCAACCAGGGTGTGCGGATCAACTTCGTCATGGAGGGGGGCAACTATGGCTACGTCGACGAGCGGACCGGAGCAGGCTGGCAGGTGCCGCGGACGAATCTGGAAGCCGAGGTGCCGCAGCGTCATTGGCACTTGAACGATCCCGGCGTCGTCCCCAACCTCCTCCAGACCGGCGCCGGTTCGCCGACCGGGATCTGTGTCTACGAGGGGAGCCTCCTTCCGAAGCGTTTCTATGGTTCGCTGATCCACTGCGACGCTGGGCCGAATGTTGTCCGTGCCTACCACGTGAAGCCAGACGGAGCGGGGTATGCGGCGACGAGTGAAAACGTCGCCGACGGTTCGGCTGATCGCTGGTTCCGGCCGAGCGATGTCTGTGTTGCCCCCGATGGTTCGATTCTGGTCGCCGATTGGTACGACCCTGGTGTCGGTGGCCACGGCATGGGGGATGTCGAGAAGGGGCGGATCTACCGGATCGCGCCGCAGGGCTCGGCGTGGTCGGTGCCGAAGCACGACTTTTCGTCAGTGGCTGGTGCCGTTGCGGCGCTTGCAAGCCCGAATCTCTCCACGCGAGCCACGGCTCAAGAGCGGCTCGCCAAGGAGCCGGAAGCGGCGGTGAAAGCCCTCGCAGCGGCGCTCGAGCGCCCCGCCGACAGCCGGCATGCGGCCCGGCTCGCCTGGGCGCTGGGGGGGCTCCCCGGAAAGGGGGCTTTCGCCGTGACGCGACTGCTGGGATCGAAGGATGAGAACCACCGCATCGTCGGCCTGCGGCTGGCCCGCATGGCCGACGTCGACCTGTTTGAAGTGTTTGAAAGACTGGTGGCCGATCCCGCGCCGGCGGTCCGCCGGGAAGTGGCGGTGGCGCTGCGCGGCGTTGCCGGGCCACGGGCCGATGCCGTGTGGGCCATGCTCGCCAGCACGCACTCGGCTGGCGATCGCTGGGAGCTCGAGGCCCTCGGGATTGCCGCCCAGGGGCGTGGCGACACGAGCCTTTGGGAAGGTCGCCTTGCGGCCTGGATGGCGGCGGTCGGTGACGGCTGGAAGACCCCCGCCGGCCGTGAGGTGGTGTGGCGGAGCCGGGCCGCGGTGTCGCCGAAGCTGATCTGTGAGCTGCTTGCCGATCCGCAGATCGGCACGTCGGAGTCGTTGGCGCTGGTCCGTGCGCTTGACTTTCAAGACGCCGCAGCCACCTCGACGGCGATCCGCGACCTCGTCATACGCCTCGACGGGCCGGATGAAAAACTCCAGGTGATCCTCCCGGAGCTCGTGATGCGGATCGATCCGGCCGGCGGCGTTGACGGCAAGATCGCCGCTCGGATTGCGGCGGCGGCGGCGGCCGTGCCGGGCACTCAAGCATTCGTCGACATCGTCAATCGCTTCGGTCTCCAAGACCGCTCCGGAGATCTTGTCGATCTTGCTGCGGCCGACGGCACGACCGATCTGGTGGCCGTGTCGGCGCTTGCCTCGGCCATCGATCTCGGTGCTGCCGACACGATCCGCGCGGCGATCGCGGCGGCCAGTGCCGAGACTGGCGAAACTGTCGACATCCGTCTCGCTGCCGCCCAGGGTGACACTCCCGCCTCGCCGGCCGTCACCAGGGCCACGCGACTGCTCGCTGCCTGCGGCCTCCGCGGCCAGGGGCCGGCGCTTGCAATCGTGCTCGATTCGATCGCCGCTGCCGAGTCATCTGCGGAGATGAAAGTGGCCGCGATCCGTGGTCTGGCCCGCACCCAGGGGGGAGCGGGTCGGCTCGTCGAGATGGCGAAGGCTGGCGAGCTCACCGGCCCGGGTGCGCAGGCTGCGGCGCTCGCCATCTCTGCTTGCCCGTGGGGCGACATCCGTCAGGCGGCGGCCGACGTTCTTCCGCTCCCCAAGGGGCGCGGCGGCGAGAAGCTTCCGGCACTGGCCGATCTCGTCACGCGGAGCGGCGCGGCCCAGAAGGGGAAAGCAGTCTTTGCGGGCGTCGGCACGTGTGCGAAGTGCCATGTCGTTGCTGGCGAGGGGAAGATGGTCGGCCCCGACCTCTCCGGCATCGGCGCCAAGCTCTCGCGCGAGGCGCTCTATGAATCGGTCCTCGCCCCTTCGGCGGCGATCAGCCACAACTACGAGGCCTGGACGGCGGTCACGATGGATGGTCGGGCGCTCACCGGCCTGCTCGTTTCCAAGACTCCCGAGCAGGTGGTGATCCGCGGAGCGGATGGCCTTGATGTCACGGTGGCGTCCGGCGACATCGAGGAACTCGTCAAGCAACCGGTGTCGCTGATGCCGGCAGATCTCGCAGCCGTGCTCTCGGCTGAGGAATTGGTCGATGTCGTGACCTGGCTTGAGACCCTGCGGACGACCAAGTGACTCTTTCGTCAGTGGATATCCCCGGCAATCGTTTTTCCTGAGTGCCCATTCGATGCGCGTCCTCCAAGTTGCCAGTGAAGTGTCGCCATTCGCCAAGACCGGCGGACTGGCCGATGTCGCAGGCGCGCTCCCCGGGGCGCTTGCCCGACTGGGCTGCGATGTGACGGTGGTCATGCCCGCCCACCGCGAGGTGTTTACGCGGGGGTTGCCCATCGAGCCCACCGGCTGGGAGTTTGAGATTCCCGTCGGCACGCGGAAGCAGCGGGCCACGATCCACCAGGCGCGGATTCCCGGGCACGACCCGGGGATCGCGGGGGCGGAGGGAACCCCGCCGGTGACGGTGTATCTGATCGGCAACGACTCCTACTTCGACCGCCCCACGCTCTATGGCGGAGCGGAGGATTACAGCGACAACGCCGAGCGGTTCATCTTCTTCTCCAGGGCGGCCCTGGAACTGGCCAACCGTTTCGAGCAGCCCTGTGACATCATCCACTCCCATGACTGGCAGACGGCGCTGGTGCCGGCCTACCAGAAGATCTTGGCCGACAATTGGCCGCGTCTGGCGCGGGCCCGGACGCTCCACACGATCCACAACATGGCCTATCAAGGGGTGTTTTGGCACTGGGACATGCTCCTGACGGGTATCGACTGGCGCTATTTCAACTGGCAGCAGATGGAGTATTTCGGACAGTTGAACCTGCTGAAGGCGGGGATCGTGTTCGCCGACATGGTGACCACCGTCAGTCCCACCTACGCGCGCGAGATTCAGTCGGCTCCCGGAGGGTGCAGCCTGGAAGGGGTGCTCTCGGGCCGTGGCGACTCGCTGATGGGGATCGTCAACGGCATCGATACGCACACCTGGAATCCGCGCACCGATTTGCACCTGCCCCGTCCCTACGACGCGACAAGCGTGGCGGAGGGGAAGTCGGCAGCCAAGGCGGCCCTTGCCACCCGACTCGGCCACGCGGCGCCCGACTCCCGGCCGCTGGTGGCCTACGTCGGCCGTCTGGCCGAGCAGAAGGGGATCGGTCTGCTCTTCGACCTCCTCTCCCGTTTGGCCGGCAGCGGCCGGGCCAAGTTCGTGATCCTGGGCACGGGCGACCCGCGGGCGGAGGAAAGTCTGCGGCAGATGGCCGCCGCCTATCCGGGCACGATTGACCTGGTGATTGGATTTGACGAGGGGCTTGCGCACCTCGTGCAGGGGGCGGCCGATATGCTCCTCATGCCGAGCCTCTACGAGCCCTGCGGCCTGACGCAGCTCTACGCTCTCGCCTACGGGACGATCCCGATTGTCCGTGCCACCGGAGGGCTTGTCGACACCGTCGTCGATGCGGGGCCTGAGGCACTTGCGGACGGGACGGCGAGCGGCTTCGTCTTTGATGCGGTTGATGGCGGGGCGCTTGTGCACGCGGTGGAGCGGGCCCTCGAACTCCACGCCGACTCCGGCCGCTGGCTGGCGCTCGTTCGCCGCGTGATGGCGCAGGACTGGTCGTGGGATGCCAGTGCCCGGAAGTATCTCCGACTCTACGAGCGCGCCCTGGCCGCGGAGCCGGTACCGGCCCGCGTGCCCTGACGACCGAAGGCCGCCGCTGCTCCGGGCGGAAGCAGCCCCCCCCTTTTTTCACGTTGTGAACCACTGGAAACGGTGCGTATCTCCTCCAGCAATCCCTTACTGGCCCCTACCTCCGCCGAGCCTGCAGTGAATCAGGGGGGGATGCGAAGAACGAGTGGTTGAGGGAACGGGTGCCGGTGGTTCGGAATGACCGGAGCGTAAGGGTTCTGCCGGTCGATACCGACAGGCATGAACACTTCTCGCTCCTCCGGGCGGCGCCCGGTGATGCTCGTTTGGGTGCTGTCGCTTGCTGTGCTGGCGGTCGTGGGGTCGGCCCGCCCTGCCACTGCCTGGCCCTTCCGCAACTGCGGCCCACAGCCAGGCTTCCTCACCTCCGATGTCGGGGCCACCACTCCCTGCGGCAGCCAGGGATGCGGGCCGCGCTATTGGGGACCGCGGAGCCTGGAGCCGTGTCAGCCCGATCCCTGCGACAACTGCAACCGCTGGCGCGACTGCAACGGTCGCAGCCGTGGCCCCGACCTGCTCGCCCCCTGGCAACTTCCTCCTGGTCGCGGGTTCCTGGCGCCTGAGGATGTGGGCTACATCGTCGACAACCCCTGCGAGGACTGCGGTCCCAAGTGCTTTCTGCTCGGGGGACCGAGTTGCCTGCGGAAGATCAACCCCTGCTATCCCGACTGCATCCTGACTCTCTTCCCCTGGCCCTGGAAGCGGCGCGGTGCCGGCTGCCGCGAATGCCAATCCTGCCGGGATTGCCAGCCGGCTGTGGCGACGGCCGCCGGGTCGGATGATGAGGCGGCTGTGGATGAGGCTGCTCTGCCAGAGTGACTCAAAAAGCGCTGACGGAGACCAGATCAGCGGCTGTCATCGGCCGGCATGTTCGGCGGCGAGTGTGGCGGCAAATGTGATCTCGTCGCCATGGTCCTGGCAGGCCTTCCGCAGCGGCTGCCAGTCGCCTGCCGCAGCCGCCATCTCCACCAGCGACGGCAGCATCCCGGTGGCCTGCATCATGCTCGGCCCGCTGCTGTCCTCACGCGGGCGCGCAAGCGCCGCATGGAGCGCCTCGGCCGGACGGCCCAGACGCCACAGCAGCAGCACCAGCGCGTCGCCCGGCAGCGAGCCTGCTTGTTCCACCGTCGCCATCACTGCCGCCTTGCGGAAGAAGGCCACCGCTTGCTCAACCTCAAGGCCGAGTTGAGCGCCGTAGAACCGCCGCGATGATTCCCCCACATCCTCAAACGGGGGTTCGCCCGGATAGACCACCTCCCGCGGCAGTCGGCAGGCATAGGAGGCGAGTTCCCAGGCGCGGCGGATGGTGGTCTGGTCGGTGCAGACCCGGGCGGTGCGGAGCACCGATTGCAGATGCGAGACATCGACGTGGACCCCGGGATCGTCTTGCAGGCCACCGACGGCCTCCAGAACACCCGTGATCGTGCCGTCTGCACCCGGCTCAACCGGGATGCCGCGGCGGTGCAAATCGTGGACGAGCGACGCGAGCACCTCGCGGTGGAGGTGGGCCACGAGGAGATTGGCAGCCGGCCGCTGCCGCGCCGCGGGCAGCCGCGACACCGCCTGCTCGTAGGCCGTGATCGTGTTGCAGGTGCCGTTGCGTTCCAGCAGCAATTGCAGCCCGAGGGCGGGATCGACCCCCTCCCAGAGGGCGACGTGGATGATCTCCTGGATCGTGACATCCGAGTCGTCCGTGCTCTCGGTGTCGCCGTTCCCTGCGATCGGATCCGGCTGTGCCTTGGAGGCCGCCACCAACTCCGCGAGCTTTGCCGACATCTGCTCCGGTTCGGCTGCCGCGCGGAGATACATCCATCCGGCCGCCACCTTTCCCTCCGCGATCAGCGGCCAACCGACCTCGCGGCAGGCTTCCAGCGACCGTTCCTCAAGGGCCGCCTGTTTCGCGGCATCAGCAGCGCGTGATTCGCCCGTCAGCGGGAGGCCAAGTTCTGCGCGGGCTTGCATCAGCCGGGCGTCGAAGAGGGAGTGCCAACGTCGGCGTTCTTTGAGCGAAAGAGCAAGCGACTCAAACATCGCGCCGAGGCCCTGCGATTGGGCCGTCAGTGCGAGGTGATCGCACAGGCTGGAAGAGGGATCGGGCGTCGGGGGAGGGGACTCGCTCACGGCTGGACCTCGCGGGCATGGGAACGGGGAAGAGGAATCGTGGTGGAAGGCTGGGCCAAGGCCGACTGACGCAGGCTCTCGTAGGCGAGCACGGCGGCGGTGGCCGAGACGTTGAGGCTGTCGGCGGCGCCGTGCATCGGCAGGTGGACCGACTCCAGCCGGATCCGTCCTGAGTCGGCGGCCTCCTGCCAGGCGGGGGAGATGCCGTGGGCCTCGCTCCCGAGAAGGAGAGCGGTCTGGCCGGCGAGTGTGGCCGTGTGCCAGGGGGTGGTGCCGCCGGGACGCGCGGCAATCACCCGGCGGCCACTGGAGGCGCACCAACCGATCGTCTCGGCAGCACCAGCGGTCGCCAGTGGCACCGAAAACACCGCTCCGAGGCTCGCGCGGATCACGGCGGGGTTGGCAGGATCGGTGCGGCCATCGCAGCTAATCACGCCGGCCAGGCCGGCCGCGTCTGCGGTGCGGAGAATGGCGCCGAGGTTCCCGGGCTTCTCAACGCCTTCGAGGATCATCACCGGCCGGTGGGGATCGACACGCCAGTCGCCGAGCGCTGGGACTGAGAACCGGGCGACGCCGACGCAGCCCTCGTTGCGGCTGCCGAAGGCCACCTTCTCAAAAGCTTTGGGTGAGAGGACTGCGATCGCGGTGCCGCTGGCGGCGATCTCCATCAACCAGCAGTCGAGTTCGGCGCCCGTCGGCATGCCTGTGGCATGTGGGTCGTGGGCCCCGTCGCCACCGACTGCGGAGCGCCCGGTCACCCGAAGTGCCGTTTCGTCTACGAACAATTGCACCATCGACACGCCGGCCGCCAGGGCTCGGCGGATTTCACGGCCACCATCGACGAGCGTCAGCCCCGTCTCGCGACGGGCATCGGCATCGCGGAGCCGCGCCGCCTGCCGCAGCCGCGGATTGGCGGTGCTGGTGATGATCTCGTGGGGATTCATATCGGGTTGGGACCGCGGCGGGCGTAGACACCACATTCCAGCTGCCGGCCGCTGGTGTCGGTGCAGGTCAGCGGGCCGGATTCGATTCTCCCACTGCGGCGTCCGGCGACAACCTCGAGCGCGCAAGTCAGGCGGCGGGGAGTCCAACCGGCGGAGTGGCAGGAGGCGAGCATTGGACCAGCAGCCGTTTCCCCCACCAATCCGGCGAGGTCGTGGAGGAGCGCAGGCAGATCACGGTCGATGGCGAAGGCCTGCCCACGCGGCCCGTGACCCCAGGAGGGGGGGTCGAGGACGACGCCGTCGTAGGTGCTGCCGCGGCGGAGTTCCCGGGCGACGAATGTCCGGGCATCCTCGCACACCCAGCGGATCGGCGCGGTGGCGAGTCCGGAGGCTGCAGCGTTGCGGCGGGCCAGAGCGATCGCCTGCCTGGAAGCGTCGACGTGGACCACGCTGGCCCCTGCGGCAGCAAGTGCCAGCGTGGCAGCGCCTGAGTGGGCGAAGAGCGATAGCAACCGGCTGCCCGGAGGGGTGACTTTTTCGAGCCACACCCACTGCGGCACCTGCTCCAGGAACAGACCTGTCTGTCCTGAGGCGGCTGGGCGGACTTCAAGGTGGAGTGTGCTCGTGCGCAGCCTGACTGCCACCCGCCAGGGATCGGGGAGCGGACCGGCGGGGTGCCATCCGCGGGGCAGGGGTGTGGGGCAGGCGCCGGGAGGTTCACGGCTTTCCCGGAGAGAGTCACCGGTGTAGGTTAAACGGGCTTGAGACCAGAGGTCGGGGAGGCTGCGGGGCAGCCTGGCCTGCGGGAGGGGACGGTCGACGAGGATGCCCGCCAGGCGTTCGAGCCTCCTCCCCCTGCCGAAGTCGACGAGGGCGAAGTCAACCAGTGCCGGATCGGTGTCGTTCGGGTGGGGAGCGTCGGCGGGGGGGCTCATGATGTCTCCCAGGATACGTTGCCCACGCTCCCTGCCCAATCGGTCACGCGCGGCGTGATCCTCGTATCTCTCCTATGTTCCATCGAGCAGAGCTCTTCTCGTCCCCCTTTTCTGGAGCCATCCCCCATGCGACTCTCGATCCAGGCAATCCGCCGCACTCTTCGGGCCGTCGTGGCGCTGGGGCTCGGTGCGTCGCTGCAAGCCGGAATCCCGCAGGCGACAGAGGTGGAAGCGGGAGAGGAAGTGACCACCGCCGAGCAGTTCGAGGAGCGATCGGCCGACAACGCGATTGGCGAACTGGTCGCCTTCCTGGAAAGGGATGAGCAGCCACGGGCCGGACGGGCTCAGGGGGAACGGAATCTGGACGACTCCAGGCGTGGAAAGCCCGGCCGCAAGCGCTCGGCTGAGCAGCAGCGCCCCACTCCGGACGCGCCACAGCGCTCGCACGACGACCGGGGGGGTGAGCCTCGCGGGGCAGATTCACAGGCCGGGAATCGCCCTGCCCCTGGCATGGGCCCTCGATTTGGTCCACCGTGGACCCGCCCCGGCGCGCAGTCGCCACGGGGTATGGAGGCGCAAGCCCCTGTTCCCCAGCGGCCAAATTTCCAGACTGGGCCTGGGACTCGTCCCAATGCCCCAGTCCAGGTCACCCAGCAACTCGACCGGATCCTCGACAAGCTCAATGCGATCGAGGGACGGCTCGGCCCCGCTTTGCCACATGGCCAACCGCCGATCGGAGGCCCCGCCCCGCAGCCGCCGCACGGGTCCCAGCCGCACGGGTTCCAGCCGCACGGGTTCCAGCCGCACGGGTTCCAGCAGCCGCACGCCATTCTTGTTGCCCCGGCTCAGCAGATCTTCGGGATGCCCGGAGGGGGACCCGGACCGCAGGGACCCGGACCGCAGGGAAATGTGAACCCGGTGATAGCTCCTCCCCTGCCTGGCGGTCCCCCGCAGGGTGGACCGCAGGGTGGACAAAATCCCGACGAACTGCGCCGCATGCTTGAAGAGCGGACACAAGCCATGCAGCACATGCAGCAGCGGCTGGAGGAATTTGGTCGCGGTGTTGCCAAGCTTCAGGCCCAAGGTGGCATGACGGAGGAGTTTCGCAGGCATCATGAGGAGATCGCCCGGACGCAGGAAAAACTCGAGGAACGCTTCCAGGACATCCGCCGCCGGTTTGCCGAGCAGCAGGAGCGAATCGAACGCCTTGAGCAGGAGGTGAGAAGGCTCCGCGACCAGCAGGGACCGCCACAGGCAGACCCCAAGCAGCAGAACGAATCATCGCACCACGACGAGTCAGGGAGCCAGACGCCGAAACACGCGTACGAAATCGAGGAGAGCCCATCGCTGTGATCGCCCGTCAAAGCCGGTGGCAGCCGTCGTTCGGTCGGCAGTGGCTGTGTGCCAGTCGCGGCATTGTGATCGGCGCCGCGTGGACCGCCGTGGCGTTTTTCTCTTGTCCGTCGGCGGGGGCTGTGGAACCGGCTCCCGCGGCGCTGCGGGCCATCGATTTCAACCGCGACATCCGCCCGATCCTCTCCGACCGCTGCTTCACCTGCCACGGCCCCGATGCTGCCAAACGGCAGGCGGGCCTCCGGCTCGACGATCGTGCCGGCGCGGTCGGGGGACTGGAGAGTGGTGCCCGCGGAATTGTGCCCGGTGATCCGGCGGCCAGCGAGTTGCTGGTGCGAGTCACATCTGCCGACCCCGATCTGATCATGCCGCCGCCGCAGATTGGCAAGCCAGTGACTGCGGCCGAGGCGGAGACCTTGCGACGCTGGATCGCCGAGGGTGCCCTCTACCCTGGCCACTGGGCCTTCGAGCGGGTGGAGCGGCCGGAGGTGCCGGTGCCGCGTGGCACACGGTGGCCGCGGACGCCAATCGATGCCTTCATTCTCGCGCGGCTGGAGTCGGAGGGGATGAGCCCCAACGACGAGGCCCCCCGGACCGTGCTCGCCAGACGCGTGAGCCTCGACCTCACCGGCCTGCCGCCGACGCCAGAGGAGGTCGAGGCCTTCGTCGCCGACGATTCGCCCGAGGCCTACGAAACGTATGTCGATGCCAAGCTCGCCAGCCCGCACTTCGGCGAGCGGATGGCGCTGGAATGGCTCGACGCCGCCCGCTACGCCGACAGCCATGGCTATCAGACCGATTCCAGTCGCTCCAACTGGCCGTGGCGCGACTGGCTGATCCGGGCCTACAACCAGAACCTCCCCTTCGACCAGTTCACAATTGCGCAGCTCGCCGGCGACATGCTGCCACCGGTGCCCGGCGACGAGGCGGCGACGCGCGACCATGTCGTCGCCACAGGGTTCAACCGCAACCACCGCATCAACGGCGAGGGGGGAATCATCGCCGAGGAGTGGCGCGTCGAAACGGTCATCGACCGACTGGAGACAACCGGCCAGACCTGGCTCGGCCTTTCCGTTGGCTGTGCCCGCTGCCACGACCACAAGTACGACCCCCTCTCGCAGCGCGAGTTTTATGCCCTCTTTGCCCTGTTTTGCAACGTGCCGGAGACCGGCACAATCATGGGAGGGGAGAATCGCAGCGGCGGCAACTCCGATCCCCTCGAACCGCTGCCGTCGCCCGAGCAATCGGCTGAGATCGTCCGGCTGGAGAGGGTGATTGCCGATGCCGAAGAGGCGGTGCGGGCAGGAGCGACGGAACTTGGGCCCTTGGTCGCTGCCTGGGAGCAGACGGTCCGGCCGGCGCTCGATCTGCCGGACGACATCTGGCAGGCGCTCCAACCGCTGGAACTGACCAGCGTCGGCGGCGCATCGTTCCGCAGACTCGACGATGGCTCGTGGCTCGTCGAGGGGGCGCTGCCGCCACGCGACACCTACCAGATCGAGGCCCTGCTGCCACCGGGGGTGCTTGGTGGCGTGCGTCTGGAACTCCTCGCTGATCCATCGCTCTCCGGCGGAGGGGGCTTCGGCCGCAACCACAATGGCAACGTCGTCGTCAACCGGGTGGAGGTGGAGATCGATCCGCCCGGCGATGCGCCGCCGCGACCGGTGGCGCTTGCGCGTGCCGAGGCCGACTACGAACAGAACGGATGGCCGGCGGCGAGTGTTCTGGGAACCGGAGTGGGGCAGGGCTGGGCAATCGACGGCCACCTTCCCGACGTCCGTCAGCCCCGACGGCTGGCCGTGTTTCCGCTGGTGGCAGTCGATGTGCCGGAGAACAGCCGACTGCGAATCCGGATCCGTCAGGAGGTGATCGAAGGGCATGCCTTCGGTCGATTCCGTCTGGCGCACGCCGCTTGTGCGCCGGAACTCGCTGGCGTCTCGGGGATTGCCCTGCCGGCGCCGGTTCGTGACGTCCTCCGCATCGAGGCTGATGCCCGTTCGGTCGAGCAGCAACAACTCGTCGCCGCCTTCTACCGCGAGAAGATTGGCGGCCCAGTGAAGCAGGCCGAACAGACGCGGGATGCTGCGCGGCAGGGCTTGGCGTCGTTCCGCGATTCGCTTCCCAGTGCGATGGTGATGCGCGAGGGGCCTCCGCGAGATGCTTTTGTGCTCACCCGTGGCGAGTACGACAAGCCGGGGGAGAAGGTCTCTCCAGGGCTGCCGGCGTTCTTGCCGTCGCTGCCGCCGGAACGGAAGGCCGATCGGCTGGCGCTTGCCGAATGGATCGCGTCGCGCGACCACCCACTCACGGCGCGCGTGTGGGTGAACCGGCAATGGGAACGACTCTTCGGCACCGGTTTGGTGAAGACCAGCGAAAACCTCGGCAGCCAGGCGGAGTTCCCCAGCCATCCCGCACTGCTCGACTGGCTGGCGGCGGAGTTCATGGAAGCGACCGATCTGCCCCGGGTGGGCGATGCACCGGCCCGGCCCTGGGACATGAAGGCTTTTCTCAAACTGCTCCTCACCAGCAGCGTCTACAGGCAATCGAGCCGGTTTGATGCTGCAGAACTGGCGCGGGATCCGGCCAACCGCCTCCTCGCCCGGGCGCCCCGGATCCGCCTGCCGGGCGAGATCGTCCGCGATCAGGCGCTCGCCGCCGCCGGCCAACTGGTGCCGACAATCGGTGGCCCCAGTGTCCGTCCCTGGATGCCGGAGGGGGTGTGGGACGAGACGAGCAAGTATGGCAACTTACGCGGTTACGTCCCCGACACTGGGCCGGGACGGCACCGACGGAGCATGTACACGATCTGGAAGCGGACCGCCGGACCGCCGACGATGCTCCTCTTCGATGCCCCCAACCGCGAGACCTGCACTGTAAAGCGGTCGCGGACCAATACGCCGCTGCAAGCGCTGGCGCTGCTCAACGAAACGACGTTCCTTGAGGCAGCCCAGGGCCTCGCTCGGAGGATGATCGCCGAGGGGGGCGATGACCCGTCTGGCAGGCTCGCCCGCGGATTCCGGCTGGCCCTCGGCCGCCCCCCGGAGCCAGTCGAACTGGAGACGCTGCTGGCGGGATTGACTGCCGACCGGACGACGTTTGCCGCCGACAGCCAGGCAGCGGAGAAATTTGTCCTGGCTGGGGCGGCCGGGAAGCCGCTGGCGGAGGTCACCGCCGGCACGCCGGCAGATGAATTCGCCGCCTGGTCCCTAGCCGCCAACGTGATCATGAACCTCGACGAATTTGTGATGCGGGAGTGACTCCAATGCACCGAGTCGACGATCGAATCCGCCTCCAGGATGCGCTCAACCGGCGCGTGTTCCTCAGCGGCGCTGCCGGTGGATTGGCTGCCGCCGTGGCCGGGCTGGGGCGGCAGGGCTCGGCGGCGGCGGGCTTGCCTGGGTTGCCTCATCACGCGCCCAAGGCGAAGCGGATCATCTATCTCTTTCAGTCAGGCGCACCGTCGCAGATGGATCTCTTCGACCCCAAGCCGGCGCTGGCGGCACGCCGCGGCGAGGAACTTCCTGAATCGATCCGCCAAGGACAGCGGCTGACCACGATGACCAGCGGGCAGTCGAGTTTCCCGGTAGCGCCGTCAATCTTCCCCTTCCGGCAGCATGGGGCCAGCGGCATGTGGTTCAGCGATCTGCTGCCGGAGATGGCGCGCAAAGCCGACCAGTGGTGCATGATTCGCTCGATGCACACCGAGGCAATCAATCACGATCCGGCGATCACCTTCTTCCAGACCGGAAGCCAGTTGGCTGGACGGCCGAGCATCGGCTCGTGGGCGAGCTATGGCCTGGGAAGCGAGAACGCCGATCTCCCCGCCTCCATCGTGCTCACCAGTTTTGGCAGCGGCCGCCCGGACGACCAACCGCTCTACGACCGGCTGTGGAGTGCTGGTTTTCTGCCGACGGAGCACCAGGGGGTACGGTTTCGCAACAGCGGCGCTCCGGTACTGTTCCTTGCTGATCCGCCCGGGATCGCCCGCGGTGTCCGCCGCGCCACCCTCGACCGGATCGCCGCGATCAACTCTCACCATGCCGACCAACTCGGCGACCCCGAGATCCTCGCCCGCACCGCGCAGTATGAAATGGCCTTCCGGATGCAGACGAGCGTGCCAGACCTGGCACGGATCAGTGACGAGCCGCAGCATGTCCTCGATGCCTATGGCCCCGACGTCCACCGCCCCGGCAGCTATGCCCACAACTGCCTCCTTGCCCGCCGGCTCTCGGAGCGTGGTGTGCGGTTTGTGCAACTGTTCCACATGGGCTGGGATCACCACGGCGGCCTGCCCGATGCGATCCGCGGGCAGTGCGCCGATACCGACCGGGCGACCGCCGCGCTCCTCGACGATCTTTCCGCCCGCGGTCTCCTCGACGAGACACTCATCGTCTGGGGAGGGGAGTTTGGGAGGACGATCTATTCGCAGGGGGGGATCAGCGACACCAGTTACGGCCGCGACCACCACCCCCGCTGCTTCACCACGCTGCTCGCCGGAGCCGGCATCAAAGAGGGGCTCACCTGGGGCGCCACCGACGATTACTGCTACCAGATCACGACGCCTGAGCAGGCGGTGCACGTCCACGATCTCAATGCCACGATTCTCCATCTGCTGGGGATCGATCACCTCCGCCTTACGCATTCCTACCAGGGGCGCGACTTTCGGCTGACCGACGTCCATGGCGAGGTCGTGCACGGCATCCTCGCCTGACGCGGGATGATGTTCTGTCGCCGTGCCGCATCCATGGGTCGCCCTTGGGGGTCGTCGGGCGTACACTGTGCCCTTGGAAAAAAAATGTTTCTACGGGCCGTCAGCCGGCTGTCCCGTCATCTGGTGGAGGCCTCGCGTCGCATGGCTCATGGCAACGAGAAAGCGTCGGGCCCGCATCCCGCGCACGGTTCGGGATCCCTGCTGCGGATGGCGTTTTTGGCGCTGGGGGTGGTCTTCGGTGACATCGGCACCAGCCCCCTGTATACGCTCAAAGAATGTCTCTTTGTCGCCAGTGCGCACGGGGAGAAGGCCAGCCAATCCGATCTGTTCGGCATCCTGTCGCTCATGTTCTGGGCGCTGATCCTCGTCGTCACGGTCAAGTATGTGCTGTTTGTGATGTTGGCCGATCATCACGGGGAGGGGGGGATTCTCGCCCTTCTGGCCCTCGTGCCGGATCGCTTCCGCCACTCCGCTCGGGGCATTGGCGGTGTTTCGGGGATGACGCTCCTGGCGGTCGTGGGGGCATCGCTGCTGTATGGTGACGGCGTGATCACGCCGGCTATCTCGGTACTCTCTGCGGTCGAGGGCCTGAGCCTCGTCAGTCCGGCACTTCAGGAATTCGTTGTCCCGATCACCTGCCTGATCCTCCTGGGGCTCTTCGGCATCCAGAGTCGCGGCACTGGCGACGTGGGGAAGTTGTTCGGGCCGGTGATGCTCATCTGGTTCACGACGCTCTCGGTCCTTGGCCTGTGGCAGATCGCCCAGCATCCGGGAGTGCTCTCGGCGCTCAATCCATGGTGGGGGATGGAGTTCTTCGCCCAACACGGCTTCCGCGGGATCCTGATTCTCGGGTCGGTCGTGCTGGTCGTCACCGGGGGCGAGGCGCTGTATGCCGATATGGGACACTTCGGACTGCGACCGATCCGAGTCGCCTGGATGGGACTGGTGCTCCCGGCACTGGTGCTTGCGTACCTGGGACAGGGGGCGCTGATCCTCCGCGATCCGTCGGCCGCAGATCAGCCCTTCTTCAAGATGGTGCCGTTGGGGCCCCCCACCTGGGCACTGGTGATCCTGTCCAGCATGGCAACCGTGATTGCCTCGCAGGCACTGATCTCGGGCGCCTTCTCGCTCACCCGGCAAGCGATGCTCCAAGGCTTTCTCCCGCGGATGACGATCCGTCACACTGCCTACGAGAACGAAGGACAAATCTACATCCCCGAGGTCAACGCGCTGTTGGCCATCGGTTGTCTGACGCTGGTGCTGACCTTCCGCGAGAGCGTGAAGCTCGCCGCCGCCTACGGGATTGCTGTCACGGGAACGATGGCGGTGACGTCGATCCTCTATTACCTCGTCATCCGTTATTCCTGGGGATGGGGGAAGTGGCGGAGCCTGGGGATCCTCGCCCTCTTTCTCTCGCTCGACATTCCCTTCCTGGCAGCCAACCTCTTCAAATTTTTCGACGGCGGTTACGTGCCGATGCTCATCGGCGCGGCCCTGATCGCCGGCATGCTCATCTGGAGTCACGGGAGGACCGCCGTGATCGACCGCTACTCCAAACAGTTCGGTGCTTGGGAGACAGTCTGGCCAGAATTGAGGAAGGAAGTCTCCTCACGCGTGCCGGGATCGGCGGTCTTCCTAACGCCGAGCTCCAATCATGTCCCGCCGGTGCTTGTCCACCATGTGGAACTCACTCATTCCATCCAGGAGACCGTGCTCCTCCTCACGGTGGTCGACATGGGAGTACCGGAGGTGGTGGGTACCGAGCGGGCCACGGTCACACCACTCGGCGACGGATTTTGGCGGGTCGTCGCCCGCTTCGGCTACATGGAGAAGCCCCTTTTGATGCCATTCCTCAAGGCACTCGCCACTGAGAAGGGGATCCCTTTCGATGCCGAACAGGCCACGTTCTTCATCGGCCACTCCACGATCCTGCCCGACGACGGCGGGAAGTTGTCGCGTGTTCCGGAAATCATCTTTGCCTATCTGAAGCGGAACGCCGCCCAGGAGGAGCGGCGCTACGGGATGCCGCCACGCCAGGTGATGGAGATCGGCGAGCAAATCTCCCTCTGAGCGCGGAGCGACAAGCCGCCTTGTGCGGCGTGGTGCTGTCAGAGGGCCGCATGGCTGCGATCGTGTGGCAGGGGTACAATCCAAGGCACCGGAGCCCAGTCTTTTGCGCCGCATCGCCCCCCCACTCACGCTCGGCAGGTGCACCTTGCACCGGTCGGCGTTCGGGTTGAATCGCTGGCTGATTGCGGCGGCTGTGGGTCTCATCGGCACGATCCAGCCGGCCGTTGCCCGAGCGGAAGGGGCCGTGGTGGATGCTGCCGGAGAGGCATTTTTCGAGACCCGGATCCGGCCGCTGCTGGTGGAGAAGTGCTGGTCGTGCCATGGCGATGAGGCGGAGGGAAACCTGCGTCTGGATTCGCGCGACCGAATGCTTGAGGGGGGCGATTCTGGACCAGCCGTGGTCAGCGGTGACCCGGCGGCAAGCCTGCTCGTCCGGGCGGTGCACTATGCCGACCCCTCCTACCAGATGCCCCCCGAGGGGAGGTTGTCGCTCGGACAGATCGAGGCCTTGGAGGAGTGGGTGCGGCGTGGGCTGCCGTGGCCGGGAGGCGATGGTTCCACCTCCTCTGCTGCGCCGCTGCGCCACCGGTTGACGATCACCCAGGCCGATCGCGATCACTGGGCCTATCGTCCCCTGCTCCGTCCGCAACTGCCCCAGGAGAGCGACCATGTCGAGGGGACTGTCGGATCGATGCCGGTGGATGCCTTCCTCGGTGAGAAACTCGCTGCCGCCGGACTCGCCCCCAATCCACCGGCATCTCCACGCGATCTGGTGCGACGGGTGTGGTTTGATCTGGTGGGGTTGCCACCACCGCTGGAGGCGGTGCTGGCCTTCGAACGCGATCCCTCCGACGCTGCCTGGGGGGAGATCGTTGAACGCCTGCTGGCGTCCCCTGCCCACGGGGAACATTGGGCCCGCCACTGGCTCGATGTTGTCCGCTACGCCCAGACCAACGGGTACGAACGCGACGATGAAAAACCGTTTGTGTGGCGCTACCGGGATTGGGTGATCGCGGCGATCAACGCCGACATGCCTTTCGACCAATTCATCCGCGAACAGATCGCCGGCGATCTGGAGGTGCCGCGGTCAGACTCCGGGACAATCGCCTCCGGGTTTTGGCACTTGGGGACTTGGGATGACGAACCGGACGACAAACGGCTGGCCCGGTTCGATGAACTCGACGACGTTCTCTCCACGATCGGCCAGGCCTTCTTGGGGACGACCATTGGGTGCGCCCGCTGCCACGATCACAAGTTCGACCCCTTCTCGCAGTCTGACTACTACTCCCTCCTCGGCATGATCCAAGGGGTCCGGCGCTACGAGAGAGTTGTGCTCCCACCCCCAGCGGAAGCGGCGATGTTCTTGCCCATCGCCGCTGGCGAGGAATGGGCACTTGCTGCCCGCGAGGCCGAAGGGAGGCCGGAAGTGACGCATGTTCTGATCCGCGGCAATCCTGCCACCCCAGGAAAGGTGGTCTCCCCCGGGCTCCCTGAGGTGCTTCGCACCGCGGCAGCCGCTGAATCGACAGGCACAGCCGGTCGCCGCGAGCTGGCAGACTGGATCGCCTCTCCTGCCAATCCGCTTACGCCGCGGGTGGCGGCCAACCGGCTGTGGTTGCATCACTTCGGTCGCGGCCTCGTCGCCACGCCGAACGATTTTGGCAACGCCGCAGTGGGCCCCACCCACCCCCGGCTCCTCGACTGGCTGGCAGCCGAACTGGTCGACTCCGGCTGGAGCCTCAAGCACCTCCACCGCGTCATTGTCTGGTCACGGGCCTACCGGCAGTCCTCGCGTGCCGACCGTGCCGACTGTCTGGCCGTCGACGAGGCCAACCAACTGCTCTGGCGGCAGAACCGGCGCCGGTTGGAAGCGGAGTCGATCCGCGATGCCTTTCTGGCGGCCGCGGGCAGACTCAATCTGGCCAGCGGCGGCCGCGGCTTCTTCGCCAGCGTCGGCCCTGATTCGCTGGCCGGACAATCGCGTCCCGGGCTCGGCTGGGAGATGTCACCTCTCGACCAGCAGGCCAGGCGGAGCATCTACGGCTACGTCAAGCGGACGCTGCTGGTCCCGGAACTGGAGGCTTTTGATTTCACCAACACCACCAGCCCTGTCGGCGAGCGGGCGGTGACGACGGTCGCTCCGCAGAGCCTGTTGCTGCTCAACGGCGATTTCGCCCGCACCCAGGCAGCCGCCCTCGCCGAACAGGCGGTATTCGACCTCACGGCGGCGGGCGGTGGCGACGACCCGCCGGACGAGGCGTTCATCGGACGGCTTTTCGAGCGGGTCCTCGCCCGCCGGCCAGCGGCAGAGGAGAGGGCAATCCTCGGCACATTCATGGCCAGACAACGGCAGGCCTGGTCGACCAGCACCGATCCAGTGACTCTCCGGCCGTTGGTTCCCCGGGCCCTCCAGGAAGGCTACCGGCGGATTCTCGCTCCCGAGCAGATCCTCGACGTTGCGCCGCGGGGAGGGACTGCCAGCGGGTGGCGGATCGGCGGTGGCGTGTGGAACGGGAGCTACGAGGGGATCGTGAATGCCGATCCCGGTGCGGGGCCGTTTGCACTCGTCTGCGATCCGCCGTCTGTTCCCCCGCCCGGGACTTTGCCGGAGGGCTTCGCGCCCGGATTGATGTTCAGCGATGGATCGGTGGCCTGTGAACTTTACCTGGGCGATGCTGCCGAGGTAGCGGCCATGGTGATCCGCGGCGTGCCGACCGGGGAAGCCCATGCCGAGCGGGCGACGGGGTATGAGCTGGTGCTGTTGCCACGAGAGGGGCTCGTCGAGCTCCGCCGTGTGACTGCCGACGGCATCAGCACGCTCGCGGCGGCATCCCATGCCTTCCGCAGCGACTCCTGGCTACGGCTGCGGTTGGCCGTCGCCGGCGAGCAAGTGACCGGATGGATCGACGGAATCGACACCCCTCTCCTCGAGGCAGTTGATCCGCAGCCGTTGGCCCGGGCGGGGCAGGCCGGATTGAGGACGCTGGGTGCCCCGCTGGTGGTCCGGGAACTGGTGATCACACCGGCCGGAGGAGCGGCTGTGCGCGTCGATTCAAAAGCGCCTCTTTCGGCCATGGAGGCCAGCGGCCGAGCCCGCCGCGACACGAGCCTGCTGATCCTCAATCTCAACGAATCAATCACGGTCGACTGACGAGGCCCCGGCGTGAACAATCCTGCTGCGATCGACGTCCGACGGCATGGCTGCACGGGAGCCAGGCGCCAATTTCTCTGGGATCAGGGGGCCGGGTTCACCGGTCTGGCGCTGGCGAGCCTGCTGGAGCGGGATGGTGTTTTTGCCCGGGCTGCGGCGGCGACCGCCGCCAGCCGTCAGCCCGGGCCGCTGGCTCCCAAGCCCTCCCACCATCGCGGGGCAAAGGCCTGCATCTTTCTCTACATGTACGGCGGTCCGTCGCAGATGGACCTCTTCGACTACAAGCCCGAATTGCAGAAGCGGGATGGGCAGACGATCGAGCTTGAGATCCGCCGCCGCGATCTCCAGAAGCAGACGCTGCTGGGATCGAAGCGGACCTTTCGCCAGCATGGCCAGTCGGGGATATGGTGCTCCGACGCGCTGCCCCATCTCGCCCAGCACGTCGACGAACTGGCGGTGGTGAAGAGTCTGTACGCCGATTCCTTCGCGCACGGGTCGGCCAACCTGCAGATGAACACCGGGCGGATTCTCCAGGGATATCCGACGCTGGGTAGTTGGCTCAGTTATGGCCTGGGCAGCGAGAGCGACAACCTCCCCGGCTTTGTGGTGATGCTCGATCCCCGGGGCGGGCCGATTCCCGGGGCCGCCAACTGGGCCGCTGGCTTCATGCCTTCGGCTTATCAAGGTACGGTGTTTCGCTCGGCCGGTGAGGCGATCTTGGCGCTCGACCCGCCTGCCGGCATCAGCCGGGCCATGCAGCGGGAGGGGATCGACACGCTCGCGGCCTTAAACCGGCTCCATGCCGCCGACCGCACCGCCACCGGCGACTTGGAGGCCCGCATTGCCAGTTATGAATTGGCCTTTCAACTCCAGTCGAGTGCCCCGGAGCTCCTCGATCTGAGCAGCGAGAGCCCAGCCACCCTCGCCGCCTATGGCCTCCACGACCGCCGCGGTGCGCATCCACTGTCGCTCGGTCCGGCGCCGTTCGGCCGCCAGTGCCTGGTGGCGCGGAGGCTCGTGGAGCGCGGGGTGAGGTTCGTGCAGATCTATTCCGGCGGCGGCCATCAACAGCAGAACTGGGACGCGCATAATGGCGTCGAGGAGAATCTCACCATCCACGCTCCGGAGATCGACAAGCCGATTGCGGCGTTGATCGGTGATCTGAAGGCGCGCGGAATGCTCGACGAGACGCTGGTGGTCTGGGGAGGAGAATTTGGCCGTCAGCCGGTGGGGCAGGGGGCCAACGGCGGCCGCGACCACAATCCGAAGGGGTTTACCTATTTCCTCGCGGGAGCCGGAGTGAAAAAGGGGACCAGTTATGGCCAGACCGATGAGCTCGGCCACGAGGCGGTGGTCAATCGGCACCACGTCCGCGACCTCCACGCCACGATCCTCCATTTGATGGGACTCGATCCCGAACGACTCACCTTCTTCTACGGCGGCCTCGACCAAAAACTGACCGGTGTTCAACCGGCCCGACCAATCCAGGGGATCCTTGCATGACACGGCTTCAAGACAGCGCCCTTCCCCGCCATCCGCTCCGTGTCGGCTGTGGGGAATGGGGCTTCCGAAATCTGCCGATGGCCGACCACTTCCAGATTGCCGCCGAGTTCGGATTCCGCGAACTTGAATTTGGCATCGGCGGCGGTCAACCGGGCCGGTTGCCAGAGGCCCCGTCTGCGGCCGACATCGCCACGTTTCGCGCGCTTGCCGCCACGAGTGGAATCGCCACGCCGGGCTGCTGCATCGAGAACGATTTTTCAGCCGGTGGGCCGGAGGATGTGGTAGCGGCGGTCGTGAAGGCGATTCGGCAAGCGCGGGTGGCGGCAGAGTGCGGTGCCAGGCAGGTGCGGACCTTCGCCGGATTCACGCCGTGGGATGCCATGGACGAGGCCCGTTATTCCAGGATGGTCGATGGCTTGGTGGCCTGCGACCGGGAACTGGAGCGGCTGGGGCTCTCGATGGCGATCGAGACGCACGGCGCCATTGAGCATCGCCCTGATGGCTCGGCTGTCCATATCCATACCGTGACCACCCATCCCGATGGGCTCCGCCGGCTGCTCGCCGATCTTCCCCGGAGGATCGGCTTCAATTTCGATCCGGGCAATCTTCGCGCGGCCGATCCAGCTGACCGCTCCTGCGCGGTCGATCTCCTCCGCGGCCGGATCACCTACTGCCATCTGAAAGACTGGATCGGTGATGGCCAGGGGTGGCGGGCTGTCGCCGTTGGGGACGTGGCTGACGGCATCGACTGGGCCGATCTCCTGCCCCGCACCGGCTACGAAGGCACGTACTTGATCGAGTACGAACCGCTCCACGACACCGTCGACGGCATCCGCCGCAGTCTTTGGGCGCTGCAGTCAGCGGGGTTTGAGTTGGAGTACTGAGTGATCGGCGGGCTCCGCGTGGAAGGAGATCGAGGAGCCGACGTCACAGCGCCGGCAACGAGGCTCAGGCGCGTGATTCGTGATTGGAAAGCCCCCCGATCCTACTTCTTCCCCCGCTTCGGCTTCGAGGCCTGGGCACGCCCTGGTTTCGCCGGTGTGGCGTCAGCCTCGTCGTCGTCCGCCTCGACGGTGGCGATCTTCCCCCGCTTCCCTTTTGCGGCATCCCGCGTCAGTGGTTTCCGGCCCGCCGAGATGCCGTCGTCAACCGCATCGGCGGCGGCCTGGGTAAGGCCAACCTCGCCCGGCGCGACGATGATGCAATTCTTGCCAAGATCGAGTTCGTCCTCTTCCTCCACGATCGGGCGGCCACGGTCGTCGTAGCGGACGTCGGCCTGTGCGGTCTTCTTTTTGGCAAGCGCCAGGAGATCCTCGTAGAGTTTCTTGGCATCGCAGCCGTTGATCACCGCCACCGCCTGAGCGACCTCGCCGAGATAGCGGAGGAAGATGCTGCGGCGCTGTCCTTCCTGGGCGACACGGAGCCGGCGACGGAGGTACATGCCCAGGTTACGACCGACAGCCTGCAGGGCGAGACGGATCTCCTTCTGGATCTCCGGATAGGAGGCGATCGCCTCCTTCGACTCACTCGTGAACGGCACCCAGACGCTCGCCACGTGCACCATCACCGAGACGGGGCCCGAGGGGAGGCTGCCACGGGACTGCGAGAGGCCGTATGAACGCCAGTTTGTGGAGAGGATCGTCTGCGTGACAGCGCAGGCGGCGTGTTGGAACTGGAGCGGCACCCGGTTGGCGAAGCGGAGGACAGTCATGTGCTGTCCCTCGTCGAGATTGACGTGCTGCATCGCCGAATGGAGCGTGGCAAGGACGTCCTTCTTGAGCTTCGATGGAGACTGTCGACTGGCGAGTTTTGCCGCATCGAGGATCTTGTCGGCCGCCTCCCCGCTCATGCCGCTAAAGGTGGTGGTGAGGAACTGGCGGAGGCTGCGGGCATCGCTTTCGCCGGCGAGTTCGCTGAGTGCCTCAAGCGACACCTTCTGCGCCGCGGGGCCGCCTCCATAGGCCAGTGCCGCTTCGATCACGAACGGGTTGCCCCGGTAGACTCCCGGTGGCCTCGTGGCTGCGGTGAAAAACTCGCCCGGCACCACTTGACGGAGGCCGGCGAGAAGCCGCTGCTCGCCAATCGGAACCACACAGTCGGTAGCCGGTGGCGGGATCTTGATGTCCTGGATCGCCTTGAACAGCGCATCGGCCTCACCGCGCCCAAGCTTGGCACAGGTGGCCCGCGGCGAGAGTTTTGCCGAGTCGCACAGTTTCCGGGCGATGCCGGAGGAGACTCGAGAGAAGGAACTGGTGAGAAACTGCGCCAGCGTCAGTTTGGGGTGTTCCTGGAGCATCGTCACCAACCGACCGAGTTCGACGCCGTAGGGATGCGGCTTGATCTCCCGGGGCTCGGGGGGCAGGTCGTGGGTCGAGCGCTCGAAGATTCGTTCCGGTCCGTCGGGAGGAAGGAAGTGGATCCGGCAGTGCGGGTTGGCGATGGCGGTCTGTTCGAGGTATTCCTCGACGCTGCCGCGGCCGCGTTGGAACTTCGCCTCCATCTCGATCGTCACCCGGGTGCCGTGGTCGACGGCCTCTCCCTTGTCGTTGGTCGCCACCCAAACGATGTCGTACTTGGCCATCAGTTCGGCGCCCGACTTCCCCGGGGGGAGATCGATCCCCTCCCCCTTGCCATTGAGGATCTGGGGCTCGTTGGTCTTGGTGTCGATCCGCAGTTCGTAGTAGTGCGCCGGTTCCTTGGCGGAGATTTTGGAGATGATCTTCACCGGCTTTCCGGTGGTCAGCACGCCGTACATGCCCGCTGCGGAGATGCCGATCCCCTGCTGGCCGCGGCTCATCCGCAGCCGGTGGAATTTTGAGCCGTAGAGGAGCTTTCCAAAGATCAGCGGAATCTGTTTGCGGACGATCCCCGGTCCATTGTCCTGGACACCCATGCGGAACCTTGATCCGGCTTCGGCGACCGGATCGATGTGCACCCAGATCTCCGGGAGGATGCCCGCTTCCTCGCAGGCATCGAGCGAGTTGTCGACCGCCTCCTTGACGCTGGTGAGTAACGCCTTCCGCGGCGAATCGAAGCCGAGGAGATGGCGGTTCTTGGCGAAGAACTCGCTGACAGAGATGTCGCGTTGACCGGCGGCGAGCGTCTGGGCTGAGGCCCGTCGCTTTGTCGGAGTTGACGGGGGGGCGACTGGGGCAAGAGACAACGCCGCGGCGGGGGCTGACTTGGGGGCCTCGGCCGCAGCCTGCGCTGCCTGCTTGACGGCGGCCACGGCGGTAGCGGTGGCGGATCGAGACTGCTTAGCCATGCGGATCGGAGGTGCGTTTGGGGGCTGGAAGGGATAGGGGTGGAAAGGTGGGCAGAGTATAGCGGTTATGCGGGGGCAGTTCTCCGGCGGGGGAGACCCTCCGGAGATCGCAGACATTGCCTCCTGGGAAGGGGCGTCAGAGGCGGAGACTGGGAGTGATTGGTGGAATCGGCTCCAACCGAAAGACCTTCAGTGCCGGTGGCTCCCGGCGCGGAGAATCGATGCTCTGGAGGTGATCCGATGGCAGTCTGTGTTTCCTGGCGGCGGGCGCTGCTCGCCCTGCTTGTCGCGGCTGGTGTTTCAATGGCGACCGCAGTGTCCGCCAACCCGATCAACCACGGGATCGACGCCCCCACGCCGGACGTCTTCTCGAATGACTATGTCCCCCCCGTGCCGGCCGGGGCCGCGCCCGGCTTGGGTGCCCAACTCTACGTCTCGCCGCGCCCCGTGCCGCCGTACGTCGGCCACACCTGGTACACCTATCCCCCCTTTCTGCCGCACGAGTTCCTCTACAGGCATCACCGCAGGTACATCCGGCCGGCCGGTGCGACGGGGATGAGGACTGAAGTCCGCTCGTTCTACTGGTGAGCGATCCTGGCTTGAGCCGTCGAATCGACCAGTCGCCACCGGAGGCCGGACCGGGGTGATGTCTTGGAACCGGCATTTGAGACCTTTGTCCGCTCGAATCCCCCCGCAGAGAAGAGTCCATGAAATCGACCGATCCCACTCGGCCAAGCGCCGTGGTCCGTGCCGTGGTGCTCGTCGGCTTGGTCGCCGCCTGCTTGGCGGGCATGGCCGCCGCGGCCCGCGCCTCTGACAAGGCCACTGAGAAACGATACTTCCTCCGTGCCAAGGGGAAGAGTTGGCACAGCGTCTGGTATGACCCGTCCATCGGCAAGCCGTTGGCATTGGTGGTGCCGCCGACGACCGAGTTCACCTCCGAGTACTCCTGGGGTGTGCCCAGTTCGCGAGTGATGCCTCTGTACAACCAATTCCAGCGCCCTTATCCGGGGGCTGGGGCCGTGCCCGGGAGCGGCGGCGGAATGTATCCGACTCCCTATTGGCCGAGTGATACGGTGCAGTTCGGCGTCCACAGTGTTCGCGGGCCATGGTGAACTGAGGACCGGCTGTGGAGAGGCAATCTCCGGACGGCACGACGAGACCGTGATCGCCAAGCAGGGGAGAAAACCACAGTTTTTCTCCCAGCAGATGGCGCTTCAGCGGTCGGAGAGTTGACTGCGTGCCAGGTCCACCCAGGGGCTGTCGGGCGCCAGGGCGAGGAAGGTCCGCAGGTGTCTGGCGGCGTCCGCTCTGCGGCCGATGTCATCGAGGACTCCGGCGATGTGCCAGTGGGCATCGGCGTAGTCGGGCTGTTGTCGCAGCACACCCTCAAACGCAGCCAGCGCCAGTTCCTGGTCGCCCAGTTCGGCCAGAACACAGCCGAGGCTCGTTCGGGCTTCGAGGTGGTCCGCGTCGAACTCGATCGCCACGTAGTAACGCTCGCGCGCCGCTGTCAGGTCGCCGCTGCGGTAGAGCAACTCGGCAAGCACAAACGAGACCTGTGCCGACGGCCCATCGGCTTGGAGCAGGGCCCGCAGCGCCTCGGTGGCTGCTTCCAGGTCTCCAGCCGCCTCCAGATCGGCTGCCAGCGCCAGCAGTTCGACCCCGCTGACGGGCTCATCATCCCCGTCGTTGGATGACGGCAGTCCTGTCTTCCCCTGGGGGGAGAGGGGCCTCGGGCCCGCCGCACGCGGGGCGTGGGAGATCGGCACGGCCGGCGCCCGCCACGCCGGGACGTTGTCCTGAGCGTTGTCCGGAGCGTGGCTGAGATCGACTGTGTAGAACGAAAACTGCCGCTGCCCACCGGCTCCGAGCAGCTCAAGTCCCCGGCGGAAACTCAACCGTCGGCCGTCGGCCACAATCCTTTCGCCATGACGGGCTGCGGCTGCCGCTCCGCCGGGGATGAGGTTGGCCAACCGGGCATCGATCTCCCGGAGCCGGAACCCACCTTTCAGGAGTCGGGCCAGTCGCTGCCCCACGACCAGTTCACCGTACGAGAACCACTCGATCCGCCCCGCCCGACGGCTCGGCCGCAACAACCCCCCGCGCACCCAGTGCCGGACGGCCGTGGGCGGCACATCCAACACCGCAGCCATCATCCCCACCGTGTGCAGACCACGGACCCCCACGCCGTCAGGGTCGTCCCAATCGGCTGCCGTGGGCAGAGGGCGTTGGGTCGTGGGCAAGGGGAATCGCTCGGATTGGTGGCAGAGGAGGCGTCAGAGGAGAGCGGAGCATCCGGCAGTGCGGGTGGAGCAGATCAGGCCCGACCGCTTCCCTGGGCCATCGCCGCGCCGAGGTTCGAGTCGATCGCCGACAAGAATTCCTCGGTGTTGAGATGGGGCTGTTTGGGTCCGATGAGCACGGCCAGATCCTTCGTCATCTTTCCCGCTTCGACTGTCTCGATGCACACCCGCTCGAGGGTGTCGGCAAAGTGCGTCACCGCCGGCGTGCCGTCGAGCTTCCCGCGGTGAGCGAGGCCGCGGGTCCAAGCGAAGATCGACGCGATGGGGTTGGTAGAAGTCGGCCGCCCCTGCTGGTGCTGCCGGTAATGACGGGTGACGGTCCCGTGGGCGGCCTCGGCCTCAACCGTCTTGCCGTCCGGTGTCATCAGCACGCTGGTCATCAGTCCCAGCGATCCAAAACCTTGGGCGACGATGTCGCTCTGCACGTCACCGTCATAGTTCTTGCAGGCCCACACATAGCCCCCCTCCCACTTGAGCGCCGACGCCACCATGTCGTCGATCAGTCGGTGCTCGTACGTCAGGCCGCGGGTGGCAAAATCAGCCTTGAATTCGGCGTCGAATACCTCCTGAAAGAGGTCCTTGAAGCGGCCGTCGTAGGCCTTGAGGATCGTGTTTTTTGTCGACAGGTAGACCGGATAACCGCGTGCGAGACCGTAGCGCAAACTGGCCCTAGCGAAGTCGCGGATCGAGTCGTCGAGGTTGTACATCGCCATGGCGACGCCCGATGACGGGAATTGGTAGACCTGCATCTCCATGGGCTTCGACCCGTCCTCTGGAGTGAAGGACAGCGTCAGTGTGCCGGGCCCTGGGATCCGCACATCGGTGGCCCGGTACTGGTCGCCAAAGGCGTGCCGGCCGACGACGATCGGCTTCGTCCAGCCGGGCACCAGTCGGGGGATGTTCGAGATGATGATCGGCTCGCGGAAGATCACGCCGCCAAGGATATTGCGGATCGTTCCGTTGGGGCTCTTCCACATCTTTTTCAGCGAGAACTCCGCGACCCGGGCCTCATCGGGGGTGATCGTGGCGCACTTCACCCCCACACCATGCTCGATGATCGCATGGGCCGCGTCGATGGTCACCTGATCAGCGGTGGCATCGCGGTGTTCAATCGAGAGGTCGTAGTAGCGGAGGTCGAGGTCAAGGTAGGGGAGAATCAACTGGTCCTTGATGAACTGCCAGATGATCCGCGTCATCTCGTCCCCATCGAGTTCAACGACGGGACGGGCCACCTTGATCTTGCCGGGCGTGTTCACAGTTCTCTCCGAAATGGCGGCGTTCTCCACCCGCCGGCCCTGCGGGCCAGTCGTCGGCGTGGGGCAAGCGACCGCGGGGGTGAAACTACTCGTTCGGATGCCGGGTGGCAACCAATGCGGCGCTGCCGAGGGGGACAAAAAAACGGCCCCGCAGGAACGGGGCCGGTGTGGAATTGAAATGCGATCGGTGGCAGATCAGGTTGCCCGGTCGCCGACGGGGGCCATGTACCGCGACGGCCGGCCGGCTGTTTCCGCGGTGGGGCGGTTGTCAGTGGCAGGTGGAGGAGGCGAAATCGACGGCCCCCGTGCTGCCGGCACCTGGGGATTCTGCCGGGGATCCTGCAGGAGGAGTTTCAGTTCCATCGCTTCCGCCGCGGGAGAGGGATCCACGGCAGCCGGAGCGCTGGCCGCGGGGACCTGGTTTTCGGGGACCTGGTTTGTGGGAACTTTGTTTTCGGGGACTTTGTTTTCGGGGACCACCGCGGCGCTGGGTTGCTTGGCTGCGGGAGTGGGGATCGACTCGATCCGCCGCAATGGCGGGTCGCTGGAATCGAGCGGCTTCTCGGCCGTCACACCCACCCCTGACGATGCCGGCGAGCCGGTGTCAGGGGAGGCGTGCCGCAGCGGTGAGCTGGTCCAACCCTCCTCCACCTTGGCGGGCAAGTCGGCCTGCTTGTCGCTGTAGGTCTTCAGCGGCGCGGCCTCAGCCGGGGTCAAGACCGGGGCTGCGGTGGCTGCAGGAGTCGGAGCGGCTGGACGTGCGGAGGGGGTCGGAGAGATGGCCGTGGCAGGGACCACATTCGAGGCCTGTCCACGCAGCGGCGTGGCCGCGGCGGCTGAAGTCGGAGTCGTGACCGCAGCAGGGATCGGATTCCCGCAGGGATCGAGCGGCACCCGCATCACCACCGTTCGCGGGCTGCGGACGGTGTAGGTGTAGGGGGTCCGCTTCTCCACCACCCGCGGCACCTGGGCGGTCCGCTCCTCGGTGACGTACTTGCAGACCTGAACGCTCACCGGCTCAACCTTCTCCTCGGTCACCATCCGGCAGACCTGCACCGGCACCTTGCGGATCTGCTCCTCCGGCACCATCCGGCAGACCTGCACCGGCACCTTATTCTCGACCCGCTCGACGACCTTGCGGACGGTTTGCACCGGCACCTGTCGGACCTGCTCCTCAGGCACCATCCTCGCGACCTGCACCGGCACCTGCTGGACGACCTGCTCATCGACGTAGCGGAGGGTTTGCACGGGGACCTGCTGGACGACCTGCTCATCGACGTACTTCATCGTCTGGACGGGGACTTGCTGGACGACCTGCTCGTCGACATACCGCATCGTCTGCACCGGAACCTTCCGGGTCACCACCCTGTTGACGACGGTGGTCTCGGGAACCTGCACCGGCACCATGTTCGATTGGTAGACACGGTTGACCTGATTCATGACGACGCCGGGCGTGACGGTCCAGCCGTAGCCGCCGGGCTGCCATGATGCCAGACCGTTGGCCGGGTTGACCGCCCATCCTCCCTGCACCCAATTGAGTTGCGTGGTGCCAGGGGCCACCATCGGCGTCACCTGATCGACGTAGCCGCCTTGGTCGGCGTACGTGGTCCGCATCGTGGTGACTGGCTCAGCGACGGTGTACGCCTCCTCCCGCTCGGCCGTCTCGTAGACCGGCTTGCGGACGACACTCACCTGCTGCTGCATGGCGGTCTCCACCACCGGTTTGCGGACGACACTCACCTGCTGCTGCATCGACGTCTCGTAGACCGGCTTGCGGACGGTGCTCACCTGCTGCTGCACGGCGGTTTCCACCACCTGTTTCATGACGGTGAACCGCTCTTCGCGCGTGGAAGTCTCGACGACGTCGCGAACCTGGTCGTAACTGCGGTCCTGGACCACCGTCTCCCACACCGGCTTCATGACGGTGGAACGCTCCTCGCGGGTCTGCGTTTCCCACACCGGTCGCTGGACGGTGTACCTGCGCTCGCTGGACTGCGTCTCCCACACCGGCTTGGTGACGGTGTAGGTCTTGGTGTCGTAGACGGTCTCGTAGGTCACTTGGACCGCCGATACCTGCCGCTCGTCGTAGACAGTCTGGAAATCGAGCCGATAGGTCTGCGTTGCCACCGGTGCTGACCGCACCGTCTCCTGGCCGCAGCACTGCGCTTGGGCCACCGAGTGGAGTGTGGGAACCGGCAGAAGTTCCGCCAGCACCACCAGCATGGCGGCGAGAATCCGGCCACGCCGGGAAGCCTCGGCGCGGCGGATGAGGGGGCGGGGTGCGGGCGAGAAGGCGACGATCATGAAAGATCCTCCTGGAATAGGCACCCCGAGACTAATTCCCTGAACGCTGCCTTCAAGCGGTTTGTTCAGTCTTTTTCCGGTTTTTAACCGAAAAAAAAAGGGGTCCAGACCGCACGAACGGTGCAACTAGTCCAGTGTACGCCGGCAGGCAAGTCGCCGTGCCGCAGCCGCAACGGAGGGCGCGGATTGGGGGGTTGGCGGTCTCCCTGGAGCGTCACTGTTACTCCATGTTCTTGTCAAACAGCCGCCGGCTGCGTTCGTCGAGCGTGGCGACGGCGGCGATCCGGTAGCGGACACCGCTGGTGTCGAGGATGAACGCGCTGCCGTCGGGGAGTCGTTCGACATCGTCTGGGCCGGTGAGCGTGAAGCGGCGCGGGCCCCGATCGGTGTCCACCACCCACTCCGAGGGTTCGCCGTCGGTCACCGATTCGATCCGCTTGATGACGGGGAGGAATTCCCGGGTGGACAGTTCCTCCTCGAGCAGTTCCCGGAGCGGAGGGGGGGTTTTCGCCAAAGAATCGATCCATACCAGTTCTGTGCCGTCCGTCGCCACGATCGCCACCGGACCGGTCGGATCGGTGAGGGGAAAGGCGCGGAGGAGTTCGACGTCAGCATGGCGCTGCGCGTGGGCATCGATGAGGTCGAGTCGGCCGTGGGGCCGGCGCTCGAGCCGCCAGCCGGTGGGAGAGTCCGGCAGAGCGTCGTGCTGCGGCATCAGGAGTGCTTCTGGAGGAGGAGAGGAGTGGGGCATGGTTCGTGGAGCAGGGTTTGGAAAGCGTGCTTCACGGGGCGTTTGTCGCCTCCGCGGCGGAATGGGACTGGGCGTGGTAGAGGCGGGCATAGGCCCCGTCGCGGGCGAGCAGTTCGTCGTGGGTGCCGATCTCGACGATCCGACCGGCGTCGAGCACCACCAGCCGGTTGGCCCGGCGGAGCGTCGCGAGCCTGTGGGCGATGGCGATCGTCGTCCGTCCCATCACCAGCCGGTCGATGGCCGACTGGATCAGCGCCTCGGTTTCGGCATCAACCGCCGAGGTGGCCTCGTCGAGGACCAAGATTGCCGGGTCGACCAGCAATGCCCTGGCGATCGAAATCCGCTGCCGTTCGCCGCCGGAGAGCGATCCTCCCCGCTCGCCCACCCGCGCGTCGTAGGCGTTGGGGCGGGCGAGGATGAATTCATGCGCACCGGCTGCCCGGGCGGCAGCTACGATTCGCTCCGGGCCGGCGTCGGGGCAGCCGTAGGCAATGTTCTCGGCGACGCTGCCGAAAAACAGCAGTGGCTCTTGAAGAACGCAGCCGAGGTTCTGCCGGTAGTCGGAGATCCGGAACCGGCGGAGGTCGGTGCCATCGATCGTCACGGTGCCACTGGAGGGGTCGAAAAATCGGCAGACGAGGTTGGCAAGCGTCGTCTTTCCAGACCCGCTCGATCCCACCAGTCCGATCATCTCCCCCGGCTCAATGACCAGATCGATGCCGTGGAGGATCTCCCGGGTGCCGTAGCGGAAATGGACGCCGGAAAACTCGATGCGCCCCTGCACCCGTCCAGGGATGAGTGGCCGAGGGTCCTCCGCCACCGTGGGCCGGCAGTCGAGGATCTCGAAGAGCCGTTGGGCGCTGGAAGAGGCCCGCTGGGCGGCTGGCACCATCCGCACCATCGACTCGACACGGGCATAAAAGCGGGAGATGTAGGCCAGAAACGCGGTCAGACCGCCAACGGTCAGGCCGCCGCCGAAGACCATCCAGGCCCCTGCCGCCCACACCACAAGCAACCCCATCTCGCTGAACAGGCTGACCAGCGGCCCGAAGAAGGACCAGACCATATTCACCCGGTCATTGGCCTGGAGGACGTGATCGTTGGCGGCCCCGAAGCGCCGGATCTCCCGCGACTCCTGGGCAAACGCCTTGACGACACGGATGCCGGGGATGGTGTCTGCCAGCACACTCGAAACCTCGGCCCAGGCGACATTGGAACGGGAGAATCCGCGCCGCAGTCGCTCGCGCACCCCGTACACCAGCCAGACCACCAGCGGGAACGGGGTCAGCGTGACCAACGCCAACACCGGGTTCATCCACATCAGCACCCCGGCGGTGAGCAGGACCAGCAGCGCGTCGGACAGAAAACCGATGAGGTTGATGGAGAGGAAGTTGTTGATCTGGTCGGTGTCGTTGTTGATCCGGGACATGAGGTCGCCGGTCCTCTTCCCTCCGAAGAAGTCGAGGGAGAGCGACTGCATGTGGGCGTACGTCCGCATTCGCAGGTCGGCGGCCACGCGCTCGCTGACCCAGGCGAGGACCCAGGTCTGCGCCCAGGAGAACAACCAAGCGGCGATCGCCGCAGCCACCAAGGCGCCCAGGTACCACCACACCAACCCGAAGGACACCGGCTGGCCAGCCTGCTTGGGAATCAGCACGCCATCCACCAGCGGCATGGTGAGGTAGGGTGGCAGGAGCGCAAACAGCGTGCCACACAGTGACAGCCCGCAGCCGAGAATCGCCATCTTGGCGTGAGGACGGGCAAAGCTCACGAGTCGCAGCAGAACGCGCCACGACGGGATGCCGTCGGTGGTGGCATCGTCATCGTCCTCCACCTCCCGGTCTTTGGCGGCGAGGTGCCCCTGGGGGAGGACAACTTCCGGAGGGTGGTCTTGGGATTCTGAGGAGTCGGCCCCAGCCTGTCGGTCCAGGTGGGCTTCCGGCCGTTGCTTTTGGCCGCGGCGATGTTGGTCAAACGCGTCCTCAAGCGCGTGCATCCCCTTGGCACGGGCCAGGGAAAACAGCCATTGCGCGATCACCGTCGATCCGTCCGAGAGTTCAATTCTCCCCACGCCGCCCCGGATGCGGACCTCAATGGAGGATTGGTGGTCGAGTTTCCAGATCGCTGGCGCCTGGGGAATAGTGGCCTGTGGCGGATCGCTTTCCAGCGGGAGTTCGGCAGTGGCGATCGGATGGTCGGCGAGCAATCGACGGTTGGTAAGGACGATCCATCCGTCGGTAAAACGGCGCTGCGAATCGAGGTCGAACCGTGCCGTGGCCACGATCGACTCCCCTGCAGCCAGAGGGACGGCGCTGGCCCAGGCGATGCCGGGGGATGGAGCCTGAGGGAACGTTTGAGTGGGCAGATCGGAATCGTGCGGGCGGGTCATGGAGAGTCGTTTTTAAAGAGACTGGCAGCGGGCGGAAGCGACTGCGGGCGCACCAACGCCAGCAAGGGATTCTACGGCGCTTTGACGGAGTCAGAGATCGCTGTGGCGACGATGGTGCCATGGCCGCAGCAGCGGGGGGCACGACGGGCATGGCCCCATAGAGGGGGGGGCTGAGGTGAGAGACCATCGTCTGGCCGTCGGCACGGCGGGTGCAAAACTGAAAAGTTTTCCATCGGTTTTGTCTGGTCTGCCGGCCGGGTTGTCATTTTTCCACAGTCACGCAGGTGGGCTTGTGCGGGAAAACGGCCGTGAAACCCATGGTCTTGGAAAGACGAGCGGCGGAGTTGGGGGGCGACAATGCACGGCACGGAACGTGCCTCCTCGTCCACCGTCCGGCCAATTTGCACTTGCCTCTGCAGATCGTAGACTTCTCTGGTCGGCGCGAGGGGGAAACCTTCCGCGGTTCGAGCGACGGTCGGCGGCTTGGGGCGAATCAATCGCCCTTGGCTGCAGACGGGGGTAGATTCGGGATCGCATTTTTCGGGATCAAGGTGTCGCGAGGAACGAGTACCGCAAGCGAACGCGCGTCCGTGTGGCGTGCGGCGGTACAACGCGAACTCGCGGTGTGGGAATCCATTCAACCCATGGCCACTACGGCCGGTTGGTTTTCGGTAGGGACGATTTTCTCGTTGTCAGTCAGCCTCGCCGTGAACGCCTCGTTCACCGACGGCGTCTTGGCGTCTGCGGTGGCCTCCGATCGTGGGCCACCTTGATGCTGTGGACCGTGCCGGCGCATGCCTGCGCCGTGGCACGTGGCCCGATCCCTGCCAACCACAGTGGCGTGCGACGCGCACACCACTGCCTCGGTGAAGGGTCTTCTGCTCCGCATCAACCCCTCGGAACGTCCGACGGGCGGAGTAAGAGATCCTCTGATTCCCCGACCCCCGCATGCGTCTGCGGACGGGTCCGAAAGCGAGACAATTCACGTTCCATGGACACCCAAGCGTCCTGGTCCTGCCCGACGATCGCCCCCGCAACGATCGAAGGTGCCGAGTGAGTAAGTTTGACATGCGCGCGGATGTGATTTTCGAGAACTTCCACCGCAACCCTGCGCTCCTTGAGCGGGGGCTCGGTTGCTACTCACTGCGGATGCTCGATTGGATCGCCGGCGATTTCCTCGGTCCTCACATCAACGTGATGGCCATGACCCGGTACGGCAAGGAGCCTGCCCAGGCGGAGGCGTCGTTCGATTCCTTCTTCTCGTCGGAGAAGTCGACCCGCGTTCGTACCGACTCAAGCATGGCTGAGTTGCAGCCGTTTCTCGAGCAGAGCATCAGCCTGCTGCACGAGAACTTCCCCGAGTCGTACGTGCTGTGCTATCAGTCGTCGCGGCAGTTGGAGCAACTGGCCCGTCGCTATCCCAGCATCCGGATGATGAATCCCCCGGCGGCGATGTCGGAACTCCTCAACCGCAAGACGTGGGTCCGCAGTCGACTCAAGGCCTTGGGAGTGCCCGTGATCCCTGGCGACGAGGTGCATCTCGCGCCCGATCTGTTCACCGGCCTTGTGCACCGTTACGGCATGCCGTTGGTTGTCAGCCTCGATCATTCTGCCGCGGGTTCCGGCGTCCATCTGATCGAAAGCGAGGCGCAGTTCCGGGCCGTGGCTGCAGCGCATCTCGGTGCCCCGGCGGCGGTGATGCAGTTCATCGACGGCAAGAGCATGAGCCTGACCGGTGTGCGGACCCGCGATTACGTGATCCTTGGCGAGCCATCGCTGCAGGTCATCGGACAGCCGAGCCTGACAAACCTCAGCTTCGGTTGGTGCGGGAACGACTTCTCGGGAGAGCATCTCACCGACCACGAGGTCGAGCAGATGCGCGACATTCAGACTCGCATCGGCGAGTGGCTCGGCGAGTTGCACGTTGGCGGGCAGAAGGGATTCCACAGCATTTTCGGCGTCGACTACATCTCCGATGGCGAGCAGGTCTATTTCACCGAGATCAATCCCCGCTTTCTTGGCACCACGGCGCTGGTCGCCGACAGGCAGCAGGAGATGGGGAAGATCCCGGTGAGTTTCTTCCATCTGGTTCCCCACCTGCCCGATGTCTATCTCGACGATGAGTTCGTCGATGACTACAACCGCCGCGGCGATCCGCTCAACGTCTCGCAGTTGTGCCTGCACAACGTGCTGGGCGAGGACGTGGTCGTGGAGTCGTCGATTGAGCCTGGCCGCTACATCTTCGACCGCGGGCAGCTCCGCTTCCTGGGACCGGCGCAGAAACTCGCCGACACCGAGTCGTACGACGAGGTGGTGATCACTGGCGAGATTCCCGTGGAGGGAACCCACCTCCTGCGAAATTCGGATGAGATCTGCAAGGTCTACACCTACCGCCCGGTGCTTGGACACGACGGCCGGACGCTCAACTGGCAGGCGGAGGAATTGGTGAAGGCGATTCAAAACTCCTTCCGGCTGTCTCCTGTCAGGACATAAATGACACTCCTGAAGCCGGCCGATCTGGAACCGGCCGATCCCCGGGTGGCGTGGCTGTCCGAGGAGGATGCGGGGCGGCGGGGGCGTTTTCACGCCGCCGCCATCCGCCACCGGGCCTACGAGCCTCGCGACAGTGAACCATGCGACATCTCGATGGTGCCGCGGGTGGTGACTGCCCGCCAGGCACGGTCCTTGGAGGGCATCGTCGGTCGCATCATCCAGGCATCGATCGACTTTGCTCTCGACTCCAGGGAAGCCCACCACGGGGATGGGGGCAATTGCGAAGGCTACTCGCTGGGGTGGATCGCTGGGCAGACGAGGCGACTACCGGATCAATTGCTCGGCAATGCCCGGTTCGACTTCCTCCCCCAAGGGAACGACCTCAAGCTCCTCGAGGCGGGCTGGGTGAATCTCAGTGCCGTCGACTACGCCCCGCAGGCGGCCCTCGCCCTGCTCGACTCCGTGCCGGATCTCGCCGCCGAATTCGACGTCCTCCGTCCGGCGACGCGGATGAAGGCCCGGCTGGAAGAGCAGGGGGTGCGGAGGCTGGCGATCCTCGTCAAGGATGACCACAGCCCCTATGCCGAGAACGATTGGGAACTGATTCGCGAGGTCCTCGCCCCGATTGAATCGGTGGTGATCAGCGAGCGCGACTTCGGCGAATTGCACTGTGATCAGGCCGGCCGCGTCTGGTTTGGGGGGGCGGGCATTGATGGAATCTACCTCCGGGCGCTCGACGGACCGGCGGCGTTCGCGGGCCACCATGCGCTGCGCAACCGGGAGACGCTGGCGATGCTGCTCGGCGCGGAGGTGATATTCCTCGACCATCCACTGCTGCTGCTGGCGGAAGACAAGGATCTTTCCTTCCTCACTGACCGTGACCCTGGCCTGGCGGAGGTGGTGCCAGCGATGCGGCCGGCCCGCGGCGCCAGTGCCGCTGACGCAGAGGAGTGGGTGTTGAAGCTCCGCGACCGTCATTCCGGCGAGGGTGTGTTTTTTGACGGCTGCGACTTTGAAGAGCACCGCGACGATCCCAGCGCCATTCTCCAAGAGCGGTTGCGGGCCAACCACTTTCCGGTCAACACCCTCCACGGGCACCGGGGCACCGCGATCACTGATCTGGCCGTCCATGTCTCGTACCGCTACGACGTCGCCACGCGGACCGTGCTCACCGCCGAGATCGCTGGGTACTTCTCGCGCTTCACGCGTGAGGGCTTGCGCGTCAATCTCTGCACCGGCGGCGGCATCGTACCGGTGCTCACTGAGCGGGGGGCACAACCATGAGCGAGCGAGTTTTTCGCAGCCTCGACGAGTCGCTCGAGAGGCGATTGGCCGGGGTCGAGATGCGGCAGTACGAGGCCCGGCTCAGCGAACTTCTCTACTGGGACCAGCGTGATCCCTGTGACGTGTCGATCCTGCCACTGGTGCTCACCGCCGAGCGCCATGCCGCCTACGAGCAGGCCGCCGAGAGGATCTGCCGGGCGGCCCTCGATGCCTTCGTCGAACGGCGCCACGCTGAGCGATTCCTCGGGGACTCTCTCCAGCAACTGGTGCAGGGATTCCCTCTCCGTCAGGGAGTGATCTCTGGCAACGCCCGTTTCGATTTCCTCGAGCAGGGGGACGATATCCGCCTTGTGGAGATGAATTTTGTCGGTGTGGGGACGGTGGGGCATTCGCTCCAGGCGACGCGGGCGCTGATGGATATCGTGCCGGAACTCGGCGAGCGCTATCGTCTCCTCCATCCCACAGATGCCTTCCGCGAGCAGTTGCTGCGGCAGGGGATCTCCACGATCGCTCTGCTCACGAAGGACAACGACCGCGAGTTTTATGGCTCATGGCTCGACCGGGTGATCATCGCCGAGGGGGTGAAGCCTGTGGAGATGATCATCGTGCCGCGGGCGGAGTGGCCGGAATTCACCAGCGACGGCGCCGGGCTTTTATTCCGTGGCCGGAAGATCGACGCCATCTATCCCCGCGAACTGACCTGGCAGGATTCGATGCGGGCCGGGGCCGACTGGTGCCGGTTCTTCCTCTCGAGCGGTGCCTTCTGCTTCGACCACTGGTCGCTGATCCTGGTGGAGGACAAGGATCTGCGCTTCCTCGCGCGGATCGATCCCGCTGCCGAGGCCTACCTCCCCCGCACGATCGATCTTGAGGCCCTCCCGGCTGGGGCCGACGCCTCCGGGATGGTGCTCAAGCGGAAGCACGAGCATGGCGGCGAGGGGGTGTGGATGTCGCCGGTGGAGCTGCCGCAGGAGCATCGTGGCGAATATCTCCTCCAGGAACGGGTCGCCATGAACCAGACCCGAGTCAGGAGCCTGATGGGCTTTGAGGGGGTGGTGTCGTACGACGTGGCGGCGCATGTCAATTACGACTACGACCTGGAGAGCCGCACGCTCCTCAGATGCCGCGTGAGTGGGTATCTTTCACGCTATGCGCCGCGCGGTGACATCGTCAACATCTCGAAGGGAGGGGGCGTGATCCCCGTCCTGGTGGAGAGGAGTGAGACATGAGGAAACGCACGATCGGCGGAATCGGCTACATCGAACGGCCGATATTCAAGTTTGATTGGGCCGTCGACCGCCGGCAGGTGGAATCGATGATGGCCGCCCGGGACGATGATTTCCTCATGGTCCATTGGAACGATCTCGACCTGTCTCTCTCCACCGAGCACGCCTACGACATGCGCCGGGAGTGTTGGACGGCGGCAGACTTCTCGGCCTGCGACGCGCTGTTGATCCTCGAGGTGCCGACGCCGCAGACGACCTTCGCCGATTTCGCCCGGTCGCAAACGATCCTGCGGACGATCCGGGAGCGGAGAATCCCGGCCTTGCCGTCAGCGTCTACTTTCATCGACTATGTCGAGAAACGGTATCTCATCGAGCGGTCCGACATGCCCTTGCCACAGACCGTATTGCTCACGGCAACGAGCGACATCGCCGCGCTTCTGGCCGGCTTCGGGGAGACGGTGGTCGTCAAGCCGCTGGTCGGGTTCAGCGGCCGAGGGGTGGTGAAACTGCCGAACTCGGTCGAACGAGTCCGGGAGATTCTCGAACCGGGGCGAGAGTACCTCCTGCAGGAGTATCTTCCCGAGATCGCCGCCGGGGAGCGATGCCTGTTTTTCTTCGCAAAGAAATATCGCTATGCGCTCGTGAAGCGACCGCACGCGGGGCAATTCATCACCAACGAGGAGCATGCAGAGTTTGAGCGCTACGAGCCGACGGCGGCCGAATTGGCTCTGGCGGGCGCCGCCATCGAACGGTTTGGCAGTCCGTCACTCATCGAGCGGGTTGATATCGTGGGTTCGAAGGTCATCGAGATGACCATCGACGGCCCCGGCCTGGCGATTCAGTTGTGCGGCGTCGAGCGCGAGGTGGGCCACTGGACGTACGAAGCCCTCGACATGACCATCGCCGCGTGCCCGCCGCGATGACGAGACGGCGGCCGGCGAGCATCCGCTCACTTGACCCCCGGCGGGCGGCGGTCGAGGGCGCCGCGGACCCCGAGCTGCTCGGGGTGGCGGGCGATCTTGTCGGTGAACACCCGGACGTCGTCGACGATCGGACGGAGTTCGCGGGTCAGGTGGTTGACGTTGGAGACCGCCTCGCTGAGTTCGTCGTAGACCTTGGGATCGCGGACGAGCTTGCCGATCGTGCCCTCTGACTCTGACAGGGCCTTGGTGAACTGCGAGGCCTGCTGGAGCACGCCGTCGAGGCGGCCGATCGTCCGATCGATCTGGGCCACCATTTCGCCTCCCCGTTCGCCGAGCGGTCGGGTGAGGCCTTCGAGGTTCCGCAGGTTGCGATCGGCGGCATCGACGGTCGTGCCGATCCCCTTGACCGTCGATTTGAGGTCGGCGATCACCTCCGGCAACGCACTGATCGTGTCGAGGATCTCCTCGCGGGCTGCGGCGTTGCCGACGACGGCGTTGATGTTGGTCATCGCCAGGCTGAAGTTTTCGAGCGCCGACTCGGTCTTCTGCACGAGTTGGCGGAAGCGATCCTCGTTCTCGCCATTGAGCAGCAGGCGGTCGAGGTTGGCTGAGAGTTTGCTCACCGAGTCGCTGGCCAGGACAAGCGACTCAAGGGCGCTGCCGAGTTTCGGCTCCAGCGAGGCGAAGACCTCGAACGGGTTTCGTGAGATCCCCCCTTGAATGACCTCGTTCTCCGCCAGTTTTTGCCGTGGGGTCTGGATGATGCCGGGCACGAGAGAGATTTCCGCGTCGCCGAGGAGCGATCCTGTGATCCGCGCCTCCTCGTCACGGTAGATGGGGACGGCGGAATCGATGTCGGCGACGACATTCACCCCCCCCTTCTCGTCGAGAGCCACGTCCTTGACCCGTCCCACGAGGATCCCGTTCTTGCGGACGGGAGTCCCGGAGGTGACGCCGCGGGCATCGGAGAAATTCATCCGCAGCGGATAGGTGCGCTGGACGAGCGACGGCAAGTCGCCGAAGAGGACGATGAGGATGCCGGCAATGATGGCCGTGGCCAGCACCATCACGCCGACGCGGAACTGCATGACGCGGTCGTTCATGGGGAATCTGCCTCGTGCGGAGCCTCGTCGTCAGCCGATCCGGTGTCCGGGAAGCCGGCCCGTTCCTGTTCGTCGCGCAGTTCCGTCAGTCGGGCGCCGGCCCGCCCTTCGACAAACTGACTGATCCGCGGATCGCTGCATCGGTCAAGTTCTGCGGGCGTGCCTTCGAAAACGATCTGTGAAGTGGCAGCCCCAAGGCGGAAGAGTGGGTAGAGCATGATGATCCGGTCTCCCACTTTCCGCGCGGTGTTCATGTCGTGGGTGACGACGACGCTGGTGACTCCGCTCCGCGCCCGAACGCGGAGGATGAGCTCATTGATGACGTCGCTCATGATCGGATCGAGCCCGGTGGTCGGCTCGTCGTAGAGGACCACCGGCGGGTCGAGGGCCAGCGCCCGGGCGAGCCCCGCCCGCTTCCGCATGCCGCCGGAGATCTGCACTGGCTTCTTGGCGGCTGCCGAGCGGGGCAGGCCCACTTCCGCCAGCAGTTCGTCGACGATGCTGCGGATCTCTGATTCCGGGAGACGGGTGTGCTCGCGGAGCGGGAAGGCGATGTTTTCGAAGATGGAGAGGCTGTCGAAAAGCGCAGCGCCCTGGAACACAAACCCGTAGCGTGTCCGGAGGTGAGCCAACGCCCTTTCGCTCAGCCGGGAGATCGACTGTCCCTCGAATCGCACATCGCCGGCAGTGGGCTTCACCAGGCCGATGAGCGTCTTGAGGAGAACGGTCTTGCCGCAGCCGCTCTCGCCCACAATCACCAGCGTCTGACCGGCAGGAATGGCGATCGAAATCGTGCGGAGCACGGCCTGCTCGCCAAACTGTACGGAGAGTCCATCCACTTCCAGCAGCGGTCCGGTGGACCGGCCGGCATCCGTCGTGGCGGTGGAGGCAAGGGCGGTCATGGCGGTAACGGCCTGCTCAGAGCAGGCGGCGGGGGCCTTCGGGGCGGAAGAAATCGTGGACGTTGTTGAGCCAGATCCCCAGGAAAAGGTCGAGGACGAGGATCAGGATGAAGGAATGGACGAAGGCGTTGGTGGCGCTGCGGCCCACCCCTTCGGCCCCCGGTTCGCTGTGGAAGCCGTGGTGGCAACTGACCAGCGCGATCGCGGCTCCGAAGAACAGGCTCTTGAAGATGCCCATCAGGAAGTCGAAGGCATCGACGTATTCGCGGGAGTTGTTCCAGTAATGGTGGTAGTCGATGCTGAGGACGAGGTGCGAATAGAGATAGCCCCCGAGGACTCCCATGAAGTCGGCCATCACGGTGAGCGTCGGGATCAGCACCAAGCAGCCGAGGAAACGGGGTACGACGAGGTAATAGATGGGGTTGGCCCCCATGCTCTCCAGGGCATCGATTTGCTCGGTGACCCGCATCGTTCCCAGTTCGGCGGCCATGGCACTGCCGACGCGGCCGGCGAGCATGGTCGCCGCGAGCACCGGTCCAAGTTCGCGGACCAGGGAGAGGTTGATCACCGATCCCAGCCGTGTCTCCAAGCCGATGGCCTTGAATTGGGTGTAGCTTTGGACGGCCAGCACCATGCCGATGAACAGTCCGGTGAGCGCCACCACTGGCAGGGAGCGGACGCCGATCTGATAGAAGCACGGCAGGAGGACATCACGCCGCTGCCGGCGGGAGAAGATCCAGCCGATCGTCCGCAGCGAGAACAGCGTCACTTCGCCGATGCCGGTGACCTGGCTGAGGACGACTGCGCCGAGGAGGGCGATCTGGCCGGCGATCCAGTCGGCGATCCCGGCCGATGGAGCGGCGTTTGGACTGGCGGGCTGGGTGGATGATGCCATGGCGGTCTGCCCGCGCGTGTGGCGCGGTGCTCCTTACCGGTGGCATCGGATGGATCGGCGGGGCAACTTGAGCCGGTCGTGCGGGCGGGACGGAATCTGGAGGGGGATGGCAAAGCAGGAGGGATGGTGAGGGCCGGCGGATCCACTTCACCCGCCTCAGGGACGGCGGCCACCCGGAAATCCCGGTGTTGGCGGGGCTGCGGTCTCTCGGGGGAGTTTCGCATCGCTCCAGGAACCGTTCTGCAGGGAACTGAATCCTGGTTGGAAGTCGCCGTCGGTGCGCGGAATTCTGGGCGGGATGTGGAGTCGGGCAAAGAATTCCGGCTCGGGCCGCTCCATTCTGCTCACCCCCTGCTGCACCGATTCCCCTTCGCGGAGCATCAGCAGCGGACCGACCCGATTTTCCGTTTTTTTCGTCCACAGCAAATCGGTACCGCGACGGATGTCGAGTTCAGCCTTGAAGGGCCGGATGGTGGCTGTCGTCACCGACCTGGCATTCCGGAAGTCGCGGAACTTCAGTTCCTGCTGCGGGGCCCGCTCGAGCCTGGCGACGAGTTGGGTGGGGGCGTTTTCCTGCACCACCCATCCGATCGCCTGAGAAGACTCGCCGAGGGATCTGCGGATCGCCTGCTCATCGATGGGGATCTCCGGGCCCAGCCGGTTGTCGACGACGATCGAGACCGGCATCCCTGGCCGCATCAGCAGGCCGTCGTCACCGGCGCCGAGAATTGCCCCCGCCACATGGCCGACTGGGAGATGGGGGATGTCGATCGCGGTGATCTGGCACTGGCTGTAGTCGCCGCCGAGCCATGCCTTGCCAGCGGCGACTGTGGCTCCCTTTTGGTTGGGCAGTCCGTACCACCAGAGCACCATGCCGAGTTCGGTGTCCACCGCCCGGCCCGACATGGAGAGGAGCGTCCGCGGTCCCACCCAACGGACTGGATTGCTGCCGAGAAACTCGGTGGTGATGCCGCCGGCCACAATCTTGTCGGCGGCGCAGTCCCACACCTGAAAGCGGCTGTCATCGCACATCGCCAGACGCTGGCCGGCAGGATCGAAGTCGAGGGCCGGAGACCATCCCGACTGCGTCAGCCGCCGCCGCAATTTGCCGGTGGCCGCATCGATCACCGCCGCCGTGCCGTCGCGGACGACCGCCAGAAAGACGCCGTTGGGGCTCACCGCCGGCGGAAGTCTGGCGGGAACCCCATTGATCCGGTAGAGCAGCCGGGCAGCGGGGAGATCCCACACAAAGAGGGTTTCGTTGACGATCGCGGCCAGATGGGAGCCGGAGAGGAGCTTGGCCCACTCGAGGTTCGGTGACACAGGACTGCCACCGGTGGGGAGTGAACGGCGGTAGACAACCTCCCCGCCCCCCTCGGCCAGTCCCTTGACGACCACCAATTCCCCCCCTCGATCGATGGCGTCGACGCCTTCGATCAGCAGCGAATGGCCACTGTCGGGGTCGTGATCGAGGAGATGCGTCTTCTTCGTCGATTCCCACACCACGTCGGCCTGCCGCTCAATCCAATCGACAAGATAGACGCGTCCCTGGGCTGCTTTGGGATCGGCCGGGGCGTGCGGGGCAACCGACACCAGCAGTTTGCGGCAGCCGGCGTCGACGGGGCGGGGGGCCGACACTTTGTCGACGGCCTGGATTGGGCAGACCACCACTGTCCCGGGGTCGGCAGGCGGAGCCGCGTCGGCAGGATCAGGTTCGAAATCACCATCCACTCTGTCGATGATGATGTCGACGATCCGGCCCGAGTCGGGGAGCGCCGCCTGGTTTCCCACCGACTTTGAGGGAGGTCCCTTGCGGAGTCCACGCCGTGGTACGGAGGGCGTCGCCGCGGCGGATGAGGCGGGGAGGCTGGACGGAGCGGGCTTGGGGGCGGTGATCTTTTCGACGTAGGCCCGGTCGGCGTCACTGAGTTTTTTCAAAGGGACGGTGATCTCCTTGTCGTCCGCCTTGCGGAGGAGCACCGCATCCCCTTGGAGCTCGACCAGCCTGGCCCGCACCTGAAAGCCGCCGCTGGTATCCTTCCAGAGCCGCATCTCGCCGAGCGCGGGCTCCGCGGCTGCCGCGGGGAGGGCAAGCAGGATCAAGACACCACACAGCAACGACAGCAGGCGATTCATGGGAATGCTCCAAGAAGGGGGCAGCCGCAGCCTCCCGGCCTTTTCCCGGAGTGCCGCGCATCCACCGCCAGAAGGCCGCTGACTGACGGCCCCCTCGGACGGCGTTCCCCTCCAAAAAAGATACGGGCCGTGGCTCCGGCCTGCAATCACCGCCTCTGGACCAGCAGTGCGACTTTTGCCGGAGTGGGGAGGTTGAGGAATCGCTTCCTTGGTACGGCCCGGAAACAGAACCGGCCCGGAAACAGCAACGGCCCGGAAACAGAACCGGCTGCGTCTGGAGCGACGCAGCCGGTCGTGAATCAAGAGCAGGGCTCGAGGCCGGTCAGTCGGCCTTCTCGCCAGCGTCACCGACTGGCAACGCCGCCACCGGCTCGGCGGTCACAATGCCGACGAACTTCAATTGCTTCTTGCCGGCCACTTCGATGCATTCAACCTGAATCGTGTCTTTCCCGACGAATTCCCCCTTGAGGAGTTCTTCGGAGACCGGGTCCTCGATGAAGTTCTCTAGGGCACGACGCAGCGGCCGGGCGCCGAAGTCGGTGTCGGAGCCCTTCTTGATGAGGAACTGTTTCGCTTCCTCGGTGAGTTCGAGTTTCAGGCCACGCTCGGCGAGCCGCTCGCGGACCTTCGCCAACTCGATGTCGATCACTTGCTTGAGGTCTTCGACGGTGAGGTGGTGGAACACGATCACATCGTCGACGCGGTTGAGGAACTCCGGACGGAAGAACTTCTCGATCCGCTCGTTGACCCGCCCCTTCATGCTGTCGTAGCCGGCGTCATCATCGGGCTTCTGAAAGCCGAACGCCGATTCGTTCTTGATCGCATCGGCACCAGCGTTGGTGGTCATGATCAGGATTGCATTGCGGAAGTCGACGTTGCGGCCGAAACTGTCGGTCAGTCGACCCTCCTCCATCACCTGCAGGAGCATGTTGAAGACGTCGGGATGAGCCTTCTCGATCTCGTCGAGGAGGACCACGGAGTAGGGACGGCGACGGATCTTTTCCGTCAACTGCCCCCCCTCCTCGAAGCCCACGTAGCCCGGCGGCGCGCCGATCAGACGGCTGACGTTGTGCTTTTCCATATATTCGCTCATGTCGACCTGGATCAGCGCATCAGCGTCGCCAAACATGAACTGCGCCAGCGCCTTGGCCAGCAGCGTCTTCCCCACGCCGGTCGGGCCGGCGAAGATGAAGCAGCCGGTGGGGCGTTTGGGATCCTTGAGGCCCGAGCGGCTGCGGCGGACCGCCTTCGAGACGCTCTTGATGGCCTCGTTCTGGCCGATGACTTTCCGGTGGAGTTCTTCTTCCATCGCCATCAGCCGCTTGCTGTCCTCGGTCGACATCCGAGTCAGCGGGATGCCGGTCATCTTGGAGACGACTTCGGCGACCACTTCGTCATCGACGACGCCGTCGGCTTCGCGCGACTTGTCGCGCCAGTCGCGGGTCATCGACTGCTTCTTCTTCTTCAGTTTGTCGGCCTGATCACGGAGTGCCGCCGCCTTCTCAAAATCCTGGTTGGCGACCGCCTCCTCCTTCTCCTTGTTGAGCTTGTCGACTTCCTCGTCGATGTCCTTGAGATCCGGCGGCTTGGTCATCGCCTTGAGGCGGACGCGGGCCCCGGCCTCGTCGATGACGTCGATGGCCTTGTCGGGGAGGCAGCGGCCAGTGATGTAGCGGCTGGAGAGTTCAACGGCGCTCTCGAGCGCCGCGTCGGTGATCTGGACGCGGTGGTGGGATTCGTAGCGGTCGCGCAGCCCTTTAAGGATTTCCACCGCCTCGCTCTTGGTGGCCGGCTCGATCATGATGATCTGGAAGCGGCGGTCGAGGGCGGAATCCTTTTCGATGTACTTGCGGTACTCGTCGAGCGTCGTGGCCCCGATGCACTGAATCTCACCGCGGGCCAGCGCTGGCTTGAGAACGTTGGAGGCGTCAATTGCCCCCTCGGCACCGCCGGCCCCGACGAGCGTGTGGAGCTCGTCGATGAACAGGATCGTGTTCTTCGCCCGGCGGACCTCGTTCATCACCGCCTTGATCCGCTCCTCAAACTGGCCGCGGTATTTCGTGCCGGCGACCATCATCGCCAGATCGAGGACCACGATCCGCCGGTCGGCGAGGAGTTCAGGCACGTTGCCGTCGACGACGCGCTGCGCAAAGCCTTCGACGATCGCCGTCTTTCCCACGCCCGCCTCGCCGAGGAGGACAGGGTTGTTCTTCGTTCGGCGGCAGAGGATCTGAATCGCCCGCTCGATCTCCTTCTCGCGGCCGATCACCGGATCGAGTTTTCCCTGGCGGGCCAATTCGGTGAGATCGCGGCCAAAACTGTCGAGGGCGGGCGTCTTGCTCTTGCCCCCCTTCGGTGTCGGTTCGCCGCTCCCGCCGGTGGCCGCGGCTCCGGAGGCAGTGCGGCCCCCCATGCCGGCCCGCTCGCCCCCCTCGTTTTCCATGCCGTGACCGAGGAGGTTGAGGACCTCCTCGCGGACGTCTTCGAGCTTGAGGCCGAGGTTGAGCAACACCTGGGCCGCCACCCCCTCCTGCTCGCGGAGGAGGCCGAGGAGGATGTGCTCGGTGCCGACGTAATTGTGGTTGAGGTTCCGGGCCTCCTCCATCGAGTATTCGATGACCTTCTTGGCCCGGGGGGTTTGGGGGAGCTTGCCCATGGTCACCATGTCGGGGCCGCTCTGCACCAGTTTCTCCACCTCCATGCGGATCTTCCGCAGGTCGATGTCGAGGTTTTTAAGGACGTTGGCGGCGACGCCGCTCCCCTCCTTGATGAGGCCCAAGAGCACGTGCTCGGTGCCGATGTACTCGTGATTAAATCGCTGGGCCTCCTGGTTGGCCAGCTGCATTACTTTCCGGGCACGGTCAGTGAAACGCTCGTACATGAGACCTCCTCGGAGAGCCGGGGCGCCGTCCGGGTGCCAAAAGCGGCAGCCGTCGCGCCTCCCTTAAATATGGTGCAAACCTTACGCCAAATCAGGCTGGGGATTCTAGCAGGCTGCCGCCAAACAGCCTGTTGCGACCCATGGATCCGCAGATAGACCCACAGCAGCCGCGAAAACGTCCCTTTTCAATGGCCCCCGTTCACGCCGCCCGACGGTGGTTGTCGAGCCGCTCCCCGTCGGCCCGGTCGCCAGCCCCAGGGTCGGGAGGGGTGACGAAACTGGTACGCAGGGCTAGCAAGGTGGGTTCGCCATCAGCCGATTCTGTTCCCGCAGGTGGGGCGGCAGCGGCGTCGAGCCGGGACAATTCGCGGCGGATGACCGGCAGCCACTGGCGGCCGACATCGCTCTGTTCCAAGGCGGCGAAATTCGATCGGGCCTCGGCCAGCCGCCCCACGCGGCGCAGCAGCGTCGCCAGCAGGAGCTGGGCTTCACCGTCAGTGGGGGCGACCAGGAGGAGGGCGCGGAGTTTGGTTTCGGCAGCGAGCCAGTCGCGTGCCAGATAGGCGTCTCGAGCGGCAATGAACAGTCTTTCCGCGGCCTCGTCGCGGCCTGTGGGGAGCGCCGGCGGGAAAGCGCTGACGGCGGAGAGGGTGGCCACCAGCCAGACTCCCGCAGTGGCGGCCCAGAGGCCGAGCACGAACCCGATCTCGACGACCTCCGACCAGATCCAAGTGCAGAGGATCGCCACGTCGAGGGCGACGGCGAACGCCACTGCCAACACCAGTCCGGCGGCACTGCCGCGCAGCCACAGCCAGGGCAACCCTGGCCAGAGCAGCGTCAAAGAGCGAACGGTTGCCACTGTGGCGGCTTCCGGGGAGAGGAGTGAGTGCGGGGTGGGACTGTACGGCCGCCGGAGCGATTCGCCAAGCCGATCCTGCCAGGCAGTCTCCGCCGCGAGGCAGGGGTCGACAGGGGGGGAAGGTGTGGGGGAAAGGGGTGGTACAAAAGGGGAATGGCACCTAGGCAGCACGACCCGTGGCCCGACACCCCGCCTACCGCCGGAGCGGCAGGCCGATCGGAGAACGGAATCTTTGTGGGGGCAGGGGGGAATGCGGGGGCCTGGCGCTTGCTCGATGCCTCTGCCAATCGGGCCGGGGAGGCCTTGAGGGTGGTCGAGGATGTGCTCCGCTTCATGCTCGACGATCCCCATCTCACCGCCCTCACCAAGGCGTTGCGGCACGATCTGACCGCGTTGCTCGCCAGCGACGAAGTGCCTTTACGGGTGATGCTCCGGGATGTGGTGGGGGACGTGGGGCCGACGGTCCCGGCGGTCAACAGCCTGCCGCGGACCACGGTGAGCGATCTGCTGGCCGCCAATGCCGCCCGCGGCGAGCAGGCGCTGCGTAGTCTGCAGGAGTGCGCCTTGGTGTTGCAGCCCGGACTGGCGTCCGGATTCGAGCGGCTCCGCTACCGCCTCTACGACATCGAGCGAGCGGCGCTGGTGGCCGCGCAGGCGCTCAAGCGGATGCACGGCAAGACCCTCTGCGTCCTCGTTGATGGCTCTGACAATCAGGCGGCGTTTGTGCGTCTGGTGGAATCGCTCTTTGAGTGCGGTGCCCGGATGGTGCAACTGCGCGACAAATCCCTCCCGGTTCCGGCGCTCGTAGAGCGAGCGCGGGCGGCGCTGCAGATCGCTCGCCGTCGCCGTCCCGACGGGGATGCGGTGGTGCTGATCAATGACCGAGCCGATGTCGCCGCCGCGGTCGGCGCCGATGGTGTGCACACTGGCGCCTTGGATCTGCCGGCCAACCTCTGCCGCCGCGTGATGGGGCCGCGGTGCATCGTTGGCCGCACCGCGCACGACATGGCTCAGGCGCAGGCCGCAGTGCTCGACGGCGCCGACTACCTCGGCGTTGGCCCCTGTTTCCCATCGAGCACCAAATCGTTTGCCAGCCATGCTCCTGAGGCGTTTCTAGCCGATGTGGCCCGGAACGTGAGCCTGCCGGTGTTTGCAATCGGCGGCGTGACCCTCGAGCGACTCGACATTCTGGCCCCCCTCGGCATCCGCCGCGTGGCGGTAGCGGCAGCGATCACTTCCGCGGCGGACCCTGCCCGGATGGCTGCGGCGTTTATCGAGCGGCTGGGCCAGATCGCTGGTCCGGCAGGGGGATCTGCCTGAGGAGCAGGATCACGGCGGCAGCGATATCGGCCTCGTCGCGACTGCGGTACCCGCTCCACACCCGCTCCACCCGGCCGTCCGGCCCAATCAGATAGGTGGTGGGATAGGCCTCAAATCCGTAGGCCTCGGAGAAGACCATCCGGGTGAGCCCATCGGGATCGGCCCAGGCATCAAGCGCCAACCGCGTTCCCTCGAGGAAGGTGCGGGTCGATCGGGCGAGTTCCTCGAGATCATCGCGGCCACCACCACCGCACGACACGGCCACCAATTGGAAGCGAGGGTCGGACTGGAGACGGCCGGCGATCCGCACAAGCCCTGGAAGTTCTCGTCGGCAGGGGGGGCACCACGTGCCCCAGAAGTTGAGGAGGGTCACCCGATCAACGAATTGCGGGGAGGGACGGGATCGGTCGGCGAGGTTTCGCAAGTCCACGCTCCCCACGCGCCGCCCCACTGCCGGATGAGGAGCCTGCGGGCCGGTGCATCCGCTCACCGTGAGGAGAACGGCGCACAGTATTGCCAGAGCACGGGCCGCGGCAGATTGCAGGAGGGATATCATGGTGGAAGTCGGCAAGGACCGTTCGCAACAGGGTGCCAAGCGCCGCATGGCCTCTCTGAGGCCGGCAGTCTGCGCACGAGGAAGCCAAGCGGAAGCTCACGAGGAATTGGTGCATTGTACGAGGTCGAATTCAAATACCCCCTTCCCGATCCGGCCGCGGTCGAGCGGCGGCTGATCGGGTTGGCAGCGGAATTCTCAGATCGAGTCGAGCAGGTCGACCGGTATTTTTCGCACCCCTGCCGGGATTTCGCCCGCACCGACGAGGCACTGCGATTACGCCGCACGGGGGATGCGATCGCCGTCACCTGGAAGGGCCCCCGGATCGGGACGGCCGCCAAGACAAGGCGCGAAATCGAACTGCCGCTGGCCTCTGCCACGCTTGCGTCTTCCCGGGCGACCCTCGAGCAGTGGAGCGACTTGCTCGGGGCCCTCGGCTTCGGCCGGGTGCTGGAAGTCGCCAAATATCGGCGCTCAGCCCAGCTGTCCTGGGAGGGGGCCGAGATAGAGGTGGCGATTGATGCCGTGGCCGGTCTGGGGGATTTTCTCGAAGGAGAGATTCTGGCCGAAGAGGGGGAGGTGCCGGCGGCGGTCCGACGATTGGAATCGCTGGCCCGTGAACTTGGCTGCGGCCCGCCGGAGCAGCGCAGTTATCTGGAAATGCTGCTGGCGGAACAAAGCCCCCACTGACTGGGAAGGCCCCACTGACTGGGAAGAGGCGCTGCCGCGGCAGTCGAGGCCCGCAGGTGCACTTGAGTCGCGATCGTGGCGTCGCGATCTTGCCCAGGATTTGAGCAGCGGCTGCCCGTCCACGGGCGAGGTAGCAGGGAAGCGGAGTCGAGCCTGCTTGGGCTGACCCCGCCCGGCAGTCGTTATCCATGGCAGATTCCGCCCGGCCGACTCGTTTTCACCCCTTTTAAAATGCCCAGGCCATCGGGTCGTCGTGCCCCGTCGGGGGGCATCAGGGGAGCGGCATGGGGTTTGCAGGCGAACTTTTTGGTGGAGTGACTCGGCCCCCCTTCACGCGGCCAGCCTTTGAGAGGAATTCCCCCTCTTTCGAGCGATTAAAAAAGTTGCATAACAATTCCCTAATGTTAGGATCCTTCGAGGGGCGAGTCTGCTGCAAGGGGGAGCGATCGGGCATTGACGAGCGCCGGGGATGGCTTGGGATGCGCCCGGGGTCGATTTTACGTCCTATACTTTCTTTCATCTCAATTGTGTGCTGGTCATAGGTCGGATTTGCGCTGTTTGGAGTCGTGCTTTGCGGTCTTCAACCGTCGGCCACATTCCTAACGTGGCCGACATCCCTGTTTTTATTCCATTTATGAATTGGGGGGTGAAGTGATGCGTCGAGAATCCTCAGGCCATGCGGCGGTCGGCCGCCATGGCTTTACGCTCGTTGAACTGCTGGTGGTGATTGCCATTATTGGGACACTCGTCGGCCTGCTTCTGCCGGCCGTTCAGGCCGCCCGCGAAGCGGCCCGTCGCAGTGCTTGCACCAACAATATGAAGCAACTTGGTCTGGCCGCGCTCAACTTCGAGTCGGCACAGAAAAAGTTTCCACCTGGGCAAATCGTCCCTCAAGATCCCAACGAGACGGCGGGGGGTAATCCATGGGATAAGTACACGTTCTGTGGGGCACTGGTCTTTCTGCTCCCGTACATGGAGGAGTCACAGACCTCCCAGCCGTTCTCTGGCAACTTGAAGATGAATGCCAAAGATTTTGTCGTGCCGGGCGACGGCTCCGACCCGAAGAAGTATCCCTACTGGAACTACACCCAGATAAACGGCGTCACCGGCACCCGGATTTCGGCCTTGCTGTGCCCCTCCGACAACGCGGAAGCGGCGAGGAAAATCGGAAGCGCCGATTTGTCGCTGATCTTTTCCATGTCGCCTTCGGTCTACGGCTTTTTTGGACTCAACGACGAGCCGCCAGACCCGATCGTCCGTAATCACCAGTGCACGAATTACGCCCCCAGTGGAGGCCGGCTCAACGATGACGGTCGGTATTGCGGGCTGAGCGGTGCGAATCTGATCGCCGCCGACACCTACAAGGGGATGTTCCGGAGTGTCGAGTCACAGGGGATGAAGGATTGTCTTGACGGCAGCTCCAAGACGATCTTGTTTGGCGAGGTGACTGGTCACTTTAGCCCTGACGGGGGAACGACGAACACTGGCAAGCAAGGCACCAACCGTTGGGTATCGTTCGCTTGGACGACCGGGCCGGTGCCGATGCACTGGATGGCGAAGAGTTTCGGCGGCGTGCAATATGACTCTTCCGTCCGGGCCTACAACCGGTTCTCGAGTTTCCACTCCGGCGGCCAGGTCAACTACGTGATGACCGATGGCTCGGTGCGGGGGATCTCCGTGGGCGCTGACCCCGACGCGATGCTGCAGTTGGCAGGTCGGCAGGACGGCCTGACTTCGTCAGCGCTCGACTGATCTTGGCAACTCGCTTCCGCAGCGGGCCGCCGGCCGTGAACTGGCTGCTTTGATTTGCAACAGTGATGATGGTTCATGGCTGGCGGCTCGGAATTCATGGTTTATCTGTCTTTTTCTATCTGTACTCTTTGGGAGAATGACCCTCCGATGCGAACGACGTGCTTGATGTCGATGGGGCTGGCAGCCATCTTGGCGGCCCCCGGATGTTCGGAGACGAAGCCTGTATCTGCGCCCAAGGCATCGCAGCCGGTGGCCGCGGCACAGCCTGACGCCCAGCCGGCGGCGGCTCTGACACCTCCCAAGGTAAAGCCCGCGGCCGTTGCTCCCAATGCAACGCCTCCCGCCGCGTCTGCCCCGGCAGCCGCTGCTCCCGCTGCAGCCGCTGCAGCCGCCCCCAAGGCGGTCAATGCCCCGAGGGTGGCAGCCCCCAAGAAGGGGCCTGAAGGAAATCCTGTGAAGAGCGCCTTGCCCACTGGACCGCTCGCGGAACCGCTTTGACGGTCTCGGGACGGGCAGGGGGGCGTATCGAAAACCTGATCCAAAGCCCGACGTTTGGTTCTGAGCGGATGCGCATTTAGCAAGCGGATGCTCACTGGGCAAGCGGATGCTCACTGGGCAAGCGGACCACGGATGATCGCGTTGTGCTCGTCGAGAACGATCACGGCGGGGAGGTGTTTTTCCGCCTCCAATCGATCGAACTGGCCGTAGGCCATGATCGTCAGCCGGTCGCCGATTTTCCCCAGATGGGCGGTGGCCCCATTGAGTTCAATCGCCCCCGATCCTGGTTCGCCGAGGATCACGTAGGTCTCGAAGCGTTCCCCGTTGGCCATGTTGCCGACGAGAATCCGTTCGTATCTCCTCAGCCCAACTTTGGCGGCGAGGTCGGCGGCGATCGTCAGACTTCCCTCGTAATCGAGCGAGGCTCCAGTGACACAAGCCCGGTGGATCTTCGACTTGAGAAGGGAAATGGTCATCGCTGTGGCGCGCCCTAGGCTGAGGAACTGAGGGGCTCTATGAGAGGCTCTAGGGGGGGCAGAAACGGGAACAGGCCAACGCGGCAGGCGGGGCTCAGCGGAAGCGGATGCACACCGGAGCTGGAACGGCCATCGACTTCCCGGTGAAAGTCAGTTTTCCGCTCTCTGGATCGATAGCGAAGATGGTCACGGAATGAGAATCCTGTCCGGCGGCGAGCAACCACTTTCCAGAGGGATCGATGGCGAAGTTTCGCGGGGTCTTGCCGCGGATCGGCTCGACGCCGAGGAAGGTGAGCCGGCCGGTCGGCTGATCGACGGCATAGATGGCGATCGAATCATGGCCCCGGTTCGATCCGTAGACGAACTTCCCTGAGGGATGGACCGCGATCTCCGCAGTCGAGAAGCCGCTCCGATCGGTGACGTCGTCCGGGAGCGTGGAGAGCGTTTGCAGCGGCTTCAAGGTGCCCTGTTGGGCGTTGAAATCGAACGCAGTCACAGTCAGGTCGAGTTCGTTGATGCAGTAGGCGTGGCGGCTGTCGGGATGGAAAGCGAAGTGCCGCGGGCCGGCGCCGGCGGCGACCACGGCCTCGCTGTGAGGGCCGATCGTTCCCTGTGCCGCGTCGAGGGCATGGATCAGGACCTTGTCGATCCCCAGGTCGCAGACGACGGCAAAGCGGCCGTCGGGCGTGGGATCGATGGAATGGCCGTGGGGCGCCTCCTGGCGGGCAGGATTGACGCTCGTCCCCTCGTGCTGGATGAAGCCGGACGGGTTCCCCGACACCGCCGGGCGCAGCCGCCCATCCTTCTCGATACCGAGACAGACCGCGCTGCCGCCGCCGTAATTGGCAGCGAGCACCGCCCGCCCCGACGGATCGACCGATACCGCACAGGGTCCACCCCCGCCGGATGACTGGTGGTTGAGCCGGGTGAGTTTTCCGGTGGCGGGGTCGATCGAGAGGGCGACGATGCTCCCCGTCGGCCGGCCATCGGCGTCAGCCACCTCCGAGACGGCGTAGAGCAGCGGCCTGGTGGGGTGGAGGGCCACGAACGAGGGATTGGTTAGCTCGGCAGCCAACTGTGGCTCGGAGAGCGTGCCGGAGCCGGGATCGAATCGGGCAACATAAATCCCTGCCCCCTGTGGCGGCGAACCGGTATAGGTGCCAAACCACACCAGCCCACCGGCCGGCTCGGCGGCGGTAGCCCCAAACGCCGCTGCGAGGAGAACGGCCAGCGCCGCCGAGACTCTCATCCTGCCGGCATGGCATCCCGGCTGGCGGCGGGAGCGGATGGACAGTGGCAGGTGGGGACGGATGGCGGTCAGGGGAGCCTCCTGCTCCGAGAGTCCCCGGCGGGGGCTTCGGAGGATTGGACGGTGACGGGGGAAATCGTCGATGCTGCGACAAAGCGTCTCGAGAAAAGTCTTCCTGGAAAATAGTACCCCTATGACCGACGGTTGCAACGAGCCGACGCCAGGCGAGGGGACGGGGGAGGAACGGGCCGAGGGGCGCGAAGTCCGCAACACGCTGATGCTCGAGACCTATCAGGTCATCGTCCGGGTGGGATGGATCTTCAAAACAGAGACCATCATCATGCCCGCGGTGCTCGACGCCGTCGTCGATTCCGGGCTGCTCCGTGGACTGCTTCCGGTGCTCAATCGCGGGGGCCAGAGCGTGCCGCCGCTGCTGTTCTCGTCGTGGCTCACACGCTGCCCACGGAAGAAGTGGCCACTGGTCGGGACGAGCCTCCTGATGGCGGCCTGCTTCGCCGTTCTGGCCGTGGCCTGGGGACCGCTCGAGGCCCGCCGCCCCGACCTGCTGGCGCTGTTGTTCCTCGTGGTCTACGCCTCATTCTCGGCGGCCAACGGCCTCAACCAACTGGCGGTGGCGGCGCTCCAGGGAAAACTGATCGCTCCCGGTCACCGGGGCCGGGCGATGCTTGTCAGCGTCTCCCTGGGGAGTGTGCTGGCGATTCTGGCA